>NZ_JAFBCE010000001.1:2400000-3031132 GCF_016907555.1 Microbacterium laevaniformans
GCCCAGCAGCGCGTCGGCCATGCGCTCGTCCTGGATGTGCCCGTCCGCGTCGATGACGAACCGGTAGCGCCCCAGGGCGTCGCCGATCGGTCGCGAGGCGAGCAGCGACAGGTTGATCCCGCGCGTGGCGAACTGCTCGAGCATCTCCATCAACGCGCCCGGGTACTCCTCGGGCAGCTCGACGATCAGCGAGGTCTTGTCGGCGCCGGTCGGCGCGGGCGGCGCCACGGTGCGGCCCACCAGCACGAAACGGGTGACGGCGTTGGCATTGTCGCCGATCTCCTCGGCGAGCAGCTGAAGGTCGTGGTGTTCGAGGATCGCGGGCGGCGCCACCGCGGCATCCGCGTCGCTCACCCCCTCCAGCATGTCCACGGCCGAGGCGACATTGCTGGACGCCGGTAGGTGCGCATGGTCGGGCAGATGCGCCGACAGCCACCGCAGGCACTGCGCGTAGGCGACCGGGTGCGCGGCCACGAGGGTGACGTCTTCGATGCGGGTTCCCGGGCGGGCGACGAGCACGAAGTTCACGCGGACCAGATACTCACCGATGATTCTCAGCCCGGGCATCGTGGCCAGCGCATCCTGCGCCGTGGACACTCCGCCGTCGACCGAATTCTCGATCGCGATCATCGCGGCATCCGACCGGCCCTCGACGACATCGGCGAGCGCTTCGGCGACATTGCGCACCGGACGCCAGATCTGATCGCGCGCTTCGGGCACCTGCGCCAGCGCCGCTTCGGTGAAGGTTCCGGCCGGTCCGAGATAGCTGTAGGTACGGCGCGCGGGCACGGATGCCGCAGACGCCCCGGTCGGCGAAGGCGCGGAAGTCACGGGTGACAGCCTACGCTGAAGGGGTGATCCGCCGATTCTCCCCCCTCGCCGTCGTCACCGCCGCCGTCCTCGCGCTCGGGTTGAGCGCATGCGCCCCCGTCGAGGAGAAGCCGGCGACCCAGCCCACGCCGACCGGTTCTGCGAGCGCAACCCCGACGCCGACGCCCACTCCGACAGCGACGCCCTCGCCGTCGCCCACGGCCGACCTCGCCTGCCTCGTCGGCGCGTGGCACATGGGCCAGGACCAGGTCACCGCGTTCTACAACGACGTGAACTCGCTCATGGCGGGATCGGGTGCCACGTTCGCTCCGGTGGGCACCGCGGATCTCATCCTCCGCAAGGACGGGACCTACACGTGGACCCCGGCCGAGCAGGTCACCGCGAACGTGTCGGGAACGACCATCCTCATCAACTTCAAGGGCTCGATCACGGGAACCTACACGGTCACCGGCAACGGGATCGGCAGCCAGACCCAGGACACGTCGGGCTTGGAGATCGTCGCGACGATCGACGGCAAGGGCACGGATGCCGGCGCCATCAGCCAGCAGATCTCGGTCGCGCCGATAAGCGACGCGAAGTACGGGTGCAAGCCCGACACGCTCACGCTCATCAACAAGCTGTCCGACAGCACGGCGACATCGGTCCTGCACCGAGAGTGAGCACGGGCGCCGCGGCAGTGACAGACTGTGGACATGAGCCGCGCAGGACAGCCAGCCGAAGCCTCCGACCTCGTCGACATCGATGAGCTCATCGCCGCCTACTACGACCTCAAGCCCGATCCGGCCGTCGCCGAACAGCGTGTCGCCTTCGGCACGAGCGGCCACCGCGGCTCGTCGCTGAGCACGAGCTTCAACGAGGACCACATCCTCGCGACCACCCAGGCGATCGTCGACTACCGCACGGCGCAGGGCATCAGCGGTCCGCTCTTCCTCGGTCGCGACACGCACGGCCTGTCGCTTCCGGCAGAGCGGACGGCGGTGGAGGTCCTGGTCGCCAACGGTGTGGACGTCCGTACCGACTCCCGCGATTCGTGGGTGCCGACACCGGCCCTCAGCCACGCCATCCTCACCTACAACCGCGATCTGGCCGCCGACGACCCCGCTCGCGCCGACGGCATCGTAGTCACCCCCTCGCACAACCCGCCGCGAGACGGGGGCTTCAAGTACAACCCGCCCCACGGCGGCCCGGCCGACACCGATGCCACCGGCTGGATCGCCGACCGCGCCAATGCCCTCATCGCCGCCGGCCTCGAGGGCGTGCGGCGCACGCCCTTCAAGGACATCGACGCCGACACCCTCGGTTCGTACGACTTCCGTGAGGGCTATGTCGCCGACCTCGGCAGCATCATCGACGTCGCCGCCATCGCGAAGGCGGGCGTGCGCATCGGCGCGGACCCCCTGGGCGGCGCCTCGGTCGAGTACTGGCAGTTGATCGGCGACCGCTATGGACTCGATCTCACCGTCGTGAACCCCGAGGTCGACCCGACGTGGCGCTTCATGACACTGGACTGGGACGAGAAGATCCGCATGGACCCGTCGTCGCCGTCCGCGATGGCCGCACTCGTGGCGCGACGCCATGAGTACGACATCCTCACGGGCAACGACGCCGACGCCGACCGCCACGGCATCGTGACGCCGGATGCCGGGCTGATGAACCCGAACCACTACCTGGCGGTGGCGATCGACTACCTGTACGCGCACCGCCCACAGTGGGCGGCCGACGCCGCCGTCGGCAAGACCCTCGTCTCGTCGATGATCATCGACCGGGTCGCTGCGGCGCTCGGTCGGCGCCTGCTCGAAGTGCCGGTCGGGTTCAAGTGGTTCGTTCCCGGCCTTCTCGACGGGTCGGTCGCGTTCGGCGGCGAGGAGTCGGCGGGAGCCTCCTTCCTGCGCTTCGACGGAGGCGTCTGGACGACCGACAAGGACGGCATCCTGCTGTGCCTGCTCGCCGCGGAGATCCTGGCGGTGACGGGCAAGACCCCGTCGCAGCGCTACGCGGAGCTCGAGGCGGAGTTCGGCGCCTCCGCCTATCAGCGCGTGGACGCCCCGGCGACGCCGGCGCAGAAGTCCGCCCTGTCCAAGCTCGCCCCGGAGGCGGTCACCGCGACCGAGCTCGCCGGCGAGCCGATCACCGCGAAACTGTCGCACGCGCCCGGCAACGGCGCCGCGATCGGTGGCCTCAAGGTGCAGACCGAGCACGCGTGGTTCGCGGCACGCCCGTCGGGCACGGAGGACGTGTACAAGCTCTACGCCGAATCGCTGCGGGGCGAGGAGCACCTGCGCGAGGTGCAGGCCGAGGCCCGCGCCGTCGTCGCGGCCGCGCTGGGCGACGCGTGACACGCACCGATCGCTGACCGCACGAACGGAAGCGGCCCCGGCGAGGACCAGGAGCATGGCGATGGCCAGAGCCACACCGAACGGGGCCGTGGCGCCGGACGTCGCCAGCGCCGTCGGCGCTGCCCTCACCGTGACCGCGTACCACCCGATCACCGCTCCGGAGGCGTCGGTCACCGCGAGGCGGTGCGCGCCCGCCGGGGCATCCGTCGGAACGGTCACGGCGATCGTTCCCGCTGCCGAGACGGTTGCGGTGCCGAGGGCTCGCGGCGTCGAGAACAGCCGCCGATGTTGTAGCGGGCGATGTTGAGGTTGAGCCCCTTCTCGCCGAACACCTTGTCCAGGAGGTCCTGGCGAACCGCCTCCGGGTAGCCACCGGTGGCGTTCGCGAACCAGACCAGGCTGGTCCCCCACCCTTCGAAGGGCTCGGAGGCGTAGGCGGGGTTGGGGGTGATCGTCACCGTGGGAGGCGCGGATGCCGCTGCCGTCGCGATGTTGACGTCAACACGCGACGTGCCCGGCGCGGCGGCGCCCCCTCATCAGGCCACGCGTGCGACGCCCGCTGCGAGCCGCGCCCCAGCGGCGCGCAGCCATCGTGCGGGATCGGCGAGCGCGGCGTCCGCCGACCCGGCGAGGTCGGTGAGCGCGATCGCCGCGCAGAACGCGGTCGCATCCACCGCGGGGGCGACCCGTCCGGCGACGAGCGCCGTCGGCACTCCGGCCGCACCGGCCGCCGCGGCGACCACGGAGGGGGCCTTTCCGGCCGCGGACTGATCGTCGTAGGCCCCCTCACCCGTGACGACGAGATCGGCGGTCGCGGCGGCCTCGACCAGCCCCACGAGGCGGGCGATCTCCTCAGCGCCCGAGACGAGCCGCGCCCCCCAGGTCAGCAGGGCGAAGCCGGTGCCTCCCGCCGCGCCCGCGCCCGCCACCATCGGATCGAGCGGGAACAGCGACGCGGCGTGCGCGAGACCCGCCTCTGCGCGGGCGACGTCGTCGATGCCCTTCTGCGGGCCGAAGACCGCGGCCGCACCCGAGGGACCGAGCAGCGGAGTGGTCACATCGGAGAGCACGACGATGCCGCCGGCAGGAGGCTGTCGCAGCGCAGCGGTGTCGACGTGGGCGATCGCCGCCAGCCCGCCGGCGCCGTCGGGCACCGCGGCTCCGGCGCCGTCGACGAACCCGGCACCGAGCGCCGAGAGCATACCGACGCCGAGATCGGTGGACGCGCTCGATCCGATGCCGAGGACGAGGCGCTCCACACCGTGCTCGAGCGCGGCGGCGATCGCCTCGCCGAACCCGCGCGTCGACGCGTCCCAGGGACGCAACCGGCCGCCGAGCAGTTCGATCCCGCTCGTCGCCGCGAGCTCGACGACCGCGGTACTGTCCGGCAGCAGCAGCCATGCGGTGTCAACGGGCGTTCCCGCGGGCCCGGTGACCGTGAGCGGCATCCGCGTCGCGCCCGGGACGGCAGCGGCGAACGCGTCCAACGTCCCCTCTCCCCCGTCGGCCATCGGCCGCAGCACCACGTCGTCGGCCGGCCGCACCGACCGCCACCCGTCGCGCAGTGCGGCGGCGGCCGCGGCAGCGGGGATCGAGCCCTTGAAGCTGTCGGGGGCGAGCACGACGCGGGTCATGGGCGCGATGCTACGCGTTCACCGGCCCGCGGCATCGGTCACCGGCTCGCATCGGGCAGGATGGACACATGACGTGGCTTGTGACCGGCGGAGCGGGATACATCGGTGCGCACGTGGTGCGCGCCCTGCAGGCGGCGGGCATCGCCCCGGTCGTCGTGGACGACCTTTCGAGCGGCCACGCGTCGTTCGTGCCCAAGGGCGTGCCGTTCGTGAAGGGCACGATCCTGCATCGCGCGCTGTTGGCCGACACGATGCGCGAACACGGCGTCACGGGCGTGATCCACGTCGCCGGATTCAAGTACGCCGGCGTCTCGGTGCAGCGCCCGCTGCACACCTACGAGCAGAACGTCGAGGGCACCCGCGTCGTGCTGGCGGCCATGGCGGATGCCGGTGTGCACAACATCGTCTTCTCCTCCTCGGCCGCGGTCTATGGCACCCCCGACGTGCCCCTGGTGACCGAGGACCTGCCCAAGCGCCCCGCGTCGCCCTACGGCGAGTCGAAGCTCATCGGCGAATGGCTGCTGCGCGATCAGGGCGTGGCGACGGCATCCGACGAGCAGCCCCTCCGCCACACGTCGCTGCGCTACTTCAACGTGGTCGGCTCGGCCGACCCGTCGGTGTACGACACGAGCCCCCACAACCTCTTCCCGATCGTGTTCGAGAAGCTGCTCGCCGGCGAGACCCCGCAGATCAACGGCGACGACTACGACACCCCCGACGGCACCAACGTGCGCGACTACGTGCACGTCGGCGACATCGCGGCCGCGCACGTCGTCGCGGCGCAGCGACTCGAGGCGGGTGAGCCCATCGAGGCCGCGTACAACCTGGGGTCGCAGAACGGCCTGAGCGTGCGCGAGATCATGGATGCCATGGCCCGCGTGACCGGCATCGACTTCACGCCGAGGATCGGTCCGCGCCGCCCGGGCGACCCCGACCGCATCGTCGCCACCGGGGAGCTGGCCGCCCGCGACCTGGACTGGACCAACCGCTACACCGTCGACGAGATGGTGCGCACCGGCTGGGAGGCGCGCCGCGCCGCTCACTGATCCCGGCGCGGCGCTGCGTTTCGACTCGCTGCGCTCGCTCAACGAACGGCGCTCCCTGACGGATGACCTCCAGCGACTGCGGCCTCACCCGGTAATCGGCATCGGTGATCATCCACGACTCGACGACGGCGAGGGATGCCGCGTCGAGTTCGCGCAGATCGATCACGAGCTCCGCGGCATCCGACACCGAGCGGTTCACGAAGAACACGCTCGTGTCGGCGTCGTCGGTCGTGACGACCGCGTTGACGGCGGACACGTCGCCGAAGCGCGCGCTCTGCACGCGCGGCGCGCCGTCGATCTCGACCCGCCGCGCGGTGCCGCGGCCGAGGCGGGACGTGAGCGAGAAGGGGTAGAAAGTCGCCTGGCGCCACGCGGGACCACCGGGCTCCGACCGCCGGTGCTGCAGCCGCAGGCCGCCACACCGATCCGCGCCGTCGCCGTCGACTGACCTCGGCGCAGGCGCCGCGCTCAGACCGGCGCGGGGCCGGTGCTGTCGCGCACGATGAGCGGGGCAGGCATCACCGCGCGGGTCGCCCCGGTCGCCGACGTGGACTCGAGGTCGTCGCCCTCGTCGAGAAGAGCGGCGACGGCCTGGGCGCCGAGCCGGTCGAAGTGCTGGCGCACCGTCGTGAGAGGAGGCCGGTAGTTGGCCGCGTCGTCGACGTCGTCGAAGCCGACGACGCTGACGTCTTCGGGCACCCGCGCACCGTGCTCGGCGAGGGCGCGCAGCGCCCCGAGGGCCATCTGGTCGTTGGCGACGAACAGGGCGGTGCCGACGGCGCCGTCGTCGATGAGTGTCTGGGCTGCCTCGTAGCCGGATGCCGAGGTCCAGGAACCGCGCACGAGCGCGCCGACCGGCCGCCCCGCCGCCTCGAGGGTGTCGCGCCATCCGCGCTCGCGCTCGGCGGCCGCGTACGAGGTCGTCGGCCCGGCGATGTGCGCGACCGTGGCGTGCCCGAGTGCGAGCAGGTGCGCGGTCGCGCCGGCCGCTCCCCCGGCATGATCGGTCTCCACGCCGGCGAACCGGTCGTCGGGCGGCGAGTCGACGACGACGAGTCGAAGAGCGGTCGGCAGATCGGCAGAGCGGACGAGCGCGGAGGCTTCGTTGATGACGACCACGCCGTCGACTCCCTGCTCGTTGAGCCGCTGGAGCGCTTCGGCGGCGTCTCCGGAGCCGATGGCGACCACCGCGACGTCGTGCTCGCGTTCGGCGGCGGCATCGGTCACGGCTTCGAGCATGAGCGAGTTGCCGACCGTCGCGAGCGTCGAGACGACGACGCCGATCGTGCCGGACCTCCCCGTCCGCAGCGCCCGGGCGGCGCGGTGGATGCGGTAGCCGCTGCGGGCCATCGCCTCCTCGACGCGGGCGCGGGTGGCGGGGTCGACCCGCGGGCTGGCGTTGACGACACGAGAGACGGTCTGCGCCGACACCCCCGCGATCCGTGCGACATCCGCCATCGACGCGCGTTTGTGTGCCATCCCAACCTCCGTGTTGACGATAGCACGCACATAGCCGTATCGTGTTATCGTGAACATGCCGGAGCCGCCTCCTCACCTCGCCCCCGCGACACCGCCGACGGCCCCCGCGACGCCGCTCGGCGCGGGCGTCGTCAAGCGCCTCACCCGCCTCGCCGACGGGCGCGACCTCATCTACTTCGACGACCCCGACACGACCCTCGGCCCCGATCGCGCCCTCGACACGCGCAGCCTCGACCCCCGCCCGGCGACGGCGACCATGCGCCAGGACATCCTCACGGGAGACTGGATCTCCGTCGCCGCCGCCCGGCAGAACCGCGCCTTCCTGCCGCCCGCCGAACTCGATCCGCTCGCCCCGCAGACCCCGACCACCCCGTCCGAGATCCCCTCGCACTACGACGTCGCCGTCTTCGAGAACCGCTCGCCCTCCTTCGGCCCGGCACTGTCCGAGGCGACCGGAGACGCCCCCGCGGCATCCGATCCCCCGCGCGGGCTCGACGACCTCGCGCACCTGGGCCTCGGTCGCACCCGCACCAGCGTCGGCCGCTGCGAGGTCGTGTGCTTCTCACCGGAGCGCAGCGGCTCGTTCGGCACGCAGACGCCGACACGCGCACGCACGGTGATCGAGGCGTGGGCCGACCGCACGGCGGCCCTGTCGGCGCTGCCCGGCGTGCAGCAGGTGTTCCCGTTCGAGAACCGCGGCGAGGCGATCGGTGTCACGCTGCAGCACCCCCACGGCCAGATCTACTCGTATCCGTACATCACCCCGCGCACGACCCGACTCCTCGACGCGATCGACCGGACGGCACCGGACCTCTTCGCTCGTATCCTCGCGTTCGAGCAGGAAGGCCCGCGCGTGCTGCTGCGGGGAGAGCACTGGACCGCCTTCGTGCCGTTCGCCGCGCGCTGGCCGATCGAGGTGCACCTGCTCCCCCACCGTCACGTGCCGGACTTCGCCGCCCTCGACGACGTCGAGCGCGACGAACTCGCACCGATCTATCTGCGGCTGCTGCGCGGCATCGATGCCCTCTACGGCGACCCCACGCCCTACATCGCCGCGTGGCATCAGGCCCCGGTGCACGTGGGCCGCGACACGGTGCGCCTGAACCTGCAGATCACGAGCCCGCGCCGCGCGGCCGACAAGCTCAAGTTCCTCGCCGGATCCGAAGCGGCCATGGGCGCCTGGATCGGCGACGTCCTCCCCGAGACCGCGGCCGACCGGCTGCGATCTGCCATCGAAGGAGTCCAGCTGTGACGACCGCGGCCACACCGCGCACCGATGCGCACGACCTGTTCGGCGAGCTCACCGGCGCAGCGCCCGTGGGCTACTGGTCGGCTCCGGGACGGGTGAATCTCATCGGGGAGCACACCGATTACAACGACGGCTTCGTCTTCCCCTTCGCGATCGACGGCCGCACGATCGCGGCGCTGGGTACGCGCGACGACGGCCGCATCCGCGTCGTGTCGACCTTCGATCCGGTGCCGGTCGAGGTCGCGCTGGCCGACCTCGACGCCCTCTTCCCCCACCATCGCGACGAGATCGTCGAGTGGGCGCGCTACCCGCTCGGGGTGGCATGGGCGCTGCGGGATGCCGCACGCGCCGCCGGCCGCGACGCCGACGCGCTGACGGGCGTCGACATCGCTCTGGCCTCCGACGTGCCCGTCGGCGCGGGGCTGTCGTCGTCGGCGGCGATCGAAGGTGCCACGGCATCGGCCCTCAACGACGTGTGGCAGCTCTCCCTCTCGCCTGTGGATCTCGCTCAGGCCGGTCGCCGCGCCGAGAACCTGGCCGTGGGCGCGCCCACCGGGATCATGGACCAGATGGCCTCGATGCTCGGACGCGCCGATGCCGGCATCTTCCTCGACTGTCGCTCGCTGGAGGTCGATGTCGTGCCGCTCGGATTCGCCGACGCAGGGCTGGAGGTGCTCGTCATCGACACCCGCGTGAGCCACGCGCACTCCACCGGTGGCTACGGCGAGCGGCGCGAAGCCTGTGAACGCGGCGCGCAGATCATGGGCGTCGCGGCCCTGCGCGACCTCGTGCCGGCCGACCTGGACCGCGCCCGTGCGCTGATGGACGACGTGACCTTTCGGCGCGTCCGCCACGTCGTCACGGAGGACCAGCGTGTGCTCGACGCCGTGCGCCTGCTGCGCGCGGAGGGACCGCGGGCGATCGGCGCGCTTCTTGACGCGTCGCACGCGTCGATGCGCGACGACTTCGAGATCTCCACGCCCGAGCTCGACCTGGCCGTGGCGACTGCGCGCGCAGCAGGGGCCGTCGGCGCCCGCATGACCGGCGGCGGCTTCGGCGGCGCCGCGATCGCGCTCATCGACCGCGAACTGGTCGAGGAGGCGACCGCCGGTGTCGCCGCGGCGTTCGCCGCCGCGGGCTTCGGCGCTGCGCACGTGTTCACCGTGCATCCCTCGGACGGCGCGCGCCGGGACGGGTAGCGTCGAGGGCGGGAGGTCGATCCGCGGCATCCCGGAAGGAGCAGTCGTGGCCTCGCTCACCTACGTCGAGATCGACGGCGCCCCGCACGGGCTGTTGCGCACCCACGGCGCCGAGGTGAACGAGGCGCTGCTCGCCTTCCTCCGCGTGTGAGGCTCCTCGGGTGGATGCCGTGGATCGCCGCGGCGGGTGGGGCGATCATCGCGTTCGGTGAGGTGCAGGCCTGGCGTACCTCGCGCGCGGACTACCCCGCGGCCCCCACCGCCGGCCCCGCCAGCGGGCGCGACGTCGTGCTCGTGCTCGGCTTCCGCTCGCGGGCGGACGGTCGACTGAACGCCCTGCAGGCATGGCGGACGCGCATCGCGGTGCGCTCGGCACCGCCCGACGCACTCTTCGTCTTCTCCGGCGGCACCGTACGCGGAACCGAACCGGAGGCGGTGGTGATGGCGCGTCACGCGACTGTTCGTCTGGGCGTGCCGCCGGATGCCGTCGCCATCGAGTCGGCGGCCGAGAGCACACGGGAGAACCTGTCGTTCAGCCTGCCGTGGCTGCGGGAGGCCCGCACCATCCGCATCGCCTCGAACACGGCGCACGCCCACCGCGCCCGCGGCTACCTGCGCGAGCTCGATCCGCACCTGTGGGCGCGTCTTCGCCGCACCCGCGACTTCCGCCCGCTCGAGCTCGGCCCCCTGCGACTCGCGCTCACCTTCTACGATTTCGTCGCGGCGCGCTCGGCCGGCCGCGCCGCCGCCATGGCCGCCGCGAACCGAGCGGTCATCGGCGTGCGCGCCGGCGAGGACGCCGTCTCGGGTGCTCAGCGCAGCGGCGCCACCGAGGCGTAGGCGCCGACCCGCTCCGAGACCGGTACGTCGTAGATCCGCGCCGCCTGCGCCGCACTCCACCGGGTCCATCCGGGATCGCCGCCGGCGACGAACGCGACCGCGTCGGCGTGCACCGCGTCGGCGAGCTGCGGGGGCGGCGCATCGCCCGCCAGCGGGGCGATGCCCTCGGCATCCAGACAGTCGAAGAAGAAGGGCACGTCGAGGCAGTGCTCCGCGAATCCGAAGCGCCCCGACGGCCACGAGAATCGGTACATCCAGCTGGGCGCCGCACCGCGCGCATCCGCGAGCTGCACGTTCTTCTCTCGGAACATGCGGTCGGTGAGATAGCGACCGGCGACGCGCGCCGTCCCGTGCGCGGCGACGTCGCGGTTGGCCGCGAGGTAGGCGCGGCGCCGTCGTCGTTCCAGCCCGAGACGACCGAGGACGATGCTCCGGGGCACCCAGCGCATCGCCCGGGCCGCGCGCGCGAAGATCATCGTGAACTCGTCGTCGGTCGTGCCCAGCACGAGCGGCTTGTCCGCTCCCACGCCGGCCGCGAACGACGCGCCGGTCGCGCGCGGCAGCAGCTCGCCGTCGATCTCGGGACCGAGGGCGAGCCCGGCAGCGAGCATCTGCGCCGCCGCCTTCGGATCGATCGCGGTCGCCTGCTTCTGCAGCGCGAGCAGGCGTTCCTCGGGGATCGACGCGAGCCCGTCGCGGTCGGCGGAGACCCCGGCTGCGGCGGCGATCGCGGCGGTGAGCGCCCGAGCGCGCTCGGGCTCCACATCGCCGAGAGCGGCAGACAGCGACCACACCCGGTGGAACAGGTGCTGTGCCGACGGCATCCCGAGGAGGGTCAGCACGGCACCGCCGCCGGCCGACTGGCCGGCGATCGTCACGCGCGCGGGATCGCCGCCGAAGGCCGCGATGTTCTCCTGCACCCACTCCAACGCCGCGAGCCAGTCGCGCACGCCACGGTTGGACGGCGCACCGTCGATGTGGCCGAAGCCGTCCACGCCGAGCCGGTACGAGATGGTCACCACGGCGCCGTCGCGCGCGAAAGCACGTCCGTCGTACCAGGGGCTGGCGGGCGAGCCGGAGAAGAAGCCTCCGCCGTGGATCCACACGAGCACCGGAAGCCCGGCGGCTCCCGGGAAGGGGGTGAAGACATTGACGTTGAGCGTGCCGTCCCCGGGAATGCTGGGCTCGGGGATGAGGGTGATCCCGGGGTCACCGCGTTGCCCCGTGGCGCCGAACGCGCACACGTCCGGCGGTGATCAGGATCTCGGGATCGCTCTGCACGATCGGATCATGGCACGGCCCGATCGGGGCCGGAGTCGATCACGGCACGGGCGGTCGCGGCTCGGCCGTCACGATGCGCGCATGCGGCATGCGGCGGCGCATCACCGCGATGGCCTCGGGGTTGTCGTCGACGAGCACGGCGTCTCGCCCCAGTGCGCTGCACACCGCCCCCGTGGTGCCGCTGCCGGCGAACAGATCCAGCACGCGGTCCCCGGGTCGGCTGGACGCCTGGACGATCCGACGAAGGATGCCTTCGGGCTTCTGCGTGGGGTAGCCCGTCTTCTCGCGGCCGCTGGTCGGCACGATCGTGTGCCACCACACGTCGGTCGGGAGTTTGCCCCGGGCCGCCTTCTCGGCCGTGACGAGCCCGGGGGCCATGTAGGGCTCTCGGTCGACGGCATCCGAGTCGAACCAGTACCCGCGTGGATCCTTCACGTAGACCAGTATCGTGTCGTGCTTCGTGGGCCACCGGCGGCGGCTCTTGGCGCCGTAGTCGTAGGCCCAGATCAGCTCGTTGAGGAAGCACTCCCGCCCGAAGAGCGCGTCCAGCAGCACCTTCGCATAATGGGCTTCGCGATAGTCGAGATGCACGTAGAGCGTGCCGTCGTCGGCGAGCAGTCGCCACGCCTCGCGCAGGCGCGGCTCCAGGAACTCCCAGTAGTCGTCGAAACGGTCGTCGTAGCGGCGCAGATCGCCGCGCAGGCGCGCGTAGCTCGTGCCCCGGAAGCCGGTCTTGACCTCGCCGCGCACGCCGCTGCGGTCCGCGGACTCGATCGCCTTGCCTTGCAGACGCCCCGTGTTGAACGGTGGGTCGAGATAGATCAGGGTGAACGCGGCATCCGGCAGAGCATGCGCGACCGCGAGGTTGTCGCCGTGGTGGATCTCGACGGCGCCGGAAGGATCGACGGCGCCGGATGCCGGTGCGTCGGTCACGGAACGCGGTGCAGCCACGCGTCGGTGGAGAACTTCTCCTCGACGAGGGCCTCGGCCTCGGCGTATTCCTCTTCGGTGATATGACCGGGCTCGGCGCCGTAGAGCGTGGAGAACGTCTGCATGAACCGCTCGATGATCGCCTCGCGCGGCAGTCCCGTCTGGCTCCGCAGCGGGTCGACGCGTTTGGCCGCAGAGACGGTGCCCTTGTCGCTGAGCTTCTCGCGGCCGATGCGCAGAACCTCGGTCATCACCTGACCGTCCATGTCGTAGGACAGCGTCGCGTGATGCAGCACGCCGCCGTTCGCGAGCCGCTTCTGCGCGGCGCCGCCGATCTTTCCGGCCGGGGAGGCGATGTCGTTGAGCGGCTGGTACACGGCATCCACGCCGAGCGAGCGCAGCGCCTGCAGGGCCCAGTCGTCGAGGAACGCGTAGGAGTCCGCGAAGGTGAGGCCGGCGACGAGCGCGGCGGGCACATAGAGCGAGTAGGTGACGATCGAGCCCGCCGCCATCAGCATGGCGCCACCGCCGGAGATGCGCCGCACGACGTCGAATCCGTGCCGTGCCGCGCCGTCGGGGTCGACCTCGTTGCGGTACGACTGGAACGAGCCGATCACGACGGCCGACTCGTTCCACTCCCAGATACGCAGGGTCGGCTTGCGTCGGCCATCGCCCACGCGCGTCGTGAGCACCTCGTCGAGGGCGAGGTTCATGGCGGGCGAGACCGCCTTCTCGTGCACGACCTCCCACTCGAAGTCGCGCCAACCGGGAGCGGTCACGAGCGCCCGGCGCACGGCCGTACCGACCGACTCCGGCGTGAATCCGAGCAGCTGCGCACCCTCGGGCAGGGCCCCGCGGACGGCCGCGGCGATGCCTGAGGCATCCGTCTCCACCGGCAGCCCGGTCACGGCCGCGTCGATGTCGGCGAGGGCGTCGTCGGGCTCGAGGAAGAAGTCGCCCGCGAGGTGGAAGTCGGCGATGCGCCCGTTCTCGACCTCGAGGTCGACCACCACGAGCTTGCCGCCCGGAACCTTGTATTCCCCGTGCATGACTCCAGCGTACGAGGTCGGGACAGCCCTCCGGCGCACGCCGGAATCACTCCGTCCACCCATATACGCGCCGCACGCTCCACCCGATGATGACGGGGTGCCCCCTCTCTCGGTCCGCCCCGCCCTCTCGCCCCGCCCGGCCCGGCGCGCCGTCGCACCGCTCGCCGCCGTGACCGCCGCCCTGTTCTCGGTGGGGGTGGCCGTGACCCTCGGCGAGGCCCCGGCGGCGGCGAGCTCGTCTGCGGTGCACGTGGTCGCGTCCGTGAGCGGCGCCGCGGGAGGGGTGACGGCGATGACGCTGTCGACATCGGGCGGCGTGGCGTTCGTCGTCGACGGGTCGGATGCCGTCGGCCTGATCGACACCGCGACCAACGCGATGACGGGAGCGACCTCGTCGCCGCCGGCCTGGCTCGGCGTGCCGACGGATCTCGCCACCGCTCCCGACGACACCGGCGCCTACGTGGTCACCGACGACGGTTGGGTTTCGCTCGTTCACGGCGACGGCAGCGTCGACGCGGTCAGCGCGCTTCCCGGCACCGGTTTCGGGGCGCTGGCGGCGGTTGCGAACGGGCCGAGCATCGTGGTCGTGCCGAGCGCGGTGAGCCCGAGCGCGATCTACCGCGTCAACGTCGGGGCGGGCACCATCAGCCCGATCCCCCTCGCAACCTCGCGATCGCGGGGTTGCTGTGTCCTTCCGCCATCAGCGCCGCGATCTCGCGCTCCCGTGAGCTGAGAACGCTGATGTCCCCGACGATCGAGGGATCGTTCGCCGACAAGCGCCGCCAGCCGCGGGCCGCGAGCGCCCTCACCGACTCGATCCCCAACCGATCGGCCTCGGACGCGATGCGGCGCAAGGCTGCGGCAGCGCGGCGGGTGTCGGGATCGAGACTCGCGTGCAGGTGCCGCCCGCGCAGAGCCTCGATGTCGGAACCCACCGCTTCGTCGAGATGGACCGACGCGACGGCGTGGGCTCTCGCCTCCTCGAGCCGTCCGCGCATCGCCGCGATCGCTCCGCGCGCGCGGGTGACCGCGGAGGCTGCGACGAGGTGCGAACTGAGGGCTGTCGCCTCGGCGAGCAACTCCTCTGCGCGCAAGAGATCACCGCGCTGAGCAGCGGCGGTGATGATGATCTCGGACGCGAAGGCACGATCCCACAGCTTGCAGCGCGCGAGGCCGGGACCGCCGATCGCGGTGAGCAGCGCGGCGGAGGCCTGGAGCTGGCCGAGCGTGCGCATGCCCCAACCGACGTAGAGGCAGGAGCCGACGCTCAGATAGTTCGCGTCGTCGCGCGCACGGGCGAGCACCTCCGCGGCGGCGCGCTCGAAAGCGCGCCGATCACCGGCCTGGGCGTGACCGTACGCGGCGATCGCGTCGATCACCAGGAAGGCGCGCTCCGGTACGGCGACGCCCGCCGCGGCGAAACCCTCGCCGATGACCCGAGCCTGGGCGGCGCGCCCCCGGAATGCGCTGAGCCGCGCTCGCAGAAGCTGGAGGGTCAGCGCGGCGCCGTCGATGCGCGCCGGCGGCGCGCCCGTCGCATCGGGTTCGCCGTCGCCTGTAGGGGCGCTCACCTGCCCCGGCGCGAGCCCGGCACCCTCGATCAGCTGCTCGGCGACGTCGAATTCGGCGACGCTGAGCGCGGCTTCGGCGAGGAGATACCGCGTCAGCAGGTCATCGCGGCGGGCACGCACGCTCGTGCGGCGCGGACCGGAGTCGCCGGGCAGGAGCGCGGGCAGCGTGATCCCCCGTCGAGACGCATTCGCCGTCCCCGCCATCGCGTCGGTCATCAGCACGAGGGCGCCCACCATGCGCGTCAGCTCCGCCGACAGGCCGACGGCCGCATCGGTCGCGCACGCGGCATAGTCCGCGGCGACGTCGAACCGACAGGCGATGACCGCGGCCATCGCGGCAGCGACGGCGAGCCGGGTTCGCGACTCGGCCGCATCGGGGTCGGCGCCCACGGTGTCGAGCATGCCCTGCAGGCGGGACAGATGATCCGCAGCGTCGCCGGAGAAGACGCTCACGAGCGTCGCATCCAGAGCGACCCGAGCCTGCTCACGGTCGCGGTCCGTGCTCCTCGCCACCGCGCGCATTCCTCCGCACTGACCGGCGGTCACGCCGGATTCTGCCGGAATCTTGACACGGGAGCGCGCGCCGCGAAACGGGGAGACCCCACGCGACGCGGAAATCATCCGTTTCCCCCACGCGTCGACGCGCACGAAGATCGCTGCGCGGCGTTATCCCGAGGGCGGGAGGTGCCGGTCGATCCATGCGATCAGGTCGGCGATCACCTCGTCGCGTGTCACGTCGTTGAACACCTCGTGCCGGATGTCGGGGTAGATGAGCGTCGTGACGTCGGTGAGGCCGGAGCGCCGCCGGTACGCCGCGGCGAGACGGTGGATGCTGCGCGGGCCCCCGACGGTGTCGTCGCGCCCGATCATCAGCAACAGCGGCACGTCGCGGGGAAGGTTCTTCGCGGGCTTGCCGATCAGCCGCAGCGTGTCCAGCGGCCCGAAAAGCTTCGCCAGCGGTTCCGAGGTGGTCAGCGGGTCGTCGAGGAATGCGCGGCCGACCGAGAGGTCGGAGGACAGCCACTCCGATCCCATCGCTTCGGACCCCGCCCACGGCGCGTTGAGGTCACCCGAGTTCAGGGATCCCGGCCAGCGCAGCGCCGAGCCGGTGAGGACGAGCGCGTCGTAGTCCCGCGGATGCCGGTCGAGCAGCATCTGCGCGAGGAACGAGCCCCACGAATGCCCGATGAGGATGAGGGGCAGCTCGGGGTGGTCGGCGCGGATGATGCCGCTCAGCTGTGCGCAGGCCGCGACGGCAGCCCTCAGCCCACCGGGGCCGAGTCGACCGAGCCGGCTCGCATCACCGCCGTGCTGCTCCAGGCCGGTGCGCCCGTGTCCGCGGTGATCGTCGGCGTAGACGAGGAATCCTGCGGCTGTGAGGGCCTCGGCGACGTGCGTGTAGCGGCCGGCGTGCTCCCCGACGCCGTGGAGGATCTGCACGGCGCCGCGCACGGGCGGGGCGTCGCCGTCGGGCTCGTAGAGGTCGTAGACGATGCGGATGCCGTGAGGATCGATGAAGGAACGTTCCTCGCGCCGCGCTGCTGCCATGGCCCGAGTCTAGGACCGGTGGTTGGCATTCCGGATATTGCTAGATAAGCTAGCCATTCATGAAGGAAGTCAGGTCACGCCGCTGGATCGGTCTGGTCTTCATCAGCCTCGCGGTCGCGCTCATCATCGTCGACTCGACCATCGTCAACGTCGCGATTCCGGCGATCGTGGACGACCTGGGCATCACCTCCACCCAGGTGCAGTGGGTGCAGGAGGCATACACCCTCGTCTTCGCCTCGCTGCTGCTGCTGTTCGGGTCGTTGGCCGACCGCATCGGACGGCGACGGCTGCTGCTGATCGGCGGCGCCCTGTTCGCGGGCGCATCGGTGCTGGCCTCGTTCGCACCGACGGGCGACCTGCTGATCCTCGCGCGTCTCATCCAGGGCGTGGGCGGTGCCATGATGCTGCCGAGCACGCTGTCGCTGCTGAACGCGACCTTCCAGGGTCGCGAGCGCGGCATCGCCTTCGCCGTCTGGGGATCGACGATCGGCGGCATGGCGGCCGTCGGCCCCCTGCTCGGCGGCTGGCTGACCACCTCGTTCTCGTGGCGCTGGGCTTTCGGCATCAACATCCCGCTCGGTGTCATCATCGCGATCGGAGTGCTGTGGGCGGTGGGCGAGTCGCGCGCCAAGAACGCTCCCGTGATCGACGCGATCGGCGCCGTCCTGTCTGTCATCCTCTTCGGCGCCCTCGTCTTCGGCCTGATCGAAGGCCGCACCCTCGGATGGTGGGAGCTCAACGACCCCTTCACCATCGGCGGCTGGAGCTGGCCGTTCTCCGTCTCGCCCGTGCCGGTGGCCTTCGCGATGGCGCTGCTCGCGGCCATGGGCTTCGTGACGTGGTCGCGGCACCAGGCACATCGAGGACGTCCGACCCTGCTCGATCCCCGCCTCTTCTCCATCGCGACCTTCCGCAGCGGCAACATCGCCGCCCTCGTCGTCGCACTCGGCGAATTCGGAATCATCCTGTCCCTGCCGCTCTGGCTGCAGTTCGCGCTCGGATTCGACGCCCTGCAGACCGGCCTCATCCTCATCGCGCTGGCCGCGGGCTCGTTCGTGGCCAGCGGGTTCGCGGGCGCATCCAGCGGCAAGATCGGCGCCGCGCTCATCGTCCGCGCCGGCCTCGTCGCCGAGATCGTGGGCGTGGTCGCAGCGGGCCTGGTCGTCGGCTGGGATGCCGGGACGCAGTCGGCCTGGCTCTGGCTGCTGCCCGCCCTGTTCTTCTACGGCTTCGGCGTGGGCCTCGCGACGGCGCAGCTGACGGGGGTCATCCTGCAGGACGTGCCGGTCGAGCTGTCAGGACAGGGGTCGGGGACGCAGTCGACGGCCCGTCAGGTCGGATCTGCGCTGGGGATCGCGATCCTCGGAACCGTGCTGTTCACCGGCACCGCCGGCATCCTGTCGTCATCCCTCGACGATCGCGGACTGCCGGCGCAGGAGCGCGATCAGATCGTGTCGGCGGTGGTCGACAGCTCGGGCGGGGCCATCGCCGGCCTCGCTGCGAACCCGGCGACCGCGCCGATCGCCGCCGACGCGAAGGCGGCGTTCTCCGACGCGACACGGCTGTCGGCGTTCACCGCCGGAGGCTTCCTCGTGGTGGGACTGCTCGCGACGATTCCGCTGGGCCGCGAGCGGCGGCGCGACGAGACCGACGCGGCGCAGCCGTCCGTGCAGAGCTGAGGATCGGCGGCGACAGCCGCATCCCCGATACTTAGCATGACTAATGAGCTATGCTAAGTATCAGCATGAGCCCCGAGACGCCCGCCCCCGCCGCACCCGACCTCTCCACACCCGCCGCCGAACTGCGCATGGCGACCTTCCGTCTGGCGCGACGACTTCGCTCCCAGCGGGCGGTCGACACCATGAGCGACGCGCAGTTCGCCGTGCTGGCCGCTCTGTCGGTGCACGGGCAGCACACCCTCGGCGAACTCGCCGACCGGGAGCGCGTGTCGGCGCCGTCGATGAACCGCACGGTGAACGGCCTGGAGGAATCGGGCTACCTCACGCGCACGACCGACGCCGACGACCGCCGCAAGGTCAACATCGCGCTCACCGACGCGGGTCGCGCGGTCGTGGAGGAGACCGTCCGGCGCCGCGACTCGTGGCTCGAAGACGCCCTGGCCGCATTGACGGCGTCGCAGCGCGAGCTGCTGCGCTCCGCCGCCGAGCTGATGCGGGAGGTGGCCGCCCGATGAGTTCGCCCACCCGCGCGTCGAATGCGATGTTCCGCTCTTTCTCGGTCTTCAACTACCGCGTCTGGTTCATCGGCGCACTGGTCTCCAACATCGGCGCCTGGATGCAGGCCACGGCTCTCAGCTGGGTCGTGCTCACGCAGCTCACGCACAACGACGCGGGGGCGATGGGCGTGACGATGGCGTTGCAGTTCGCGCCTCCCCTGCTGCTGGTGAGCGTGACGGGCTGGGTCGCCGACCGCTTCGAACGGCGACGGCTGCTGATGGTGACGCAGAGCTCGCTTCTCGTGCTCGGGGCGACCATCGGCATCCTGATCCTCAGCGGCGTCATGACGCTTCCCCTCATGTACGTCTTCGCCTTCGCGCTGGGTCTCGTGGCGGCGTTCGACAACCCGACGCGCCAGGCGTTCGTGTCCGATCTCGTCGACCGCGAGAACGCCTCGAACGCGGTGGCACTGAACGCGGCATCCTTCAACGGCGCCCGGATGATCGGGCCCGCCGCCGCCGGCGTCGTGATCGTCGCGGTCGGCACCGGCTGGGTGTTCCTGATCAACGCGGTGACGTTCCTCGCGATGATCGTGGCTCTGCGGCTGATCCGCTCCGAGGAACTCGTGCCGCGCATCACGGCGCCCGGGGCATCGCGTCTGGCCGACGGCTTCCGCTACGTCGGCAGCCGCCCCGACCTCATGGTGACGTTCGTGATGGTGTTCCTGCTCGGCGCGTTCGGCATGAACTTCCCGATCTTCGCCTCGACGATGGCCCTGGAGTTCGGACGGGATGCCGACGGCTACGGGCTGCTGAGCTCGATCCTGGCCATCGGCTCACTCGCCGGGGCCCTGTTGGCCGCCCGGCGGGATCGTGCGCGGATGCGTCTCGTGATCGTGGGCACCGGCATGTTCGCGGTCGCGGGAACGGTCTCGGCGTTCATGCCGGACTACTGGCTGTACGCCATCACGCTGATGTTCACCGGGTTCTCGGTCGTCACGACGCTCACGACGGCGAACGGCTACGTGCAGACGACGACCGATCCGGCGCTCCGCGGGCGCGTGCTCGCCCTGTACATGGCGATCCTCATGGGCGGAACGCCGATCGGCGCGCCCATCGTGGGCTGGGTGGCCGCGGAGTACGGGGCGCGTGCCGCCATCCTGCTGGGGGCCGCGGCGGCATTCGTCGCCTTCGCCGGCGGCTTCGGATGGCTGCTGTGGTCGGGGCGCCTGCACCGTCACGAGTCGCGCCGCTTCGCCCTCTCGCTGGACGAGACCCGGCCCCTGTCGATCGTGACCCCGGAGGAGTTCAGCGACGAGGTGGCGGGAACGACGCCGATCTCGCTGCCCGATCCGACACGGCGGTAGCACCACCACGAATCGGCCTCTGCCGCCACCCATCATGCATCGCACCCCGTCGCGGATCACGACGTGTGCGAAATGTCCATTGCAGTATTCGAATCTTTGTTCTATTATCGAAGGAGAGAAGCCCCGCGTATCCCCCCGATCCTGATGCGGGTTCTGCGCTCCGGCCTGTCCGGAGCGAGGGGATGATGCACGTGAGCGCGCAGCGGGAAGACGTGGCCGACATCGGCCGCATGCTCGATACGCCGTGGCCGGCGCTGGACCGGCTGGTCGCCGATGTGGTGGATGCGCGGCGGCGGATAGCCGAAGTCCAGGCCGAGGAAGCTCGACTTCTCGCCGACGCGGTCGGACTGGTCGCGGATCGGACCGCGTTGCTGCGGCAAGAAGCTCAGCAGCGGGGCAGCTCACCCCTCCGGTCGAGCGACGCGGACCTGCCGCTTCGGGAAGTGGCGCTGGAGTTGGGCATGGCGATGCGCGCCTCAGACCGGGGCGTGCAGCGACGGATGTCCGAGGCGTATCTGCTGACCACGCTGTTTCCTCGCACCCACGCGTCATGGGCCGACGGCGAGATCGACGCAAGCCATGCCTGGGCCATCGCGCGAGCGGGCGCGGTGCTGCGGACGAGCGAGGATCGCGCCCGCTTCGAAACCCTCGCGCTCGAGGCGGCACGGACGGAATCTCCCTCGCGAATGACCCAGGCGGCGAAAGCCATCGCGGCGACCATCGACCCGGCGGCGTTCGACGACGCCGTGCACCGGGCAACGGACGAGCGATCCGTGCGCCTGTTCGACCTCGACGACGGCATGGCTAGACTCATCGCCGATCTGCCCGCGCCGATCGCGTACGCGATCTACGACTCGCTCACGACACGCGCTCGGACGATCGTCGACCGGACCGACACCGACACCGACACCGACACCGACACCGACACCGACACTTCCAAGGATGCGTGCGGCGAGCCCCGGCGAGCCCGAGGCGACGATGCCGACACCGTCGTCACCAGTCGATCCGCCGACGCGGAGCGCCGCACCCTCGCGCAGGTCCGCGCCGACGTCTTCGGCGACCTCCTGCTGACCGCAGCACCATCGACGACGGCCACCGGTGCGGGCCTGGACGCCATCCGCGCCCGCATCCACGTGACGGTCCCCGCATTGACCCTCGCCGGAGACCCGGCGGGCGGACCTGCCATGCTCGCAGGTCACGGCCCCATCGACCCAGCGATCGCCCGCCGACTCGCGGGACTGGCGCCCGGCTGGGATCGTGTGTTCACCGATCCGCACACCGGTATCCCGGTCGCCGTCGACCGCTATCGCCCCAGCGCGGAACTCTCCCGCTACCTCGCCGCGCGCGACGAACGGTGCCGCGCGCCCGGTTGCACCCGGCCGGCCCACGGATGCGACCGCGACCATACGACCGCAGCGGCAGACGGCGGCGCGACCGCCCACGAGAACCTGGCGCACCTCTGCCGACGCCACCACACGATGAAACATCACACCGCCTGGCGTGTGCGCCATCTCGGTGGCGGAACACTCGAGTGGACCGGCCCCACGGGGCGCCGCTACACCGACCGGCCACCGTCACTGGTGAGGTTCGTTCCCGCGACCGAGGATCCGCCCCCGTTCTGAGCGAGGTGGGCACAGGTCAGCGAGCAGTCGACGCTCCTGCGACGACCCGCACCACGGCGAGCGCACACGCGTCGTGGGTCAGACGCGACGGGCCCGCGAGCGACTCCGACACGACGTCGTCCCAGGGTGCACCCGGAGTGCACGCTGCTCGGGCCGACGTCCAGCCGTCGCGGAAGGGACCCCGCTTCACGACGTGGCAGCCGGGCCGGAACCCTCGCCGCTCGCGAGGGATTCGGCGGCGCGCGCGTCGAGCAGCTGCTCGAGCGCGTCGAGGTCGTACCCCCGCACGTAGCCGCGGAAGAACTCTGCCAGGGCGTCGGCCGGCAACGTCCTGATCCAGGCACGCGCGGCGGGCGTGATCGACGGAGAGCTCGAACAGCGGCGAGACCTCGTCGCGCGCACGCAGGAGCTGCGCCGGTACGAGCCGCGGGCGTGATCAGTGCAGCGACGCGTCGGCGTCGGTGTGCAGCCACTCGGTGAACACGACCTCGAGGCCGGCGCGCGTCGGCGCACACACCATCGGTCCCGCCTGCGCGTCGAGATCGCCGCGGAACGGCGCGACCCGCACCAGACGCAACGGCTCGCCGTCGACGCCGGCGCGCACCGTGAGGGCATCCTCGCCACGGCTCACGCGCACGCGCAACGGCCGCCCGGCCCACTCCGGCACGCCGCGCGGGGCGACGCGCAGACCGTCTCCGGCATCGACGACGACCTCCTCGTCGGTGCGGTTGACGAGGAACACGTGCCGGGTCGCCTCGTCCCCGCGGACGATGACCTCGAGCCGGCCTCCCGCCGCGAGCGGGTCGGCTGCGAGCGCGTCGATCTCACCGGCGAGACGCTCGAGCAGAGCCCGGGTGCCCTCCCGACCGAGGTCGGCGGACACGTAGGTCGCCGACCCGGTGCCGACGCGGCGGTGGGTGACGGCCGGCATCCCCGCGAGCTCGCCCGCCGCGTAGGTGTCCAGCACCTCGACGTCGGCGCCGACGCGGGCGATCCGCTCGCTCCAGTGTGCCGCGCGGGCGCCGGAGGCGAGCAGGGCCGATTCTTCGGGCAGAAGCGGCACGAACTCTTCCACCGTCACGCCGAGGACGTCGCGAAGGGCACCCGGGTAGCCCCCGAGCCACACCCGGTCGTGCTCGTCGACGATGCCGGAGAAGTACGTCGTCACGAGATGACGACCGCTGCGGACGACGTCCTCCAGCCGGGCATCGTCGAACGCAATCTCGACCGTCGCGAGTTGGTGCGCATGTTCTCCATCGTCTCGGCGGAGGCCACCTACCCCGGACACGAGGCACACGACTGGCTGCGCCAGCGGTACGCGCGCGTCATCGCCGACTACGCCGGCGCGATCGCCGCCGATCGCGCCGCCGGAAGGATCAACCCGCCCGTCGGCGACGACACCGCTCTGGCCGCCCTGGTCATCACGGGGTGGGAGGGCGTTCAGATCCGCTGGCTCGCCGATGATTCGGACCCCGTAGCGGCCATGTCCCTGCTTCTGTCGAGTGCACTGCGACCACGGGCGGCATAATGGGTTTGTGCCTTCCGGCACGCCGAAGCCGAGAATCGAGGCCCCATGCCCTATCGCAACCAGGAAACGGTCGCGTCATGGGTGCGCGATTACCTCGAGGACCGCAACGTGGACGCTTCCTCCGTGTCGGTTCTCGAGAAGGACTTCACCCCGGGACCGGACTCCGGCCTCGTCGTCGTCGCCTTGAGCAACGCGTCCACGGTCACCTACATCCAGCCGGTCATCGCCGACGGCCACCCGCGGTGGATGGTGACGTTCGAGCCCCGGACCGAGGGTTTCGACCTCGACGCCGCGGGCGTGGCCCGCCTGTCGGCCGATCTCTCCACCCTCGCCGACCTGTGCGGTTATCTGCAGGAACGCACCGAGCAGGCCATCGCCGAGGCAACCGCCGCCGGAGTCTGAGCCGCACCGCGCGGTGCGATCTAGACCAGAGGCGTCGTGAACACGGCGGTCGCCAGCGCGCCGAGCGCGACGATTCCGCTCACCGTCGCCGCCGCCTGCCACAGCGCTTGCGCGCGCGTCGACCGCGACTCGACACCGGGTTCGGGCCGCGCGGCATGAGCGCCGAACACCGCGCGCTGAGCGTCGACCAGGGTCATGTAACGGCCGACGGGGGTCGAGCGCGAGTCGAAGCCGACGAAGTGTCCGTCGGGCGTGCCCTCCACGCAGCCCACGTAGTCACCGGCGCGTGAGGCGACGAAGAAGTCCTCACTGACACGGGCCCAGGTCACGCGCCCCGCGGACGCCGGAGCGATGATGCTCATGCGACGGCCGCCAGCTCCGCGCGCGACGGCGCGGTGGTCAGCGCACGCTCCATCACCACTCCAGCCGCCGAAGCCGCCGCCTGGGCGATCTCGTTCACCCGCGCGGGGTCGAGGCGGATGGGCTCCGCGTCGTCGAACTCGAAGCGCAGCGGAATCGCGCTGTGCACCCACAGGGCCGTCCGACCGACGGCGGGCGACGAGAACGTGAGGCTGAAGCCCTCCGACCGGCGGAGCTTGGTCATCGCGACCATCCGAAGGTGAGCGAGGTCGACGTCGTCGATCTCGATCGCGTCGGAGCTGTTGCCGTAGTACATGCGTCCCATCGTGACTCCCTCGGTGTGGTGCGTTGCGCCCGGTCGGTTACGAGAAAGGTTATTCTGTTAATAAGTAGTTAGTCAAACGAGATAATTCATGAGCTATATTGGAGGCACCGTAGCTTTTCGGTGATGACTTCTTCTGGGAGGCGAGCGAGGTGACGACCGCACACACGCCCGACGCAACCCCCGTCCTGGATGCTCTGGCACGCTTCAGAGCGGCCGACGCACAGATGCATCAGCGCGTGCGCACCCATGCCGCCCTCGGCGAGAACGAGCTGCGCATCCTTCAGTACGTTCTGGCCTGCGATCGCGCGGGCACCGACGTCAAGCCGAGCGAGATCTCGCGCCACCTCGGCATCAGCTCCGCGTCGACGACGGCCCTGCTCGACCGACTGGAGCGCCTCGGGAGTGTTCAGCGCGTGAGCCATCCCACCGATCGGCGCAGCATCCTCATCGCTCCGACCGCGCGCGCGGCAGCCGAGGTTGCAACCCTGGTCGACGCTTTCGAGAACCGCGTGGCGACAACAATCGACCACCTGTCCGAGGAGGGGCGAGCCGCCGTGATCGCCTTCCTGGATGCCGCGACCGACGCCGCCGACGAGATCGCCGACCCCACGATCGCTCGCGACTACGCGTCGATGTGATCGACCGCGACGCGCATCGCGTCGAGGAAGCGGATGACCGTGTCCCGCTGGTCCTGATCCATTTCGCGAACGACCGCCATCATGCGCTCGTGCATCGCTGAGAGCGTCTGACGCACCTCGTCATCGGACTTCTCGCTGGAGCGGATGAGCACGCTGCGGCGATCGCCGGGGTTGGGGGTCCGCGTGATGTGGCCCGACTTCTCGAGCCGGTCCAGCAGTGCGGTCGTGGACGCGGAAGTGATCCCGAGATAGCGGCTCAGGGCGACGGGCGTCACATCCTCGTGGCGCAAGCGTGCGCGCGCGAGGAAGCGGAGCACGAGAAGCTCGTTCTCTCCCATGTCCATCGACTGCTGGGTCCTTCGCCGCATCGCCACCTCGGCGGCCCGGTAGGAGCGCATGGCTTCCATGACCGACGTAGAGCGCGCATCTTCGTCCACGTACCAGTAGGACGGCGGCTGCTCGGCGGGCATGCTCATCGCAACATTGTGCCGCACCAGCGCGGGGGCCCCAGATCAGTGACGACGGTGGACATTCCCCGCCGCAGGCGCTATGTTTCTGATCGGGTTACTGATTGATAACCGAAATGAGGATGCCGTGTCGACGAAGGCGACGGACGGGTACCGCGAGCTCGTGGCGACGCTGCGCGCCGTGCGCGAGAGAGCCGCGCGGGGCGGCCCCGACAGCGCGCGCCAGCGGCACACCTCCCGCGGCAAACTCCTGGCTCGCGACAGGATCGACCTGCTGCTGGATCGCGGAAGCCCGTTCCTCGAACTCGCTCCCCTCGCCGCGCACGGTCTCTACGGCGGCGACGCTCCCGCCGCCGGCGTCATCGCCGGCATCGGCCTCGTCCACGGGCGGCACGTGATGGTCGCCGCCAACGACGCCACCGTCAAAGGCGGCACGTACTATCCGATGACGGTGAAGAAGCACCTGCGCGCACAGGAGGTCGCGGCCGAGAATCGCCTCCCGTGCATCTACCTCGTCGACTCCGGCGGCGCGTTCCTGCCCCTCCAGGACGAGGTGTTCCCCGATCGCGAGCACTTCGGTCGCATCTTCTACAACCAGGCGCGGATGTCACGCGACGGCATCGCGCAGATCTCCGCGGTGATGGGCTCCTCGACCGCCGGCGGCGCCTACGTCCCGGCGATGAGCGACGAGACCGTGATCGTGCGCGACCAGGGCACGATCTTCCTCGGCGGTCCGCCTCTGGTCAAGGCCGCGACCGGCGAGGTCGTCACGGCGGAGGAACTCGGGGGCGGGGTGACGCACTCGCGCATCTCGGGCGTCACCGATCATCTCGCCGAGAACGATCATCACGCCCTTCAGATCGTTCGCGACATCGTCGCCACCTTGCCGCGCTGCGCCGCGCTGCCGTACGATCTCGGCCCGGCCGATCCGCCCGCGCACGACGCCGACACCCTCTACGACGTCGTCCCGGTCGAGCTGACCACTCCCTACAACGCGCGCGAGATCATCACACGACTCGTCGACGACAGCCGGTTCGCGGAGTTCAAGCAGGAGTACGGCGAGACCCTCGTCACCGGCTTCGCACACATCCACGGCCACCCCGTCGGCATCGTCGCCAACAACGGCGTCCTGTTCGCCGAGTCGGCGATGAAGGGGGCGCACTTCATCGAACTGTGCGACCAACGCGGCATCCCGCTGCTGTTCCTCCAGAACATCACCGGTTTCATGGTGGGGCGCGAATACGAGCACGGCGGCATCGCCAAGCACGGCGCGAAGATGGTCAACGCCGTCGCCTGCACCCGCGTGCCCAAGCTCACGGTCGTCGTGGGCGGGTCGTTCGGTGCCGGGACCTACTCCATGTGCGGTCGCGCCTACTCCCCGCGCTTCCTCTGGTTGTGGCCGGGAGCACGGGTGTCGGTCATGGGCGGCGCACAGGCGGCATCCGTGCTCTCGACCGTGCGGGGCGAGCAGCTCAGCGCCGCCGGAACCGCCTGGACCGAGGAGGAGAAGGCGGCGTTCGAAGCGCCCATCCGCGACCAGTACGAACGCCAGGGCAGCCCCTACTACTCCACCGCGCGGCTCTGGGACGACGGCGTGATCGAGCCCGCGCAGACCCGCGACGTGCTCGGACTCGCCCTCGACGTCGTCTCCCGTGTCCCGATGACCGATGCCGGCTACGGCGTCTTCCGGATGTGATCGCATGACCACCATCACGAAGGTGCTCGTCGCCAACCGCGGCGAGATCGCCGTGCGCATCATCCGTACGCTCCGGAGCCTCGGCATCCGCTCGGTCGCCGTCTTCAGCGACGCCGACGCGAATGCCGTGCACGTCCGCCTCGCCGACGAGGCGGTGCGCCTCGGGCCCGCCCCCGCCGCCCAGAGCTACCTGTCCATCGAGCGTGTGCTGGATGCCGCGCGGCAGACGGGCGCGCAGGCCGTCCACCCCGGTTTCGGCTTCCTTGCCGAAAACGCCGCCTTCGCGAGCGCCTGCGCCGAAGCCGGCATCGTCTTCATCGGCCCGAGCCCCGAGGCGATCGAGATCATGGGCGACAAGATCTCGGCCAAGGGGACGGTGGAAGCCCGGGGTGTGCCCACCGTGCCGGGGCTTGCGCGCGCCGGCCTCACCGACGCGGAGCTGATCGACGGCGCTGCCGGAGTCGGCTTCCCCGTCCTCATCAAGCCCTCCGCGGGCGGAGGCGGCAAAGGGATGCACGTCGTCGAGGAGGAGGCGCAGCTTCCGGCCGCCGTCGCCGCCGCCCGGCGAGAGGCGGCGGCGTCCTTCGGTGACGACACCCTGTTTCTGGAGCGCTACGTCACGACGCCACGGCACATCGAAGTGCAGGTGATCGCCGACTCCCACGGCAACGTCGTGCACCTCGGGGAGCGCGAGTGCTCGCTGCAGCGACGGCATCAGAAGGTCGTCGAGGAGGCTCCCTCTCCCCTGCTGGATGCCGCGACGCGTGCCCGCATCGGGGCCGCCGCATGCGAGACGGCGCGCAGCGTCGGGTACGTGGGCGCCGGCACCGTGGAGTTCATCGTCCCCGCGGACCGTCCGGACGAGTTCTTCTTCATGGAGATGAACACGCGCCTGCAGGTGGAACATCCCGTCACCGAACTCATCACCGGCCTCGACCTGGTGGAGCTGCAGCTGCGCATCGCGGCGGGCGAGGCGCTGCCGTTCCGGCAACAGGACGTGCGCCTGAACGGCCACGCCATCGAGGTGCGCGTCTACGCCGAGGATCCGCAAGCGGGGTTCCTGCCCACCGGCGGCCGGGTCGAACGGGTCGTGCACCCATCGGGACCCGGCATCCGCGTGGACACCTCGCTCGAGGACGGCCTCGACGTTTCCACCGACTACGACCCGATGCTCGCGAAGCTCATCGCGTGGGCTCCGAACCGCGAAGAGGCGCGGCGTCGTCTCGTGGATGCCATCGCCGAGACCGCGATCTTCGGGTTCGAGACCAACCTCACCTTCTTGAAGCTGTTGCTCGAGCGGCCCGAAGTCATCGCCGGTGAGCTCGACACCGGGCTCATCGCCCGCGTCTTCGAGCACCTGCCCTTTCCCGAGACCTCGGAGCGCACCTTCGCGGAAGCCGCGCTCGTCATGCACGCACAGCCGACCGGCACCACCGCGACGGGTCCGACAGGACCCTGGGCGCGCGCCGACGGGTGGCGGCTCGGTCCGGCGGTACCGAGCGCGTTCGACCTCGAGACCTCTGCGCGGCGGGAGCGGGTGCGGGTGTGGGCGTCGCCGCTGCGCGTCGCGGTCGGTGACGGCGAACCGCGAGCCGCCACGGTCGCCCTCGACGAGGGACGGGCAACGGTCGGCATCGGCGGTCTCGGACGCTCCTTCCCGTTCGCGGCGGGATCGGGCGGAGTCTGGCTCCGTACTGACGCAGACGCGGTTCTCGTGCGCGAGCACCGCGCGACATATGGAGCGGACCGCACCGCCGACGCCTCCCCCACACTCACCTCCCCTCTCCCGGGCACGGTCGTCATGGTGGCGGTCGACGAGGGCGCCCATGTCGAGGTGGGCGACGCGATCGTCGCGGTGGAGGCGATGAAGATGGAGCATGTGCTGCGCGCAACGGTGGGCGGCACCGTGCGGCTGACCGTCGCCGCCGGCGATCAGGTCGCCCGCGGCGGCGTCGTGGCCACGATCGAGAGGGAAGACGCATGAGCGACGGCATCGCCGCGGCACGGATCGAGCAGCGGGGGCTCTATTTCGAGGAGTTCATCGAGGGGGCGCTCTACGTGCATGCCCCCGGGCGTACCGTCACGGAAGCCGACAACGTGCTGTTCACGACGCTCACCATGAACACGCAGTCGCTCCACCTCGACGCGGCGTGGGCTGCGGGCACCGAGTTCGGGGAGCGCCTCGTCAACAGCATGTTCACCCTGTCGACGCTGGTCGGCCTGTCGGTCGCCCAGCTCACGCAGGGAACGATCGTGGCGAACCTGGGCTTCGGCCAGGTGGCGTTCCCGGCGCCAGTACGCGTCGGCGACACCCTCTACGCCGAGACGCTCATCACCCGAAAGCGCCTGTCGTCGTCCCGACCGGGGCAGGGCATCGTGGAGTTCGCCCACACGATGCGCAACCAGCGCGACGAGGTCGTGGCCACCGCGACGCGCATGACCCTCATGCGATGCCTGCCCGCGGCGCCGCGACGGGCGTGATCATCCCTCGACCAGAGCCCGGTGCGCCATCGCGGCGAGGATGCCGGCTGCCGCCGCACCGCTGGCGGGCGCGCTGTGGGGCGTGGAGTTGAGCAGACCGAAGACCCCGAGCAGCCGCGTCTCGCGTTCGGCCGCACTCAGGCGAGGAACGGCCGCGGCGAGCACGGTGTCCCAGTCCTGCACGTATTCGCGCTGCAGCCGCCGTACGCGTTGGTTGGTCTCCGCGTCGAGTCCGGCCAGCTCCCGATCCTGGATGCGGATGATGTCAGGGGCCGCGGTCGCGAAGCCGATGTGGAATGCGATGAGCTCGTCCAGCGCAGCGCGCGCCGCGGCGGCATCCGTCACCGGGCCGGCACCGAGGATCTCCCGAGCGCCCTGGAGCAGACGCTCGCTCGCGTCGAGAAGCAGCTCCGCCAGCAGCGCATCCTTGCTCCGGAAGTGCTTGTACAGGGCCGGGCCGCTCATCCCGACGGCTTCCCCGATCTCGACGGTGGTCACCGCCGCGAACCCGCGCCGCGCGAAGAGCGCGGCGGCCTCCGTGAGCAGGCGTGCTCGACGATCAGCCTTCTGCGAGCTGCGCCACGTCGTCACCGGTTCAGCCTACCGAGCCGCTGCGCAGTCCCCGCGGAGGCGTCACGCTTCCCGGGTGATGGTGACCTTCACGTGCAGGTTGCTCTTGAACGGGCCGGCGTAGACGCCCCGCAGCGGCGGGATGTCGTTGTAGTCACGGCCGCGCCCGACCAGCACGTGCCGGTCGCCGATCTCGGCGTTGTTGGTCGGATCGAACCCCTGCCACCCGCCCGAGAACCACTCCACCCAGGCGTGGGACTCGCCGGTCACGGGCACGCCGACCTCGGCATCCGGCTGCGGATGCAGGTACCCCGACACATAGCGCGCGGGGATGCCGACTTCGCGCAGCGCCCCGAGCGTGATGTGGGTGATGTCCTGGCAGACGCCCTTGCGCTCGACCCACGCCTCCGCACCGGTCGAATGCACGCCGGTGATGCCGTGCATGTACTCCATCGCGTCACCGACGGCGGTCGCGATCTCCAGCGCCGCGCGGGCGGGCTCATCGTGACGGGCGGCGATGTCGCGCGCGAGCTCGGCGACCTCGGGATGCGGGCTCGTGCGGGTCGACTGCCCGAGCATCTCCACCGTGCCGATCGAGCGTACGCTCTCGGCTGCGAGCCGCTCCCAGCTCAGCTCGGGGAACTCGAGCGGCCGCGGGCGCACCTCGACGAGCGAGCGGGCGGTGATCTCCAGCGACCGGTGGCCGGCGAGCACGTCGAAGGCGGCGACGCGAGTGCCGAAGTAGTCGAGGTAGTAGTTGACGCTCGTCGACGGGTCGATGTCCAGTTGCGAGCTCAGCACGAACTGACTGTCGGTGGAGATGGGCAGCATCCGCGCCTCGTTGTACGACGCTCCCACGTCGCCCTGATAGGCGAAGCCGGTGGTGTGCTCGATCCGCAGCCGCATCATGATGTCTCTCCGATCCAGCTCGGCTCGGCGTGCGTGGGGAAGAAGCGCCCGCGGATGGCTTCCGAGGCCTCCCGCGTGACCTTCTGCACACGCTCCATGTGATCGGGCAGCTCGCTGAGGATCTCGCCGATCGGCCGGTACTCGAGGTCGTTGCGGATGCGTCCCAGCGCCCGCAGCACGGTGTTCGAGTGGCCGACCCGATCGGCCACGGGGTCGATCTCCCGCATGCACGCTTCGGCCTGGGCGATCGAGTAGGTGATCGAGCGCGGGAACAGCCGGTCCAGCAGCAGGAACTCAGCTGCGTTGGACGCGCTCGGCATCCCGCGGTAGGTGCGTAGATACGCCTCGTAGGCGCCGCAGGAGCGCAGGATCGTCGTCCACGACGGACCGGATGCCTCGGTCAGCGCGCGCGTCGCGAGAAGCCGTGCGGTCATGTCGGTGCGTTCGATCGCCCGCCCCAGCGTCAGGAACTGCCACGCCTCGTCCCGGCTCGTGGAGGAATCGGTGATGCCGACGGCGAGCGCGGAGCGCTCCCGCACCCACTGGAAGAACTCGTGCACCTTCTCGTTGTGCAGGCGGCGCGGCATCCGCGAATTGGTCGTATTCAGCGTCTCCCACAGCTCCGTCGAGACGATCTCGCGCGCGCGGCGGGCGTTCTCGCGCGACGCCTGCACGGCGTAGGCGATGCTCGACGGGTTGGCGCGGTCGACGGCGAGGCTGGTCAGCACGTCGGAGCGGGTGACCTCGACCGTCGGCGGTGGCGGCACCGAGCCCATGACACCCATGAGCGAGCGGCAGGCCGTGTCCTCATCGATCCAGGGGTCCTCCAGCAGCAGCTGGAGGTGCACGTCGAGGATGCGGGCGGTGCCGTCGCTGCGCTCGATGTAGCGTCCGATCCAGAACAGGCTCTCGGCGATCCGGCTCAGCATGGCCTCACCTCCGCATCCGCCCCCGCGGCGCGCACCGGATCCGCGCGTCCCCCTTGCGGCCCACCGTGTCCCACTTGTTGCACACCGTGTCCCACGTCTGGTCGCCCCAGGCCCTTGCAGACGACAGATTCTGGGACATGCTGGCGGGTGGATGCCGCGGCATCCCGCACCGCCGGCTGTCGCGTCACCTCCTGGGTGTCGCGGCCCTGCTGCTGCTGCTGCTCCTGCTGCTCCTGCGTGCTCAGAGGGCGATCCTGCGGCGAGTGCGACTGCTCGCCCTGCGCGTCGTAGATGATCGGGATCGCCTCGGTGACCGAGGCCTGATCGGCGACCAGCCCCGCCAGTCCGCCCGCGGTCTGCACGACGCGGTCACCGCGGTGGGGGGCGTCGCCGCCGACGATCCAGGTGTCCTTCGAGCCGCCACCCTGCGAGGAGTTGACGACGAGCTGGCCTTCCGGCAGCGCCACGCGCGTCAGTCCTCCCGGCAGCACCCACACCTCGTCGCCGTTGTTGACGGCGAACGGACGGAGGTCCGCATGGCGCGGGCGCATCCCATCCTCGACGAGGGTCGGGATGGTCGAGAGCATCACGACCGGTTGAGCGATCCACCCACGCGGGTCGCGGATGAGCTTCTTGCGCAGCTTCTCGAGCTCGGCGGGCGACGCGTCGGGGCCCACCACGAGGCCCTTTCCGCCCGAGCCGTCGACCGGTTTCACGACGAGCTCGTCCAGCCGGTCGAGCACCTCTTCGAGGGCGGCCGGCTCTTCGAGCCGCCACGTGTCGACGTTCTTGAGGATCGGCTCCTCCGCGAGGTAGTAGCGGATGAGGTCGGGCACGTACGTGTAGAGCAGCTTGTCATCGGCGACGCCGTTGCCCACGGCGTTCGCGATGGTCACGTTGCCCAGACGCGCGGCGAGCATGAGGCCGGGAGCACCCAGCATCGAGTCGGCGCGGAACTGCAGCGGGTCGAGGAAGTCGTCGTCCACACGACGGTAGATGACGTCGACGCGGCGCGGTCCACGGGTCGTGCGCATGAAGACCTTGCCGCCGACGCACTGCAGGTCGCGCCCCTCGACGAGCTCGACGCCCATGAGCCGCGCCAGCAGCGTGTGCTCGAAATAGGCCGAGTTGTACACACCCGGCGTCAGCACGACGACGTTCGGATCGTCGATACCGGGCGGGGCTGAGGCGCGGAGGGCCTGCAACAGCTTGTTGGGGTAGTCGCCGACCGGGCGCACCCGCATCGAGACGAACAGCTCGGGGAGCGTCTGGGCCATCACCCGACGGTTGGAGATGACGTAGCTGACGCCGGACGGCACCCGCACGTTGTCCTCCAAGACCCGCATCTCGCCGTTCTCGTCGCGGATGAGGTCGATGCCGGCCACCTGGATGCGCACCCCGTTGGCCGAGTGGATGCCGGCGGCCTGGCGGTAGAAGTACTGGCTGGAGGCGATCAGCGCAGCCGGCAGCACGCCGTCGCGCACGCAGTGCTGGTGGCCGTAGGCGTCGTCGAGGAACGCCTCGAGGGCGCGCACGCGCTGCTGCACGCCCTTCTCGATGTGCGACCACTCGTCGTACTGGATCACACGGGGCACGGCGTCCAGCGGGAACGGACGCTCCTCTCCGGCGAAGTCGAAGGTCACGCCCTGCGCGAGGTACGAGCTGGCGAGCGACTCGGTGCGTCCGCGCAGCTCCTCCTGAGTCATCTTGGCGAGCGCCTGATACAGCTCGCGGTACGCCGGACGGGAGGTCGCTGCGGCGCCGGCGGAGGCGGGCGCCGCGAACATCTCGTCGAAGGCCGGAACGCCGGAGACGGTCTTGCGCGGAGCCAGCGTCGAGCCGTATCCGTCGAACAGGTCACCCATGCCATGAGCCTAGCCCGGGCCGTGTTTCCTGAGTGTGACGACGGATGCCGCGGCATCCGCCCGCGCGCCGTCCGCGGCGACTTAGGATCAGCGCATGCGTACGCGAGCACGGGCAGCCGCCGCCGGCGCGGCCTCCGCCGCCTTCGGTGCCGGGCTCGGCGAGCTTGCCGGCGCCCTCGTGGGGGCGAGTCCCATCGCCGCCGTCGGCGGGGCACTGATCGACCTCTCCCCGCCGTGGGGAAAGGACCTCGCGATCGCTCTGTTCGGCACCGGCGACAAGGCGGCGCTCGTCACCGCGGTCGCCATCGCGCTGCTGCTGATCGGAGCCGGCGCCGGTCTGCTCGCCCGCCGCTCGATGGGCGCCGCGCAGGCTCTCGTCGTCGTGCTGGGGCTGGTGGGCGCGGTGGCCGCCGTGTCACGGGCCGATGCCGCCGCGCTGGCCGTCGTGGCCCCCGCCGTGGGCGCCGGCGCCACGCTCCTCGCCCTGAGCCTGCTCGCGCCGCGCGCCGTGACCGCGCCCTCCGCCGACGATGCTGCGGGCACCTCCCGCCGCACCTTCCTCCTCTGGACCGCCGGCGCGGCGGCGACGGGAGCCCTGGCCGCCGTCGGCGGGTGGGCGCTGCAGACGGGGGCCCGTGCCGCGACCGCGGTCCGTGCGGCGATCACCCTTCCGCGCGCGACGACGACCGTGAGCGTGCCGGCCGGCGCCGATCTCGGCATGCCGCAGTTGGCGCCCGTCATCACCCCCACGAGCGATTTCTACCGGATCGACACGGCGCTCGCGGTGCCGCAGATCGATCCGGCGACCTGGCGTCTGCGCATCCACGGCAAGGTCGACACCGAGGTGGAGATCGGCTGGGACGAGCTGCTCGCCCTCCCTCTCGAAGAGAGCGTGACCACCCTGACGTGCGTGTCGAACGAGGTGGGCGGCGATCTCATCGGCACCGCACGCTGGCTCGGCTATCCGATCCGTCACCTCCTCTCGCGCGCCGGCGTGCAGGCGGATGCCGACATGGTGCTCTCGACGTCGATCGACGGCTTCACCGCGGGCACGCCGCTGGAAGCCCTCACCGACGAGCGCAATGCGATCCTCGCCGTGGGCATGAACGGCGAGCCGCTGCCGATCGCGCACGGCTTCCCCGTGCGGATGGTCGTGCCGGGCCTGTACGGCTACGTGTCGGCGACGAAGTGGGTGACCGATCTGGAGGTCACGCGCTTCGCCGATGCGCAGGGCTACTGGACGCCGCGCGGGTGGTCCGAGCGGGGCCCGATCAAGCTCGCGAGCCGCATCGACGTCCCCCGGCGGGGCGACACGGTCGCGGCCGGCGACACGGTGATCGCCGGCGTCGCCTGGCAGCAGCACGTGGGCGTTCGCGGTGTGCAGGTGCAGATCGACGGCGGGGACTGGCAGGACGCGACGCTCGCCACCGCGATCTCGGCCGACACGTGGGTGCAGTGGTCCCTCCCGTGGCGGGCGACGGCGGGACAGCACACGATCGTGGCCCGCGCGATCGGCATCGACGGGCAGCCGCAGACGCCGACGGTCGCCCCACCGGCGCCGGACGGCGCGACCGGGTGGCCGCGGGTCTCGGTCTCCGTGACCTGAGGCCGGGCGGCTCTCAGCCCTCGAGGACGAGCCGCAGCTGCTCGACGGCCCAGTCGAGCTCGGTCGCACGGACCACGAGCGGCGGCGCGATGCGGATCGTCTGTCCGTGCGTGTCCTTCACGAGAACCCCCCGCGCGAGCAGCCGCTCGGCGATCTCGCGTCCCGTTCCGCGCGCCGGGTCGATGTCGACGCCGGCCCAGAGCCCGGCGACGCGGATCGCGGTGACGCCGTTGCCGACGAGCGGTGCCAGCGTGGCCTCCAGGTGCTCACCGAGCGCGGTGGCGCGCGCCTGGAACTCGCCCGATGCCAGCATCTGCACCACCTGGGCACCGATGGCCGCCGCGAGCGGGTTGCCCCCGAACGTGGACCCGTGCTCGCCGGGACGGATGACCCCGAGGACGTCGCGGTCGGCGACCACCGCCGACAGGGGCACGATCCCGCCGCCGAGCGCCTTGCCCAGCAGGTACACGTCGGGCACGACCTGCTCTCGGTCGCAGGCGAACGTCGTACCCACCCGCGCGAGCCCGGACTGGATCTCGTCCGCGATGAACAGCACGCCTTCGCGGTCGCACACCTCCCGGATGGCGCGGAGGTAGCCGTCGGGCGGGATGACGACGCCCGCCTCACCCTGGATCGGCTCGACCAGCACCGCGGCGGTGTTCTCGTCGATCGCGGCGGCGATGGCGTCGGCATCCCCGTACGGCACGCGGACGAATCCGGGCGCGAAGGGGCCGAAGCCGGCGCGAGCCTGCTCGTCGTCGCTGAAGCCGACGATCGTCGTGGTGCGACCGTGGAAGTTGCCGTCGGCGACGATGATGGTCGCGGCATCCGTGGCGACGCCCTTCGTGCGGTACGCCCACGCGCGGGCGACCTTGATCCCCGTCTCGACGGCCTCCGCACCGGTGTTCATAGGCAGCACGAGGTCCTTGCCGCACAGCTCCGCGAGCGCCGCGGCGAAGGTGCCGAGCTGATCGTTGTGGAACGCTCGGCTCGTCAGCGTGACCCGTCCCAGCTGCGCGGTCGCGGCGGCCAGGAGGGCGGGGTGGCGGTGACCGAAGTTGAGGGCGGAGTAGGCGGCCAGCAGATCGAGGTAGCGCTTGCCCTCGACGTCGGTCACCCAGGCCCCCTCACCGCGGGCGATGACGACCGGCAGCGGGTGGTAGTTGTGCGCGACGTGCTCGTCCTCGGCCGCGATGAGGGCGGCGGAGGATTCGTCGATGGAGATGGCGGAGCTCATTTCATTCCTCGCAGTTCGAGCGTGCAGCATTTGATGCCCCCGCCGCCGAGCAGCAGCTCTGACAGGTCGACGGGAACGGGAACGTAGCCCCGATCGCGCAGCTGGGCATCGAACCCGGTGGCGCGCGGGGAGAGGAAGACGTGACGGCCGTCGGATGCCGCGTTCAGGCCGAACACGGCGCCGTCCTCGTCCGACACGAGGATCGCGTCGGGGTAACGCTCTTCCAGCAGCCGCAGCGACGCCTCGTCGAACGCCGAGGGCAGGTAGGCGATGTTCGCGGCATCCACCCCGCCCTCACCTTCGACCGGATCGAGCACGCAGATCGCGGTGTCGAGGTGGTAGAACCGAGGATCGATCAGGCGGAGGGAGACGACCTCGCGGCCGAAGACATCGGCGACCTCGCGATGACTGTCACCGACGGAGCGGAATCCGGTGCCGGCGAGGATCGTGTCGCCGACGAGAAGGAAGTCTCCCTCGCCCTCCTGCACCTCGACCGGTTCGATCACCTCGACGCCGGCGGCGGCGAACCAGTCCATGAACGGACGCTCCTCCCCTCGCCGTTCCGGAACACGAAAGCGGACTCCGAGCGCTCGGCCGTCGACGACGAAACCGCCGTTGGCCGTGTAGACCATGTCGGGAAGTCCCGGCAGCGGGTCGATCAGTTCGACCTCGTGTCCGAGGGCGAGGTACGTGTCGTACAGCGTCTGCCACTGACGCACGGCCTTGGCCGTGTCGGTCGGTCGCGCCGGCTCCATCCACGGATTGATCGAATAACGCACCGTGAAGTGCTCGGGTCGGCACATCAGGTAGCGGCGGTGATGGGCGATACGGTCGGGCATTCGAGATCCTCGTTCCTCGCCATCCCCATTCTGCCAGAGCACCCTCGGCATCCGCCGAGACTGTCAAGACCGTTGCGGGTTTCATTCCCCTGAGTAGATTCGTCCCATGGCCCGCCGCACGGGAGAGGAAACGCGCGCACTGTTGTTGCGCGTCGGCATGCAGATGCTGCTGGAGCGCGGGGTGGCGGCCGGTGTGCAGCACATCCGTCTGCAGGAAGTACTGCGACGGGCGGGGCTGACCACCGGAGCGGCGTATCGGTTGTGGGCCGATCAGAGCGACTATCAGCGTGACCTCGCAGTGGCGATGGTGCGGCTGCGCATCCGCAGCGACCCCGCCGAGTATCCGCGTGCCGCGATCGAGGATCTCGTCGCGGCGGCGGCCGACGGTGACGAGGTGATCCGCACGGCGGCTGCCGCGCATGTGCAGAGCATCACACTCGACACCGACGATCCGACCCACGATCTGGACGCGCAGCAGTTCCTCGTGACCCTGGCGCTGCGGGCGACGGCCGAGACCTGGCCCGAGCTGCAGGAGGCGACCCGAGAGCGCCATCAGGGATCCATCGCGGCGTTCGCGCAGTTCTACCTCTGGCTCATGGAGGCCTACGGCGTGCGCCTGCGCAGCCCGCTCACGATCGAGGGTTTCACCGAGCTGCTGGCAGCGATGTCGGAGGGCTTCGCGTTGCGGGCGATCGAAGGCACCCCCCACCCGACCGTTGCGGCGAGCGCATCGGACGAATTCCCCGAAGGCGCGTGGACGCTTCTCGGTCTCGGAGTGCGCGCACTGGTGTATGGGCTGATGGTTCCGGTCGAGACGGACGAGCGCGACTGCGAATCGGGCGGGAGCTCTGGGGTCGAGTGAATCCCCCGGCCCCAGAGCGACACTCCCCCCGGCGTGTCACAAGACGGTCCGATCGGACGCACAACCGCGCGTGAGTCGATCCCCGTCTGGCGCTCCCCAGATGCGCCAGAATCATGCTCGCTCGCGCGACCTTCCATCGCCAGAAAGATAAGTTGTTTCTCTCGCTGGGGCGTCGGCGACGGTTGCGTTCCACACCTTCACGAGGCGCTCGTCGGTCTCGGTCGCCGTGCGCGCCAGGCCCTCGGCATCCACATAGTCATAGGTGACCGTGGACGTCTCACCCGTTGCGACGTAGCCCAGGCGCTCGTACAGGCGCCGCGCAGCGGGGTTGTCCACGGCGACGCCCAGGCTCAACCGGGTATGGCCGTGTGCACACATCCACGCTTCGGCGGCGACGACGAGCGCCGTGCCGACGCCCTGACCCCGGCGGTCCGGCCGGACGTTCAGGTTCTTCAGCTCGATCGGCGCCGCGCTGAGATCGAGCTGCCCCGACCCGACCGGGACGTCGCCGACCCACGCGACCAGCAGCATGCTGCGGCCGAGCATCTGAAGCCGCCACATCTCGCGGACGAAGCCCTTGCCGGCTGGCTCATCCGCCTCGATCCGATCGACGTCGGATGCCGAGAGCTCACGGACCTCGACGAACGCCGGCTGCATCAGATGACCTCCGCGCTCCAGCCGTCGGGGTTGCCGAAGCGGTGCGCAGTGATCGACACGGCCTGCTCGCGCAGGAACGGCAGCAGTTCGATGCGGCCGGCGGTGGTGACCTCTCCGGCGTAGACGGCGATGTCGACGTCACCGTCGGTCGCACTGACGAGGGCGTCCTGGATGCGGGCGACGGATGCCGCAGGCCCGACCAGCCGCACGCGCGGTGCGTCACCGTCTTCGCGTGCCGCCTGCAGGCGCTCGATCCACTGCTCGTCGGTCTCGACGAAGACCGCGATGTCGAGATCACCGAGGGCGCGACGCACGCCGGCCGGAAGCCCCACCGGTGCGCTGATCGTCATCCCGCCACCCGCGCGAACGCCCGCGACCACGACGCGCAGCAGGGCCTGCCACGCGGCATCCTGCGTCGCGCGCACCGCCACCTCGACGGGCCGATACCGGAAGAGGTTCCGCTCCACACCGAGCCGTGACACGTCCTTGACGCGGCCGAACTCCCGATCCCAGGCGACCGCATCGGACAGCGCGCCGCGACGCAGCCACTCGAAGGCCTCGTAGTCCAGCGAGGGCTGGGCGGACTCGATGAGCGTCGTGATGCGCGCATCCAGCCCACGCAGGTGCAGCGTCGATGACGGCGCGCCACCCGCCGAGGGCCGCCACGAGCCGAGTCCGATCAGGTAGTTCGGGCCGCCGGCCTTCGTGCCGGCGCCGACCGACGAGCGCTTCCAGCCGCCGAATGGCTGGCGCTGCACGATCGCACCGGTGATGCCGCGGTTGACGTAGAGGTTGCCCGCCTCGACCTGATCGAGCCACAGCTCGAGGTCGGCCGGGTCCTGCGTGTACAGCCCCGCCGTCAGGCCGTACGCGACGGCGTTCTGCAGCTCGACCGCCTCCGACAGCGAGGAGGCGTGCATGATGCCGAGCATCGGGCCGAAGAACTCCTCGAGGTGCGTGCGCGAGCCCGGCCGCACCCCGACGCGGATGCCGGGCCGCCACAGGCGCCCGGCCAGAGCAGCATCGGCGTCGGCCGAACCCTCGATGAGTTCGGGAGCGACCAGCCAGCTCTCACCTTCCTCGAGGGTCGTGAGGGCCCACTCGAGCTTGCCGCGCGGCGTCTCGATCACCGGCCCGACCTCGCTCAACGGGTCGGAGGGTGCTCCCACGCGCAGTGAGCGGACGGCATCGACGAGCTGGCGCGCGAACCGCTCGGAACGCGCGACCGGTCCCACCAGGATCGCGAGCGAGGCGGCGGAGCACTTCTGGCCCGCGTGACCGAAGGCGCTCTTCACCAGATCGGATGCCGCGAGGTCCAGGTCGGCGGACGGCATGACGATCATGGCGTTCTTACCGCTCGTCTCGGCGAGCAGAGGCAGGTCGCGCCGCCACGAGCGGAACAGCTGCGCCGTCTCCCACGAGCCGGTGAGGATGACGCGATCCACGTCGGGATGTGCGATCAGCTGCTGACCCTGCTCCTTCTCGTCGATGTCGACGAGGGCGAGGATGTCGCGCTCGATGCCCTCGGCATCCAACGCCTCCCAGACGGCCTCGGCGACGACGGCGGCGCAGCGCCGCGCCTGCGGGGCGGGTTTGAACACGACGCCCGATCCCGCCGCGAGCGCGGCCAGCACCCCGCCGGCGGGGATCGCGACGGGGAAATTCCAGGGCGGCGCGACCACCGTGAGCGCGGCCGGGACGAACACCGCGCCGCTCACCCGGTCGAGCTCACGCGCCGTCGCGGCGTAATAGTTGGCGAAGTCGACGGCTTCGCTGACTTCGACATCGGCTTCGGCGAACACCTTGCCGGTCTCGCTCGCGGCCACCTCGATGAGCTCGCCGCGCCGAGCCTCGAGCGCACGCGCGACCGCCCGCAGAACCTTCGCTCGATCGTCCGCGGGCACGGCGCCCCACCGTGTCCCGGCGGCCCGAACGCGCGCGACCGTCTCTTCGAGCGACGCCGAATCGTCGATGCGCGCAGCGGCGATGGTCGACTCTCCGGCGCTCGACCCGGCGATCCGCGCCAGAATCGCGTCGGCCCAGGCGCGGTTGGCCGGAAGCGCAGGATCGGTGTCGGGCGCGTTCGCGAACCCCGGCGCACCCTCGGCGCGGACGGATTCACGGAGGTCGAAGACCGCGGTGTCGACGAACGACCCGCCGTCACCCCGACCGTCGGCGATGCCGAGAACCACTTGCGTCAGATCGCCGTCGGCGGCTCCCTCCGTGGTTTCGGCTACGGGCTCCGGGCGGGTGAGGGCGGGGGACGCTCCGCGGCTCGCCGCGTCGTCCCGCCGCGCCTGCGTCCGCTGAGGACCGATGGGAAGGGTGGGGTCGGCGGCCCGGTCCAGCGAGGCGAGGAAACGGTCGCGCTCCCGCGCGAACATCGCCGGGTCATCGGCCAGGTCAAAAGCGGCCGAGAGGAAGTTGTCGCTCGACGCGTTCTCCTCCAATCGGCGCACGAGGTAGCTGATGGCCACATCGAACTCGTCGGGCCGCACGACCGGCACGTACAGGAGCACGTGGCCGACCTCGCGCGAGACCGCCGCCACCTGTCCCTGTGCCATTCCGAGGAGCATCTCGAACTCGACGTCGCCCCGGACGCCGCGCTCCCCCGCCAGCAGCCACGCGTACGCGATGTCGAAGAGGTTGTGGCCGGCGACGCCGAGGCGCACCGCCCGGGAGTTCTCCGGCCGCAGCGCCTCGTCGAGGCACCGCAGGTAGCTGGCGTCGGCGTCGAGCTTGCTCGCATGGGTGGCCAGCGGCCAGCCGTGCATGACGGCATCCACCCGTTCCATCGCGAGGTTCGCGCCCTTGACGAGTCGCACCTTGATACGAGCGCCCCCGCCGTCGACCCGCTGCTGAGCCCAGGCGGTGAGCTGCCGCAGGGCCGGCAACGCATCGGGAAGGTAGGCCTGCAGGACGATGCCCGCCTCCAGGTCACGCAGCCGCGGATCCTCCAGCAGTCGGGTGAACACCGCGATCGTCAGGTCGAGGTCGCGGTACTCCTCCATGTCCAGATTGATGAACGTCTGAGCGGACTCGGGCCCCGCCGAGGAGGCGGCCGTCAGGTACAGCGGGAGCAGGCGGTCGACCACCCGGTCGACGACCTGGTCGAAGGCCCACATCGAGATGTGGCTCGCGATGGCCGACACCTTCACCGAGACGTAGTCGACGTCGTCGCGACGGATGAGATCGTGGATGCCCTCCAGGCGGCGCAGCGCTTCGGCTTCGCCCAGCACGGCTTCGCCCAGGAGGTTCAGATTGAGGCGCGCACCGGATTCCCGGATGGCCGTCAGGGCGGGGCCCAGCTTGTCGGGCCGGGCATCGACGATGAGGTGCCCGACCATCTCGCGCAGCGCTTTGCGCGCGATCGGCACCGTCGGCGCTGGAAGAATCGGCCCGACGGCACCCGCGGTGCGCACCGCCGCCCGCAGGTACCAGGGCAAGAACTGCGGAACCAGAGGCGCCACGCGCTGCAGGTTCGCCGCGGCGGCGCTCAACGACTCGGGACGCATGACACCGTCGACGAAGCCGATCGTGAACGGCAGGCCGTGCGGATCCTTGAGCACGCCCGCCAGCCGTTCGGCGGCGGGATCGACGTCGGCAGCCGCAGACTCGTCCACCCAGCGTCGCGCCAGCGAGATGGCGCTGTCGGCGAGCGCGGATGCCGAAGGAGGCGTGGTGGTGTCGTCGGTCACGTCTCCAGAGTGCACTGTGTCCATGCGTCCAGCGTGAGGCACGCATATGATTCGGCAAAAGCGATGATCTTTGACGGATATCGTTCGATGACGGCGATGTTTTCTCCGGCGCGACCACGACGCAGCCGAGACGACGGCGACGGGTGACGGAAGGAGCGCGCGTGTTCGAGTTGAGACGCCTCCGACTGCTGCACGAACTCGCCCAGCGCGGCACGATCGCCGCCGTCGCACAGGCCTTGGCGTACAGCCCGTCCACGATCTCGCAGCAGTTGTCGCAGTTGGAGCGCGAGGCGGGAGTGGCGCTGCTCGCTCCGGATGGACGCCGCGTGCGGCTGACCGCGCACGGCGAGACGCTGGCCGCCTACGCGGCGCGCGCCCTCGATGCCGACGAGGAGATCCGCGGCGAACTCGAAGACACCCGCCTCGGGATCGCGCCGGTGCGTCTCGCCGTGCTGCAGACGGCCGCCCGCGCTCTCGTGCCCGCAGCCCTGACCCTGCTCGCCGAGCGGACGCCGGGCCTGCGCGTGGAGATCTCCGAGCTGCCGCCCGAAGAGGGGTTGTTCGAGCTCGGAGCGCGCGGCTTCGACCTCGCGATCGCCGAGCAGTACCCGGGGCTCACTCGCCCGCACCGATCGGCGCTCGATCGGGACCTGCTCGGCGTCGATCCGATCCGGCTGGCGACGGCGCGCGCCATCGGGCCGCTGGCCGACCTGGCCGAACACGCCTGGGTGATGGAGCCGCGCGGCACGGCAGCGCGCGAGTGGGCGATGCAGCAGTGCCGCGCCGCCGGGTTCGAGCCGGACGTCCGCTTCGAGCTCGCCGACCTCAGCGGGCATGCCGAGCTGATCGCCGCCGGTCACGCCGTCGGACTGCTGCCCGATCTGCTGTGGGCCGGCGGTGCGCCCCCGGTGCACCTCAGCGCGCTTCCGGGCGACCCGGCGCGCGAGATCTTCACGGCGGCTCGCCGATCCAGCCGCAACCGTCCCGGCATCCGCAGCGTCCGCGAGGCTCTCGCCGACGCGTTCGTCGCGCGCCGGGTCTGACGCCGGCATCCCTGCGGGATCAGTCCCACTCGCTCGGCGCGGGGGCCTTCGTCGAGGGCAGCGCGCTGTCGCGAGCCCAGTCGGCCACCCACTGCGGCAGCGGTGGGAGATCATCCGGCCGCTCGAGCGCCTCGAAGAGCTCGTCGGTGTTCACCACGCCGCCGGTGCGGCGCAGGAAGCGCGCGCGGACGATCATCTCGGCGTAGACCTCGCCGTCCACGACCGCGCGGTGCATCTGGTAGACGGCCTTGTCATCGTGGGCGTACAGGCGGGATTCGACCGTGAAGCGCTGCCAGAGCTGCAGCGACTTGCGGAAGGTCACCGTCTCACTGGCGACCACCGCGTACCAGCCCTGCGCGTTCATCGCATCCCAGATGCCGGTGCGGATCAGCAGGTCGAAGCGGCCGAGGTCGAACAGCGAGGCGTAGCGGCCGTTGTTCATGTGACCGAGGAGGTCGATGTCGGTCGGGAGCGTCCGCAGCCTGATGCGCCCCACGGTGCGCGGCGGCAACGGGCCGCGCCGATGCAGCAGCACCTTCGCGCGCCAGATCGTCAGGAGGGTCCGCCACCATACATTCACGAAGCGCGATGCTAGCGGATTCCCCGATGGGCTCCTGGCATCTCTTGTGGGGTTCCCACAGTCCTCGTGGTGCCGCCGCGACGAGGGTGGAGCGCGGCATCCATCGATTTCGTGAATCGGAAGGGCCGCCGTAGAGTCTGGCCATGGAAGCCCCCACCGACATCACCGCGCAGACCGACACCGTCGTCCGTCCCGTTCGTGACGTGGATGCCGAGGCCCTCGGACGTGTCCACGCCACGTGCTGGCACGAGACCTACGACCACCTCATCAGCAAGGCTGCTCTGGAAAACGTCTCACCCAAGCGCCTCGCCGAGCTGTGGACGCACTGGGCCCAGCAGGGCCCCGAGTTCAAGATGTTCGCCGCCCTCGTCGGCGGCGAGATCGTCGGATTCGCCGGCTCGGGCCCGGCGCGCGACCGCGACGCTCCGCGCACGCGTGAGCTCTACTTCATCTACCTGCTCGACCAGTTCCACGGCACCGGCATCGGGCAGCAGCTGTTCGACGCGACGGTCGACGCCGACGAGGAGCTCTACCTCTGGGTCGCCGAGGACAACCCGCGGGCGCACCGCTTCTACGCGCGCAACGGTTTCACGCTCGACGGCGCCACGCACACCGAGCCGTTCCTCGGCGAGACGCTCACCGAGGTCCGCTTCGTGCGCTGATCGCGCCTGCCGCGTCGCGGGTTCCGCCGGCCCCACCGCGCTGACGAACTCCGCAGATTCTGACGAACTCCGCATCCAGATCGCCGATCGGATGCGGAGTTCGTCGCATTCTGCGGAGATGCTCGGCTGAGCGGCGGCCACTGTCGGGACGCTGATCGCGCGCGTCAGCGCCCGCTGACCGTGCCGAACAGGCGGGCGATCGGGGCGAGCACGAGCGGGCGGGCGGCGACCCACGCGGCGGCGATGACCACGAGCGAGACCACGAACAGCCAGAAGCCGGTCCAGTTGTCCGCAGAGGCCGTCGGGTCGACCGAGCCCTGCGCGGCGTACATGTGGTTGAGGTTGCGCAGCGCCCCGGTCGCGAGCACGAGAACGACGTGGATGACGATGAACACGACGAAGAACAGCATCACCGGGAAGTGCACCTTGCGCGCCCACTCGATCGGGTAGGCGGCGCTGAGCTTCAGGTTCTTCTTCGGCCACATCCCGCTCATCCGGAAGCCGGTGATCGCGGCGAGCGGGGCGGCGATGAAGACGGTCGAGAAGTAGGCGAGCTGCTGCAGCGCGTTGTAGTTGACCCAGCCGTTCTCGGTCGGCCAGTCCAGCGAGACGTACTGCAGCGCGGCGCTGAGCGCGTTGGGGACGACTTCCCAGCTCGTGGGGACTATCCGCATCCACTGGCCGGTGACGAACAGCAGCACGATGAAGACGGCGCCGTTGATGAGCCACAGGATGTCGAGCGCCTGATGGAACCAGATCGTCAGGCTCGTCTTGCCCTTGGGGTTGTTCTTCGGCGCCCAGAAGACGCTCGGCCGCTTCTCGCGGCGGATCGTGAGCCCCGAGCGGATGATCAGCACCATCAGGAAGACGTTGAAGAAGTGCTGCCAGCCGAGCCACGCGGGGATGCCGACGGGCGCACCGGCAGGCAGGTGGTACTCCCCGGGGTAGGTCGCGAGGAAGTCGCGCGGGCCGTCGAGGCTCAGCAGGAACCGCACCGCGAGCACCGCCATGCCCGCCGCGAACAGGAGCCCGATCCCGCCGACGATGACGGTGCCCGCCCACTGCGTCTTCGTGAACGGGCCGATGCGCTGCGGTTCAGGCTTCGGCTGCGGCCGACGCGACGCGGCACGACCGGCCCACGCGGTCTGCGGTACGGTCAGCGGCGCACGCGGACCCTCGGCGACGGCGGGAACGAGAGGGCTGTCGGCGGCGTAGGCGACCTCCGCGGAGGCATTCTCCTCACCGGGCGCCGCGGCATCGACGGCGGCCACGGCGACCGCGGTCGATGCAGCCACCTCGGTGCCGGCGGGTGGCCAGGCGTCGCCGCCCGCGACGCGGGGCAGCCCGCGTCGCACCGATGGGGCGCCGTCGGCCGCGGCGGGTCGGGGCGTCGGAGCGGAGACCGCGGCCGCCTCCGCGTACGCCGCCTCGGCGTCAGCGGCAGCAGCGACGACGCCGGTCGGCCACGGCTCGCCTCCGGCGACGCGCGGCAAGCCCCGGCGTACGACGGTCTCGCTGCCGCGGGAAAGTGCGGAGGCGGCCACCGCGGTCGCCTGTTGCCCCGAGTGCGTCGGTGCGACGGCGGACGGCGCCATGTCTGCCTCGGCGACAGTGCTCTCCACGACAGGGGTCGCCTCCACGACGGCCTCGGCGGGCGCGCTCGCGGCCGGCGGCCACGGTTCTCCACCGGCGACGCGCGGCAAGCCGCGGCGCATGGACGATCCGCCGGTCGCCATCAGGCCTTCCTGGCGTCGAGGGCGGCGATCAGCTGCGGGACGACCGTGAACACGTCCCCCACGATGCCGAAGTCGGCGATGTCGAAGATCGGGGCGTCGCCGTCTTTATTGATCGCGACGATCGTCTTCGCGGTCTGCATGCCGGCTTTGTGCTGGATCGCGCCCGAGATGCCGAGAGCGACATACAACTGCGGAGACACCGACACACCGGTCTGACCGACCTGGTGCGAGTAAGGGATGTACCCGGCATCCACGGCGGCCCGCGAGGCGCCCACAGCCGCGCCGAGGGCATCGGCGAGCTGCTCGACGAGTGCGAACTTCTCGGCCGAGCCGAGTCCGCGTCCGCCCGAGACGACCTTTGCGGCGCCGCGCAGCTCCGGCCGCGACGATGCCGCAACCTCGGCCTCGAAGCCGGTGATCCGCGCCGCCGGGGCGCCGGAGGCGGCGACCTCCAGCGGCACGACCCGCGGCTCGGTGACCGCGGCGGCACGGGCATCGACCGCGCCCTGGCGCACCGTGACGACGAGAGGGCCGAAGGTGGCGGCGCTCGTGACGTTGTACGCCCCGCCGTAGACGGAGTGCTGTGCGAGCACGCCCTCGTCGTCGCGGGAGACGCCGACGACGTCCACGGCCAGAGCCGCGCGCGAGCGCGCCGCGTACCGCCCGGCGATGTCGCGTCCCTCGATGGAGTTCGAGACGAGCACGGCATCGGGCTTCACCCGCTCGGATGCCGCGGCGACGGCATCGACCAGGGGCACCGTCAGGGATCCGTCCGCGCCGCCGAGGCCCGCGGTGAGCACGACCGCGGCGCCCAGCGCACCCGCCGCCGCGGCGAGGGCGGCATGCGCCTTCTCGTCGGCGACGATGAGCGCGACCGGCGTGCCGATGCCAGCGGCGGCACCGAGCAGTCCGGCAGCCGAGCTGGCCAGCTCGCCGCCCGTCGTGACATCCAGCAGGACGAGAATCGAGTCCGAGGCGACATCCACCATCACGTTCTCCACCGTCTTCTTCCCAGGGCCGTTCTCAGGCCAGTCGGTTCTCGACGAGGAAGGCCGCGAGCTTGTCCGCGGCGTCGCCCTCGTCGACGATCTTGATTCCTGCGCCGCGCGGGGGCTTTTCGGCGACCGCCGTCATGATCGATTGGGCGGCCACGGACGGGGCGACGTCGACGCCCAGGTCGGCCAGCGATACGGTCTCGAACGGCTTCTTCTTGGCCGCCATGATGCCCTTGAAGTTCGGGAACCGGGCATCCGGCAGAGCTTCGGTGATCGAGATCACAGCCGGCAGGGTCGCGCTCACCTGCGCAGTGCCGAAGTCGGTGGCGCGCGTGCCGGTGATCTCGCCCTCGCCGATCGTGACCGCCGACAGCGCGGTGGCCTGCGGGACCTGCAGGTGCTCGGCGATCATCGACGGCAGCACGCCGCCGGTGCCGTCGGTGGAGAGGTTGCCCGTGATGACGAGGTCGAACCCGATGCGACGCACCGCGGCGGCGAGCACGACCGCGGTCACGCCCAGATCGGCGCCGGCCAGCGCCGGGTCGACGACCTGAAGCGCGGATGCCGCGCCCATCGCGAGCCCCTTGCGGATGGTGGCCGCGGCCTCCTCCGATGCCATCGAGACCACAGCGACCTCCGTGCCGGCGTGCGCATCGGCGTACGAGAGGGCGACCTCGAGGGCCCGCTCGCCGATCTCATCGAGCACACGCTCCGACGCGGACCGCACGGCGAGCCCGGTCTCGAGGTCGAGCTTGCGGTCGCCGTAGGTGTCAGGGACTTCTTTGACCAGCACCACGATCTTCATCGGTTCTCCTTGCGACGCATTCATTCTAGAAGGTGCGACTCAGTATCGCATCCGTTGACACTCAGGTTCATCCCCGGTGGCACCGCGGATGCCGCGCTAGCGTGAGATCATCGCGCACGGCATCCCGAGCGCCGAGCCGTTCGAGGAGATCCCCGTGAGCCGCACGCCCTCGTCGCCGCGTGATCCGATCGCGGAGGCGCGTCGCCAGTGGGTGGCGCACGGCTGGCCCGAGGCGGCGGCCGGAATGGCGGCGGTGACGAGCGTCATGCGGGCACACCAGATTCTGCTCGCGCGCGTCGACGAGACCCTGAAGCCCTTCTCGCTCACGTTCGCCCGGTACGAGCTGCTGACGCTGCTGAGCTTCACCCGCGAGGGACGGATGCCGCTGTCGTCGGCGGCGAGCCGATTGCAGGTGCACCCGACGAGTGTGACCAACACCGTCGACCGGCTCGAAGCGGCCGGGCTCGTCACGCGTGAGCCGCACCCCGGCGATCGCCGGGCAACGCTCGTCGCCCTGACAACAGCGGGGCGCGACCTGTCGGCGCGAGCCACGGCGGCGCTCAACGCCGCCGTGTTCGCCGCGCCGGGGCTCGAGGCCGGCGACGTGGAAGGCCTCGTCGCGATCGTGGCGCGACTGCGCCGGTCGGCCGGCGACGTCGTCAGCGATTCGTGAATCGCGGCGGACGCTTCTCCCGGAAGGCGGCCATGCCCTCCTTCTGGTCGTCGAGCGCGAAGAGCGACGTGAAGACCTGCTTCTCGAAGCGCAGCCCCTCGGCAGCGCTGGTCTCCAGCGAGGCCCGCAGCGACTCCTTCGCGGCGTAGAGCACGGGCAGCGATTTCGCGGCGATCTGCTCGGCCATCGCCTCCGCCTCGGCGAGCAGGTCGGCGGCGGGCACGACGCGGGAGACCAGACCGGCCCGCTCGGCTTCGACGGCATCCATCATCCGCCCGGTGAGCACGAGCTCGGCCGCCTTGTAGTAACCGATCGCGCGCGGCAGACGCTGCGTGCCACCGAGGCCGGGGATGACGCCGAGCGTGATCTCCGGCTGGCCGAAGCGGGCGCTGTCGGCGGCCAGGATGATGTCGCAGGCCATCGCCAGCTCGCACCCGCCGCCGAGCGCGTACCCCGCGACGGCGGCGATGACGGGGGTGCGCACACGCGAGAAGGCCTCGAGACCGACGAAGGGGTTGCGCAGCGCCATCTCGACCGGCGACTTGTCCTCCATCTCCTTGATGTCGGCTCCGGCGGCGAAGGCGCGCTCCGAGCCGGTCACGACGATGCACCCGATCTCTTCGTCGGCGTCGAATGCGACCGCCGCGGCGGCGAGTTCGTCGACCAGGGTCGAGTTGAGCGCGTTGAGCGCCTCGGGCCTGTTCAGGGTGATCCAGCCGACGCGGCCGCGGGTGGAGACGAGGATCGTGGAGTAGTCGCTCATGTGCTCATGCTCCCAGAACGTCGCGACCGATGATGACCCGCATGATCTCGTTCGTGCCCTCCAGGATCTGATGCACCCGCAGATCGCGCACCACCTTCTCGATCCCGTACTCCTGCAGGTAGCCGTACCCGCCGTGCAACTGCAGCGCCCGGTTGGCGACCTCGAAGCCGGCGTCGGTCGCGAACCGCTTGGCCATCGCGCACTGCACGGCGACATCGTCGGCCCCGTTGTCGATGGCGCGGGCGGCGTCGCGGACGAGCGCGCGGGCCGTCTGCAGCTGCGTGGCCATGTCGGCGAGCGCGAACACGACGCTCTGTCGTTCGGCGAGCGCCTCACCGAACGTGAAGCGTTCGTGCACGTAGCGCACGGCACGATCGAGAGCCCACTGGGCACCGCCGACGGAGCAGGCCGCGATGTTGACCCGACCCCCGTTGAGCCCGCTCATCGCGATGCGAAACCCCTCGCCGACGCTACCCAGCAGAGCGGATGCCGGGACCCGCACCTCGTCCAGGATCACCTGACGAGTGGGCTGCGCATTCCACCCCATCTTGCGCTCGTTGGGTCCGAAACTCAGGCCCTCGGCATCCGCCGGCACGAGGAAGGCGCTGATGCCGCGCGCGCCGGGCTCGCCGGTGCGAGCCATGACGACGTAGACCGCCGCCTCTCCGGCGCCCGAGATGAACTGCTTGACCCCGGTGAGCACATACTGCTCACCGTCGGCGATCGCACTGGTGGTGATGGCCGCGGCATCCGAGCCGGCGCCGGGCTCCGTCAGGCAGTACGCGCCGAGGTCGCGCAGCGTGATCAGACGCGGCAGCCACTGCTCGCGCTGCGCCGGAGTGCCGTAGCTGTCGATCATCCAGGCGACCATGTTGTGGATGCTGATGTACGCGGCGATCGTGGGATCGCCCATCGACAGCTGCTCGAAGACGAGTGCGGCGTCCTCACGCGTCAGAGCGGTGCCGCCGACGTCCTCACGCACGTACAGCCCTCCGAGGCCGAGTTCTCCGGCGTCGGCGAGCACATCCCGCGGAAAGTGCTTGTCGCGATCCCATTCCAGCGCGTGCGGCTCCAGCCGCGTCCGGGCGAAGTCGCGGACGGCTCCGAGGATGGCTCCCCGCTCATCGGCGGAGAGGGAAGGGGACACAGTCATGCTCATCGCGTCACGTCCTTGTGAAACAGATCGACAGCCGGAAGTGCGCCCGGTAGGGCACAGCGATCATTTTACATGGACGTCCTAGTAAATGGACGCGGCGTTCTAGAGCCGTTCGATGATGGTGGCGTTCGCCATGCCCCCGCCCTCGCACATGGTCTGCAGTCCGTACCGTCCGCCGGTGGACTCGAGGTGCGCGAGGAGCGTACCGAGAAGTCGCGTGCCGCTGGAGCCGAGCGCGTGCCCGAGGGCGATCGCCCCTCCCCAGGGGTTGAGCTTGGCGGCATCCGCGCCGAGTTCGGCGGCCCACGCGAGCGGCACCGGGGCGAACGCCTCGTTGACCTCGTACGCGTCGAGATCGTCGATCGTCAGGCCACCGCGCTCCAGCACGCGACGTGTCGCGGGAATCGGCCCCGTGAGCATCATCAGGGGGTCGTCGCCGATGACGGCGAACGCGTGGAAGCGCGCACGCGGCGTCAGCCCCAGCTCGCGCGCCTTCTGCTCGCTCATGATCAGGACGGCGGAGGCGCCGTCGGTCAGCGGAGAAGAGTTGCCGGGTGTGATCAGCCAGTCGATCTCGGGAAAGCGCTCCGCCATGGCATCGGTGCGGAAGGCCGGCGCGAGGCCGGAAAGACCCGCGACGGTGGTGCCCGGGCGCACCGTCTCGTCGATCTCGACACCGTCGACGGCCAGCAGCTGCGAGGCGAATCTGCCCTGGACCTGCGCCTCGGCAGCGCGTTCGTGCGACTCGGCCGCGTACGCGTCGAGCTCGTCGCGCGAGAAGCCCCAGCGCGCCGCGATCAGCTCGGCCGACACGCCCTGGTTCACGAGTCCGTCGGGATAGCGCGCGTGCAACCCCGGTGAGAAGGGTGAACCGGCGACGGATGCCGCGACCCCGAGAGGCACGCGGCTCATCGATTCGACGCCGCCGGCGATGACGATGTCGTACTGTCCGGCCATGACGCCCTGCGCCGCGAACTGCGCGGCCTGCTGGCTCGATCCGCACTGCCGATCGATCGTCGTCGCCGGAACGCGCTCGTCGAATCCGGCCGCGAGCACCGCCTGACGCGCGATGTTCATCGTCTGTTCGCCGACCTGGCTGACGCAGCCGAGCAGCACGTCGTCGATCTGCGCCGATTCCAGGCCGTTGCGTTCGAGCGTCGCGCGCAGCACCAGCGCGGCGAGGTCGACCGGATGGATGCCGCTGAGCGCCCCGCCCGGCTTGCCGCGCCCCGACGGGGTGCGGACGGCGTCGACGATGACGGCGGTGCGCATGTTCATGGCATCCATCCTGTCTCCTGCCCGCGCGCGTGTCAGCACGCGCACCGGTCAGCGGCCCGCCGCCCGTCCGCGCCGTCCGCGCCCGTCAGTACGCGACGACGGGCAGCACCCCCCTCGCGCGGGAGTCGAGCCAGCCGGGGGCACCGGTGAAGGTGACCTGCACGACGTGCAGGCCGCGGCGGAGCGCCGGCAGCGTCACCGAGAACCGGCCGCGGTCGTCGGCATCCAGGGTCACCGTCGCGACGGTCGTGCCGTTGTCGGTCACGGTGACGGTGCCGACGGGCGCGCTGCGGTCGTCGGCCGTGACCTTGCCCGACACACTGACCGACGACCCGTGGCGCACGAGCAGTCGGCTCGGCTGCGCGATCACGTGGGTCGCGACCGGCTGGGCCTCGGTCAGCACCGCGACGGAGCGGGCCGGCACCGTGACGGTGCCCGTGGCGGCATCCCATGTCGTCGTCTTCACGACGGCATCCGACCCGTTCGCCTGCGCCGACGTGAGCGTGAACGAGCGCCCCGACAGCGCGGGCACGGTCTGCGTGGTCGCTTCGGGCGACGCGTTGAAGACGACGAGCGCACCGGCCAGGTCGGGATCGACGTCGGCGCCGACCGTGTCGTCGACGAGCATCGTGATCACGCCCGGCGTCGCGCCGGCGCCGCTGTTCGGGAACGACACCTTCTGCTCGATGCGGTCGGCCGAGCCGAGTCGCAGGAGGGGCACCTCGCCCCGCACCCGCAGCAGGTCGAGGGCGGATGCCTCCGCCGCGGCCATGTCCGCCGGCCCGGGCTTCAGGGCGGGGTCCGCGAGCAGCGGCTGCATGACGGCCCACTTCTCCTGGTTGTCGGCGGCCGGGGGCAGCCCCGACCCGAACGTCGATTCCTGACCGGTCCAGTCGATCCGGTTGAACCAGTCGCCCGAGTTGTAGCTGTTGCGGTCGAGCGACTTCGACCGCAGCAGCTCGGTGCCCGCGTGCCAGAACGACGGGGTCTGCGACAGCGTCACGGTCGCGAGCGACAGGGTGTTCATCCGCACCCGGTCGGCCATCGTCGTGTCTTTCGGCAGCTTCAGCACGCCGAGGTCGTACAGCGTCTCGTTGTCGTGCGCGTCGACGTAGCTGATGATCTCCTCGGGCTCGTCGGCATAGCCCGCCGCCTGCCCGTTGTAGTCGAGCTCCGCTCCCTTCTTCACGCTGCCGTCGGCGGTCGTCAGGGCGAAGTCGGCGAGGTTGCCGGCGAGTCCGAGCTTGACGAGGTCGGTCTGGTGACCGAGGTCGGCGAGCGCCTGCTCGGGGGTGCCGTTGATCGGGTCGCCGTTCGGGTCGGTCGCGAGCCCCGTGCCGTACCCCTGGCGGAAGGTCGAGCCGGCGTCGACGGGGCTGCCGCCGTGCACCGCATCGCGGAGGCGATCGCTGAACGTGCCGATGCCGGTGCCGCCGAGGTTCCCCTGCCGCGCCTGCACGAACAGGGCGTCGTCCTGCACTTCGCCGAAGTTCCAGCCCTCTCCGTAGAGGTACACCTTCTTCCCGTCGACGCCGTCCTTCTTGAGGGTCAGCTCGTCGAGTGCGGCCCGGATGGCGAGCATGTTGTCCTTCGAGTGGTGCCCCATCAGGTCGAACCGGAAGCCGTCGACCTTGTACTCCTTCGCCCACAGCACGACGGAGTCGACCATGAGCTTCTGCGCGACGGCGTGCTCGGTGGCGACGTTCTGGCAGCACGTGGAGGTCTGCACGGCACCGTTGCCGTCGAGGCGCTGGTAGTAGCCCGGCACGACCTTGTCGAGCACCGACGTGTCCGCCTGCCCCGAGGCCGAGGTGTGGTTGTACACCTCGTCGAGCACGACCTGCAGCCCCATCTTGTGGAGCGACCCGACCATCGTCCGGAACTCGCTCACGCGCGCCCCGCCCTCGGGGTTCACCGCGTACGAGCCCTCGGGCGCCTGGAAGTGGAACGGGTCGTAGCCCCAGTTGAACCCGTCGGTGTCGGCGACCGCCGCGACGCAGGCCTGCTGCTCGGCGGAGTCGGGCGCGAACGACGCGAGGTCGCACGCGGGCACCGCCTGCTGGGCGCGGTTCTCCTCGATCGTCGCGATGTCGAACGACGGCAGCAGGTGCACCGTGTTGATGCCGGCGGATGCCAGCTGCTTCAGCTGCTGCGTGCCGGCGCTGTCCCGGGCGAAGGCGAGGTAGGTGCCGCGCTCGGTCTCGGGCACCGTCTCGTCGCCGATCGAGAAGTCGCGGATGTGCAGCTCGTAGATGGCACGGTCGACGTCGCGCGCGATCACCGGCGCCTTCGTCTTCTTCCACACCTTCGGCGCCCACGCAGGGTCGGCGAGGTCGATCGCGACCGACCGGGTCGAGTTGGTCGTGAGCGCGACCGCGTACGGGTCCGTGACTTGGTTCGTCTCGACCTTTCCGGTCGTCGGGGCGTAGACCGCGACCTCCCAGAGGTACTCGTCGCCGGTCAGCGCCTTCCCGCCCGTGACGCTCCAGGTGCCCGATGCCGAATCGAAGGATGCCTCGCGCCGCGCGGGATCACCCGTCGCACCGGCATCCCACGTCAGGAGCGTCGCCGTCTGCGCCGTCGGCGCCCAGACGCGGAAGGTCGGCTTGGATCCGCGGAAGGAGACCCCCAGGTCGTCGTCAGCGACGGCGTTGGCGTAGAGGTCGTCGAGCACGCCCGGGATCTGCACGCCGGTGTAGGCGGTGAGCTTGCCGTCGGCACCGCGCTGCGCGACGGCAAGCTGCCCGCGCAGGAGCGTCGCGACGGCGTCGCGGTCCTGCCCCTCGACGTGCAGGGCGACGAAGCCGGAGAGAGCCGGGAAGCGCGCGCGCTGCGCGTCGGTCAGCCCGTCGCCGACGCGTGTCAGCGTCACCGGGTCGCCGTCCGTCCCGGTGACGTCGCCGTCCGAGACGGCGAGCGCCGCCGTGGCCGAGCCGTACAGCTGCCAGGTCGCACCGACGGCGGGTGCGCCGAGCTCGCCGGGCCACGCGATCGTGTCGGCGTCGATCCAGTGCGCGCGCGACTGGCCGGTGCCGGGGAGCGGCGGGTCGGCCGAGACGATCTCGAGCAGGTGCGTCGCCACGTCGTAGCGGAACGAGACGCGCTTGCCCTCGGTGGCCGAGAACGCGATGTTCGCGCCGTCGCGCGCACCGTCGGCGCCGTAGTTCTCCGCCCAGCTGAGCCCGTGCGCGACCTTGAGCTCGTACGAGCCGGTGGGCAGCTTCGTCGTCGAGAACTCGTAGACGCCGTCGCGGTCGCCGTCGAACATCATCGCGCGCAGGCAGTCGGGCGCCCAGTCGCCCGCGCAGCCGAGCTCCGACTGGAACGAGCCTGCGAGGGTGACGACGGGGCCGTCATCGCTCGACTGCACGACCTTCGTGCGCGGGTCGAACCAGAAGGTCACCGGTCCGCCGGCGTGGCGGAGGACGAGGTTCGGGCCGCTCGCGACGCCGCCCTGGCCGTAGTTCTCGTCCCAGCTCTTCTCGGTCGCGACCTTGTACTCGTAGTCACCGGCGGGCAGGTCGACCGTCAGCCGCCAGATGCCATCGACCTGGGTCATCTGCGCCTGATCGCAGTCGGGCGCCCAGTCGCCCGCGCAGCCCATCTCGGTGTTCAGCGACCCCGGAATGCTGACGAAGTCGTACGGCGTCGCGTCGTCGGGCTCCTCCGGCGCCGGGTCGTCGACGAGGTTCACGCGGTTGCCGACGGAGGCGTAGGTGGATGCCGCGGAGCGGCCACCGGCAGCGTCGGTCGACACGGCGCGGTACTCGACGAGCGTGCCGGCGGCGAGACCCGCGACGTCGTGGAAGACGCCGGGCGTCGTGTCCTCGGCCGTGCCGAGCGGGTGCCACTCGTCACCGCCGACGACGCGCCAGGCGAAGCTCGTCTGCCGCCACGACTGGTCGGCGGTCGCCGAGACGGCGACCTGACCCGACAGCCCCGCACCGGCGGCCGGCGCCGTCACCTCGAGGGGCGCAGGCGCGGCGGGGGCTGTCACGGCGGCGTCCGCGCGGTAGACGACCGCGGAGAGAGCGGGAACCGTGACGGCGGCCGTGGCGTCGGCGCCGGTCGTGAGCGAGCCCGTCGCGCCGTAGACACCCGTGAACGAGGCATCCGCCGTCAGCGTCGGCACCGTGACGGTCGCCTCGGATGCCGTGTTGTTGAGCGCGACGAGGTACTCGACCTTCTCGTCGGCGCCGACGCGCGAGAAGGCGTACACGCCGTCTTTCGCGTACCGCTCGATCTGCGCGCCGTCGACGAGCGCCGGATGCTGCGCGCGCAGCGCCGAGAGCCCGGCGATATGCGGGTACAGGGCGGTGTCGGTGCCGTAGCGGTCGGCCGATCCCACCGGCGTGCCGTCGATCAGGGTCTGGTTCTGATACTCCGGCACCTCGCTCGCGAACAGGGTCTGCCGGGCGCTCTTGTCGCCGCCGGGGTCGGCCCCGGTGAAGCCCTGCTCGTCGCCGTAGTAGACGACCGGCTGGCCGCGGCTGAGGAACAGCAGGTCGTGCGCGAGCAGATCGCGCCCCGAGGCATCCGGCGTGTTCTTCAGGAAGTAGCCGATCCGCCCCATGTCGTGATTGCCGAGGAAGGTCGGCAACGCCGTCGCCGACGAGTCGGGCGTCGTGTAGCGGTCGTCGCCGGCGAACATCTTCTGCAGCACCTGCGCGTCGCCGCCCTTGGCGAAGCTCGTCGCGGCCGACTGGAACGCGAAGTCGAGCACCGAGTTCATGTCGGTGTCGCGCACGTACGGCGAGAGCACGGCGGGGTCGGCGTCGTACACCTCGCCGAACATGAAGAAGTCGGGCTTGCCCTGACTGTGCGCGTAGTCGAGCACCTTGGCCGTCCACTGCTGCCAGAACGGGAAGTCGACGTGCTTGGCCGTGTCGATGCGGAATCCGTCGATGCCGAGGTCGATCCACGACTCGTACACGTCGGCGAAGCCGTTCACGACGGCCGGGTTCTCGGTCATGAGGTCGTCGAGCCCGGAGAAGTCGCCGTACGTCGTCGACTCGCCCTGATAGGTGGAGTCACCGCGGTTGTGGTACAGCGTGACGTCGTTGAGCCAGGCCGGCACCTTCACGTTCGCCTCGGCCGGGTCGACGATGGGGGTGTACGGGAAGCTCGTGGCCGCATCCATCGTCGGGAACGTGTCGGTGCCGGCGAAGTCGGCGGGGTCGAAGGCGTTCCCCGCGGCATCGGTGTACGGCTTCGTCGCCTGGTCGATGTAGGTGTACTGGTTCTCGGCGTACGAGATGACGTCGGCGGTGTGGTTCGTGATGATGTCGAAGTAGACGTCGATGCCACGGCTGTGCGCGTCGTCGATGAAGGCCTTCAGCTCGTCGTTCGTGCCGAGGTGCGGGTCGATGCGGGTGAAGTCGGTGATCCAGTAGCCGTGGTACCCGGCGCTCGCGTTCTCGCCCTCGCCCTGGACGGGCTTGTTCACGAAGCTCGGCGTCAGCCAGATCGCGTTCGTGCCGAGTCCCGCGATGTAGTCGAGGTTCGCGCGCAGGCCTGCGATGTCGCCGCCGTTGTAGAAGCCGCTCGAGGTCGGGTCGAACCCGGTGGTGAGGCGGTCGCCGGTGAGGCCGCCGGTGTCGTTCGCGGTGTCGCCGTTGGCGAACCGGTCGGTCATGACGAAGTAGAACTGCTTGCCGTCGCCGGCCTGGCGCACGGGCGCGGAGACGATCGCGTCGTCGGCAGCGGTGTACCCGGATGCCAAGGTGTTGGTCTCGATCGCGATGCGGTGCGAGGTGTCGTCGTAGACGAAGCGGAGCGAGGCCGGTCCGGCGATGGCGAGCGGGATGTTCGCTCCCCCGGCCGCGCCGTCGGCGCCGTAGCTCTCGTCCCACGCGCCGTTCAGCGCGATCTTGTACTCGTACGTGCCCGCCGGCACGTCGAACGTGCGCGCGTACTGCGTGGTGCCGTCGACCGGTTCGAGCGTGGTCGCGGCGCACGCGGGATCCCAGTCGCCGGGGCATCCCAGCTCACTCTGCAGGTCGCCGACGAGCGTGGGCACGCGATCGGCGGCGAGGGTGGGCGCGGCAGTGACGGCGACGGCGCCGGCCCCGACGAGGACGGCGGCGGCGAGCAGCGCGAACGCGCGCCGCGCGGGGGTGGACAGGGTCGTCGTCGACTGAGGCACGCGGAGCTCCCGGGGTGAGCGAGCACGACACCGTGCCCTGAGCAGGTACCCCCGACGCTACTGGGACCGGTCACAGTTCGGTATGAGAATCCTCTCATTCAGCCATGATCCGGGTGTGAGGCATCCTCGCCCCGACCCGGTGCCGCCGGGCGCGCTGCGCCGGCGCGGGGCGGGGCGGGACGGGACGAGGATGCTTCGAGCCGGATCAGCCCTCGGCTTCGGCGGCGCGGAGCGTGATCGTCGAGGTGCCGGCCTCGTCGACGAAGCCCGCGATGTGCCGCTCGTCGGGGCCGACGTACTCCGAGAGCGGGCGGATGAGCGCGTTCGACGCGGCCTGCTCCATGATGTGCGCGGTCCAGCCGACCACCCGCGCCGCGACGAACAGCGGAGTGAAGGTCAGGGTGTCGAACCCGATCAGGTTGTACGCGGGACCCGACGGGTAGTCGAGGTTCGGGTAGATGCCCTTCCGCTCGACGAACTCGCGCTCGAGCGTCGTGTACAGCGCCTCGACGTCGGGGCGGTCGTAGTAGTCGATGAGGGTGTCGAGCGCCGCCTTCATGGTCGGTACCCGCGAGTCGCCGTGCTTGTAGACGCGGTGCCCGAATCCCATGATCTTGCGCTTCTCGGCGAGCGCGCGGTCGAGCCAGGCCTCCACCTCGTCGGCGTCGCCGATCTCGTCGAAGATGTGCAGCACGGCCTCGTTCGCCCCGCCGTGGAGCGGCCCCTTGAGCGCGCCGATCGCGCCGACGACGGCCGAGTACAGGTCGGACAGGGTCGAGGTGATGACGCGCGCGGTGAACGTCGAGGCGTTGAACGAGTGCTCGGCGTACAGGATCATCGAGCGGTTGAAGGCATCCACCACGACGTCGTCGAACTCCTCCCCGAAGGCCATCCAGAGGAAGTTGGCGGCGTAGTCGAGATCGTCGCGCGGCGCGATGAGCTCCTCGCCGCGGCGACGGCGCTGGCCGTAGGACACGATCGCCGGCAGCGCCGCGAACAGGCGGATCGAGCGCTCGAGGTTCTTCTCGGGCGTGCCCGTGGCGTCGAGCACCGAGCCCGCGCCGGCGAGGTCGCGGGCGCCCAGCACGCTGACCGCCGTGCGCACCTCATCCATCGGGTGCGCGTCGAGCGGCGTCAGGTCGATCGCCGCCTTCACGTCATCCTGGAGGGCGCGGTGCGCGCGCTCGGTCGACCGCAGCGCCGCGAGCTGCTCGTCCGTCGGCAGGTCGCCGTTCCACAGCAGGTAGGCGACCGCCTCGGCCGGCTGCGTCGCGGCCAGCTCGTGCACGGGGTACCCGCGGTACAGCAGCGAGTTGGTCTCGGGGTTGACCTTGCTGATGGCGGTCGCATCGGCGACGACGCCCGCGAGCCCCTTGTGGATCTGGGGCGGGGTCTGCTGGTCGCTCATGACTGCTCCTTTGCACGTGCGGGCCGGTTGCGGCTGCAACCATGTCCCAGTTTCTGTCCTGTGGATGCCCCGATTGCGACCTCTTGTGGGACATGGTCGGTCGCAAGTGGGACGAGGGTCAAGGGGAGGGGAGGGTGAAGGGGTGATCAGCGGGAGATCTGAAAGTTGAAGACGTTTGAATCGAAGCGGTTGTAGCCCTCGTAGTCGATGAGGTCGTACAGGTCGGCGCGGTGCTGCATCTCACCCAGACGCGGGGTCAGATGTCCCTCGTCGTTCAGGGTATCCAGCGCACGGGATGCCGCACCCATCGCGATCCGCAGCAGCGAGACGGGCCAGATGACGATCTGCACGCCCGCGCCCCGGAGCTGGTCCACGGTGAAGAGGTCGCTCTTGCCGAACTCGGTCATATTCGCGAGCACCGGCACGTCGACGGCGGCGCACACGGCCTCGAACTCGCTCAGGTCGCGCATCGCCTCGGGGAAGATCGCGTCGGCCCCTGCATCCACGAGCGCCTTGGCGCGATCGATGGCGGCGTCCAGGCCTTCGATCGCACGGATGTCGGTGCGCGCCATGATGAGGAAGTTCGGGTCGCGGCGGGCGTCGACCGCCGCGCGGATGCGCTGGAGGGCGGTGCCGGTGTCGACGACCTGCTTGCCGTCGAGGTGGCCGCAGCGCTTCGGGTTCACCTGGTCTTCGATGTGAGTGCCGGCCAGCCCCGCGTCTTCCAGGGTCTGGATGGTGCGGGCAACGTTCATCGGCTCGCCGAAGCCGGTGTCGGCGTCGATGATCGCCGGGAGCTCGGTCATGCGGGCGATCTGCTGGCCGCGCCCGGCGACCTCCGTCAGCGTCGTCAGGCCGATGTCGGGAAGGCCGAGGTCGGCGCTCAACACGGCCCCGGAGATGTAGACGCCCTCGAAGCCCTTCTGCTCGATGAGCCGTGCCGACAGGGGATTGAACGCGCCGGGAAAGCGCACGAGCTCCCCCGCCCGCAGCCGCTCGCGCAGGACGCGCCGCTTCTCGGATGCCGGGGTCTGGCTGTACAGCATCAGAACAGCCCCTTCGGGCTCGCCGCCGTGGCCAGCACGCCGTCGCGGGCGACGATGTTGAGCTCTCGCACCTCGTCGGCGGTCAGCTCGGGCAGCCGCTCGGCGAGAGCGAGGAACCGCTCGATCTCGGCCGGGGCGAGCACGGGCTCGGCGAGCAGGCGGAACTTGCGCACGTAGTCGGCGCGGGCGAACGGGCGCGCCCCGAGCGGGTGGGCGTCGGCGACGGCGATCTCGTCCACGATCGTCGACCCGTCCGTGAGACGGATCTCCACGCGTCCGCCGAATGCCTTCTCGTCGGGGTCCTCGGAGTGGTACCGGCGGGTCCACTCGGCATCCTCCGCCGTCGTGATCTTGTGCCACAGCGCCACCGTGTCTTCGCGGGCGGCGCGAGCGGGCAGGTACGAGTCGACGTGGTGCCAGCCGCCGTCCTGCAGCGCGACGGCGAAGATGTACGGGATCGAGTGGTCGAGGGTCTCGCGGGAGGCCTTCGGATCGTACTTCTGCGGATCGTTCGCTCCCGAGCCGATCACGTAGTGGGTGTGGTGGCTCGTGTGCAGCACGATGCTCTCCACGTTCGCGGGGTCGGAGAGCTCGGGGTGGCTGCCGTGGAGCTTTCGGGCCAGATCGATCCACGCCTGTGCCTGATACTCGGCGGAGTGCTCCTTCGTGTACGAGTCGAGGATCGCGCGCTTGGGTTCGCCGGGGGCGGGCAGGGGCACGTCGTACGCGCCATCCTTGCCGTCGAGCATCCAGGCGATGACGCCGTCTTCGCCTTCGTAGATGGGCGACGGAGAGGTCTGCCCGCGCATCGCACGGTCGACGGCTTCGACCGCCATCTTGCCGGCGAAGGCGGGGGCGTGCGCCTTCCACGTGGAGATCTCGCCCTTGCGGGACTGACGGGTGGCCGTGGTCGTGTGCAGCGCCTGCGCGACGGCCTGGGCGATGGTGTCGGCGTCGAGTCCGAGCAGGGTGCCGATGCCGGCGGCCGCCGACGGACCGAGGTGCGCGACGTGGTCGATCTTGTGCTTGTGCAGGCTGATGGCGCGCACGAGGTCCATCTGGATCTCGTAGCCGGTCGCGATGGCGCGCACCAAGGCCGCGCCGTCGACGCCGACGTGCTGGGCGACGGCGAGGATCGGCGGGATGTTGTCGCCCGGGTGCGAGTACTCCGCGGCGAGGAAGGTGTCGTGGTAGTCGAGCTCGCGCACGGCCACCCCGTTCGCCCACGCCGCCCACTCGGGACTGGTGCGCACCTCGTTCGGCTCGCCGAACACCGTCGCACCCGAACCTCCCCGCGAGACCGGGTGGTCGAGGGCCTGGGCGCGCGCCGCGGTGACGGGGTCCCGGGTGAGGGATGCCGCCGCCACGGACGCATTGTCGATGACGCGGTTGATGATCATCTCGACGACGGCGGGCTCGACGGCGACCGGGTCGGCGGCGACCTCGGCGATCTTGTGTGCGAGCTGGTCTTCGCGGGCGAGGTTCTCTTCGCTCCGGTGCACACGGACGTGGTGGATGACGGTCATGGGGTTCCTTCCAACGAGGCGAGGATGGCGACGAGCGCGTTGTGCAAGTGGACGTGGGTGGCGTGCGCGGCGAGCTCCGCGTCGCCTGCGGCGACGGCGGATGCGATCAGGCGGTGCTCGGCGACGGATGCCGCGAGCCGCGCCGGATTGTCGCGCGCGAGCCGGCGGACCCGGACGAGGTGGGTGCGCACGGTCTTCAGGGCCGCGGTCAGATAGTCGTTGGCGACGGCCGCATCGAGCGTTTCGTCGAAGCGCGCGATGAGCGCGTAGTAGGCGTCGGGGTCGGCGGCGGCATCCGTGCGGGCGAACTCACCGGCCAACGCCGCGAACAGCGCTCCCTCTGCCCCGCCGGCGGCGAGGCGCGCAGCCGTCTCCTCCAGGGCGCGGCGCACCTCGAAGAGCTCGCGGATGTCGCCGGCATCGATGTCGCTGACCACCGTCAGTCGCGGCGACGGCTGCACGACGAGGCCGTCGGCGAGGAGGCGCCCGAGTGCTTCGCGCAGCGGCGTGCGGCTCACGCCCAGGCGGACGGACTGCTCGACTTCGGCGAGCACCGTGCCGGGCGCCAGATCGCCGGACTGGATCTCGTCGAGGAGCACCCGGTAGGCACGGTCACTGGCACGCACGCGGTCTCCTCTCGACACCCATAGTGTATACATCAGCGAGGCTGCGAGGAAGCGATGACCGCTTTCGGTGCCCTAATGCATACAGAAGGCAACAGCCGTGTGCGGATTCACCCGGCCGCGTGCAGCCGATGGGTCAGCACGGCGACGTGGAGAGCGGCGACCTGCTCCCCATCGTCGAAATCGACGCCGAGAAGGTCTTCGAGCAGGGCGATGCGCTGATAGAACACCGACCGCGACAGGTGCGCCGCTTCGGCGGCCGCCGTGCGGTTGGACGGATGCGCGAGCAGCGCCGTCAGCACCTCGAGAAGGTCGCCGCCCCGAGCGCGACCGTCGGCCAGCACCGGATCGAGCATCCGCTCCGCGTGCGCGACGAGGCGATGATCGTCGCGCAGCGCCGCCACCACCCGGGTGAGGGGACGCTCGGCCACGCGCCGGCCGTCCGCGCCGCGGCGGGAAGCGCCGCGCAAGCTGTCGTCGGCACCGACGAGGTCGATCGTCTCGCGAAGGCCCGCGACGAGCGTTTCGACCGCGCGCTCGTACTCGGCCGCGGGCTCGAGCGCGGGGATGACCGCGCCCGGGCCGAGCACGACGCGCGCCCGCGCCGACGTCGACCCCGCCCGCAGGGCGTCTTCGAGTGCGACGGCGAAGGCGTCGGCACGGTTGTCGGCAGCGCTCGTCGCGCGGCCCACGACCGCCAGGATCAGCGGCGTGCGCACCAGCGCCGACCCGTCGTCGAGGGTCGTACTCGTGCCGCACACGACGCGCACGCCGATCGCCGCGGCGGCGACGTCGGCGGCGGCGGCCGCGACCGTGACCGCGTCGCCGCCCCGGCCCGACGACACGAGGGCGACCACCGCGAAGGCCACCGTGCCGACGAGGGGCATGCCCGCGGCATCCAATCGCGCCGCCACCGCGGACAGGCTGGCGAATCGCCCGTCGATCAGCGCGTCGACCACGCGCCGACGCCCCAGCCGCGACCACTCCTCGCCGCCGGGATCGGCGAGCCTGCCGAGGGCGAGCGCGGTGGCCGCCTGCTCGAGCACGGCGTCGCGTCCGGCGAGGTGGGCGGCGCCGGGCAGCGCCACGAGCCATCCCCAGCGGATGCCGCGGGCCTCCACCGGCACGATCGTGCGCCCCTCCCGGTCGGGTGCCGCGGCGGCGGCGCGGGACCGACGCGCCCAGTCGCGGAGCGTGCGGGTCTCGGCGGCACCGCCGACGTGGGCGACGACGACCTCGTGTCCGACGCTCTCCAAGACCACCGGGGCGGCCAGCGTGAGACCGACCTGCTCGACGATGAACTCCGTCGGCGCCCCGCGCAGCGCAAGTCCCGTGAACAGGGTGCGCACCGCGTCGCGGGCTTCCAGAGCCGCCGTCTGGTCGGCGATGATCCGGCGGTGCACGGCCTCGGTGATGGTGACGAACTTCACCTCTCGGTGCAGCACGATCAGCGCGATGTCGGCGCTGCGTGCGGCATCGGCCAGCACCGCCGGCACGTAGCGGTAGTGGGCGCCCAGCTCGAGCACGATGCCCGCAGCGCCCACCTCGGCCAGCTGCGCCACGAAGTGCGCCAGCCGTCGCGGATCGTCCGGCCATCCCGAACCGGTGGACAGGAGCAGCTCTCCGCCTTCGAGCAGTCGCGCGACATCCGCGCTGTCGGAGACGTGCACCCAGCGCACGGGCGCCTCCAGGGCGGCTCCGCCGACCACGACGACCGGGGCGCCGGGCGCGAAGGCGTCGAGGGCCAGCACCTCGGAGACGGTCGGCAGAACGGCGGCCGGACGTTCTGTCCGAGAACCGTCCACATCGCGACGATCAGACACCTGCGTCTCCCCCCTGTGCTCCGTCAGCATAAGCATGTCACGACCCGGTCGAACTGTCCGAACAGGAGCCCCCATGGACCTCATCCGTCATCACATCGCCGGCCAGTCCGTCGGATCGACCGAACGCACCGGCCCCGTCTACGACCCCGCGACCGGTGCCGTGCAGGCCGAGGTCGCCTTCGCGTCGACCGCCGAGACGGATGCCGCGATCGCGGCGGCCGCGGCGGCGCTGCCGGCCTGGCGCGCGACGAGCCTCATCAAGCGGGCGGACGTCTTCTTCCGCCTCCGCCACCTGCTGGTCGAACGCGCCGACGAGCTGGCCGCGATCATCACCGCCGAGCACGGCAAGGTGCTCTCGGATGCGAAGGGCGAGATCAGCCGCGGCATCGAGAACGTCGAGTTCGCCGCCGGTCTCGTGCACCTGCTGAAAGGCGAGCACGCCGAACAGGTCTCGCGCGGCGTCGACGTGCACTCGGTGAAGCAGCCGGTGGGCGTCGTGGGTGCGATCACGCCGTTCAACTTCCCGGTGATGGTGCCGCTGTGGATGACGGCATCCGCCATCGCCTGCGGCAACACGGTGGTGCTCAAGCCGAGCGAGAAGGACCCCTCCGCCGCCCTCTTCCTGGCGCGTCTGTACGAGGAGGCGGGCCTTCCCGCCGGTGTCCTCAACATCGTGCACGGCGACAAGGTGGCCGTCGACGCGATCCTCGACTCCCCCACCGTCCGTGCCGTCAGCTTCGTCGGCTCGACCCCGATCGCCCGCTCGATCTACGAGCGGGCCGCCGCGGCCGGCAAGCGCGTGCAGGCTCTCGGCGGCGCGAAGAACCACATGGTCGTCATGCCCGACGCCGATCTGGATGCCGCGGCCGACGCCGCCGTCTCGGCCGCCTACGGGTCGGCCGGCGAGCGCTGCATGGCCGTCTCGGTCCTCGTCGCGGTCGGAGACGACGTCGCCGACGCCCTCGTGGCGAAGGTCGCGGAGCGCATCGCCGGGCTGACCATCGGGCCGGGCACGGATGCCGCGAGCGAGATGGGACCGCTCATCACCCGCGAGCACCGCGACAAGGTGGCCTCCTACGTCGCCGACGCCGCCGCGGAGGGCGCGACGGTCGTCGTCGACGGCACCGCACAGCGCTTCGAGGGCGATGGCTTCTTCATCGGCGTCTCGCTCGTCGACCGGGTCGCCCCCGGCATGAAGGTCTACGACGAGGAGATCTTCGGCCCGGTGCTCTCCGTCGCCCGCGTCGCGACGTACGACGAGGCGGTCGCTCTCATCAACGCGAGTCCGTTCGCGAACGGCACCGCGGTGTTCACGCGCGACGGCGGCACCGCCCGCCAGTTCGAGTTCGACATCGAAGTCGGTATGGTCGGCATCAACGTGCCGATCCCGGTGCCGGTGGGCGCGTTCTCGTTCGGCGGGTGGCGCAACTCCCTGTTCGGCGATTCGCACATCTACGGCCCGGAGTCGATCCACTTCTACACGCGGAGCAAGGTCGTGACGACCCGCTGGCCCGACCCCAGCGAGAGCCAGATCAGCCTCGGCTTCCCGAGCAACCACTGAGTCCGCGGCATCCGGAGGAGACATCATGAGCACCATCGACCCGATCGCCGACCCGGCGGCAGACGCCGCCGTCCGCGGCGACGACCGCAGCCACGTCTTCCACTCGTGGAGCGCGCAGGCGCTCATCGACCCGCTGCCGGTCGCGGGAGGTGAAGGCGCGACGTTCTGGGACTACGCGGGAAACCGCTACCTCGACTTCTCGTCGCAGCTGGTGAACCTCAACCTCGGCCACCAGCATCCCGACCTCGTCGCGGCGATCCAGGAGCAGGCGGGGCGCCTCGCCACGATCCAGCCGTCGATGGCCAACGACACGCGCGGCGAACTGGCCCGCCGCATCAGCGAGATCGCTCCCGACGGCTTCTCGAAGGTGTTCTTCACCAACGCCGGAGCCGATGCCAACGAGAACGCGGTCCGCATGGCGCGTCTGGTCACCGGCAAGCGCAAGGTGCTGGCGATGTACCGCAGCTACCACGGCAACACCTCGACCGCCATCACCCTCACGGGCGACCCGCGCCGGTGGGCCAACGAGCCGGCCGACGCCTCCGTCGTGCACTTCTTCGGCCCGTACGCCTACCGGTCGCCGTTCCACGCGGACTCGCCGGAGCAGGAGGCGGAGCGTGGGCTCGCCCACCTCGAGCAGACGATCATCCTGGAAGGCGCCTCGACGATCGGCGCCATCATCATCGAGTCGGTCGTGGGCACCAACGGCGTGCTGATCCCGCCGCCGGGCTACCTGCAGGGAGTGCGCGAGCTCTGCGACCGCTACGGCATCGTCTACATCGCCGACGAGGTCATGGTCGGCTTCGGGCGCCTGGGCACCTGGTGGGGCTTCGAGAACTTCGACGTCGTGCCCGACCTCATCACCTTCGCGAAGGGCGTGAACTCGGGCTACGTGCCGCTGGGCGGCGTCGTCATCTCCGACCGGATCGCCGCGCACTTCGACACGGTCTCCTTCCCGGGAGGGCTGACCTACTCCGGTCACCCGCTGGCCTGCGCCCCGGGTGTGGCGACCTTCGAGGTCTTCCGCCGCGACGGCATCCTGGAGCGCGTCCGCGACCTCGGCGAGCGCGTCGTGCGCCCGCGACTGGAGCAGATGGCCGCGCGGCATCCGTCGGTCGGGGAGGTCCGCGGTCTGGGCCTGTTCTGGGCGATCGAGCTCGTGCGCGACCGGCGCAGTCGCGAGCCGCTCGTGCCGTTCAACGCGTCGGGGGCGGATGCCGCCCCGATGGCCGCGTTCGCGGCGGCGTGCAAGAAGGCGGGCCTGTGGCCGTTCACGCACTTCAACCGCGTGCACGTGGCGCCGCCGCTGATCATCTCGGAGGACGATCTGGTGCGCGGCCTCGACGTCATCGATCGCGCGCTGGAGGTCACCGACGCCGAGGTGGCGTCGTGACCGCGTCGACGGCGGTGCTCCGCAACATCATCGACGGCGTGCCGGTCGCGTCATCGGGTGCGGCTCTGCCGCTCGTGAGCCCCGTGACCGGCGAGGTCTACGGCCACGCTCCGGTCTCGACGGCGGAGGAGGTGGATGCCGCGTTCGCGGCGGCATCCCGCGCCTTCGACACGTGGAAGCGGACGACGCCCGCCCAGCGCCAACTGCTGCTGTTCCGCCTCGCGGACGCGCTGGAGGCGCATGCGGAGGAGTTCGCCGATCTGGAGTCGCAGGACACCGGAAAGCCGCGCGCGAGCCTCGTCGCCGACGAGATCGTGCAGTCGGTGGACCAGCTCCGCTTCTTCGCGGGCGCGGCCCGTGACCTCGACGGGCGGGCGGCGGCGGAGTACGCGGAGGGCTTCACGTCGTACGTCCGCCGCGAGCCGATCGGTGTGGTCGCGCAGGTGACGCCGTGGAACTACCCGCTGAACATGGCGGTGTGGAAGATCGGGCCGGCTCTCGCGGCGGGCAACACGGTCGTGCTGAAGCCGAGCGAGACGACGCCGCAGACCACGGTGCGCCTCGCCGAGCTCGCCGCCGGAATCCTTCCCGCGGGGGTTCTCAACGTCGTTCTCGGCGACCGGGAGACCGGTCGGATGCTGGTGGAGCACCCCACCCCGCAGCTCGTCGCGATCACCGGCTCGGTGCGCGCGGGTATGCAGGTCGCCGCCTCGGCCGCGCGGGACCTCAAGCGCGTGCACCTCGAGCTCGGCGGCAAAGCGCCGGCGCTCGTGTTCGCCGACGCCGACCTCGACCGGGCCGCCCGCGGCATCGTGGAGGCCGCGTTCTTCAACGCCGGCCAGGACTGCACCGCCGCGACGCGCGTGCTCGTGGATGCCGCGGTGCACGACGAGCTGGTCGCGAAGCTCGTCGCCCACACCCGCGATCACGCGAAGACCGGCGCGCCGGATGATCCGGAGGCCTTCTTCGGCCCGGTGAACAACCCCGACCAGCTCGCGCGGGTGCAGGGGTTCGTCGACCGGCTGCCGTCGCACGCGTCGATCGCGATCGGCGGGCGCCGGCAGGGCGACACCGGCTGCTTCTTCGAGGCGACGATCGTCACCGGCGTCCGCCAGGACGACGAGGTCGTGCAGCAGGAGATCTTCGGCCCGGTGCTCACGGTGCAGCCGTTCACGTCGGAGGAGGACGCCCTCGCGCTGGCCAACGGGGTACCGTACGCACTCGCGGCATCCGTCTGGACGCGCGAGCACGCGCGGGCGCTGCGGTTCTCCCGCGACCTCGACTTCGGCTGCGTCTGGATCAACGCGCACATCCCGTTCGTCTCCGACATGCCCCACGGCGGCTTCAAGCACTCCGGGTACGGCAAGGACCTCTCGGTCTACGGCTTCGAGGACTACACCCGCCTCAAGCACGTCATGGCGAGTCTGGACTGAACGCACCGACCTCGACGCCGAGCAGTCCCGCCGCGGCACGGAGCACGGGCGACACCGGATCGATACCCGCACCCCAGCCGACGAGGCCGTGCGCGCCGAGTCCGTCGATCATGGCGAGCAGGTGCCAGGCCAGCGGCTCTGCGTCACCCGCCGGGATGACGCCGGCCGCCATCCCCCGAGAGACCTCCTCCGCGATCAGCGCACGCCAGGCGTCCATCGCCGCACGCACCCGCTCGGCGAGCGGAGCGTTGCGCGTGCCCAGTGCCCACGCCTGCACCCAGACGAGGGTGACGTCGCGGCGTGCGGGATCCAGCGTCGTCCGCAGCAGCGCGCCGATCCGCACGGGAGCGGCAGCGTCGGGCAGCAACGCCCGCACCTCCTCGAGCTCGCCGGCGACGATGTCGAAGAAGGTGTCGGCGACCAGGTCGTCCATGCTCGGGATGTAGTGGGCGACCAATCCCGACGCCACGCCGATGCGCGTCGCGACGGCGCGCAGCGTCACGGCATCCAACCCGTCGGCGAGCGCGAGTTCGCGCGCAGCGCCCGCGATCTGCTCCCGGCGCTGCTCGGCGCTCAATCGTGCGCGCCCGGTGGTTGACGTCTGCGGCATCGGCTCGCTACCCTCCGATGAGTTGATCATGTGATCAATAAGCTACTCCAGGACCGGACGAGAGTCGAGGATGCCGATGGGCTGGCGGATGCCGAGCGAGACCGCGCCGCACGCGCGCACGTGGATGGCCTTCCCCGTGGAGGGACCGACCCTGGGCGACACCGACGCCGAGCGCGAAGAGGGCTACGCCGCCTGGACGGAGGTCGCCGCGGCCATCGCCCGCTTCGAGCCGGTGACGATGGTCGTCGACCCCGCCGAGACGGCGCACGCCCGGCGGATGCTGCCCGGCGACGTCACGATCCTCGAAGCGCCCGTCGACGAGTTCTGGATGCGCGACCACGGCCCGACGTTCGTGATCGACGACGAGCGCCCCAGCATCCTCGGCGCGGTCGACTGGATCTTCAATGGCTGGGGCGCACACGACTGGGCGCGCTGGGAGCGCTCCGCCGAGCACGCCCGCATCGTCGCGGCCGAGGTCGGCGCGGAACTCATCTCCTCGACCCTGGTCGCCGAAGGCGGCGGCTTCCACGTCGACGGCGAGGGCACGGTGCTGCTCACCGACACGGTGCAGCTCGACCCGCGGCGCAACCCCTACGCCGACCGCGCCCGGGTCGAAGCGGAGCTCGCCCGCACGCTCGGCACGACGACGGCGATCTGGCTGCCGCGCGGCCTCACCCGCGACTACGACGATTTCGGCACGAACGGCCACGTCGACATCGTCGCGACCTTCCCCTCCCCGGGTCGCGTGCTCCTGCACACGCAGCGCGACGCGGCGCACCCCGACCACGCCGTCAGCGCCGCGCTCCGCGAGCTGCTCGCCGGCCAGACCGATGCCGCCGGACGCCGTCTCGAGGTCGTCGAGCTGCCCGCGCCGGCGACCCTGCGCGACGGCGAGGGCTTCGTCGACTGGAGCTACGTCAACCACCTCGTCGTGGGCGGCGGCGTCATCGCCTGCGGCTTCGGCGAGGAGAAAGCGGATGCCGAGGCCCGCGCGATCCTCGCCGATGCCTACCCGGGGCGGGAGATCGTCACCGTCGACGCCCGCCCGATCTTCGCGCGCGGCGGCGGCATCCACTGCATCACGCAGCAGCAGCCGGCCCTGCCGCGCGGGGTGACCTCGTGATCGACGTCGTCGACGCCTCGATCGCCGAGCTGCGCGCCGCCCTCGACGACGGGCGTGCGACGGCCGTCGAACTCGTCGAGGCCTACCTCGCACGCATCGACGCCTACGACGGACCCGACACCGCGACCGCCCTCAACGCGATCGTCGTCCGCAACCCCGACGCGCTCGCGGAAGCCGCGGCATCCGACGAGCGCCGCGCCCGCGGCGAGACCCTCTCACCCCTGGACGGCATCCCCTACACGGCGAAGGACAGCTACCTCGTGCGGGGACTCACCGCCGCGGCCGGCTCCCCCGCCTTCGCCGAGCTGATCGCCCAGCGCGACGCGTTCACGATCGAGCGCCTGCGGGCGGGCGGGGCGATCTGCCTGGGCCTGACGAACATGCCGCCGATGGCCAACGGCGGCATGCAGCGCGGCGTCTACGGACGGGCGGAGAGCCCGTACAGCGCCGACTGGCTGACCGCGCCGTTCGGCTCCGGATCGTCGAACGGGTCGGGCACGGCGACCGCGGCATCCTTCGCGGCGTTCGGACTCGGCGAGGAGACATGGTCGAGCGGCCGCGGGCCGGCGAGCAACAACGCACTGTGCGCCTACACGCCCTCGCGCGGCGTCATCTCCACGCGCGGCAACTGGCCGCTCGTGCCCACGATGGACGTCGTCGTCCCCCACACCCGGACGATGGCCGACCTGCTCGAGGTGCTCGATGTGATCGTCGCCGACGACCCCGACACCCGCGGCGACTTCTGGCGCACACAGCCGTGGATCCCGCTGCCGGCGCCGTCCGCCGTGCGCCCGGACGACTACCGTGCGCTCGGCGCGGGCGCGTCGGTGGCGGGCCTGCGCCTCGGCATCCCTCGGATGTACATCAACGCCGACCCGGATGCCGGGACCTCCCCCGCCCCGGGCATCGGCGGCCCGACCGGCCAGCGCATCCAGACCCGCGCGTCGATCATCGCGCTGTGGGAGCAGACGCGGGCTTCCCTCGAAGCGGCGGGGGCCGAGGTCGTCGAGGTGGATTTCCCCGTGGTCAGCACCTACGAGGGCGACCGGCCGGAAGCGCCGACCATCGCGACGCGCGGATTCGTCTCGCCCGCGTACCTCCGGCGCGAGATCGTCGACCTGTCGGCGTGGGCGTGGGAGGACTTCCTGTCCGCGAACGGCGACCCCGCTCTGTCCTCCCTCACGAACGTCGACGGCGCACGGATCTTCCCGCACCCCGCCGGCGCCCTCCCCGACCGCTACACCGGGTTCGACGACGACATCGCGACCTACCCCGACTGGGTGCGGGAGAACCCCGGAATGACCTGGCGCGACATGCCGGAGCTCGAAGAGGGGCTGAGGGGCCTGGAGCGCACCCGGCGGGTCGACCTGGAGGAATGGATGGCCGGCCTCGGGCTCGACGCGGTCGTCTTCCCCGCCGTCGCCGACGTCGGCCCCGCCGACATGGACGTGAACCCCGCCTCCGCCGACTTCGGCTGGCGAAACGGCGTGTGGGTCGCGAACGGCAATCTCGCCATCCGCCATCTCGGCATCCCGACGGTGACGGTGCCGATGGGACTCCTGGCCGACATCGGGATGCCGGTCGGGCTGACGATCGCGGGACGATCCGGCGACGACGTCGCACTCCTGCGCCTCGGCTGCGCGATCGAGACACTCACCCCCGAACGACCGGTGCCGCCGCGCACCCCCGCACTGAAGGACCGCACATGACCGACGCCGCCCGCATGCACGATGTCACCCCCGAGACGCGCCGCATCGTCGACCTCGTGCTCGACTACTCCCGCGAACGCCTGCTCGCCCAGGACACCCCGCTCGACAAGCCGCTGCCCGCCGCCGAGCTCAGCCGCCTGGCGGGGCGGACGATCTCCGAAGAGGGGGTCGGCGCCGAGCGCGCACTCGGCGTGTTCACGCACGTCCTGGCCCCGGCATGCATCACGACCGACGACCCGCGGTATCTCTCCTTCATCCCGACCGCGCCCACGAAGGCGGCGGCGGCGTTCGACCTCGTCGTGTCGGCGAGCGCACTCTACGGCGGCTCCTGGCTGGAGGGCGCCGGCGCCGTGCACGCCGAGAACGAGGTGCTGCGCTGGCTGGCCGACGAGTTCGGCCTGCCGGCATCCGCGGGCGGCGTCTTCGTGCAGGGCGGCACGCTCGGCAACCTCTCCGCCCTTGTCGCCGCGCGGGAAGCGGCGCGCGCGCACCGCGCCGACACCGGCGCCGCCGCGCCGACCCGCTGGGCGGTCGTGTGCAGTTCGCAGGCGCACTCCTCGATCGCCTCGGCGGCGCGGGTGATGGACGTCGACGTCATCACGGTGCCCACGGATGCCGACGGGGTGCTGCGCAGCGACGCCGTCGCGGAGGTGCTCGCCGACGTGCACGAGCGGGTGTTCGCCGTCGTCGCGACCTCCGGCTCGACCAACTTCGGCATCGTGGACGACATCGCCGGCGTCGCCGCGGCAGCACACGCCCACGACATCTGGCTGCACGTCGACGGCGCCTACGGCCTCGCGGGCATGCTGTCACCGCTGGCCCGGCACCTGTACACCGGGGTCGAGCACGCCGACTCGGTCATCGTCGACCCGCACAAGTGGCTGTTCGCCCCCTTCGACGCGTGCGCCCTCATCTACCGCGACCCCGAGCAGGGCCGACGCGCGCACACGCAGCACGCCGAGTACCTCGACACCCTGACCGACCGCTCCGACTACAGCCCGTCCGACTACGCGGCCCACCTCACCCGCCGCGCGCGGGGGCTTCCGCTGTGGTTCTCGCTCGCCACGCACGGCGCCGCCGCCTACCGCGAGGCCGTCAGCGCGTCGATCGTGCTGGCGCGCCGCATCGCCGACGAGATCGCGGCGCGCCCCGGCTTCTCGCTCGTGCGCCGGCCGCAGCTCGGCGTCGTCGTCTTCGAGCGCGACGGCTGGACCCGCGCCGACTACGAGGCCTGGTCGCAGCGACTGCTCGACGTGCAGCACGCCTTCGTCACGCCGTCGAGCCACGAGGGCCGGGCGAACGCGCGGTTCGCGATCCTCAACCCCCGCACCACGTTCGAGGACCTCACCGGCATCCTCGACACCATGCACTGAGCGCCGGACGTCGCACGGGAGCCAGCCCGCTGACTTCTGAATCAGTCTTGATTATTCACTGTCGCGATTGATATCGTCGCCGATCATGCCCCAAACGACGGAAACCGCACCTTCGCGCCGACAGCCACTGGATGCCGCGTCCAAAGCGATCATCGAGCAGCTGCAGGAGGACGGGCGCCGACCGTACGCCGAGATCGCGAAGGCCGTCGGTCTCAGCGAAGCAGCGACGCGCCAGCGCGTGCAGAAGCTCGTGGACCAGGGCGTGATGCAGATCGTCGCCGTCACCGACCCACTCCAGCTCGGCTTCGCCCGCCAGGCGATGATCGGCATCCGCATCGCCGGCGACACCCGCGGCATCGCCGCGCAGCTGTCGACCCTGCCGGGGATCAGCTACGTGGTGTCGACGGCGGGATCGTTCGATCTGCTCGTCGAGGTCGTCTGCGAGAACGACGACGACCTCATGGACCTGCTCAACGAGCAGATCCGCGCCCTTCCCGAGGTGGTCACGACCGAGACCTTCGTCTACCTCAAACTCCACCGTCAGCTCTACAACTGGGGGACACGATGACCATCGACGACGCCGACCTGCAGGCCAAAGCCCGCGACCACCTCTGGATGCACTTCGCACGCCAGTCGGTGATGACCGAGGGCCCCGGAGTGCCCATCATCGTCAAGGGCGAGGGCCACCACATCTGGGACTCGCGCGGCAAGCGCTACATCGACGGGCTCGCCGGCCTGTTCGTCGTCAACGCCGGCCACGGCCGCCGCCGCATCGCCCAGGCCGCCGCGAAGCAGGCGGAGGAGCTCGCCTTCTTCCCGCTCTGGTCGTACGCCCACCCGTCCGGCATCGAAGCCGCCGACCGTATCGCCAACCTCGCGCCGGGAGACCTCAACCATGTCTTCTTCTCCACCGGCGGCGGAGAGGCGGTCGAGACCGCGTTCAAGCTCGCCAAGCACTACTGGAAACTGCAGGGCAAGCCCACCAAGCACAAGGTCATCTCCCGGGCCATCGCGTACCACGGGACGACGCAGGGCGCCCTCGCGATCACCGGCCTGCCGGTCATGAAGCACATGTTCGAGCCGGTCACCCCGGGCGGCTTCCGCGTGCCCAACACCAACTACTACCGCGCGGCGGAGTCGGGCTTCGGCGGCGGCACGCCGGAGGAGTTCGGCCTGTGGGCCGCCGACCGCATCGAGCAGATGATCCAGTTCGAGGGCCCCGAGACGGTCGCCGCCGTGTTCCTCGAACCTGTGCAGAACGCCGGCGGATGCTTCCCCGCACCGGCCGGCTACTTCCAGCGGGTGCGCGAGATCTGCGACCGCTACGACGTGCTGCTCGTCTCGGACGAGGTCATCTGCGCCTTCGGACGCCTCGGCCACTACTTCGGGGCTCAGGCCTACGACTACCAGCCCGACATGATCACGTTCGCCAAGGCGGTCACCAGCGGGTACGCGCCGCTGGGCGGCACGATCGTGAACGACCGCGTCTACGAGCCGTTCGCACACGGCGACCTGTCGTTCCCGCACGGCTACACCTTCGGCGGACACCCCGTCTCGGCGGCCGTCGCGCTGGAGAACCTCGATGTGTTCGAGGAGGAGAAGCTGCTCGAGAACGTGCGCGAGAACTCACCCGTGTTCCGCGCGACGCTCGAGAAGCTGCTCGACCTGCCCATCGTCGGCGATGTGCGCGGCGACGGGTACTTCTTCGGCATCGAGCTCGTCAAAGACAAGGCCACGAAGGAGACCTTCGACGACGACGAGTCCGAGCGGCTGCTGCGCGGCTTCCTCTCCAAGGCGCTGTTCGACGCGGGGCTCTACTGCCGCGCCGACGACCGCGGCGACCCCGTGATCCAGCTCGCCCCGCCGCTGACGATCGGCCCGGCGGAGTTCGACGAGATCGAGCAGATCCTGCGCTCCGTGCTCACGGAGGCCTGGGCCCGGCTCTGACCGGGATCGCGAGCTCCGCAGAATGCGACGAACTCCGCATCCGATCGCGCGATCGGATGCGGAGTTCGTTCGTATCTGCGGCGTTCGTCAGGCCAGGATGCGGGTGTCGACGACCTCGCCGCCGCGGATCGACAAGCCCGCCGCCAGCGAGGCGTCAGCGGCGAGCGCGGCGTCGGTGCCGAGGTCGGCGAGCGCCAGCGTGTAGCGCAGCGTCGCGTTCGTGAGCGCGAGGGTCGAGGTCAGCGGCACAGCCCCGGGCATGTTGGCGACGGCATAGTAGATCGCGTCGTGCACCCGGTAGGTCGGGTCGGTGTGCGTGGTCGCGTGCGTGCCCTCGAAGCAGCCGCCCTGGTCGACCGCGATGTCCACGAGCACCGAGCCCGGCCGCATCCGCTCGACCATGTCGAGCGTGACGAGCTTGGGCGCCGCCGCGCCCGGAACGAGCACCGAGCCGATCACGAGGTCGGCGTCGGCGACGAGGTCGGCGATGGTCGAACGGGTCGACACCCGCGTGTCCACACGGCCGTCGAAGCGCTCGTCGAGGCGGCGCAGCTGCGGGATCGACAGGTCGACGATCGTGACGTGTGCACCCAGTCCCACGGCCATCTGCGCGGCGTGGGTGCCGGCGACGCCGCCGCCGATCACGACGACCCGCCCGCGCGGGGTGCCGGGGACGCCTCCGAGCAGGATGCCGCGGCCACCGGCCGGGCCGAGCAGCTGCTGCGCACCGACCTGCACCGACAGTCGCCCGGCGATCTCGCTCATGGGCGCGAGCAGGGGCAGCGAACGGTCGGGCAGTTGCACGGTCTCGTACGCGATCGCGGTGGTGCCGGCATCCAGGAGCGCCTGCGTGAGCGCCGGCGCGGCCGCCAGGTGCAGGTAGGTGAACAGCGTCAGGTCCTTACGGAGGAAGCCGTACTCCGGCGCGATGGGCTCCTTGACCTTGACGAGCAGGTCGGCGGCGCCCCAGACGTCGGCGGCCTCGGAGACGATCTCGGCTCCCGCGGCACGGTAGGCGTCGTCGCTGAAGCCCGACCCGACGCCGGCGCCGCTCTGGATGAGCACACGGTGGCCGTGCGCCGAGAGCTCGTCGACGCCGGTGGGCGTCATGCCGACGCGGCGCTCGCTGTCTTTGATCTCTGCGGGAACACCGATGATCATGGGCGGGACTCCTTCAAAATGGTCCGCGGAAAGGGGAGTGGAGCGGTGCAGCGCGATCACGATGTCAGCCCGCTCGATGCACGACAAGAGCATCCGAAGATTCAGTGAAATCACTCTTTGCGATCGAACTATGCTCGGCACATGGCCGCTTCTTCCGCAGATACATCGATGGATGCCGCTGATCTCCGACTCATCGACGAGTTGCGCAGCGACGCCCGCCAGCCGCTGAGCCGCCTCGCCGCGACGCTGGGATTGGCGGCATCCACCGTGCACGCGCGCATCTCGCGGCTCGTCTCCCGCGGGGTGATCCGCCGCTTCACGGTCGACGTCGACCCCGCCGCGCTGGGCTATCGCACGGAAGCGCTGGTGTCGGTACGCATCCGCCCCGGGGCGCGCGCGCAGCTGACCCGGTTCGCCGAGGAGCTGCGCACCCACCCCGACGTCGCCCAGTACTTCTACGTCGCCGGCGCGGAGGACTTCGTGATCCACTTCCGCGGGCGTGACAGCGCCGACCTGCGCTCCTTCGTCACCGACCACCTCTCCACGCACTCGATCGTCGCGGCGACCAACACGAGCCTCATCTTCGAGCGCACGGACGGGCTGCGCGGGGTCTGAGCCCGCACCCTTCGTCCGCGAACGGACGATCCCCGGTCGAATCGTCCGAACATGGCGCCGACGCGTCATCAGCGGTGACGGCGACGCTACACAAACGAAACAGGCCGACCCTAGTATTTCGAGCACCCGAAACACCTCATCATCAGGAGGAATCACGAACGAGTCACTCGCCGCCACGTCGGCATCCTCTCGCTCCGCCACCCTTGCCCGTTCGCTGGGGGTGTGGTCGATCGTCGGCCTCGGCCTCGGCTACATGACGCCCACGGTCGTGTTCGACACCTTCGGCAACGTCGCCGTCGAGACCAACAATGTCGTGCCCGCCGCGTACGCCCTGGCCCTCGTGGTGATGGGCTTCACGGCGATCAGCTACGGCAAGATGGTCGGCGTCATCCCGAGCGCCGGCTCCGCGTACACGTACGTCCGCGAATCGATGCACCCGAGCCTCGGGTTCCTCGTCGGCTGGACGTCACTCATCGACTACCTGCTGCTGCCGATGGTCAACGCTCTGATCCTCCGCAGCTACATGGAGGCGCTCTTCCCCGACATCCCCGGCTGGGTGTGGGTCGTGAGCTTCACCGCGGCCGTCACCGGGATCATCTACCTGACGATGCGCGGCACCTCGAACGTCAACATGATCCTGCTGATCTTCTCGGTCGTCGTCATGGCGGTGTTCGTCGTCATGGTCATCGTGCAGCTGGTGCAGGGCGCCGGCGCGGGCACGGTCGCCTCGGTGCAGCCGTTCTTCCACCCGGAAGTCGAGTTCGGCGCGGTGCTGGCCGGCGCGACCATCGTCTGCTTCTCGTTCATCGGCTTCGACGCCGTCACGATGTACGCGGAGGAGGCGAAAAACCCGAAGACCATGCCGCGCGCGATCCTGCTGACGGTGCTGGTCGGCGGCGCGATCTTCCTCGTCGCGGCCTACTTCACGCAGCTACGCTTCCCGTCCAGCGACGCGTTCCCGCCCGAGGCGATCGCCGACTCGACGCTGCCGGAGATCGGCTCGCAGGTGGGCGGCATCGTGCTGCAGTCGGTGCTGACGGCGGCGGGTTTCGCCGCCACGCTGGCGTCGTGGCTCGCCTCACACGCGTCGGTCGCCCGCATGCTGCTGGTGATGGGCCGCAACGGCGTGCTGCCGAAGCGTCTCTTCGGCTACATCAGCCCCCGCACCCACACGCCGGCGTTCACCGTGGTGCTGGTCGGCATCGTGAGCCTGGCGGCCATCGCGTTCACCCTCGACCAGATCGTCGACTACATCAACTACGGCGCCCTCATCGCGTTCACGTTCGTGAACATCTCCGTGATCGCCTGGTTCGCCGTTCGCCAGGGACGCCGTCGCACACCGCGCGACATCATCAACTACATCGTGATGCCCGCGATCGGCATGGCGCTGACCGGACTGCTGTGGGTGAACCTCGACGACCACGCGCTCATCGTCGGCCTCATCTGGACGGGCCTCGGCCTGCTGTACCTCGTCTTCCTGACGCGGGGCTTCCGCCGGCCGGTCGTCTCGTTCGACGAGAACCAGCCCGTCACCGGCTTCAACAAGATCGTCGAGCCGGGGCCGCGCTCGCAGATCTGAGCGCCGTCCCCGACGCACCGGGGGAGAGGGCGGGTGTCGCATCTACCGCGGCACCCGCCCTCGGCGTAGCATCCGGCGCATGACCGCCGTCATCCGCACGGACGCCCTCACGAAGCACTACGGCCGCGTGCACGCCCTCGACGGGCTCGACCTCACGGTCGACGAGGGCCAGGTGCACGGCTTCCTCGGCCCCAACGGCGCCGGCAAGTCCACCACCATCCGCATCCTGCTCGGGCTGGCGCGGCCGACGTCCGGCACGGCGACCGTGCTCGGCGGCGACCCATGGGCGGAGGCCTCCCGCCTGCACCGCCGCATCGCCTCCGTCCCCGGCGACGTGAGCCTGTGGCCGAACCTGTCCGGAGGCGAGGCGATCGACCTGCTCTGCCGCCTGCGCACGGGCGGCAGAGGGGCGGACGCCGAGGTGCGACGCCGGCTCTGCGCGGACTTCGATCTCGACACCCGCACGAAGGGCCGCGCGTACTCGAAGGGCAACCGTCAGAAGGTGGCGCTCGTCGCGGCCTTCGCCGTCCCCGCCGACCTGTACGTCTTCGACGAGCCCACGAGCGGCCTCGACCCCCTCATGGAGGTCGTCTTCCGTCAGGAGGTCGCTCGTGTGGGGGATGCCGGGGCCACCGTGCTGCTGTCCAGCCACATCCTGTCGGAGGTCGAACTGCTGTGCGACCGCGTGTCGATCGTGCGCGGCGGGCGCATCGTGGATGCCGGGACGCTCGCCGAGATGCGCCACCTCACCCGGACGGAGGTGTCGTTCGTCGCGACGGATCGTGCGACGCTCGCGGCGGCGCGCGCAGTGCCCGGCGCCGAGGACGTCACGCAGGCCGCGGGCCGCATCTCGCTGACCCTCGCGAGCGACGCCGTCGCGGCGGCCCTGCCGCGCCTGGGCGCGCTCGGCGCCGAAGGGTTGCGGGTGGCTCCCCCGTCGCTCGAGGAGCTGTTCCTCCGCCACTACAGCGCACAGCCGGCCGGGGGATCGCGGTGACGACGCTGGCTCCGCTCCTGCGCCAACGCCTGCGCCGCGATGCCGTGCAGCTGAGCGTGTGGATCGGGGGCACCGCCGCCCTCGCCGCGGCCGGCTACCCCGGCGTGCGCGGCTCGTACGGCGACGAGCAGGAGCGCGTCGCGCTGTTGGCGACGGTGATAGCCAATCCGGTGATCCTGCTCTTCCGCGGGCTGCCGTCGGGGGCGGGCGAAGCGCAGATGGTCGCGTTCCTCCTGCTGCCGTGGCTGCTGCTGCTGGGAGCGCTGATGAGCTCGTTCCTCGCGGTGCGGCACTCCCGCGGCGACGAGGAGGAGGGCCGTCTGGAGCTGGTGGCGGCGACGCCGGCGGGCCGGTCCGTCCCGCTGGCGGCGACGGTGGTGCACGGGGCGGTCGCCGCGGCGGTGCTGGGGGTCGTGGTGAGCGCCGTGTTCGTCGCCAGCGGCGCTCCCGCGCTCGGATCGGCGCTGGTCGGGGCGGCCTGCCTCGTCGTGGCGCTCGTCTTCCTGGGCGTGGGGCTGGCGGCGGCGGAGCTGCTGCCCACCGCGCGCGGCGCGAACAGTCTGTCGGTCTGGGTGCTGCTCGGATGCTTCGTCGTCGCGGGCGTCGGCAACGCGCTCGGCACCCCGAGCGACGACCTCACGCGCATGACGAGCTCGGGCCTGGCCTGGGCGTCGCCGTTCGGCTGGGCCGAGAACGTGCGCCCCTTCGACGCCGACGATCCCCGGCCCCTGATCCTCGGCGCGGTGGTCGCAGCGGTCCTGATCAGTGCGGCGGCGGCGCTGCACGCCCATCGCGACCTCGGGGCCGCCTTCCTCCCCGAGCGGCGCGGTCGCGCGCACGCGCGGCCCGCCCTCGCCTCCCATCTGGCGCTCGTCGCCCGCCAGAGCCTGCCCTCCGTCATCGGCTGGACGGCGGCGGGGGTGCTCGTCGGCGTCCTCTCGACCTCGCTGGGCTCCGTGGCCGACCGGATCGGCGACGACAACCCGGCGGTCACCGCCGTCCTGCAGGCCCTCGGGGGCGCCGGCGCGGATCTCGCGCGGGGCATCGTTGTGGTCTTCTTCGTGATGCTGGGCGTCTTCGCGGCGTGCGCGGCGACGCAGACCGTCGTCCGCGCCCGCCAGGACGAGACCCGCGGCACCGCCGAGCTGCTGCTGTCGTCGGGGGTCGCGCGCCGGCGGTGGCTGGGCGATCACGTCGTCGTCGCGCTGGTCGCGGCGACGCTCACCCTCGTCGGCGGCGTCCTGGGGGCCGCCGCCGGCGCCCAGGCGGCGAGCGACGGCGCGGGGCTGGTGCGGGATGCGGCGATCGCGGGGGCGGGTCAGCTGGTGCCCGCCTGGCTGTTCGCGGGGCTGGCCGCCGTCCTCGTCGTGGTGCTGCCGCGACTCGCGCTCCCGACCGCGTGGGCCCTCGTCGCGATCGGCGCCGTCGTGGCGCTCTTCGGCCCGCTCTTCGGGATGAGCGCGGCGCTCGTGGACGTCGCGCCGTTCGCGTCCGCGCCGGTGCCGACGTCCGACGGCGTCGATCTCCGCGGCATCCTGCCCCTCGCTCTCGCCACCGCCCTCGCCGTGGCCGCTGCCCTGCTAGCGATGCGGCGCCGCGAGCTGCGCGCCTGAGGGCCGCACCCGATCGCGACTTCCTGACAGAGCCGTAAGAACGGAAGTTCTTTACGCGCCGAGCGCGCAGAGGGAAGGGTCATCTTTCGTAGCCTCGGAACAACCGGTCGATCGGCCGGTCTCCCCCGAGGCGACGAGGAGCACCCGCGTGACCCCCACGACGCCCCGCGCCGCCTACTTCGTCTCCGACTCGACGGGCATCACCGCGGAGACGTTGGGCCGTGCCCTGCTCGTCAACTTCCCGGGCGTCTCCTTCCGCCATCACACCGTGCCGTTCGTCGACTCGGCCGAGGGTGCGGCCGCGGTCGCCCGCGAGATCGACAGGGCAGCGGATGCCGGGATGCAGCCCATCGTGTTCCACACCGTGCGCTCGCCCGCGGTCGCACGCACGCTCGGTGGTGCTCGCGCCACCCACATCGACCTCCTGAGCGGCCACCTCACCGAGCTCGAGGCGGCGCTCGGCACGACGGCATCCGAACAGCTCGGCTCGTTCCACACCGTCGGCGACACCGAGCAGTACTTCGCGCGGATGCGCGCGGTCGAGTACGCCATCGAGCACGACGACGGGCAGAGCATGCGCGCCCTCGATCAGGCCGACGTGCTGATCGTCGCACCATCGCGCTGCGGCAAGACGCCGACGACCATGTACCTGGCGCTGCAGTACGGACTGCTCGTGGCGAACTACCCGCTGACGGACGACGACTTTCCCACCGAGGGACTGCCGCGAGCGATCGCCCCCTACGCGGCGCGCTGCTTCGGGCTGACCACGACGCCGCTGCGACTCAGCCAGGTGCGCCACGAGCGCAGGCCCGACTCGACGTACGCGAGCCTCGCGCAGTGCACCCTCGAGCTGCGCCGCGCCGAAGACCTCTACCGGCGCACCCACATCCCGTTCGTGAACTCGTCGACCAAGAGCGTCGAGGAGATGTCAGCGGTGATCATGCAGTCCCTCAAGCTCCGCACCTGACTCTTCCGCTTCCCCTTCCACCGCACACACCGCGCACACCGCACCCACCGAAAGGCTCGACACATGAGCAGCATCCTCTGGTTCGATCAGCTCGGCATGGCCGACCTCCCCGCCGTGGGCGGCAAGAACGCGTCTCTCGGCGAGATGGTCTCGCATCTGTCCGCGCTGGGGGTCAGCGTGCCCGGCGGCTTCGCCACGACCGCCGACGCCTATCGCACGTTCCTCGCCGAGGACGGCCTGCGCGAGCGCATCGCGGCCGCGATCGCCGAGGTCGACGTCGAGGACGTCGCCGCGCTGACCCGCGCCGGCACGCAGATCCGCGCGTGGGTGAAGGAGCAGCCCTTCCCCGCCGGGCTCGAGGCCGATATCCGGGACGCCTACGCACGCCTCGCCGGCGAGAACCCGGATGCCTCGTTCGCCGTGCGGTCCTCCGCGACCGCGGAAGACCTCCCGGACGCCTCGTTCGCGGGCCAGCAGGAGACCTTCCTCAACGTCGCCGGGATCGACAACGTGCTCGCGGCGATCCGCTCCGTGTTCGCCTCCCTGTACAACGACCGCGCGATCGCCTACCGCGCGCACCACGGCTTCGACCACGACGAGGTCGCCCTCTCCGCCGGCATCCAGAAGATGGTGCGCTCCGACATCGGCGCGGCGGGGGTCATGTTCACCGTCGACACCGAATCGGGGTTCGACCAGGCGGTCTTCATCACGAGCTCGTACGGCCTCGGCGAGGCCGTCGTCCAGGGCGCCGTGAACCCCGACGAGTTCTACGTCTCGAAGGTCGCCCTGCGGGCGGGACGGCCCGCGGTCCTCAAGCGGTCGGTGGGCGAGAAGGCCATCGCCATGCGATACACGGATGCCCGGGAGGCGGGCGCCTCGACGCGGTTCGAGGACGTGCCCTCCGCCGACCGGCGGCGCTTCTCGATCGACGACGCGGACCTCCTCGAGCTGGCGCGCCAGGCGCTCGTGATCGAGGAGCACTACGGCCGCCCGATGGACATCGAATGGGGCAAGGACGGCGTCGACGGACGCATCTACATCCTGCAGGCGCGACCGGAGACCGTCGTCTCGCGGGTGGAGGCGGGGGTCATCCGCCGCTTCGTGCTCGGTGCGCGCGGGGAGGTGGCCGTCGCCGGACGGGCGATCGGCCAGCGGATCGGCGCCGGGCCGGCGCGCGTGCTCCGCAGCCTCGACCAGATGGCCGACTTCCGGCCCGGCGAGGTGCTCGTCGCGGACATGACCGACCCGGACTGGGAGCCCATCATGAAGCGCGCGAGCGCGATCGTGACGAACCGCGGAGGGCGCACGTGCCACGCCGCGATCATCGCGCGCGAGCTCGGCATCCCGGCCGTCGTCGGCACGGGCGACGCGACCTCCCTCCTCGCCGACGGCGACGAGGTCACGGTCTCGTGCGCCGAGGGCGACACCGGGTTCGTGTACCGCGGCATCCTCCCGTTCGAGGAGGAGATCACGCGCCTCGACGCCATGCCGGACTCGCCCGTGAAGATCATGATGAACGTGGGCACACCCGATCAGGCGTTCTCGTTCTCGCGCCTGCCGCACCGCGGCGTCGGACTCGCGCGCCTCGAGTTCGTGATCAACCGTCAGATCGGCATCCACCCCCGCGCGCTCCTCGAGTTCGACGCGCTGGACGGCGACCTGCGGGGCCGGATCGCCGAGACGACCGCCGCCTACGACTCGCCCCGCGACTACTTCGTGCGTCGCGTCGCCGAGGGCGTCTCGATGATCGCGGCGGCGTTCTGGCCCGAGCCGGTCATCGTGCGACTGTCGGACTTCAAGTCCAACGAGTACGCGAACCTCGTCGGCGGGGAGCTCTACGAGCCCCACGAGGAGAACCCCATGCTCGGCTACCGCGGCGCCTCGCGGTACATCTCCCCGGACTTCCGCGCGTGCTTCGACATGGAGTGCGAGGCGCTGCGCTTCGTCCGCGACGAGATGGGCTTCACGAACGTCCAGGTGATGGTGCCCTTCGTCCGGACCGTCGGCGAGGGACACGCGGTGGTCGAGCTGCTCGCCGAGAACGGCCTGCGGCGGGGCGAGAACGACCTGAAGGTCATCATGATGTGCGAGCTGCCCTCGAACGCGCTCCTGGCGGAGCAGTTCCTGGAGTTCTTCGACGGGTTCTCCATCGGCTCGAACGACATGACTCAGCTGACCCTCGGGCTCGATCGCGACTCGGGGCTCGTCGCCTCGACGTTCGACGAGCGCGACCCCGCCGTCCTCGCGCTCCTCTCGCTGGCGATCACGGCGTGCCGCGCCGCGGGCAAGTACGTCGGCATCTGCGGGCAGGGCCCCTCGGACCACCCGGACCTCGCCGAGTGGCTCGTCGCGGAGGGCATCGAGTCCGTGTCGCTGAATCCCGACACGGTCGTCGAGACCTGGCTGCGGCTGTCCCGGGCCGCCACCTCCGGGGCGAGCAGCCTGTCCTCCACCTCGGCCTAACCCGCGCCTCGCCCGGGCGCGCCTCGTCCGGGCGGCGCCCGCGCGGCGCCGAACTCCGCACGAAGGAGCGGACTCCGCATCCGATCCCGCGGACGGATGCGGAGTTCGCCACATCCTGCGGAGTTCGGCGCCGAGGGCGGCGCGGACCGCGGGCGGCGGGGCGGCACCGCCGCGCGCTCGGGTAGCGTCGTACGGTGACTTCCTCCCCCGAGACCTACACCGTGGCCACCGATGGAGCCTGCAAGGGCAACCCGGGGCCGACCGGCTGGGCGTGGGTGGGCGAGGACGGGCAGTGGGCCGCGGGGGCGATCCCGGTCGGGACGAACAACATCGGCGAGCTCATGGGGCTGCTGAAGGCGATCGAGGACCACGCCGACGTCGCGCACCTGACCGTGCAGGCCGACTCGAAGTACGCGATCGACACGTACTCCTCATGGATGGATGCCCACCGCCGCCGCGGCTGGAAGACCTCGACGGGAGCCCCGACGAAGAACCGCGATCTCCTCGAGCAGCTGATCGAGGCGCGCGACGCGCGACGCGCGGCCGGTCTCCCCGAGGTCGTGCTCGAGCACGTCCGCGGCCACCGCGGGCACGTGCTCAACGAGTGGGCCGACGAGCGCGCCGTCCGCGGCGCCGAGCACGCGGCGAAGGGGACGGCGAGCGCGTGGTCCTCCCTCGGCGGGCTCCACCCCGCCCTCGACGTGTCATCCGCGCCGGTCAAGAAGCGCTGACCCCCTCCTCCGCCCCCGCCCAGACTTCCGGCGGCCCCGTCGGCGGTTCACAACTCCGGAGAAATCCTCCGTTTCGGGGTTCTCGGCCCGCCGGGGCAACCCGGGGGCGCCGTTCTCCGGAGTTGTGAACGCCGTGACGGGGTGACGCCGTGACGGGGGGACGGGGGGACGCCCTGACGCCGTGACGGGGTGGCGGGGTTCCGCCTGGGCGGGGCGACGGGGAGGCCACCCGACCGAGGCGGAACCTCTACCGCCCGAGCAACTGTTGCAGGGCGTCGAGGGCGGGCCGCTGACCGGCGACGAGGCGCGGCCGGGCCGCGTCGACCGGCATCCATTCGGCGCGGTCGACCTCCGGGAACGATCGCAGGATGCCCGACCGCGGCGGCCACTCCATCTCGAACTCCCCGAACACGAAGCCGGATGCCGTGAACCCGGCACCGTCGGCGGCGAAGACCGTCACGGTCTTGCGCCGCGACGCGTAGGGGTAGGTGCCGAGCTCCGTGCACGCAACGTCGGGCGGGTCGACGCCCAGCTCCTCGCGGAACTCCCGCGCGGCGGCGTCCCGCGCCGACTCGACGGCCGGGTCGAACTCGCCCTTCGGGATCGACCACGCACCCGCGTCCTTGCGCGCCCAGAAGGGACCGCCCATATGGGCGACGAGCACCGCCACCCCGCCGTCGGGATCGACCCGGTACAGCAGGATGCCGGCGCTCGCCACCGCCATGGGTCGCGGTGCCGCGCTCAGGCCGGGCGCGAGGCGGGCGAGACCGAGTACGTCTCCTGCGGGTCGGTGACCGCGACGTCCTGCAGCGCCGCGTTGACCGCCGCGTAGGTCGCGTCGTCGAGGGTGATGTCGGAGGCCTTGACCGTGTCCTCCAGCTGCTCGGGGCGCGACGCGCCGACGAGAGCCGCCGAGACGTTCGGGTTGTGCAGGACCCACGCGAGCGAGAGCTGGGGCACCGTGATGCCCGCCTCCTCGGCGATCGGCGTCAGCCTCTGGACGGCCTCGAGCACCTCGTCGCGGAGGAACCGCTTGATGAAGTTCGCCCCGCTCTTCTCATCGGTCGCGCGCGACCCGGCGGGCACCGGCTGCCCGGGCAGGTACTTGCCCGTCAGGACGCCCTGCGCCATCGGCGACCACACGATCTGCGAGATCCCGAGCTCTTCGGAGGCGGGGATGACCTTGTCCTCGATCACGCGCCACAGCGCGGAGTACTGGGGCTGGTTCGACACGAGCTGGAAGCCGAGCTCCTTCGCGAGGGCGGAGCCGTCGCGCAGCTGCTCGGCGGTCCACTCGCTCACGCCGATGTAGAGCGCCTTGCCCTGGCGGACGATGTCGGCGAAGGCCTGCATCGTCTCTTCCAGCGGCGTCTCGTAGTCGTAGCGGTGCGCCTGGTAGAGGTCGACGTAGTCCACCTCGAGCCGGCGGAGCGAGCCGTGGATGCCGTCCATCAGGTGCTTGCGCGAGAGCCCGGTGTCGTTTGGACCCTTGCGGCCGATCGGCCAGTAGACCTTCGTGAAGATCTCGAGGTTCTCGCGCTGCTGACCCTGGAGGGCCTTCGCGAGCACGACCTCCGCGGCCGTGTTCGCGTAGGCGTCGGCGGTGTCGAAGGAGGTGATGCCGAGGTCGAGCGCCTTGTGCACCGTGGCGATCGCGGCGTCGTCGCCGACCTGCGACGCGTGGGTCACCCAGTTGCCGTACGTGATCTCCGAGATCTTGAAGCCGCTGTTGCCGAGGTACCGATAGTTGACCATCCCCCCACGCTACCCGCCGGGCGGGGCGCGGGGGCCGGGTCAGTCGACGGGGACGGTGGCGGCGACCTCGCGGTCCTCTTCCGTCGCGACGAGCTGCCCGCAGGCGCCGTCGATCTCCTTGCCGCGGGTGTCGCGGAGGGTGGTCGGGATGCCCGCCTCGTTGAGGCGTCGGACGAACTCGTTCTGCACCGGGACCTCCGACGCGGTCCACACCGATCCGGGGGTCGGGTTCAGCGGGATCGGGTTCACGTGCACCCAGCCGCGCCCGCGCGCGTTGAGCTTCTCGGCGAGGAGGTCCGCGCGCCACGCGTGGTCGTTCATGTCCTTGATGAGGGCGTACTCGATCGAGACGCGGCGGCCGGTCTTGTCGAAGTAGGCCCGCGCGGCGTCGAGGGCTTCGTCGACCTTCCAGCGCGAGTTGATCGGGATCATCTCGTCGCGCAGGTGGTCGTCCGGCGCGTGGAGCGACAGCGCGAAGGTGACCGGGATGTCCTCGGCCGACAGCTTGGTGATCGCCGGCACGAGACCGACGGTCGACACCGTGATCCCGCGCGCGCTCATGCCGAGCCCGTGCTTCTTGTCGACCATCGTGCGCACCGCCTGCATCACGCGGTTGTAGTTGGCGAGCGGCTCCCCCATGCCCATGAAGACGATGTTGGTGACCCGCTCGTCCTCGTGTCCGACGCGGCGCGGGTCGCCGAGGCCGCCGTCGGCGATGAGGCGGTTCGCGCGGACGACCTGCTCGACGATCTCCGCCGCCGACATGTTGCGGGTGAGACCCGCCTGGCCGGTCGCGCAGAAGGGGCAGTTCATGCCGCACCCCGCCTGCGACGACACGCAGAGCGTGATGCGTCCCGTGTAACGCATGAGCACGGACTCCACGAGCGCGCCGTCGTGCAGCTTCCAGAGGAACTTGATGGTGTCGCCGCGATCGGTCTCGAGCCGGCGCACCTCGGTGAGCAGGTTCGGCAGCAGCGCCTGCACGAGCTCGTCACGACCGGATGCCGGGAGGTCGGTCATCTCGGCGGGGTCGGAGGTGTAGTGCTGGAAGTAGTGCTTCTCGATCTGCCCGGCGCGGAAGCCCGGGAGCCCCAGCTCCTTTGCCTTCTCGACGCGCTCCTCGGGGGTCAGGTCGGCGAGATGGATCGGCGGCATGCCCTTCTTGGGGGCGGCGAACTGCAGGAGCGGACGCCCCTCGGCATCCTTCTTCTGGGTCCAGCCCTCGGTCCGCGGGCGCACCTGGCGGGTCGTGGTCGTGCGCACTCGGCCGGATTCCGTCATGCCTCCAGGGTACCGGCGCCCGCTGGGGGATCACCGGGCGCCGGTCCGGCCGCCTCCGCGTCGATCGCGGGGCGATGCCGCACCACCCCCCATCCGCACGTCAGGGCGAAGGAGAGCGCGCCGCTGATCAGGATGCACACGAGGTAGCGCACCCCGGATCCGGGCGCGATCGAGGCGACCCCGATGACTCCCGCGGCGCCGAGGGTGACGGCCTCGACGTGCCAGAACGCCAGGAGCGCACCCCCGACGGCCGATGCCGCGATCGCCGCGATGAAGGGGAAGCGCAGGCGCAGGTTGACGCCGAAGATCGCCGGCTCCGCGATGCCGAAGGACGCGGGGATGCCCGCGCCGCCGGCGATCGCGCGCAGGCGCGACCTCCGGCGGGCGAGGAGCGCGACGGCGAAGCACGCCCCCGCCTGCGCGAGGTTGGACGCGCCGGCCACCGGGAAGATGAACGACCCGCCTCCGCCGATGAGGCCGAGCTCGAGCGACACGAGGCTCTGGTGCAGCCCTGTGACGACGAGGAGCGGGTAGAGCGCGCCGAGGAGCGCTCCCCCGACGACCCCCGCGGAGTCGTAGACGAGCTGGACGAGCGAGGCGAACGCGTCGCCGAGCAGGCGTGCGGCGGGGCCGACGACGAGGAAGGCGAGCACACCGGTGAGCAGCAGCGTCAGCATCGGGGTGAAGAGGAACGCCGTCGCTCCGCGCAGCCGGCGACGCAGCGCCCGTTCGATCGCGGCCAGGAGCGCGGAGATCACGATGACGGGGACGACGGTGCCGCGGTAGTCGACCCCGAGCACGTCGATCCCGGCCAGGGTCCAGCTGCCGCCGCCCTGCAGTCGGAGCGCGGGAAAGGCTCCGCTGTCGACGAGGAAGGGGGCCGCGACCAGTGCCGCTCCCATCGCCGCCCCCAGGTAGGGCGAGCCGCCGAAGCGCCCCGCGGCGGAGAAGCCGATGAGGACCGGCAGGAGCGCGAAGACGCCGATCCCGATGATGCCGAGGAGCGCGGCGGGGCCGGCGAGCCACGGCACGATCGCGACGATCGGATCGGGGCCGAACACGCCGGGCGCGCTCACGAGGTTGTGGAGGGCGAGGAGCATCCCGCCGGCGACGAACACGGGCAGCAGCGGAGTGACGATGTCGATGAGCACGTGCAGGGGACGGAGCAGCCACCGGGGGCTGCGGAGCGATCGCCGCGCGGCGCGCGGCGGCGCGGGCGGCGCGGGAGGGGCGGGCGGGCCGGTGTCCGCGTCGCCCGCACCCGCGATCCGGCGGCGCTCCACGGCGGCGTGCATCGCGGCGACCGCCCCCGGCCCGACGACCACCTGCACCTGCGCGCCGGCGAGCGCGACCCCCAGGACCCCCGGCACCTGTGCGATCCGCCCGGTCGAGACGGGTCGCACGTCGACGACCGTGATGCGCAGGCGTGTGGCGCAGTGGGTGGAGACGGCGATGTTGCCCGCGCCGCCGAGCGCGCTCAGGATCTCGTCCGCCGCGCTCTCGTCCGGCCCCGCTCCATGCCGCTCCATCTCGGGTCAGCGTATCCAGTGCGGAGCGGGATGCGAAGGACCCCCGGGCCGAGGCCCGGGGGTCCTTCCTGGTGCGGATGACTACCGCGTGGGGCGCGGGTCGGCCGCGGCCGCGATGTCGTGCGCGTAGTTCGACGGGATGTCGGCCCACTGGCCGAGGCCGTTCGTGCCGTACGAGCGATCGACCGTGACGTTCGACCCGGAGATGTCGACCTTCACCGTCGGGGCGAGCGTGCCACCCCGGACGAAGTCGTCGCTCGTGCCGATCGTGTCGATGAACGACTGGACGAGCCCGCCCGGCATCACGTAGTGCGAGTACGCCTGGAACTGCCCGGGGTTCTGGTTCGCGTCCGGCGCGTACGGGAAGCCGGTCGCGAAGTTCAGGTTCGACGGGCTGCCGAGCGCGAGGCCCGATCCACGGTTGACCGGCTCGAAGTCGCTCCGGATGCCGTTTCCGACGAATCCGTACACGCCCTCGGGGCCGTCGACGCCGGCCGCGTAGGTGCTGCGGTGCGTGATGGTGAACAGGTAGTACTTGCCGTCCTTCATGTAGATCTGCGGACGCTCGGTCTGGTCGTTCACGCAGTTCGCGGAGAGGATCGGCGGCAGGAAGGTCCACTCGGTCAGTGCGGCGTTGTCCGCGACGGCGAGACCGACGTTCGCGAGCTGGTAGTGCGCCCCGCGGTCCATCACCTCGTCGGCGGTCTCGGTGTAGGGGTCGCCCGGGCGGTAGCCCATGTCGTCCTCGGTGCAGACGCGCTCGCCGCGCGGAGCGGCGGTGTTGCCCTCGAACACCATGTACGTCTTCCCGGGGTGCGCCGGGTCCTCGAAGGTGAAGGGGTCGCGGAAGTTGAAGAACTCGTTCTGCGCGCCGTTCTGGTAGTACGTGCCGTCGGCCTGCAGCATGTCGTGCTGGTCGCGGAACCCGCTCATCCACACGCCGTTCTCGTCGGCGAAGATGCGTCCCTCGCTCTGGACGATGCGCGGGTCGTAGGGCTTGCGGTTGCTGCCGTCCTCGTTGCGGTAGAACGCGACCGCCGTGTAGAAGATGCGCAGCTTGTTGCCGTCGAAGATGCGCGTCGAGCCCGACCACTCGGTCTGGTGGCTGAACGACTGATCCTCGAAGATCGCCCCGGAGGCACCGTCGGGGAAGACGTGCCCGCCGTAGGTCCAGCCGCCGTTCGCGGGCCGCTCGGCGACGTTCGCCTTGCGGTAGAAGAAGCCGAGGCGCGCGTAGGTGTGGCGGTCGTCGAAGCCGAGGCTGCGGTCGGCGACGAGCGAGAAGACGACCTCCCAGCCCTTGAAGCTCGGCTGGTCGCTCTTGCCGTCGGTCAGCGTCCAGCTGTCCCAGACCCAGACCTGGTCGTTGCTCATGTCCGGGAAGTCCTTCGGGACCGTCGGCATCGTGTACTCCTCGGGAAGGGAGTTCGCGCGGGACGGAGCCGTCGGGTCGCTCATCGCGGCGATCTGGCGGGCATCGGCGCGGGTCCACTTCGCCGTGAAGTCGTCGGTCGGGTCGTAGGCCTGCTGGCTGTGGGAGGTCGGCGCGGGGAAGCCGGGAACCGGCTCGGGCTCGACCGCGGCCGAGGCCGGCGATGCGGCGAGGAGGGTCGCGGCCGTGGCGACCGCGGCGACGATCGCCGCCGGCCGCCGAAGGGGGCGCCGCGGTGTGCGCGTGGTGGTGGTCACGTCTGTCTGCTTTCTGGAGGGGGAGGCACGGCGTGGTCGGGGGCTCTCGTCGAGGAGGCTACGACACACGCGCTGTTCCTGTCAAACGTTTGACATATCGGGTCGCCGTCTGTGAGACTCCCCCTGGCGGCCTCCTCACGAGTCCCCCGTGGTCCACCTCTCCGGGCATCCCGCCCGCTCCCCCTTCCACGCAGCGACGCGGGCGCGCACGACGCGCCGCCCGCTCGCACCCCACCCCGTCAAGGAGTGACATGTACCCCTCCCACCCGTCGCGGCCACGCCGCGCCCTCCTGGCCGGCATCGCGCTCGGCGCACTGGCCGTCCCGCTGGTCGCCGCCTCGGCGTCGGCCGCCTCCGACGTCCGGACCCTCGAGACCACGACCCTCGACACGGCCGCCGCAGCTCTCATGGGCGACAACGTGCGCCTGGTGTCGGCCCAGCTCGTCCACGGGCGCGAGGTGCAGGTCGGCGCGTTCTCCGGCCTCGATCTGAGCCCCGCGATCGGCTCCGGCCTCGCCCTCAGCACCGGCTCGTTGCGCGCGGCCGACCCCGCCGCGGCGGCGGACGTCGACTTCACCGCGTCGTCGCTCACCGGCACGAACACGAAGGCGACCACGACCGGCGACCTCGGCGGCGTCGGCTCCGCCGAGCTCACCGCCCTCACCGGATCGACCACGTACGACGCCGCGCAGGTCGCCCTCACGGTCGTCCCGGCGGGCGACACTCTGTCAATCGTTTACCAGTTCGGCAGCGAGGAGTACCCGACCTGGGCGCAGCGGGACTACACGGACGCTCTCGGCATCTTCGTGAACGGAACGCTCTGCTCCGTCGTGGGCGGCGAGCCCGCCGGCATCCGCACGATCAACGAGACCTCGCACGCGGATTCGTTCGTCAGCAACCTCGACGGCTCCCACGCCACCGAGATGAACGCCTACACGACGGCGCTCACCTGCACCGTCGCGGTGCAGCCGGGCGTCGAGACGACGATCGTGGCCGCCGTCGGCGACACGGTCGACGGCCAGCTCGACACGACGCTCCTGCTCGCCGCGAGCGGGATCGCCTCGACCCCGGCGGTCGTCCAGCCGACGGCGTCGCCGACCGGCTCCGACCCGGCCGCGGGCGGCGGCACGACCGGCGCCCCGGCCGGCGCCGCGGGCACCGGCACGCAGCCGCAGGCATCCGGCGCGCTCGCGCGGACGGGCGGCGACAGCGGCCTGCTCATCGGTGCGATCACCGGTGGGGCGCTCCTCGCCGCCGCCGGTGCGGGACTCGTCCTCCGCAGCAGCCGCCGCTCCGCCACGGAGGCCGACGGATCGTGATGACCACCGCCCGCTCCCTGCAGCTCGGTCTGTCCGCGCTGCTCGTCGCCGGCGTGGTCGCCTGCGGCACCCCCGCGTGGGGTGCCGCAGGCGCCGACCTCACGGCGCAGACCGCGACCACGGTGGAGGCCGGCATCACCACCACCGACGCGGTGTGGAGCCTTCCCTCCGACGCCCGCCCGGGTGACACCGTGACCCTGGCGCTCCCCGATCACGCCGGAGGTGTGCTCACCGACGGCCGCTGGATCTCGTCGAGCGGTGCGCTGATCGGTGCGGCGACCCTCGCCGCCGACGGCACGCTCTCGATCGTCCTCCTCGACGCGGCCGCCGACCCGGCCAGCCGCTCCGGCCGGGCGATCATCACGACCGTGGACTCGACGACCCCCGGCACGACCGCCTCGACCGACCTGACCGTCGTCGGCACCCTTCCCCCGGGCGACGTCCCGGGCGCGTTCCACGGCGTCGTCGACCGGGGCCAGGCCGTCAAGTACGGCGCCTGGATTCCCGGCGAGCCGCGCGTCGCCTGGACCGTCGAGACTCCGCGCGGACCGTGGGATGTCGTCACCGTCACCGACCCCGCGCCGGCGGGAGCCGTCGTCGACTGCGCGGCCGGAGTGACCGTCCGCTCGACGACCCGCACCGCGCCCGACACCGGATACCTCGTCGATCTCGCGCCCGTCGCGCCCGAGCGCGTCGCGGCCACGTGCGACATCTCCGGGGTGACCGTATCGGTGACACCGGTCTCGACCGACGAGATCCTCGAGGTGCGCTTCACCGCCGACGTCCCGAGCGCGACCGACGAGGCCGTGAACACGGCGCGCGTCACCGCCTCGCGCACGACGCCGGCGGCGCTCGATCGCCTCACGACCCTGCGCCCCGTCCTCGCACCGGTCGAGCCGCCGACGCCGACCCCCACACCGACCCCCACCCCCACACCCACCCCGACGCCGACCCCCACCCACACGCCGACCGGCACCCCGACTCCGACCCCGCCGCGCCTGGCCACGACCGGCGGCGACGACGCGGGGATCGGTGCGATGGCCGTGGCGGGCGTCCTGACGCTCATCGCGGGCGCGACGGCGATGGGCGGCGCACGACGCCGCTCCGACCGAGGAGGCGACACCGCATGACGAACCCGACCGACCCGACGCGTCCGACCCGCTCCCCGCGCAGGACGATCCTCGTCCTGCTGCTCGCCGGGATCGCGACCGTCGTGGTCGGCGTGCTCGTCCTGATGCTGTCGCTCTCGCACCGGTCCGCGCCCGCGCCGACGGCGAGCCCGAGCGGATCGTCGCCCGCCGACGTCCGCGTGTTCGACCGCCCCGCCGGGTGGGACCCATTCCGCCCCTCCTACCACGTGACACCGCCGGCGCACTGGATGAACGACCCGCAGCGCCCGATCTTCGTCGATGGGCTCTGGCACCTGTACTACCTCTACAACGCCGACTACCCGACCGGGAACGGCACCGAGTGGTACCACGCCACCTCCGACGACCTCGTGCACTGGAAGAACGAGGGCGTCGCGATCGAGAAGTACCGCAACGGGCTCGGCGACATCCTCACCGGCAGCGCCGTCGTCGACGCCGCGGGCACGGCCGGATTCGGTCCGGGCGCGGTCATCGCCGTCGTCACCCAGCAGGACGACGGCGTGCAGCGGCAGTCCGTCTTCGGTTCCACGGACGGGGGCTACACGTTCCAGCCTGCGCCGAGCAACCCCGTCATGGAGAACCCGGGCGTCGTCGACTGGCGCGACCCGAAGATCATCCGCGACGAGGCATCCGGGCGATGGGTGATGGTGCTCGCCGAGGGGCGACGACTCGGCTTCTACACCTCTCCCGATCTCCTGTCCTGGACCTACGTCTCCGACTTCTCCTCCGAGACCCTGGGGTTGCTCGAATGCCCCGACCTGTTCGAGATGGTCGACCCCGACACGGGACGGCGCACGTGGGTGCTCGCCGCGAGCGCCGACGGCAGCGACGGCGGACGGATCGAGGGACGCAGCACCGGTCTCGCCTACTGGACGGGCACGTGGGACGGCACCCGCTTCGCGGCCGACGACGCCGATCCGCAGTGGCTCGACGACGGTGCGGACTTCTATGCCGCCGTGACGTGGGACGACCCCACCCGTTCCGAGACCGACCGCCTCACGGAACGGCACGCCCTCGGATGGATCAACAACTGGGCCTACGCCCGCGATCTGCCGACCCGCGACTGGCAGGGAGGAGCGCTGTCGGTCACCCGCAGCATCACCCTGACCGAGGTCGACGGGCGGCTTCGACTGCGGTCGCGCCCGGTCGATGCCCTGCGCACGCTGGAGGGGGATGCCGAGTCGGCATCGGCGCATGTCATCGCACCGGGCGCGATCGCGCCTCTCGCGCTCCAGCCGTCTTCGCCCGCGTACCGGATGCGGGTGAGCTTCGAGCGCCCCGACACCGGTGAGCTGCGGCTGCGGCTCGGCGACAGCGGGGCGGACGCCGTGACGGTCGGCTACGACGCCGATCGCGGCGCGGCGTTCATCGTCCGCGAAGACAGCGTCGCCGCACGGTTCCCGGAGGTGTACCGCGCTCCGCAGACGGATCCGTCGCCGCCCGCTGCCGACGCGTCGGCGCGCTCCGGCGGCGCCGACGCGGAGATCGTCACGATGGACATCCTCGTCGACGCCTCGAGCGTCGAGGTCTTCCTCGGCGACGGCTCATCGCTGACGAGCGCGATGTACCCCGTGGGATCCCCCCGCGTCACCACGGAGGCGACGGGCGCCGCCGTGCGGATCACCGCGCTCGCGCTGTCGCCGATGGCCCTCGCCATCACCGACTGAGTCAGCTCGTCCAGCCCACCCGCAGGGCCACCGGAAGCGGCGGCTCGGGTGCCGTCTCGGCATCCGGCGCCGCGATCCGGTCGACGAGGAGCTGCGCCGCCCGCGCACCGAGCCGTTCGATCGGCTGCCCGATGGTCGTGAGACCCGGAACGCCCTGTCGGACGGCCGCCGAGCCGTCGTAACCGACGACGCGGACGTCCTCCGGCACGCGGCGGCCCGTCTTGTGCGCCCACTCCAGCGCCATCATGGCGGTGAGGTCGTCGGTCGCGAAGACGCCGTCGGCCCCCGTCTCGGCGAGCCAGGTCTCCACGAGCGCTCGGCGATCCTCGACCGGCGTCGCGTACCCGTAGGCGCGCACGCGCGGCTCGAGCCCGTGCGCGGTCATGACCTCGCGATACGACGTCGCCCGGTCGTTGCCGGGGTGGTCGGTGGCGGTGAGGAGGATCGGTGCGCGCGCCCCGCGGGCGATCAGGTGCTCGGTCGCGAGGCGGCCGCCGGCCCGGTTGTCGCCGCGGACGACGGGGATGTGCGCACCGAGCCGCCGGTCCACCGCGACGATGGGCAGCTCGGCCCGGTCGTAGCCGGCCACCTCGCGGTTGTGGGTCGAGGTGATGATGCCGTCGACGCGGTTGGCCTGCAGGAGATCGAGGTACTCCGCCTCCCGGGCGGCATTTTCCTGACAGTCGCACAGGAGCGCTTTGTATCCGTGCCCCGCGAGCGAGCGCTCGATCGCCGAGACGAGCTCGCCGAAGAACGGGTCGGCGACGGTGGGCACGACGATGCCGACGAGACCCGACTTCTGTCCGATGAGCGACCGCGCGATCGCGTCGGGGCGATAGCCGAGCTCGTCGATCGCGGCGTTGACACGACGGCGCAGGTCGTCGCTGAGGTAGCCGCGGTTGTTGAGCACGCGCGAGACGGTCGTCACCGAGACGCCCGCCCGGGCGGCGACGTCCTGCAGCTTGGGCCTGGCCACGTCGTCCCCTCCCGGCATCGGTGCGCGCGGGCATCCGGCCGATCTCCCGCGCGCACCCTCGACGCTAGCCCATCGGGGCATCCTCCTCCTCAGTCGCTGAGCACGACGTGGTCGACCATGAGGTGCCCCCAGGCCTCCGTCGCGTCGTCGAGGATCTGGAACTGCGCGGTCTTCCCGGCGAGGTCGCGCAGGTCCCACGTCACGGGGCGGAGATCGGCGGAGTCGTCGCCGGTCGCGGTGCGCACGGGCACGCCGTCGACGAGGAGCTGCACCGATGTCGCCGGCTCGACGCCGAGCGGATGCCACCCTCCCCCGATCAGGAAGTGCAGCGCGTTCCGGTCGATCGTGAAGGGCGGCGACGTGAGGACGCCGGTCGCGGCGTCCGACCCGGCGAACGTGTCGGCCACGCGCGCGCCCGCCTGCCCGCGCAGATCGCTCGCCGTCGGACCGATCCCGGCGAGGGAGCCGGTGGCCGTCCACCCCGCGCCCCACGTGTCGCCCTCGAAGTCCGCGAGGAGGCGCGCGGGACGCTGCGCGAGGTCTGCGAACTCGGTGATCCGCAGATCGCGGAACACCGCAGGGCCGCCCGAGGTGTAGAGGGCGAGGCCTTGGTCCCCCGACGGCGCGAACACCTGGCTCGAGTGCGTGTAGCGCCCGTCGCCGACGAAGACCTCGATCGTCGTGCGGTCGACGAGGATGCGGAGCTCCACGGTGTCGGCGTCGTCCAGGGGCGTGCGGCTCTCGACCTTCCACGAGTCGGGCCGCCCGGTCTGCGCCCGGTTGAGGTAGGCGTAGTCGCGGGTGAGGCCGGCGTCGGCGTGCCGGCTGCCGTCCGCGGAGCGCCGCAGCTGGAACCCGACGTTGTCCGCGTCCTGCCGCGAGATGCGCGTCGTGATCTCGTACGCGTCGCCGCGGTAGGCGAGCTCGGTGAACCCGTCGACGCGGACGTCGCCGAGCGCCGTCGTGTGCGTCGCGTGGTCCTGGAGGGCGTCGACGGGAGCGGAGAGGAGGCTGTAGCCGGCACCGGCACGGGCGAGGCGGATCTCGCGCGTGATCGAGTCGGTGCCGGTGAATCCGTCCCGCGGCCAGGTCGGGGCGCCGTGCGCGTAGTCCCAGTTGTTCATCCAGGCGATCGCGAGGCGGCGCTCGAGCGGTGCGGCGGGGTCCTCCCAGGTCACCGCGCCGTACCAGTCGAACCCGTGGTCGAGCCACTGCGGCGCAGCGACGTCGGGCACGAAGGTCGACCCGTCGAACGAGCCCGTCCAGTACGCGTAGGTCGCGGGTTCGTTCGTCGCGTACCCGTTCGCGCTGACGCCCATGACCCAGTGGGTCGTGCCGTCGTCGGCCCGAAGGCGGAAGAGGTCCGGGCACTCGATCGTGCCGATGCCGGCGTTGACGTACTCGCCCGTGCGCGTCCAGCGGTGCAGGTCGGGCGAGGTGTAGAACGAAACCCGGTCGCGCTCGGCGATGAGGGCGACCCAGCGCTGGCGCTCGTCGTCCCACACGACCTTCGGATCGCGGAAGTCCCGTCGCCCGTCCCCGGGGATGACGGGCTCGTCGCCGTCGGGGCGGAAGGTGCGGCCTCCGTCGACGGAGTACCAGAGGAACTGGGCCTGCTGGCCCGACGCGTCGAGCTTCTGCGCGGCGGTGGGGTGGTCCATCTGGGTGACGAGCATCACGACGGCTCCGGGGCCGAACCCGGCGGTCCCGGCATGGTCGACGACCGCCGACCCCGACCAGAGGTCGTAGTTGGCGTTCGTGCCCTTGGGTGCGGCGACCCCCTGATCGGCGAACGCGACGCCGTCGGCGCTCGTCGCGAGACGCCACTCGGTGCCGAAGTTGGCACGCGGATTCGCGTCGTAGTCGGCGTTGTAGAGGTAGTAGTAGTGCAGCACGCCATCGATCACGACGGGCCGCTGGGGGTCGTTCATCCAGTGGTCCGGCACCGTGAAGTGATAGCGGGCGCGCAGGCTCGGCGCGTCGTCCTCGGCCGCCGCCGGCCCCGCGACGAGGGCCGCGGAGCCGGCGAGGGCGAGGGCGAGACCGGCCGCGAGCGCGCGGCGGCGAGCGGGCAGGGCGGGATGCGTCATCGGATCCTTCTCCTTCTGTGGTGGTCAGGCGGGTGCGGGCGCACCCTCCCGGCGGGCGTCGTCGGTCACCGTCAGCCGGCCGTCGACCCATGCGACGGGCATCGGGTCGGTCACCCCGCCGACGAATGCGCCGTCCTCGTCGAGGTGGCGGAAGGCGAACAGCAGCCACTGTCCGTCGTCGCGGCGGCGGAGCAGCCGGCCGACGTACAGGCTCTCGTCGGTGATCGGGTAGGCCGCGTCGATGTCGAACGGACCGAGCAGGCTCTCGGCCGGCACGGCCCACGTGCCCCCGCGCTCCGCCTCCCGCGCGGGCATCCCGTGCTCGGCGAGGCACGAGAACAGCAGCACCGGGCGCCCGTCGACGACCTCGACCTGGGTCACCTCGAGCTGACCGAAGCCGCGTTCGCTCGGCGCGGTGAGCGGTGGACGCAGCTCCCAGGTGCGCAGGTCGGCCGACCAGGCGTGCCCGACGACGCCGCGGCCTCGGACCGGGCCTTCGGGTGCACGGGCCGTGACGAGCATGTGCCAGCCGTCGCCGCGCGGGTCGGCGAACACCCACGGGTCCCGGAACGCCTCGTCGTGCCAGGCGCCGCTGTCGATGGTCTCGTACCAGGGGCCCGCGGCGCGCAGCACCGGACCGGGGGCCTTCGTCCACGTGAGCAGGTCGGTCGAGGTCGCGTAGCCGACCGTCTGGACGTTCTTGTCGCCGTCGGCGCGGGTCGAGCCCGTGTAGAAGAGGTACCAGAGCCCGTCGTCGCCGCGGACGGTCGAGCCGGTCCAGGTGGCGAGGTCGTCGAACGACCCGGCCTCGCCCCGCACGAGCGCATCCGCGACGGGCGTCCACGTGACGAGGTCGTCGGAGACGGCGTGCCCGACGGATGCCCGGTAGTGCCGCGCCTCCGGATCGTGGAGGGCGCGCGAGGCGTAAAGGAAGAACAGGTGGTACCGCTCGCCGTCGTCGGCGAACCAGTAGTCCCAGACCCAGGAGGAGGAGAGATCGAACATGCGGGTCAGCCCTTCACTCCGCTGGCGGCGATGCTGCTCACGAACGCCCGCTGGAACACCAGGAAGACGAGGAGCACCGGGAGCGTGATGAGCGACGTGTACGCCATCACCTCGCCCCAGGCGGTGTTCAGCTGGAAGAAGTACTGCATGCCCACCATCACGGGCCGCAGGCCCTCCTTCTGCACGACCATCAGAGGCCACAGATACTGGTTCCACGCCGGCAGGAAGGTCAGGATCGCGACCGTCGCGAACGCCGGGCCCGACAGCGGCACGATGATCCGGCGGTAGATCGTGAACCAGCTCGCCCCATCGATGCGCGCCGCCTCGTCGAGGGACGCGGGGATCGTCGAGAAGTACTGCGCGAACAGGAAGATCGAGAACGCGTTCGCGATGAACGGCACGATCTGCACCTGATAGGTGTTCAGCCAGCCGAAGTCGTACTTCAGCACACCGCCCTCCATGACGAGGGTCGGCAGCTGCGAGACCCAGTAGACCATCGGCACCGCGATCGTCTCGAACGGCACGATGAGGGTCGCGATGATGAGCGCCATGACGACGACGCGGCCCTTCCAGCGCAGCCGGGAGAGCGCGAAGCCCGCCATCGAGTTGACGATAAGTCCGAGCCCGACGGTCAGCACCGTCACGAGGGCGGAGTTGAACATGAACTGCGCCACCGGCACGCGCTGGAAGACGCCGAAGTAGTTGTCGAGGCTGATGTCGCCGGTCGGCAGGAACGCGGCGGGCGAGTTGACGTCCTGCAGGATCTGGCTGTCGGGCTTCAGGCTCGAGACGAACATGAACACGAGCGGGAAGAGGAACGCGATCCCGAAGACGCTCAGCGCGACGTAGTAGAAGATCGTGCCGATGCGGCGGTTGCGGCTGGCGCTCGCGGGGGTGCGTCCGCGGCGGGACGTCCCGCCCGGGAGCGGCCCGGACGGCGGGGCCGCGACGGTCTGTGTGGCGGTCATGGGTCAGTCCTTGTCTCGGGTGAGCCGGCGCTGGATCAGCGCGATGACGAGCACCGCGACGAAGAAGATCAGCGAGATCGCCGCGGCGTATCCGATCTCCTGCTGCTGATAGCCCTTGCGGACGGCGTGGTAGACGATCGTGGAGGTCGATCCGGTGGGACCGCCCTGGGTCATCACGTCGACCTGGACGAAGAGGCCGAGCGCGGCGATCGTGATCGTGATGAGCACGAAGATCATCGTCGGACGCAGTCCCGGCCACGTGACGCTCGTGAACTGGCGCCACGGGCTGGCGCCGTCCATCTTGGCCGCCTCGTACAGCTCCTCCGGGATCGTCTGCAGCCCGGAGAGCCAGATGATCATGTGGAACCCGACGGCCTGCCAGATCGACAGGACGATGATCGCCGGCAGCGCGGTGGAGGGATTGTTGAGCCAGTCCACGCTCTGCCACGCGCCGAAGGTCAGCGTGTCGATGAACGAGTTGATGAGCCCGTCCTTCTGGTACATGAACTTCCACAGGATCGACACCACGACGATCGAGGTGACGACGGGGATGAAGAAGATCACGCGGAAGGCCGTGACGCCCCGCATCCGCCGGTTCACGAGGACGGCGAGGAGCAGGCCGAGGCCGGCTTGGACCGGGACGACGACGAGCGCGAAGAGGAAGGTGTTCCAGGCGGACTGCAGGAACATCGGGTCGGCCCCGAAGGCCCGGGCGAAGTTGTCGAAGCCGACGAAGCGCGGCGGGTTCGGCGAGATGAGGCGCGCGTTGGTGAACGAGAGCCCGAACGCCAGGAGCACGGGGATCACGAGGAACAGGACGAGGAGGATGGCCGCGGGCGCGATCATCGCGAGGCCGGCCCAGGTCTCGCGACCGCGGATCGAACGGAACCGGCCGAGGGTGCGTCGCGGCTTCTCGGCCGCGACCGTGGCAGGGGTGACAGTCATGAGGACTCTTTCGAGGTCGTCGAGCGGAGCGGGTGGGGACGCAGTGCCCCCACCCGCTCGGGGCTCACTTCTTGAAGCCGTACCCGTCGTTGGACGAGATGTTCGCGTCGATCTCGCTCACGGCCTGGTCGAGTGCGGTCTGGACGTCCGCGCCGTTCATGATGTCCTTCGCGGCGGTCTCGAACGTCGTCGAGATCACGGCGTACGCCGGGGTCTCGGGGCGCAGCACCGCGAACTTCTGCGAGAGCTCCACGAAGGGACGCAGGACGCCCTGGTCGCCGAAGTACTTCGACGCCTGCGCGGCGGACTCGGTGGCCGGGATCACGATCTGCTCGTCCGCGAACCGGGTGATGTACTTGTCCTGGAAGCTGAACTCGAGGTACTTGCGGGCGCCCTCGGCGTCGTTGCACGACTTCGAGATGGCCCACTGCCACGAGCCGCCGCCGATCTTGGGGCCGTGCCCGAGGTCCGGCGGAGGCAGGATGACGAGGTCGTCACCGACCGCGTCGACCGAGGCCAGGGCGTTCCAGACGCCGGTGTAGCTGAGGGCGACCTTGTTGTCGACGAACTCCTGGTTGCCCACCGTGCCGTTCGCGTTGGCGTAGCCGTCGGTGAAGAGCTTCTGGAACCAGGTGCCCCACGCGACGGCGTCCGCGCCGTTGAGCGCGCCGTCGGCCGAGAGCATCGTGTCGCGGTCGATCAGGTCGCCGCCGAAGCTCTGCAGGAACGGGGAGTAGGCGTAGGGCCACCACTCGCCCTTGTCCTCGGCGCCGATGTCGATCGGCGTCTCGTAGCCGGCGGCCTTCAACGTCGCCAGGACCGCGCCGAACTCGTCCTTCGTCCACGGCTTGTCGACGGTCGGGATGCGGATGCCGTTCTTCTCCAGCACCGACTTCCGGGCGAAGATCGACAGCGCGGCATCCCAGTAGCCGGCGGAGTAGATCTGCCCGTCCCACTTTCCGACGGCGGTCGGCAGCAGCGCATCGGTGATCTTCGTGTCGATGCCCAGCGGCTGCAGGTAGCCGGCCCACGCCCAGTTGGGCATGATCGGCCCGTCGAGGTCGAGGAGGCACGGAAGGTCCCCGGATGCCGCGGCCGCGACGACGGCGTCGTTGTACGCGCCCTGGGGGAAGGATTCCTCGACCACTTCGTACTTATCCTGCGACGCGTTGAAGTCCGAGATGATCTGCTGATAGACCGCCAATTCGGCGGGGTTTCCGGCCGAATGGGTCCACATCGTCAGCTTGGTACGACCGTCCGCGGTCGTGCTGTCGCCCGTGCCGGCTTGTCCACAGCCGGTCAGCGCCAACACACCGACGAGCCCCGCCGCAGCGAGGAACGACACGGATGTGCGCTTCATTGTGATTTCCTTGTCTCGTGACCGACGCGCGCGGCGGTCACCGGTCGGGGGTCGCCGAAAGCGACCGCTCGGTGTGTTGTGAGGTCCGTCGCCGGTTCTGTTTGGCGACGTGCGCCGGCGGCGGACCCACGGAGTCTCGTCGAATGACGGGACACTCCATCTGGTGGACGGCATCCACTCCCCCCTCACGGATGCCGAGTGCAAGCTCCATCGCCCAGCGGCCCATCTCGTAATGGGGCAGGGCGATCGTGGTCAAGGGAGGGTCTTGTTCGGCGGCGATGAACTGCTGGTCGTCGTAGCCGATGATCGAGATGTCTCCCGGAATCTGCAGTCCGCGCGCGTGGATCGCGGTGTACGCACCGGTCGCCATGCGGTCGTTGAAGCAGAAGATCGCCGTGGGGCGATGGTGCTCGGGCAGATCGAGAAGACGGTCGGCGGCCTCGCGACCGCCGCGGTGCGAGGTCTCCCCGTGCACGTGCAGCCGGTCGTCGATCGCGATGCCGGCCTCGGCGAGCACCGCGCGGTAGCCCTGAAGACGGAGGTCGGCGGCGAGAGGCCGGGTGGCGTCCTCGGCCGTGTCGATGTAGGCGATGCGCGTGTGACCGGCGGCGACGAGTTCCCGCGTCGCCGCCGCCCCGCCCTCGCGATCGTCGGGCACGACGCTGGGAAAGCCGACGACGCCATCCGCCGGCCGGCAGTCGAGCAGCACGGTACCCGCGGGCAGGCTGACGTCGGCAGAGACGACCCGATGCCACATCGCGGCGTAGATCAGCGCGTCCACCTGTTGCGCGGTGAGCGCACGGATGGCGGTCTCCTCGACCTCCGTGTCCGAACCGGTGTCGACGAGGAAGACGAGGTGCTCGTTGGCCCGGGCGACGTCCTGAGCTCCGGCGAGCATGCGCCCCGCGAAGGGTGTCGTCGCAATCTGGTCGGAGATCAAACCCACCGTCTTCGTGCGCTGCCAGCGAAGCCCGCGCGCGAGTGCGCTGGGCTCGTATCCGACCGCGGTGGCCGCCGCACGCACGCGGTCGCGGGTCTCTTGGGAGATACGCGACTCGACGTCGTTGAGCACGAGCGAGACCGTCGTGACCGACACTCCGGCCGCCGCCGCCACATCGGAGATGCGCACCCGAGCCATGTCATCACTTCCTCGTGATAAATCGATTTACTGCCTGGAGCGATTATTGACGACCGCAGGCCGTTCGTCAAGCACTTCTCGACTTCTCAGCATGAGCACCCCCGACGCCGCGGCATCCGCTCGGCGCACCCCCGCGTCGCACGCCGTCCCGGTGCACAAGGTGCTCAACAACAACGTCGTGATCGCCATCGACGAGTCGGGGCGCGAGCGGGTTCTCATGGGACGCGGCCTCGCGTTCGGGCTCAAGCCCGATGACGTCCTCGATCCGGCCAAGGTCGAGAAGACGTTCATCCTCGACAACGGCGCCGACGGCGAGCGCGAACGGCGCCTGCTGACCGACGTGCCGTACCCGATCGTTGAGGCGGCCACGCGCGCTGTGGATGAGGCCGAGCGCCGACTCGGACGCGATCTCGGACGGCGGTTCACGATCGCCCTGATCGATCATGTCGCCTACGTGATCGAGCGTCTCGACAAGGGCATGCGGATCACGACGGCATCCATGCCCGAGCTGCGCGTGCTCCACCCGCACGAGTTCGGGGCTGCCGAGCACATGGCCACCTCCATCGCCACGAGCCTCGAGTGCGAACTGCCCGCCGAAGAAGCCGTGTTCCTCACGATGCACCTGCTCAATGCCACTCGCGACGAGCCGAACGGCACGGCCGCGCTGCTGTTTCGCCGGGTGCAGCACGTCGTGGAGGTCGTCGAGCAGTCGCTCGGTGTGCGCCTGGACGTCGACGGTCCCGACTACGCGCGTTTCATCCTGGGTCGGATCTCACCGACGAGGAGTTACTGTATCTCAGCGTCCACGTCGAACGCCTGCGCGCTCAGGTCGCCCCTGGCGCAGATCCCGACCCTGTGGTAACTTGATCGCAGATCCCTGGATCGTTACCGCGCACGCGGGCGAAACCTGGACTCACCGATTGCTTCGGCGTTCATCGATCGAGCTCGGCGGCATCCTGCTCGTCACCGGGCCGAAGCACTGAGGTTCGGGCCGTCGACGGACGCGACACCGGACGTTCACGCGCACCGGGGAGAATGGATGCCGTGAGCTCCTCGTCGATATCCCCGTCCCGCCGCCGCATCATCTTCATCGACATCGACGGGACGATCCTCGAACACGGGGCCCAGATGTCGGCCTCGACGCCGGTCGCGATCGCCACCGCGCGCGCGAACGGTCACCTGGTGTACCTGTGCACGGGTCGCTCGGCCGGCGACATCACCCCGAAGGTGCGCGCCATCCCGGTCGACGGCGCCATCACCAACGGCGGCGCCTTCGCCGTCCGCGGCGACGAGCAGATCGTCGCACACCTCATGCCGCGCCCCCTCGTCGACCGGATGATCGCGTACTTCGAAGAGCACGGTGCGCACTACTTCCTGCAGACCGACGGCACCGTCTACGTCAGCCCCGGCGTGCTCGATCATGCCCGCCGCTTCGTGCGAACCCACCCCCCCGGTCGACGAACGCGCGGCGGCCGCCGCCTCGGAGGATGTCGCCCTCCTCAACCACTACCGGCCGCTGGACGAGGTCGACCTCGATGCCGTGGTCAAGGCGACCTTCCTCAGCACAGCCAGCGACACGCTCACCCGCGCCGCCGACGAGCTGGGGCCGCAGTTCCACGTGATCCCCGGTTCCATCCCGCTGCCCGGCGGCTCGAACGGCGAGATCTGCCAGCAGGGCGTCAACAAGGGCGCGGCGATCACGGAGGTGCTCGCCGTGCTGGGGATGGATGCCGCCGACGCCATCGGCATCGGCGACAGCTGGAACGACGTCGAGATGTTCGAGGTCGTCGGCACGTCGGTCGCGATGGGCGGTGCAGATCCCGAATTGCAGGCGATGGCCGACCTCGTCACCACCGGCGTGCTGGAGGACGGCGTCAGCAACGCGCTGACGCGCCTCGGCCTGATCTGACACCGCGTTTCGACTCGCTCGGGCTCAGAGGAAGATGTCGGGGAACAGCTCGTGGTCGGGTGTGCCGGGTGTCGCCGCGTAGCGGGAGAAGTCCGTCACCCCGGCATCGCGCAGCACCTGCTCGACGATGAGTGTCTGACCGGTGTACTCGCGCGCCGGACGCGTGAGCACTTCGTACGCCGCGTCGGCGTAGACCTCGGGGGTGCGGCTGACCTTCATCATCCGGTCGCCGCCGAGGGCGAACTGCACGGCGGCCGTGGCGATCGTCGTCTCGGGCCACAGGGTATTGGCGGCGATGCCGTCCTTCGCGAACTCCGCAGCCATCCCCAGCGTCGCCATCGTCATGCCGTACTTGGCGAGGGTGTAGCCGGTGTGCGCACCCAGCCAGCGCGGCGTGATGTTCAGGGGCGGCGACAGCGAGAGGATGTGCGGGTTCTCGGCATCCTTCAGAATCGGCACGGCGGCACGGCTGAGCATGAACGTGCCGCGCACGTTGACGTCCTGCATGAGGTCGTACTTCTTCGCGGCGAGCTCGAGCGAGCCGGACAGGTCGATCACCGAGGCGTTGTTGACGACGATGTCGATGCCCCCGAACTCGCCGTGGGTCTTCAGCACCGCCGCGGTGATGTCGTCGTCGTTGCGCACGTCGCCGACGATCGGCAGGGCCCGACCGCCAGCCGCCTCGATCTCGGCCGCGGCGCTGTGCACGGTGCCGGCGAGCTTGGGGTGCGGGGTGTCGGTCTTGGCCATGAGGGCGATGTTGGCGCCGTCGCGGGCCGCCCGCAGAGCGATCGCGAGGCCGATGCCACGGCTGCCGCCCGACATGAGGATGGTCTTTCCGGCGAGAGTCATGCGCGTCCCTTTTCAGAGGTGGGCGAGGTGGATGCCGCGGCGAACGCCGCGACCCGGGCCTTCGCCTGCGGGGTGTCGAAGCTGGCGCCGATCGTGCGGGCTTCGTCGTCGAGGTTGTCGGCGAAGGCGCGACGCGCGCCGGCGCGGACGAGGCGCTTGGCATGACCGAAGGCCGCGGTCGCGCCGTCGAGCCAGAATCGGGCCAACTCGGCGGCACGTGCACCCGGGTCGTCGGCGATCTCGGTGACCAGACCCCACTCGAGCGCGGTGGCCGCGTCGATGGTGAGGTCATCGAGCAGAATCCGCAGCGCGCGGGTCTGCCCCACCGCCGCCGGAAGCAGCGTCGAGACGCCGAGATCGGGGGTGAGGCCGATATTGGCGTACTTGCTCACGAAGCGCGCCCGGGGCCCTGCGACGACGTAGTCGGCCGTGAGCATCAGACCGAGTCCCCCACCCGCGACGGCGCCCTGCACCGCCGCGACGATCGGGATATCGGAGTCGACGAACGTGCGGATGCCGTCGTGGATCACGCGCGCCATCGCTGTGATGTCGTCGCCGCTCGAGCCGGAGGCCGCCATCTCGACGACGTCGCCGCCGGCGCAGAAGGCGGGACCCGCGGCATCCAGCACGATGGCGCCGACCGTCGGATCGGCGGTGATCTCGTGGGCGAGGTCGCGCCAGAGCGTGCCCATCTCGAAGCCCATGGCGTTCAGCGACGCGGGCCGGTTGAACGTGAGTCGGGCGAGCGCGCCGTCGCGGGTGTGGATGATCGAGGCGGTCACTTCGGCGCCATCCGGATGGCGCCGTCGAGGCGGATGGTCTCACCGTTGAGGTAGCCGTTGCGTACGATCTCGGCGACCAGGCTCGCGTATTCGTCCGGCCTCCCGAGGCGGGCCGGGTAGGGAACCTGCTGACCGAGACTGTGCTGCGCAGCCTCCGGGAGACCGGCGAGCATCGGGGTCTCCATGATCCCGGGGGCGATGGTGACCACACGGATGCCGTAGCGCGCGAGCTCGCGGGCGATCGGCAGCGTCATCGCGTGCACACCGCCCTTGCTCGCGGAGTAGGCGGGCTGGCCGATCTGACCGTCGAAGGCCGCCACCGAGGCCGTGTTGACGATGACGCCGCGGTCGCCGCCGTCGGTGGGCTCCGTCTTCGCGATGGCGGCGGAGGCCTGCGCGATGACGTTGTACGTGCCCACGAGGTTGACACGCACGATGCGCTCGAAGTGTGCGAGATCGCTCGGCGACCCGTCGCGCTCGAGCACCTTGGCGGGCGGAGCGATACCGGCGCAGTTGACGACCACCCGCAGCGGCGCCTGCGCCACGGCGGCGTCGACGGCGGCGGCGATCTGCGTCGGGTCGGTGACGTCGGCGGCCGCGAAGGAGCCGCCGAGTTCCGCAGCCCGTTCGGTGCCGGCGGAGGTGGGGAGGTCGACGATCACGACGTGCGCGCCCGCATCGGCGAGGCGTCTCGCGGTGGCCAGGCCGAGGCCGCTGGCCCCGCCGGTGACGAGCGCGGATGCGCCGGCGATATCCATGGATTCTCCTTCGAAGTCCGGACTGCTCCCGTCGCTCAGCGACGGGTCGTGCTACTGAGTGCCAGCATACGCGGTACTAGGTCTCACCATGCCATCTCAGTGTGCTCGGAGGATCTCCCCCAGCCGCGCCAGCAGAGCGTCGGGACGGGCGAGCCGCACCCGCGCGTAAGGAACGGCGACCACGTGATCGACGAGACGCGCCGCCAGCGCGGCATCCCGCCGCCGGTATCCCGAGAGGTAGTGCGCCGTCGCGCGCCACTCCAGGACCGCGCCGTCGTCGGTCGTGACCCGGACGGGAAAGGTCGGTGTCTCGGCGATATCCCCCGACGAGCCGCCGAAGATGCCCTCGATCAGTGGAACGAGGGTGTCGCCGAGAGCGGGCTGGAGGCCGTCGGGACGCAGACGAACGTGGCGAGCCGCGGCATCACCGAGAGCCACAGCCGGCCCATCGGTGTCCTCGAGTGCGGTGAGCGCGCCGACACGGCGGGCGACGGAGGTGGGCACGCTTCATCTCACCACGGACACACTCGCGTGCGCGAGAGGCAGGATGGGTGCCGTGAGCATCCCCGGCGACGACATCGAGGTTCCCCCGTCCGTGCGCCGGCTCGCGGGAGGCGCCCTCCTCACGGCGGTCTGGCGCAACGCGATCGGCGGAGTCACCTTCTGCAGCGACGACGGTCGCTACATCAAGTACGGACCGCGGAACGCGGAGACGACGATGGCCGGCGAAGTGGCGCGGCTGGCCTGGGCGGGCGCGTACACACCGGTGCCGCAGGTGCTGGTCCACGGCGCCGACGACCGGCATGAGTGGATGGTGACCCGGGCGATCCCGGCGCGATCCGCCGTCGATCCGCACGGGCTCGCCGACCCTGCGACGGCGGCGGCCGCCGTCGGGGCAGGGCTGCGCGCGCTCCACGACGCGCTGCCCGTGCGAGACTGCCCGTTCGATTGGTCGGTGCCGGCTCGCGTCCGGGCGGCGAAACGGCGCGGCATCCGACTCCCCCCGCAGCTGGCGGCAGCGCCCCCGGTCGATCGACTCGTCGTCTGCCACGGTGACGCATGCTGCCCGAACACGCTGCTCGACCACGACGGTCGCTTCAGCGCCCACGTCGACCTCGGCGCGCTAGGGGTCGCCGACCGCTGGGCCGACATCGCGGTCGCCGCGATGAGCACCGAGTGGAACTACGGACCGGGCTGGGAGCGTCCGCTGCTGGCGGCCTACGGCGTCGCACCCGACCTGGTCCGCATGGCCTTCTACCGAGAGCTCTGGAACGCGACCAGACCCCGGCCCCCGCCGAACGGAATCGGGGTCGCATACGGCCGTCATTCCTCGCGAGAGGCGACCGTCTGCGACCCCGATCCGGGTATCGCGCGGAGCGAGATCAGTTCACGTCGGCGTCGACCCAGTCCATCGACTTGGTGACAGCCTTCTTCCACAGGCGCAGCTGACGCTCGCGCTCGGCGACGTCGTCGTTCGGCGTCCAGCGCTTGTCCTCCTGCCAGTTCGCCCGCAGCTCGTCGAGGTCGTTCCAGAAGCCGACCGCGAGTCCCGCCGCATACGCCGCGCCGAGCGCCGTCGTCTCGGCGACGACGGGGCGGACGACCGGCACACCGAGGATGTCGGCCTGGAACTGCATGAGCGTGTCGTTGGCGATCATGCCGCCGTCGACCTTCAGCTCGGTGAGGTCCACACCCGAGTCCGCGTTGACGGCATCCAGCACCTCGCGCGTCTGGAAGGCCGTGGCCTCCAGCGCGGCACGGGCGATGTGGTTGCGGTTCGCGAAGCGGGTGAGACCGACGATCGCGCCGCGGGCGTCGGGACGCCAGTACGGCGCGAACAGGCCCGAGAATGCCGGGACGAAGTACACGCCGCCGTTGTCCTCGACCTTGGCGGCCAGCTCCTCCACCTCGGGGGCGGAGGAGATGATACCGAGCTGGTCGCGCAGCCACTGGATGAGCGACCCGGTGACGGCGATCGACCCCTCCAGCGCGTAGTGGGCGGGCCCGTCGCCGAGCTTGTAGCCGACCGTCGTGAGCAGACCGTTCTCGCTCTTCACGATCTCGGTTCCGGTCTGGAAGATCAGGAAGTTGCCGGTGCCGTAGGTGTTCTTGCTCTCGCCGGCATCGAACGCCGCCTGGCCGAACGTCGCCGCCTGCTGGTCGCCGAGGATGCCGGCCACCGGAGTCTCGCGCAGGAGCGACGTGTCGCGCGCCTCGCCGTAGACCTCGCTGGAGGAGCGGATCTCGGGCATCATCGAGCGCGGCACACCGAAGTCGGCGAGGATGTCGTCGCGCCATTCGAGGGTCTTCAGGTCCATGAACAGCGTCCGCGATGCGTTCGTGACGTCGGTCGCGTGCACGCCGCCGTCGGGGCCGCCCGTGAGGTTCCAGAGCACCCACGTGTCGGTCGTGCCGAAGATCAGGTCACCGGCTTCGGCCTTCTCGCGCGCACCCTCAACGTTCTCGAGGATCCAGACGATCTTCGTGCCCGAGAAGTACGTGGCCAGCGGCAGGCCCACGATGTCCTTGTAGCGCTCGACTCCCGCGTCGCCCGCGAGCCGGTCGACGATGGGCTGGGTGCGCGTGTCCTGCCAGACGATCGCGTTGTACACCGGGATGCCGGTGTTCTTGTCCCACACGACGGCGGTCTCACGCTGGTTCGTGATGCCGACCGCGGCGATGTCGTGCCGCGTCAGGTTCGCACGGCCGAGCGCGATGCCGATGACCTCGCGCATGTTGTCGCGGATCTCGATCGGGTCGTGCTCGACCCAGCCGGCGCGCGGCATGATCTGCTCGTGCTCCTTCTGGCCGACGGAGATGATCGAGCCCTTCTTGTCGAAGACGATCGCGCGGCTGGAGGTGGTGCCCTGGTCGAGGGCGATGATGTAGTCACTCATGAGTGGACGTCCTTGTCTAGGTGTCTGTGTTGAGGATCGGGAACGGATCAGATGTGCGCGAGGTGCAGCAGCGCCGGAGCGGCGAGCGCGGCGATCGTGCCACCGAGCAGCGGGCCGACGACCGGCACCCAGGCGTAGGACCAATCGCTGGAGCCCTTGCCCTTGATCGGGAGGATCGCGTGGGCGATGCGGGGACCGAGGTCACGAGCCGGGTTGATGGCGTAGCCGGTCGGGCCACCGAGCGAGGCGCCGATGCCGACCACGAGGAGGGCGACGGGGACGGCGGTGAGCGGGCCGAGGGCGCCCGGCGTGCCGATCTGGACGTCACCGTAGTCGGCGAACGCGAAGATGACGAACACGAGCACGAAGGTGCCGATGACCTCGGTGATCAGGTTCCAGCCGTAGGAGCGGATGGCGGGACCGGTGGAGAAGACGCCGAGCTTGGTGGCCGCGTCCGGCTCCTCGTCGAAGTGCTGCTTGTAGGCGAGCCAGCAGAGCACCGCACCGATGAACGCGCCGACCAGCTGCGCGGCGATCGCGACGAAGAACTGCGCGACGCCGATCTTGCCGGCGATCAGCAGGGCGATGGAGACGGCCGGGTTCAGCTGTGCACCGGAGTAGGAGGAGACGAGCACACCCGCGAACACCGCGAGGCCCCAGCCCCAGTTGATCATCAGCGTCCCGCCGCCGAAGCCCTTTGACTTGGCGAGGATGACGTTGGCGACGACGCCACCGCCGAGCAGGAGCAGCATCGCCGTCCCGACGAGCTCTGACACGAAGTAGAGCCCGAGATTGATGTCGTGCATGTCAGCATTGACCTTTCTGCAGAGGTTCCCCCGGCGACGCCGCCGGGTGGGAAGGATGGCCTGAAGGGGATGCCGGCGTCAGGCCGCGCCGGATTCTAGAAGCGGCTCCTCCTGCCTCTCATGCGCTCAAGGGCGCCAGGTGGGAGGTTTCCACATCGATGCGGTGCCGCTCCTGGAGCTCGCGGGCCGCGTCGTCGATCTGGGCTCGGATGGCATCGGCATCCCACCCGAGCACGGGGGCAGCCGCCTCCGCGACCTCGGCGAGGGTGTCGGCGGTCACGCCGCCGACGAACGCGATGTGCGTGCGGCGCAGCAGCAGATCGATGAGCGTGACGACCTCCTCACGCTCGGCCAGGAAGGCGATCTCCTCCGCCGAGTAGCCCGGGGCGTGTTCGAGGGGGCGCTGGTTGACCGGCAGCGTTCCGAGCATCTCGGTCGCGTAGGTGCCGTAGCGCTCCAGCATGCGATCGGCGAACGCGGCGCTGTGCGCTCCACGATGGGCCTCGAGCCAGCGCGAGCGGTCGGTGTCGGTGCGCGGGTATCCGGCGCCGCCGCCGATGGCGAGATCGAGCGTCGAGATCCGGCGCGGACGCCCGAGCGCGGCGAGCACCTCGGTGGACAGGTGCTCGGCGAGGGCACGGAAGGTGGTCCACTTCCCGCCGACCAGGCTCATCACCGGAACGCCGGCGGCACCGCCCAGGCGCGCCTTCTCGATGCGGTAGTCGCGCGACACGAAGCCCGGCGCGAGGTCGTCGTGCCGGGGCAGCGGGCGGATGCCCGAGAACGTGTAGACGATCTGCGAGCGGTCGACCGCGATGTGCGGGAAGACCTGTGCGATGAGGTCGAAGAAGTACGAGATCTCGTCGTCGGTGCAGACGGTCGGCGTCGACGGGTCGGCGTCGATGTCGGTCGTTCCGACCATGACGCGGCCCTTGAGCGGGTAGATGAGCACGATCCGGCCGTCGGCCGCCTCGAAGAAGATCTCGTTGCCGCGGGTCGCCTCCAGCAGCTCCGCGTTCTCGAGCACGATGTGCGAGCCCTTCGTGCCGCCCATGAATCGGGTGGGGGTGCCCAGAGCGTCATTGGTGAGGTCGGTCCAGGGGCCGCTCGTGTTGACGACGACGTCGGCGGTGAAGGGGAACTCCTCGCCGGTGACGGCATCGCGGATGATGACCGCCTTCCCGTCGGCGCCGACGACGGGCGCGTAGTTCGCGGCGCGCGCGGACTCCTCCCGGGCACCGTCGCGCAGCACGTCCAGCGCGAGGCGCTCGGGGTCGTGCATGGAGGCGTCGTAGTAGGTCGCGGTGTAGCGGAACCGGTCGTCGAGGTCGGGGAACAGCTCGCGCGAGCGGCGACGCCCGTGGAACCGATGGCGCGGGACGGCCCCCCCGTCGCGCGAGAAGGTGTCGTACATGACGAGACCGAGCTTGATCAGCAGCGCACCGCGCTCGCTCGGCTTGCCGCGGCCGTGCGTGACGAGCAGACGGAAGGGCGCAGTGAGGATGCCCGAGAAGGTGCGGTGGATCGGAATCGTCGTGGGCAGCGGGCGCACGAAGTGGGGCGCGTTGCGCACGAGCCGGTTGCGCTCGGTCACCGACTCCTTCACGAGGCGGAACTCGCCGTTCTCCAGATACCGCACACCGCCGTGGATCATGTGGCTGGATGCCGAGGACGCGCCGCTCACGTAGTCGTCGCGTTCCACGAGGGCGACGTCGACGCCCTGCAGCGCGAGGTCGCGGAACGTCGCGATGCCGTTGATTCCACCCCCGATGATGAGAACTTCCGCGTGGGGGCGGTCCTTCAGGGCCTGGATGTTCGGACGGATCGTCGCCTTCGACTCGGTCATCGCTCTTCCTTCCGCGGCTTCGCAGTGTCTCGCCGCGCGTTTTTCACGGTGGAACGGATCTACACTGAAACGTCGGTGAACGAACGCGCAAACGATCTGAACATACGTGCATCGTAGCCCGCACTCTGCACGAATGTGCATGATCAGGAGGACCCGTGAGCATCGAGACCGACCACGAGGCGCGAGCCCGTGACGCGCTGCACGCCGCACAGCTGTATTACGTGCAGGACCAGACGATGGAGCAGATCGCCGCCGAGATGAAGCTGTCGCGATCGTCGGTCTCGCGCCTGATCGCGCACGCCCGTGAGATCGGCCTGGTGGAGATCACGGTTCATTCGCCGCAGGAGGCCACGAGCGTCGTCGCCCGCCGACTGTCCGAGCGCTACGGCATCTCGGTGCATGTCGTCAGCACTCCGCCGCGGACGACCGACGCCGAGCGCCTGGAGCGCACCGCGCGCACCGCGGCGCACGTCCTGTCGACCACGCTCGATCCCCAGGCGAGCATCGGCATCGCCTGGGGTGCGACGGTGTCGGCGATCGCCCGTCATCTGCCCACCAAGCGGTTGCGCGAATCGCAGATCGTCCAGATGAACGGCGCGGCGAACGAGTCGACCTCGGGCATCAGCTACTCGGGGGCCATTCTGGAGCGCTTCGGCCAGGCGTTCGGCACGGACGTCCAGCAGTTTCCCGTGCCCGCCTTGTTCGACGACCCGCATACGAAGCAGCTGCTGTGGCGAGAGCGCTCCATCCGCCGCGTGGTGGACGCGCAGGCGCGCGTGCAGGTGTTCGTGTTCGGGCTGGGCTCCCCCCAGGCCGACGTTCCCTCGCACGTCTATGCCGGCGGCTATCTGACCGGGGAGGACCTGAGGATGCTGCTGCGCGACGGTGTCGTCGGCGACTGCGCCACCGTGTTCTACCGGCTGGACGGCTCGACCTCCGGCATCGAGCTCAACGACCGCTCGAGCGGGCCTTCCTTCGACGTCATCCGCCGTATCCCTCGTCGCCTGTGCGCCGTGTCGAGCCTGTCCAAGATCGACGCGCTGCGCGGCGCGCTGGCGGCGGGGCTGATCACCGAACTGGTCGTCGAGGAGGCGCTCGCCCGCCGCGTCGTGGAGCTGCCGCTCAACGCGGGCCGAGGATGAAGTTCCACGTGCCCGCGGCGACGGCGACCGACACGGAGACCGCCGAGATCGCGACGCCCACCGCCACGAGCATCCACTCCCGCCGGCCGAAGCGGGAGAGGCGGGCCCAGGTTCGGCGACCGGGAGCACCGAAGCCGCGGGCCTCCATCGCGGTGGCGAGCTTGGAGCCGCGCCGGATGGAGAGCACGAGCAGGGCGAACGCCATGCCGGCGAAGCGTCGAATCCGACCCTGATCGGCGATGCCGCGGGCCCGGCGGGCCAGTTCGAGAGCCCTCCAGTCCTCGAGGAATAGTCCGACCATCCGCAGTCCCGCCAGCGCGCCGAGCACGAAGCGCGCGGGCAGGTGCCAGACCTGGGCGAGCCCGTCGGCCAGATCGGTGGGATCGACGGTGACGAACAGCACGACCGAGGGCAGAGCCACGGCGAGCACGCGGAAGAAGGTCGCGACGGCGAGCGTGAGCGAGCCCTCGCTGATGCGCACGACGAACCACTCGACGTAGACCTGCCCGGACGCCGCGCCGTAGAGCGCGATCGTCAGGGCCGTCAGGGGCGCGGCCAGCCACACCGGCCACGTCCGCATCCAGAACTCGCGCCAGCGCAGCCCCGCGAACAGGAAGAGGACGCTCTCCAGCGCCAGCGCGACCGCAGCCGACACCCAGTCCAGTGTCACGATCAGGGGCAGGGCGATCACGGCGCTGGCGGCGAGCTTGGCGACCGGGTTGAGCTGTGCGACGACACCGGGCCGGGTGCGCGTGTTCGCGGCGAGCAGGCTCATGCCGCCGCCTGCGCACCCAGGGCGAAGCGCCGGGCGTGGAGCGCGTCGACGACGGCCTCGTCGTGGGTGATCGCCACGATCGCCGATCCGTCGTCGCGCAGGCGGGCGAGCAGCGCGACCAGCTCCGCCCACGTGCGCGCGTCCTGACCGAAGGTCGGCTCGTCCAGCACGAGCACACGGGGGGCGGTGGCGAGGACGGCGGCGACGGTGAGTCGGCGTTTCTCCCCTCCCGACAGCGTGTACGGGTTGGCGGCGGCGAGCGCGCTCAGCCGCAAGCGTTCCAGGAGCTCGTCGACGCGGGCGGCGCAGGCGGTCTCGTCCATCCCGAGCGCGCGCGGCCCGACCTCGAGCTCGCCGCGCACCGATCGGGCGAGCAGCTGATGCTCCGGGTCCTGGAAGACGGTGCCGATGCGGGTGAGAAGCTCACGTGAGCGCCACGCGATCGGCGCCGACGAGGCCCCGGCGGCGAGCGGTGCGGAGGCCGACAGCTCGCCGGATGCCGGGTGCAGCAGTCCCGCGAGGGTGAGCCCGAGCGTCGACTTGCCGGCGCCGTTGGGTCCCGTGATCGCGAGCACCTCACCCGCGCGGACTTCGAGATCGATGCCGGTCGCGACCGGCACGCCGCGCACCCGCGCGACGGCCAGCTCCCGCGCGCGCAGCAGCCCCTCCCCCGCGCCGGCAGCGGGCGGGGGAGGAACGGCCGGAGGGATGCCGGGAACCCAGACGCCCGCATCGGCGAGTTCCGCACCCCGCGCGCCGAGCACGCTCTGCGGGGGGCCATCGGCGAGAAGGCCGTCAGCCCCGAGCACGATCACACGGTCCACGAGGGGCAGCCAGACATCGACGCGATGCTCCACGACCACGAGGGTCGCCCCCGTGGCGTCGAGGACGCGTCCGACGGCGTCGCGGACGTCGGCGACGCCCACCGGGTCGAGGTTGGCGGTCGGCTCATCCAGCAGCAGCAGCCCCGGGCGCATGGCGAGCGCGCCGGCGAGGGCGAGCCGCTGCTTCTGCCCGCCCGACAGCGCGTGCGTGGGCCGGTCGATGCCGACGTCCAGCCGCACGGCATCCAGTGCGGCGTGCACCCGCGGCCAGATCTCTTCGCGCGGCACGCCCAGGTTCTCGCATCCGAAGGCGACGTCGTCGCCCACCCGCGCCAGAATCACCTGCGCGTCCGGGTCCTGCAGCACGAGGCCCGCCCGTCCGCGCGCCGCCGCGGCCGGTGCCCCGTCGATCAGCAGCGCCCCCGCCGACTCTCCTTCTTCGTCGCCGCCCAGCACCCCGGCAAGTCCCTGGAGCAGGGTCGACTTGCCCGCGCCGGAAGCGCCGAGCAGGAGCACGCGCTCACCCGGGTCGATGCGCAACGAGACGTCGCGCACCGCCCAGGCCCGCCGTGACGCATGTCGCCAGCCCCATCCGTGGGCGCTGACCGCTGCCGGCGCGACCGACCCGCCGAGGTCGACCGCCACGTCAGACGAGGTCGCGGCGTTCGCGCCCCACGGCGAAACGATCCAGCGCGCCGGTCGCGGCAAGGCCCCGGGCGAGCACCCACGACAGGGCTCCGGCGATGACGGCGCCCGAGAGGGTGGTGCAGATCATGTAGATCACGGTGAACGCGGCGTCGGCCCCGGCATACCAGAGGATCAGGTTGTTGATGCCCCCCGCGATGGCCGCGCCGGCTCCGGCGAGGATCGCCACCGGCAGCTTCCACGCCCGGTAGAGGAACAGCAGGAAGACGAGCTCGGCTCCGAGCCCCTGGACGAGCCCGGCTTCCAGAGTGAGGAAGCCGCCCCACTGGTTGCCGACGAGGGCGGAGACGACGGCGGCGAGCGTCTCGGTGTACAGCGCCGCTCCGGGCTTGCGGATGATGAGCGCTCCGAGCACGCCGGCGAACAACCACGGACCGTCCAGCAGGCCCTGCATGCCGGGCAGCAGCGGGTCGAGCAGGCTCTTGGGGCCGAGGTAGCCGATGTTCCAGAGCAGGAAGATCAGGCCCGATGCGACGCCGGTGACGCTGGCGACGACGATGTCGACGACTCTCCAGCGCAGACGGTCGACACCGATGCGGGAACGGGATGCCGCGGCATCCGACGAGGTGGCGGTGGACGGGGACGCAGACGCGTGCATATTCTCTCCTCCCTGCGCCGGCATGATCCGGATCAGGTTCGACGGTCGAAGCGTGGATCGCTTCCTCTCAGCCCGGCTCACCGGACTCCCGTGGTTGTGCGCTCGAGTATAGCGGCGAACGGGTACGTTGGGCGGGTGACCTCGGACGACGCGCCCCCGCCGTCGCGCCGCGCGCTGCGGGAGAGCACCGCCCCGACCGAGACCATCGTCGTCCGCAATCGCGCGGGCCGCCGCGCGCTCGCCTGGGTCGACGAGGAGACCGTCACCGGCGCGGTGGACACGTCGGCGGCCTCCACCGCCGCGCCCGACCTGCTGCAGAGGCGTCCGCGGCGTTCGCCCTTGCGCGCCGGCGTGGTCGTGCCGCTGCTCACCGCTGTCGGGGTCTGCGGCGCCTACGCGGCTGCGACGCTCCTGTGGCCGCTGTGGGCCGTCGCGCCGACCGTGCGCGAGATCACGCCCGACGGGCCCGTCGCGACGGCGTCGGCGGTGACCTGGCCCGCCGCGGGGGCCGGTGCGGCGGGCGTGGCGGGCATCGATGCCGTCGCGGCATCCTCGCCGGCTCCCGTCTCGATGGCGAGCACCTCGAAAGTGGTCACGGTACTCATGATCCTCGACGAGATGCCGCTCGCGGTCGGGCAGAGCGGCCCGGAGTTCACCTTCACCTCACGCGACCGCGACACCTACTGGGATTACCTGTCCGAAGACGAGTCGGCCCTCGACGTCCCGGTCGGCGGTTCGCTCACCGAGTACCAGATGCTGCAGGGCATCCTCATGGGCTCGGCCGGCAACTACACGAACCGGCTCGCGAGCTCGCTCTGGCCGACCGACGAGGTCTTCGCCCGGGCCGCGCGAGCATGGCTGGACCGGCACGGCCTCGGGGCCATCACGCTGTCGGAGCCGACGGGAATCGACCCCGCCAACACCGCCGAGCCGGCCGCCCTGGTCACCCTGGCGCAGCTCGCCCTCGCCCACCCGGTGGTCGCGGAGATCGCCCGCACCCGCACGGTCGAGCTGCCCGGCGCGGGCGAGGTCACCAACACGAACGATCTGCTGAGCGATCCCGGCGTGGTGGGACTGAAGACAGGCAGCCTGGCGGCGTTCTACAACCTGCTCGCCGCGAAGGACATCACCGTCGGCACCACGACGGTGCGGGTCTACGCCACGGCGCTCGGTCAGCCCACCGGCGAGGCGCGGGACCAGGAGACGGCGCGCCTGCTGACGGAGGTCGCGGCGGAGGTCTCGACGCCCAAGACCATGCCGGCCGGCACCCTCGCCGGCGTCGTCAGCACGGCATGGGGCGCGACGGCGAACATCGTGACGGATGCCGACGCGGCCGTGATCCTCTGGAACGGTGCCGCCGCGACGGCGACGACCACCCTCGACCTCGGGAGCGCCCGAACGGCGAACGCCCCCGTCGGCCAGGTCCTCGTGCGCGGACCTCTGGATGCGGTCACCGTGGGCGTCCATCTGACCGCGGACATCCCCGACCCCGACGCGTGGTGGCGGCTCACCCATCCCCTGCAGCTGTGGGGTCTCGCCGGCTGAGCCCCTCAGAACGGCCAGATCAGCGGGACGTAGAGCACGGCGACGGCGAGATACACGACCATCAGGGGCAGCCCCAGCTTGCCGTAGTCGCCGAACCGATAGCCGCCGGGCTGCATCACCATGAGATTGACGGGCGTCGCGACGGGGGTGAGGAAGGCCGCCGCACCGGCGACCGTCAGCGCCATCATGAACGGCTGCACGCTGACGCCGAGCGTCTGCGAGATCGCGACGGCGATCGGGATCACCACCAGGACCGTGGCGACGTTCGAGATGAACTGTCCGAGCACCATGGTCAGCAGGCACAGCACGAGCAGCGCCACCTGCGGTGAGCCGGAACCGATGACGCGCAGCACGGCGGCGGCGAAGACGTCGGCGGCGCCCGTGGACACGAAGGCGGAGGACAGGGGGATCATGCCGGCGATGAGGATGACCGTCGTCCACGAGATGGACCGATAGGTCTGCGGGACGGTCAGCACACCGGTGAGCACGAGAGCGCCGGCGGCCAGCAGTCCCGCCACCGGGGCCGGGACCAGACCGGTCGCCAGGAGCACGACCATGACCGCGAGGATGCCGATCGCGCGCTTGGCCCCGCGCCCCCAGGGCACCGCGCGCTGCAGCGTCTGCGGCGGCGTGACCGCGATGACGTCCGGCGACTGCGCGTAGCGCGTCAGTGCCGCCCACGGTCCCTGGACGAGCACCGCGTCGCCCGCCTGCAGCACGAGAGCGCCGGCGACGCCGGTCCCCCGCGACGCGTTCGGTCCGTCGTCGTCTCCGCGGCGCACCGCCAGGATCACCAGGTTCTCGTCGCGTGTCGTCATTCCCACCGACACGGTGCGGCCGATGAGCCGCGAGCGCGGCGCGACGAGCACCTCGGCGACACCCTCCCGCACGCTGAACAGGCGCGCGGTGTCGAGGTCGACGTCGTAGCTGTCGCGGAGGGTCTGGGCGTGCTCACGCGGATCGGGGGCGAGATCGCTCAGACGGTCGGCGGAACGAGACGGCAGCAGCCGTCCTCCGCCGAGCGCGACGATGACGACGGTGCACACCACGAGAGGGATGCCGGCGAGCGCGAACTCGAAGAAGCCGAACTCCCGGCCTCCGGCGGCGACCGCAGCCTCGCTGACGACGATGTTCACGGGCGTGCCGGTGAGGGTGAGCAGCGAGCCCGCAGTGGCGGCGAATGCGAGCCAGGCCGTGACACCCGTCGCATCCAGCGCCTCGCTCACGACGAACAGCGACGCGATGAACAGCACCGTGGGGTCGCCGAAGCCCGCGAACGCCTCCGGGAGGGTGAGCACCCCGGTGGCCCAGAGCGCGAGCGCGACACCTACGGCGACGAGCGCCAACGGGACCTTTGCCGCTGACGAACGCGATGACCGCGAGCCCGAGGATCACGAAGGTCCAGCCGGCGGGGGCCATGTCCTCACCCTAGACGGCGCCCGCGCGCCGCTCAGCGGATCACACGAAGCGCACGGTCTGCTGCAGGCGCGTCCGCACGTCGAACAGCTCGTTGCCGCCGATGTCGCGAGCGCCGCTCAGGCCCCGTCGGAGGATCGTCGCGAGAGCCGAGCGCACGACGACCGCCACCGGCAGAGAGCGCACGCGGCCGATTTCCTCGATGGTGCTCACGAGGTCGTCGTCGGGGAGCACGACGATCGCACCGCTGAAGCGGACGCGGGCGGCGCGTGCCAGCACCCGGGCGCCCGCGACCAGGTCGGCGATCGGCGAGCCGTCCACGCCCTCGCCGATGAGCTCGCCGCGCCGCAGGCGCACCGGCCCTCCGAGATCCTCGCTGAGCACGGCGTAGAGGCCGCTCGGCCCGAGCACGATGTGGTCCACCTTGAGCGACGGATCACGCGGGTCGACGGCGACATCGTGCCAGACCGTGTAGCCCATCCCCAGCTCGCCGATCACGCGGGCGCTCGCCTCCTCGGCGAGGGCATCCGCCAGCATGCGCTTCAGCTCTCGCGGAGCCGCCCGCACGAGCGCCGGATCGTACGGATCGGAGATCTCCGTGCCCCGGCCCGCCCACTCGCGGATGAGATCGAGGTAGCGTTCGCGTCGCCACCCGCCGGGCTGACCGAACGATCTCGCGCGGGGACGCGTGTCGGCGCTGCGCGCCGGCGGGCGCCAGCTTCCCGCACCGTCGCCGCGACCGTCACCCGCCGGAGCGTACGACGGCGCGTCCGTGCCGAACCCGTGCCCGCGATCGTAGGACGCGCGGGCATCGGCCGTGCCGACGAGCTCCCAGGCGCGCTGGACCTGGACGAAGCGGGCGGCGTCGCCCCCGGTGTCGGGATGCGTCTGACGCAGCCGCAGTCGATACGCCTTGCGGAGGTCCTCCTCCGCGGCATCCGGGGCGACGCCGAGCACCTCGTAGGCGGACGCGGAGAGCGGACTGTCGAACACGGGACCTCTCAGCGCTTCTCGTTGCGGCGGGCGTAGGCGGCGGCGCTGCGGCTGGACAGGGCGAGCAGCACGAGGATGTCGAGCGCCAGCGTGGGCAGCGTGGTGAACAGGGTGATCTCCTGATCCCGCGCCCACCAGCTCGCGAAAGTGGTGGCGATCGACAGGGTCGCGACGCTCATCACGACGACGCGCGCGAGATTGCTGCCGAGGAAGAGCAGGATCGCGCACACGAGCTGGATCGCGACCCCGACGCCGACGACGGCCAGCAGAACGGCGAGGGAGGCGTCCGCCAGATCCGGCGTGACGTCGACGCCGTCGAGGTCCAGGACGAGCTGGCTGGCGTAGCTGTGCCAGTTCAGCCCCAGCTCGACCATCGAGGCGATCCCGACGACGGCGCTCAGCAGCACCAGCGCCGCACCCGCCACCGTCGTCGACGGACGCGGCATCTTCGGGTCGCGGGCGACCGGCTGCAGCAGTCGGGTCACCGGCTCGTAGGACGGTCGGCGCTCCGGCCGCATCGGACGGTGCTCGTTCATGCGCCCGCCTCCTCCGCGACGGCCACCGCACGCACGTCGACCACGGGCAGGTCACCGTCGGTGCGGATGCTGTCGCCGCCGCCGTTGCGGGCGTGGTAGCCCGTGGAGAAGTCCGCGATCACGTCCACCCGCACGGCCGGCTCGCCGGTTCGGAGAGTGGAGACGATGTGATCGCGCTCGACGTCGGTGTCGGCGTCGATGCGGTGGGTGACCTGCAGGGTGAACAGCGACAGGCCCACCGAGGTGTCGAACGTGCCCGCAGCCAACCAGTCGACGCGCCGGCCTCCGGGCAGCAGCCAGCCGTCCGGGCACTTCCAGAAGCGCACGTGGTGGCGCTGAGCCGGATTGCCGTCGACCTCCTGCTGGTAGGCGAAGTCCTGTTGGCGACCGAAGAGGAACAGGGGGCTCACCGGAGCCTCGTGGTAGCTGCGGCGGCGCAGGGTCGAGGTCACGATGCGCCTCGACGACGCGAAGGTGACGGGATCTGCCTTCGTCCACCCCGATGCCCGCATCGCTCGCTCGATCTGCGCGCCCTCTCCCAGAAAGGCGAGGTTGACCGGATCGCCGAGAAGGCCGTCACTCGTGCGCGCACGTCCGATGAAGTAGTCGGGCACGTAGATCGTCGTGAGGATCCGATGCAGTCGGGGCAGGACGAGGTAGGCCAGCAGCAACCAGAACAGCAGGAAGCCGAGGATGCCCCACCACCCGACCGTCAAGCTCTCGGTGAAGCCCAGATAGGCGAGCCAGATGGCCGCCAGCCCCGCGAAGACGAAGAAGAACTGGTCGATCGCGACGCCGATCGACCACCTGCGGTGCGCGCGCGTGCGCGTCATCGCGGCGCCCACAGCGCCAATGGCGGCTCGAACGCCAGCGCCCGCTCTGCCAGCCCGTCCTCGAGGTCGTCGAACGCGGCCGGATGCCAGTGCGGGTCGCGGTCCTTGTCGACCAGCTGCGCGCGAATGCCCTCGGGCAGGTCGGGCTGGGTCTGGGCGAACCACAGCACGAGCCCGTACTCCTGCGCGAGCGCGGCGCGGAGATCCGGCAACCGCCGGGCAGTGCGCACGGCGGCCAGCGTCACGGTCAGCGCGGTCGGCGCGAGCGCCGCGAGCGTCTCGGCGGTGGCGACGGCATCCGGCTCGGGCCGCTCACGCAGCCGCGCGATGATCTCGGCGACGGTGTCGGCGGCGAAGGCATCGTCGATCCACGAACGGGCCGCGACGAGCCGCGACGGCCCCGGCGTCTCGTCGAACAGCAGCACGATCTCGGCCGGGGTCGCCGGATCGGCACGATCGGCGAGCGCGCCGCGGAGGTCTCCGATCCGCTCGCTCGGCACCAGCGCATCGGCGAAGCCGGCGGCGAGGGCGTCCGCGGCATCCATCGACTCACCGGTGAGCGCGAGATACTCGCCGAGCCGCCCTGGCGCGTGCGCCAGCAGCCACGAGCCACCCACATCCGGCGTGAAACCGATCCGTGTCTCGGGCATGGCCAGCCGCGAGCGCTCGGTGACGACGCGGACCGCCGCATGGCCTGCCAGTCCGATGCCGCCGCCCATCGTCACGCCGTCGGCGACGACGACGACCGGCTTCGGATACGTGGCGATACGCAGATTCAGGGCGTACTCGGCGCGGAAGAAGTGCGCCGTCTCCTCGACGCGTCCCGCGAGGATCCACTCTCGAAGGCCCCGCACGTCTCCTCCGGCGCACAGGCCCCGCTCGCCCGCACCGTCCAGCAGCACCACCTCGATGTCGGCGTCGTGCTCCCAGCGATCCAGGGCATCGGAGATGATCTCGATCATGCCCAGGTCGAGTGCGTTGATGGCCCGTGGACGGTTGAGGGTCAGGTGACCCACTCCCCGGACGGTGCGGACCAGCACGGTGGGTTCGGCGGCATCGCTCACGCTCGCAACGTTACCCGCGCCGTCGGTCTCGGCGCCTCCCGCGCGGGCACCCGGCCGGCGCGGGCCGATCGGGCAGGATGGAGGCAACGGCCGACGATGGTCGGCGATGACGAGAGGATGACGATGCCCGAAGGACACCTCCTCGAGTTCCGTGGGCTCACGAAGACATTCGGTGCGGTCCGCGCCGTCGACGACTTCACCGCCCGCGTCGAGCCCGGACGGGTCACCGGCTTCCTCGGCCCCAACGGCGCGGGCAAGACCACGTCGTTGCGCATCCTGCTCGCGCTCGTGCGCGCCACCTCCGGCAGCGCCACCATCGGCGGCCGGCGGTACTCGGAGCTGCGCCATCCGCTGCAGACCGTCGGCGCCGCACTCGAGGCCTCCAGCTTCCATCCCGGGCGCACCGCCGCCGGCCACCTCACCGTCGCCGTGCAGGCCGCCGGGCTCCCGCGCGGACGAGTGGACGAGGTCCTGGGCCTCGTGGGGCTCGCCGACGCCGCCGGTCGCAAGGTGGGCGGTTTCTCGCTCGGCATGCGACAGCGCCTCAGCCTGGCCTACACGCTGCTCGGAGACCCCGGCGTGCTGGTGCTCGACGAGCCCGCGAACGGTCTGGACCCCGAGGGGATCAAGTGGCTGCGCGGCTTCCTCGGCCAGCTGGCCAGCGAGGGACGAACGGTGCTGGTGTCCTCGCACATGCTCGCCGAGGTGCAGCAGACGGTGTCGGCGCTGCTGGTCATCTCCCGCGGCCGGCTCGTGTTCGAGGGCGATATCGGCGACCTGGTCGGCGCGGACGACGTGGCGACGGTCATCGATGCCCCCGACCGCACGGCGCTGGCGAATGCTCTGGATGCCGCGGGCATCGCGTACACGCCCCTGCGCTCGGGCTTCTCCGTGCGCGGCGCCGAGCCGGCCCATCTCGGTGCCATCGCTGCGGCGGCCGGAGTCGCCCTGTCGCACCTGCAGCGGCGCGGCCCGGTGCTGGAGGAGGTGTTCCTCGAATTGGTGAACGGCACGCGGGTGCAGGCGCCGACGCCGGCGGCTCCAGCGGCTCCGGCGGCATCGGCTCCGGACCCGCTCACGCCGCCGCTCACGGCCGCTGCCGTTCCGGCCGCGGCCGCACCGGAGGACGCAGAGCCGGGCGTCGAGGACGCCGAGTACATCCACGCGGTCGAGGACGACCCCAGCGACACGGTCGCCGCCGAGGAAGGAGACCCGCGATGAGCCTCGTCAACGCGTCCCGGTCGGAACTCACGAAGCAGTTCACCACGGCGATGTGGTGGGTTCTCGCCGTCGTGCTGCTCGCCTATGTCGGCGTGACCGCCGGCGGCCTGTCCGCCGTGTTCGGCGCGGTCGCAAGCGGCACGCTGCCCGGCGGCACGACGAGCGGTGCCCGGGTGTCGCCGGCGAGCCTTCCTCCGCTCATCTACAGCCTCGCCACCTCCGTCGGCTACGTCTTCCCCCTGCTCATCGGCACCCTCCTGGTGACCAACGAGTTCCGGCACAAGACGCTGACGCCGACGTTCCTGGCCACGCCGCGACGCGGGATCGCCCTCGTCGGCAAGCTGGCCGCCGCAGTCGTCATGGGCGTGCTGTACGCCGCCGTCGCGCTCGTCGCGGCGGTCGGGATCGGAGCGGCGGCGCTCGCGGCGTTCGGCGTCGACACGCGGCTGGGCGAGACCGACACCTGGGCGATGATCGGGCGCATCGTGGCGAGTTTCGTTCTGTGGACGCTGATCGGCGTCGGCGTGGGCACCCTCGTGCGCAATCAAGTCGCCGCCGTCGTCGGCGTGCTGGCGTTCACGCAGTTCGTCGAGCCCATCGCGCGCACCGTGGCGACGCTGGTCGACGGCGTGTCGGGGGTGACCGCCTACCTGCCGGGCGCGGCCTCGGACGCCCTGGTCGGCACCAGCATCTACGCGACGATGGGCGCCGGCGGGGCTGTCCCTCTCGCGTGGTGGGGCGGAGGCATGGTCCTGCTCGGCTATGCCGTGGTGTCCGTCGGCCTCGGGTATCTGACGAGCTGGCGGCGCGACGTCGCCTGACCCGCCGTCAGGAGTCGGCGAGTTCGACGACGTCCGACGCGTCGTCGCCGTCCAGACGCAATGCCTGGACGAGGGCGACGCCGTGACGAGTCGTCAGCACGAGGCGTTCGAACTCGGCATCCTCGGACAGATCGACGACCACCGCCCGGCGACGTCGGCGCACCAGCACGAAGTCGTTGCCGCTCGCGGAGCGCCAGGTTCCCATCGCGACGGCGCCCCGCACCTGCGTGCCGGGGCTGGGCACTCCGCGCAGCCAGGTCCAGGCGTCGTCGGTCAGCTGCACCCGGAGGATGTGAGACCTGTCGACGCGCACGCTCTCCGATCGCCGCGACAGGGCGCGTTCGACGCCCGACAGCACGACCTCGAGCTGCGTCGAATCGAGCAGCAGGGTCACCATGACTTCAGTCTGCCAGCGCGACCATGTGCGGATGCTCACAGCCCCGCAACGATCCGGTCTCGGCGCGGGCGATATCGTGGAACGTCGGCCGCGATGCGCCGGCGTCACCCGACACGGAATCCCCGATGCCTCGATTCGATCTCGATCTCCCCGCCCTCGAAGCGTTCCGTCCCGCGGTGCGCGAGCCGGCCGACTTCGACGAGTTCTGGGCGCGGACGATCGCGCAGTCGCGCGCCGTCGGCGGCGAGATCATCGTCGAGCCGGTGGAGACCGTGCTGAGCACCATCGACGTGTTCGACGTGACGTTCCCGGGGTTCGCCGGCGAACCCGTGAAGGCGTGGCTGCACACGCCCCGACGCTCCGACGACGCCGCGGCACTGCCGACGGTCATCGAGTTCAACGGGTACGGCGGAGGTCGCGGGCTTCCGACCGAGCGGCTCGGCTGGGCCTCGGCCGGCTACACGCATCTGTTCATGGACACGCGTGGACAGGGATCCACCTGGGGCGCTCCGGGCGCGACACCGGATCCGCACGGCACGGGACCCTCGACCAACGGTTACATGACCCGCGGCATCGAATCACCCGAGGACTACTACTACCGCCGCGTGTTCACCGACGCCGTGCGCCTCATCGACGCCGCCCGCACCCTTCCCCGGGTGGATGCCGCGCGCATCGCCGTCACCGGTGGCAGCCAGGGGGGCGGCATCACGCTGGCCGCGGCCGCGCTGAGCGAGGGCCTCGTCGCGGTCATGCCCGACGTGCCGTTCCTCTGCCATTTCGAGCGCGCGATCGGGATGACAGACCGCGAGCCGTACCACGAGGTGGTGCGCTACCTGTCGGTGCACCGGGGCGCCACGCAGCGGGTGCTCGACACGCTCTCCTATTTCGACGGCGTCAACTTCGCTCGCCGCCTGAGTGCGCCCGCGCTGTTCTCCGTCGGCCTGCTCGACCCGGTGTGCCCGCCCTCGACCGTCTTCGCCGCCTACAACCACGTCGACCGCGGCGACAAGCAGATCCGCGTCTACGACTTCAACGAGCACGAAGGCGGTCAGGCCTTCCAATGGGAGGAGCAGGCGCGCTTCCTCGCGCAGATCCTCGGCTGAGGTCCGCGCGCGGACCGCGCGTCAGAGGTGGAACTCGTCCTTGGCGTGCGGCAAGGGGAAGTTCGACACCGCGGTGATGAGCCCCTCGACGGTCTGCTCCCGCGCCACCGCGCTCACGCCGAGACCCACCTTGCGGGCGTCCTTCGCGGTGCGCGGTCCGATGGCGGCGATCACGGTGGCGTCGGGGATCTCCGGGAACTGCAGCCGTACCTGTTCGGCGACCGAGCCGCTGGTGACGAGGATCGCGTTGATACGGCCACTCGCGACGTCGTGGGCGATCCGCTCGGTGACCGGCACACCCACCGTGCGGTAGGCGACGACGCTGCGCACGCCGTGCCCCGCCTCGGTGAGGCGGCGCGTGAGTACCGGCTTGGCGATCTCGCTGCGCAGCGTAAGGATGCGCCGCGGCGCGGGCTCGAGCTCGATCAGCTGCGAGGCCATCCCGGCCGCCGAGTTGTCCTCGTCGGGGACGAGGTCGACGCGATAGCCAACCGCGGCGAGCGCCGCGGCCGTCGTCTCGCCCACCGCGGCGACGCGAGTGGAGGCGGGGATGACGGCGCGGTAGGCGTAGAGGACGTCGACCGTGGTGGCGCTGGTGAGGGTCACCCAGTCGAAAGCCCCGGCGGCGAGATCGGCGAGCGCCTGCTCGAGCGTTGCCTGATCGGTCGAGGGCGCGAAGTTGATGAGGGGAGCGATGACCGGCACAGCACCCTGCGCCCGCAGCGTCGCCGCCACGGAGTCGCCCCAGGGCCCCCCGCGCGGAACGAGCACACGCCACCCCTTGAGGGGCTGGGCGGCGTGCGGATCAGGAATCATGCTCGACTTTCGTGAAGCTCAGTCGGGACGCACGGTTTCGCGCATCCGGCAACGGCGCTCGTGCACGCACGAACGCGATGGCTGCGCGGCTCGGGTCATCGTTGCCGGCAGCTTGCGCACCATTGCCGCTGCCTGAGACACGAGCATACCCCGGGCGACGCATAGCTCGAACACGGGGTTGACAGCGCCCGCGGCGCGGGTCAGAACGCGCGCGGGCGCGCCCCACGGGGTACTCAGCGCGTGTAGGCGCGGACGATTCCCCAGACGGTCAGTCCCACGACGGCAGCCGCACCGAGCACGGCGAGCGAGGCCTGCGTGGGATGGCGCCGCGCGAAGCGACGCGCGTCGGCGACCCCGCGATCGGTGGCCTGCGCGACCCGCTTGGGCACGTTCGCCTTGACCTCGATCGCCGCCAGAGCGGCCTTCAGCTCCGCACGCGCGCTCTCCACCGGATCGGTGATGCCGAGGGCGACGGCGGTGCGCGGAATCAGCTGGTCAGAACTCATCGGCCACGTCCTTCACGATGCGCGCGTCGACCTTCACGGCGTCGACGGGGTTGGTCGAACGACTCAGATGCTTGAAACGCAGGAGCCCCAGCCACGCGAACACGGCGGCTCCGACGAGCGCGATGACGACGACGATGAGGCTGGCAAGCCAGGCCGGCATCCACGACGACAGGCCGATGATGGCGAAAGCGGCCAGCGCCGGCAGCGACCAGAAGAGGAAGAACAGAGCGACGATGAACCAGACGCCGCCCATGCCGGCATCCTTGCCCGCCTTCTTGGCCCACGTCTTGGCCGAGTCGATCTCGGCGACCACCAGGTTGCGGACGAGCTCCGGCACCTCGCCGACGAGAGTCAGCAGGCTGTCATCGGCGCGGTCGCGGAATCCCCGAGGCGTCGCCATGTCAGTCGTCCGCTGCCTTCTTGGCCGCGGTCTTCGCGTCCGCGACGGCCTTGTCGGCGGCCTTCTTCACTTCTGCGGCCGTCTTCTCCGCTCCGCGGGTGACCTCGTCGGCCGAGGCCCGGCCCGCGCGGATCGCGGAGTCGAGCTTCTGCCCCGGCGTGCCGTTGCGGCTCGCCGCACGGGTGACCTTGACCGCTCCATCCCACAGGGCGCTCGGCAGGGCGAGGGCGGCGCTCTTGCCGAGGTCCTTGACGGCGGCGACCTGCTTCTGCACCGGGGCGGTGTTCCAGATCTTGAGGTACCCCGCCTTGATCTGCTCGTAGCGCTCGCGGCCGGCGCGCGACCCGAGCACGTAGCCCGCGGCGAGTCCCACGACGATTCCGATCTTGCCCTTCATGGCGTCTCCTCACGTCCGTGCTGGGAGTGCTTCGTGACTCCAGAGTAGTCGCAATATTCCGATTCCGGCATCCTCCGGCCCCGGGGCTGTCCCTGACGGGAGGTGTGTGCTAGGAGCGCGTCCACAGCACGTCGTGGCGGACGCGTTCCACCTCGGCGAGAGTGTCGGCGACGATGGCGGATACGCCCCCGCCGGCGAGGTCCTCGCCGACCGCGATGAGACCGTGCCGACGACCGATCGCCGCACGGGTCGCCGCGGTGCGCTGGGCGTGACCGAGGACGGACGCCGGCGGTGCGAGCGTCGCACGCCGTTGCGCAGCCGCGCGAACGCCTCCGATTCCGGGCCACAACTGCGCAGCGTCGGCGGCGGCGCGTGCGATGAGGTCGGTGGCATCGTCCGCCGGTGCCGCATCGAAGGTCAGCCGAAGCACCCGCCGACCGGGCCCGGCGTGGGCACGCACACCCGCCCACGCGGAGCCGACGTCGATGACGGATGCCGCCGCCATCGCTCCCGGCACGGGATAGATCGTCGCGGGACCGTCGGAGGCGGCGGTCCCGGCATCCATCACGAGGGTCACGACGTCGCGCACGGGCAGGGGCGCAGCCTCGAGGACGATGCCGTGCTCACGCAGGAGGGCGGCGGAGGTCGCCGCCCCGGCGGCCAGCACGACGATATCCGCGGGCAGCGGCTCCGCGGACTCTTGCGCGGAGGAAAGCTCGGCCTCGTCCCGCGGGTCCGCGGGGTCGAGATGGACCAGCCAGCCGTCCGGCGTTCGCGTCAGGCCCCGTGCGCGGTGGTTCACCCGCAGGTCGGCGTCGAGCAGCAGCAGTCGCTCGGTGAGCGCCGTGACCAGCTGTGTCAGCCCGCCTCGCAACCGCGCCCGGCGCGGACCTGTCGTCGCGGCGTCGTCGGGCAGCAGTTGGCCGACCGCGCCGGCGAGCGAGCCCGCGCGGGTCAGCGCGGCGCTGAGGCCGGGAACGGCGAGGTCCACATCGATCTGGTCGGGATCGACACCCCAGGTGCCGAGAGTGAGGGGGGCGACGAGGCGATCACGCAGGCGCGCGCCCATGCGTGAGCGCACGAGCGCACCCAGGCTGCGCTCACGACCGATGGTCAACGGAGGCCGCAACCGATCGAGGTAGGCCCGCCACACCCCCCGACCGCCCACGAGGGCGCGCACCGGTTCGGCCCACACGTTGGCCGGGATGCCGGCCCGATTCGGTGGCAGCGTGACCACGCGTGGGCCACCGGGGGTGGCGAGCGCCACTGCGACCGAGCCCTCGCGCGCCGGCTCCACCTCGGCGCGCAGTCCCAGCTCGTCGAGGAGGCCGGCGAGCGCGGGCGCCGAGAGCGAGAACGCTTCGGGGGCCAGATCGACGGTGACGCCGTCCAGCTCGTCCGTCTCGATCCGGCCGCCGAGCCGGGGCTGCTGTTCGATGAGCGTGACGGGCATGCCGATGCGAGCGCACTCCCACGCGGCGACCAGACCTGCGATCCCCCCACCGATCACCACGACCCGGGTGGTGCGGGCACGGTCGGCGAGGTCGGCGGCAGGCTTGTCGGACACGCCCCCATCCTTTCACCGCGTCGTGGAGAGGGCCGGAAGGGAGGTGGCGCCTCGCACCTAGAGTGGAGCCGTGCGGCTCACCTACTTCGGCGGACCGGCGTGGGATGCCGGGCCTCTTCCGGCGCGCGGTCGCGGGCAGGAGAGCCTGCTGTTCCGTCTCGCGGTCGATGCGGGCGCCGCGGTGTCCGTGCGAGCACTGGCGGACGACCTCTGGCCGGTCGATGCACCCGACGATCCGCGCGCCGCGGTGCAGTCCCTCGTCTCGCGTCTGCGCCGCGCCCTCGGCTCGGCGACGATCGAGGCGGTGTCCGGCGGCTACCGTCTGACGCTCGGCCGGGAAGAGATCGACCTGACCCGCTTCCAGGACCTCGTGGCGGCGGCCCGCCGTGAGGATGACCCCGAACGAGCCGCGGCGCTGGCGCGCAACGCGCTCGATCTCTGGACGGCGGACCCCTGGGTGCCGGACGACTTCGACTGGGCGCGGCGCGATCTGCTCGAAGACCGCGCGCACGCGCAGCGGATCGCGGGTCCGCACGGCGCGCCCACGGTGGGGGCTGTGGACGACACACGCATTCCGGCAGCGTTGACGCCTCTGATCGGGCGAGCCGACGAGATCGCCCTCGCCGAGGCTCAGCTGACCGATGAGCGGCTGCTCACCCTGATCGGTCCCGGCGGTGCGGGAAAGACAACTCTCGCACTGGAGCTCGCCCGCCGTCACGCGCCCGCGGTGTTCGTCGAGCTGGCACCGGCCGACGCGGGGGGCGTGTGGGATGCCGTCGCCACCGCTCTCGGTCGCGGCGTCCGCCTTTCCGAGAGCACTGTCGGGCAGGCCCAGGGCTCCCGCGAGCGTGCCCTCGCCGCCCTCGCCGGCCGGCCCCTGCTGCTCGTGCTCGACAACGCCGAGCACGTCGTGAGCGACGCCGCCCAGGTGGCGACCGATGCTTTGCGGGTGGCACCGGCGCTGCGACTGCTGGCTACGAGCCGCGAACCGCTGGGCGTTCCTGGCGAGGCGTTCGTCACGGTGGGATCGCTGCCGGAGGGCGATGCCGTGGCCTTGCTGGCCGCGCGCATCCGCGCCGCCCGCGGGCACGCGCCGGACGCCGGCGAGACGGAGGCCGTCGCCCGCATCGCACGGCGCCTGGACGGTCTGCCGCTGGCACTCGAGCTCGCCGGGGCGAAGGCACGGGTGCTGTCGATCGCCGAGATCGAGGACGGCCTCGCGGATCGATTCGCGCTTCTGGACCGAGGACCGCGCACGGCGGAGCCGCGGCACCAGACACTGCGGGCTGTCATCGACTGGAGCTGGAGCCTGCTCGACGACGCGCAGCGGGACGCGCTGCTCGCGTTGGCCGTCTTCCCCGACGGCATCTCCTCCGCGGACCTGGCCGAGGTCACGGCGGCGTTCGGGCTTCCCGAGACGGCGATCGACGACCTCGTCGAGCGTTCACTCGTGCAGCGCTCCCGCGGCCGCTACCGCCTGCTGGAGACCGTGCGCGAGTACGGACTGGACGCGCTCCACCGATCGGGCAGGCTGGAGGACGCTCGCGGACGCCAGGCCGCCGTGATGGCGCAGCTCGCACTCGCGCAGGACCGGGCGCTGCGGACCCCGGCCGCCCGGCCGGCCATCGCCTGGTTCGACGCGAACGAGGAGAACCTCGCTGCCGCGACCCGCTTCTCCGTCGGTCACGGCGAACTCGAGGTGCGTCTGGCGCGGGCGCAGCTGTGGATCTGGCAGTTGCGCGAGCGGTTCGATCTGCTGACGTCCGTTCTGAACGCGACCGCGACCCCCGCCGACGCCCTCGCCAGCGAGGCGGATGTCGTGGTGGCGGCCATGGCGATGCTGATGCGCACGATGCTCGATCCGACGACCACGCACCTGTCCACGCAGAGCGTAGCGCGCATCGCCGCGGCCGCGCAGAGGTACGACTCGGAGCTCGCGGCCGTCCTCCCCGTCGTCCTGCGCGGGGCACTGCGCGCCCGCCAGGACCGGCGCGGAGACGAACCGTGGTCGACGTACCTGCGGCTGGATGAGAGCGATCTGACGGACGGCCCCGCCTGGAGCCGGGCGTTCGCTGCGGTCATGAACGCGGCCACCGCGCAGAACAACGGTGACATCGAGGGGCTCGGCGACGCCAGCGGCCGCGCGCTGGATGCCTTCCGGCACCTCGGCGATGCGTGGGGCACGGCTCTGGCCAGCCAGATGCGATCGGAGTGGCTCATGCTGCAGGGGCGCCTGGAGGAGTCGCTGCGCATCGCGGACGAGTCGACGCAGGCGCTCGAGGGTCTGACGTCGGTCAGCGATCTGCTGCAGCAGCAGGCGCTCTCCGTGTCGATCCTGCTCCGTCTCGGTCGCGAGAGCGAGGCCCGGCAGCGCGTCGACCAGATGCTCGCCCGCGCGCGGGCCGACGGCTCCGAACGAGCCGTCGCCCAGGCCGCCGCGACGGCAGCCGCGCTCGAGCTGGTGCGCGGCGACGGCGCCGCCGCCCTGCGCGAGCTGGAGCGTGCCGGCAGCCTCGAACAGCAGCAGGCACTGGCGGGCTTTCCCGCACAGGTCGCCGCGTGGCAGGAGAGCAAGCGCGCGCTCGCGCTGCTGCTCACCGGAGACGCGGCGGGGGCCGCGGACGCCCTGCGACGGGCCGCGCCGGTCGCCGTCCGCACGGGCGATCAACCGATCATGTCGGACGTCGCGGTCGCTTTCGCCCGCTGGTTCCTGGCCGCGGATCGCCTGAGCGATGCGGCGGCGGCACTCGCCGAGGCCGACCGGCTGCGGGGGCGCGCCGACCTCAGCGACCCGATCGCCCTGCCCGTGCGCGATGCGGTGAGCGCCGCCGGACGGGATGCCGCGGCATCCGATCCGGCGGAGCTCACCGCACTGGTCGATCGTCTGGACGGGCGCTAGGCCTTCCGCATGTACGCCCGCACCGTGAGCGGCGCGAAGACGAGGACGATGACGGCGGCGCCCAAGAGCGAGGCCCAGAAGTCCCCTGCGATGACCCCCGCGTTCGCGAGATCGCGCACCGCGGTCACGAGGTGAGAGATCGGGTTCACACTCGCGAACCAGGCGAGCGGTGCGGGCAGCGAGTCGATCGGCACGTACGCGTTCGACAGGAACGTGAGCGGGAACAGGATGAGCATCGAGATGCCCTGGACGCTGGATGCCGTGCGAGCGATGACGCCGAAGAACGCGAAGATCCAGCTGATGGCCCACGAGCAGGCGATGACGAGCAGTCCGGCCGCGAGGACCGCGCCGAAGCCCCCGGCCGGGTGGTAGCCCATGAGGAAGCCGACGACGAACGTGATGGAGGTCGCGATCGCATAACGCAGGGTGTCGGCCAGCAGCGCGCCCGACAGCGGAGCGATGCGTGCGATCGGCAGCGACCGGAAGCGGTCGAACACACCCTTGTCCATGTCTTCGCGCAACTGCGTGCCGGTCACGACCGAGGTCGTGATGACGGTCTGCACGAGGATGCCCGGAATCAACGCCGGAAGGTAGCTCTCGACGTTTCCGGCGATCGCGCCGCCGAAGATGTACGCGAACATCAGCGTGAAGATGATCGGCTGCACCGTCACATCGACGAGCTGCTCGGGCGTGCGACGGATCTTCACCAGCCCGCGATACGCCATCGTCAGCGTGTTCTCGACGGTCTGGCGCAGGCTCGTGCGGTTGGAGAGCCGGCGCTCGGATGCCGGGGTGATGGGCGTCAGATCGGTGCGGGTCGGGGCGATGGCGCTCATGCGTGGACCTCCTCTGAGGCGGCGTCGGCAGACGCGGAGTCGGTGGCCGCGGCATCCGCCGGTCGGCCGGTGATGGTCAGGAACACCTCATCGAGCGTCGGCTTCTGCACGCTCATCTCGGTCAGGTGGATGCCGGCCTCGCGCAGGGTGATCAGCAGATCGGTGACACGGTCGGGGTCGGACATCGGCGCGGTGATGCGCGCCGCCTCGGGCGAGAGGGTGCCGCGCACCCCCAGCACCTGCGCGATCGCGCGCAGGGCGTCATCCACGTCGGCGGGATCGGACATCCGCAGGATCAGCGACGACGTGCCCACCGAGGCCTTGAGGTCGTCGGCCGTGCCCTCGGCGACCACGCGGCCGTGATCGATGACGGCGATGCGGTCGGCGAGCTGATCCGCCTCATCGAGGTACTGCGTCGTGAGCAGCACGGTGGAGCCGGTCGCGACGAGCTCGCGGATCGTGTCCCACATCTGCCCGCGCGTGCGCGGGTCGAGACCCGTGGTGGGTTCGTCGAGGAAGATGAGCGGAGGCTGGGCCAGAAGCGATGCGGCGAGATCCAGTCGACGCCGCATGCCGCCCGAGAACTTCTTCAAGGGCCGCCGCGCGGCATCCGTCAAGGAGAAGCGCTCGAGGAGGTCCTCGGCCTTGCGCTTCGCCTCGCTGCGCGTCAGGCCCAGGAGCCGACCGAAGATCATCAGGTTCTCCGTCGCCGACAGCGTCTCATCGACCGACGCGAACTGCCCGGTGACGCCGATCAGCTGACGGACGACGTTCGGCTCCCGCGAGACGTCGTGGCCGAAGATCTCGGCGCGACCGGCGTCGGGACGCATCAGCGTCGCGAGCATGTTGATGGTGGTGGTCTTGCCGGCCCCGTTCGGACCGAGCACGCCGTAGACCGTGCCGGCATCGACGGCCAGGTCGACGCCGTCGACAGCGCGGTTGTCGCCGAAGACCTTCACGAGGCCCTCCGCGCGCACCGCGAGGGTGGATGGTGAGGTGGAAGTGGTCATGGCATCCACTGTGCGCCGGGCGCACTGTCGCACCCCTGTCACGCGGGCGACGGGGCTGTCACCGTGCTGTCACGGCGGGTCTGCGGGTGACACACTCGAGGGATGAGCCTGCACATCACCGACGACCCGGCCGCCGACACCCTGCTCACCGAGAACCCGCTGGCGCTGCTGATCGGCATGCTCCTCGACCAGCAGGTGGCCATGGAGACGGCGTTCAGCGGTCCGTTGAAGATCCAGGAGCGCATCGGCGCCGTGGATGCCGCGACCATCGCCGGCTACGACCCCGACGCGCTCGTCGCCGCCTTCCAGCAGTCGCCGGCGGTGCACCGCTACCCCGGCTCGATGGCCGGTCGGGTGCAGACCCTCTGCCAGACGCTCGAGAAGGAGTGGGGCGGGGATGCCGCGGCTCTGTGGACCGAAGGCGACCCCGACGGGCCGACCGTGTTGAAGCGGTTGAAAGCCCTCCCCGGCTTCGGCGAGCAGAAGGCCAAGATCTTCCTCGCCCTGCTCGGCAAGCAGTACGGCTTCACCGGCGCCGGCTGGCGCGAGGCCGCGGGCGCCTACGGCGAAGACGGCTCCTACCGCTCGGTGGCCGACATCGTCTCCCCCGCGTCGCTGGCCAAGGTGCGCGAGTTCAAGAAGGCGGCGAAGGCCGCGGCGAAGGGCTGACGGCCGGCGAGGCGCGTTTCCACTCCTCGCTGCGCTCGTCGCTCAACGACCGGAAGTTGCGCTCTCACCGGTCGTCGAGCGAGCGCGGCGAGTCGAAACGCCCCGACCCGCGACGTCAGCCCTGCACGAACAGGTAGCCGCGCTCGTCGTCGAAACCACCGATGACGAGGCCGCGACCGTAGTGCGACAGCATCTCCTCGCGCACGCGCAGACGCCACGCCGCGGCCTCGGCCGCATCGGTGCGACGCAGAGACTCGATGTCCTCGGGGATCTGGACGGTCGCGACGACGTCCGCGGCATCCGGCTCACGCACCGGAGCCGACGCGAGCGCCCACGCGACCAGGAGGCGGTCGCTGTCGACACCCTGGCCGTTCTGGTCGAGTTCGGCGCCGTCGTAGGCCGAGCCGTACTGGTCGACGAGGTACTCCACGAAACGCACGCCGATCGTCTTGGCGTTGAAGTGGGCGTTGCGGCGCACAAGCGGGTCGAAGGTCCAGGTGACCGTGCCGATGTCGCGGGCGATCGCCCACTGGCGCTGCTGCTGCTTGAGCAGGCGTCCGAACCCGCGACGCTGGTACTCCGGCAGTACGCCCGTGACGTGGGAGTGCATGGCGTGCTGCTCCGGCGGGGAGAAGAACGCGACGGAGGCGCCGACGATGCGGTCGCCGTCGTACAGGCCGACCACGTAGTTGCCCGAGTACTGCAGCGCGCGCATGAGCGGCGCGGGCATGGGGTCGCGTCCGCCCCAGATCTCCACGATCACCCGATGGGCGGCGAAGATCTCGTCGAGCGTGTCGAGGTCGCGGATACTGAGGGTGGACTCGGATGCGCCGGATGCCATGCCTCCACGGTAGCCGCTCTCTCGCGCTCCGCCGCGTGCCCCTGGCCGCGAGACACGCGCGGCGCACCGAAACACCGGTGCACAACGCGTGTCTCGGTGCGTGGACGGTGTCTCGCGGACCCGAGACGCGGCGCGGCGGCGCGGGGCGGCGCGCGCGGGGCGGGGCGGGGCGGATCGGGGGATGCCGAGGCTCAGGCGCCCCGCAGGCGCGAGCCGAGGTAGCCCACGAGCTCGTCGAGCGCGATGCGCTCCTGCGCCATCGTGTCGCGATCGCGCACGGTCACGGCGCGGTCGTCGAGCGAATCGAAGTCGACGGTGACGCAGAACGGGGTGCCGATCTCGTCCTGACGGCGGTAGCGACGGCCGATGGCGCCGGCGTCGTCGAAGTCGACGTTCCACCCCTGTGCCCGCAGATCGTCGGCGACCTCGCGTGCCAGCGGCGACAGGCGCTCGTTGCGCGACAGTGGCAGCACGGCCACCTTGACGGGCGCCAGGCGCGGGTCCAGCGCCAGCACCGTACGGGTGTCGGTGCCGCCCTTGGCGTTGGGCACCTCCTCCTCGCGATACGCGTCGACGAGGAAGGCCATCATGGCGCGGGTGAGGCCGAAGGACGGCTCGATGACGAAGGGCGTGTACTTCTCACCCGAGGCTTGGTCGAAGAAGGTGAGCGACTGGCCCGACGCGTCGGAGTGGCTCTTCAGGTCGTAGTCGGTGCGGTTGGCGACACCCATCAGCTCGCCCCACTCCTTGCCGGGGAAGCCGAAGCGGTACTCCACGTCGATCGTGCCGGCGGAGTAGTGCGCGCGGTCCTCCTCGGGAACGTCGAACCGCTTCATGTTCGCCGGGTCGACGCCCAGGTCGACGAACCAGTTCCAGCACGCCTCCACCCAGTGCTCGAACCACTCCTGCGCCTCGGCGGGCGGTGTGAAGTACTCGATCTCCATCTGCTCGAACTCGCGGGTGCGGAAGATGAAGTTGCCGGGGGTGATCTCGTTGCGGAAGGCCTTGCCGACCTGGCCCACACCGAACGGGGGCTTGCGGCGCGAGGCGGTGAGCACGTTCGAGAAGTTCACGAAGATGCCCTGCGCGGTCTCGGGGCGCAGGAAGTACAGACCCGACTCGTCATCCACGACGCCCAGGTAGGTCTTCACCAGCCCGGAGAACGCCTTCGGCTCGGTGTACTGGCCCTTGGTGCCGCAATTGGGGCAGGGGATGTCGGCGAGGCCGTTCTCCGCCGGGCGGCCCTTGCGCGCCTCGAAGTCCTCGATGAGGTTGTCGGCGCGGAAGCGCTTGTGGCAGTGCAGGCATTCGACGAGGGGGTCGGTGAAGGTCGCAACGTGGCCGGAGGCCTCCCAGACGCGCTTGGGCAGGATGATGCTCGAGTCGAGGCCGACCATGTCGGCGCGTCCCCGCACGAACGTCTGCCACCACTGGCGACGGATGTTCTCCTTCAGCTCCGTGCCGAGGGGGCCGTAGTCCCAGGCCGACCGCGATCCGCCGTAGATCTCCCCGGCCTGGAAGACGAAACCCCGGTGACGGGCGAGGGCGATGACTTTGTCGAGGCGGGACTGCTCGGCCACAGGTGGCTCCAATGGTCGTGTCGCGAATGCGAAAAGGGTGTGGATGCCGACAGTTCCGGCATCCGTCGATTCTAGTCTTCCGCCGCTGCGGCTTCCCGGCCGGCCCGTGACTAACGTGGAGCGGGTGAGCGCAGACCGCGAGATCCAGCACGTCATCGTCCCCGGGCGTCACCACCTGCTGACGAGGTTCCAGGCGGCCTACCTCGGCGAACTGCTCGCCGGCCGCGGGCGCGACGAGAACGGTGAGCCGATCGCGGTCGCCGCCGACGCGGTCGTCGTCTGGGCGGTCACGAGCGCGAACCACTCCGCGACGCGCCGCAACCCGTTCCCGGGACATCGGCGGGAGGCGGCGATCGAGATCCTCGCGCACGTCGGGCGGATGCCGTCGATCGTCGTGCCCGTCGTCGACGTCGCACCGACGCCCCGGTTCGCCGAGATCACCCTCAAGCAGATCGGGTATGCGACCGCACAGGGGGTGATCCCCGCGCCCGAGACGGCGATCATCGCCACCTCGACGCCGCAGGTCGCCGACATGTACCGCGGCCTGGGGTATCGCATCGCGCCGATGGAGCGCGACCATTCCGACGCGCCGCGCACGCCCTGGCAGCTGCTGGACGATCTGATGGCCGGCTCGGATGGCTGGCGCGCAGACGCGCACGCGGCGAGCCTCGACATCGTCGACCGTTACGGCCTGGCGGCGCAGGCGCGCGAGATCGCGGCCGACCCCGTCATCGGCGACGAGGGCGGGCTCACCCAGACGCGCGACTACCGCACCTATAGCCGCGCGTTCGAGGATGCCGCGGAGCGCAAGTGGGCCGAGGCGCGCCCCTGGATCGTGCCCGGCCGCATCGTCGACCTGGGCTGCGCGACGGGGGCGATGCTCGAGCTGGCATCGCAGGAGCCGGCCCTGGCCGAGTCTGACCTGATCGGCGTGGAGATCGCCCCCGAACTGTTCGCAGCCTGCGAGCACAAGAAGTCCGAGGGCGCGTTCGCGAACCCGAACACGTTCTTCTACCGCCGCAACATCCTCGCCGGACGCCTCTTTCCCGCGCGCAGCATCGCAACGACCCTCAGCTTCGCGCTGACGCACGAGATCTACTCCTACGGCGACGGGATGCCGTCGCTTCAGGCCTTCGCGTCGGCGATCGCCGACCATACCGTGCCCGGTGGCGTGTGGATCAACTCCGATGTCTGCGGACCGGCCGATCCCGATCGCATCGTGCGGCTGCGGATGCAGGACGGCGACGTCACGACGCCCGCGCGCGAGCTGACGGGATCCAACGACGAGGTCGCGGCATCCCTCGACGCGCTGCCGGTGGGCAGCCGGGTCGCCCAGTTCGCTCAGGACTTCCGCGCGCTCAGCGGCGCTGCGTGGGAGTACGAGGTGCGCGACGAGCGGACGATCGAGCTGCGTCTGGCGGATGCCATGGAGTTCCTCGAGACCGTCTCGTACACCCGCAACTGGCTGTCGGAGATGCACGAGCAGTTCTGCGCGCTGTCGTGGGCCGACTGGCGCGAGCTGGTCGCATCGGTCGGGCTCGAGATCGACGAGCGCTCGGGGCCCTGGCGCAACGACTGGCTCGTGGAGAATCGGTTCGCGCCCGCGGCATCCCTTCTCGGGCTCGACGACGAGCCGCTGGACTGGCCCGACACGCACATGCTGCTCGTCGCGCGCCGCCCGCTCGACGGCTGAGGCGCGCCGGGCGGGCGGGTCGTCCGCGTCGTGGATTCGGATCAGGTCAACAGAATCGGATGCCGCGCGCGGCGGCATCCGCATCCGCTCGCATCCTCCGAATCCGTTGACCGGCCGTGCGGCGGCCCGGCCGCTCAGCGCTCGGGGCGGGTGAAGGGCGGCTGCAGCTGACCGACCGGTCCGCGACGGAACAGCTGGGCGGGGCGCCCGCCGTCGCGCGCCATACCCCCGGTCGGCTCGACGAAGCCCGCGGCGCCGGTGATCTTGCGGTGGAAGTTGCGCGGGTCGACGGGCACTCCCCAGACCGCTTCGTAGACCGCGCGCAGCTGCGCGATCGTGAACTCGGGCGGGCAGAAAGCCATCGCGAGCGCGGAGTACTCGAGCTTCGCGCGCGCCCGCTCGAGGGCGTCGGCGAAGATCGCGACGTGGTCGAAGGCCAGCGGCAGCGCGCCGCTCTCGACCTCCGCGACGGGCCACCACCGGGCCGAGCGTGCGTCCGATCCCGCCGCGGGTTCGCCCAGGTCAGGCGCGAGGGCGAGCCAGGCGACCGTCACGACACGTCCGCGCGGGTCGCGGTCGGGCGCGCTGTAGGTGCGCACCTGCTCGAGGTGCACCCCGGCCGTCACCCCCGTCTCCTCGGCGAGCTCGCGGTACGCGGTGGCCTCGGCATCCTCGTCGGGCAGCACGAAGCCGCCCGGCAGCGCCCACATGCCCGCCGCCGGCGCGATGCCGCGCTCGACGAGGAGGACGTGGAGCGCACGGTCGCGGATGGTCAGCACGACGAGGTCGGCCGCGACCGCGAAGGAGAAGGGGTCCACGCGCCCAGATTACCTCAAATCGTCACCTTGACGATAACTACCTACCGGAGTTATCGTCAAAGTGACACTAAAGAGAGAAAGAGGACATCATGGCCACCATCACCCGCCGCCCGTTCGTCCGCCACCTGAGCACGACGCCCACGATGCACGTCACCCACTTCCGTCGCGGCGGCATCCGCCACGCCGGCGCAGGACAGGCGTTCTGGTTCCGCCCCCTGGATGCCGCGATCAGCGAGGTGCCGCTCGACGACCGCGAGCTGTCGGTCGTCGTGAGCCTGCGCACCGCCGACCTGCAGCAGCTGTCGGCTCCGGTCACGGCGACGTATCGCATCGTCGATCCCGACCTCGCCGCGCGCCGCATCGACTTCTCCATCGATCTGGTGACCGGCACGTGGACCGAGCAGCCGCTCGACGCGATCGCCGCACCCCTGCACGGCGCGACGACCGCCGCCGTCGTGCACCTGCTGCAGCCGCGCACCCTCGACAACGCCCTGCGTGCCGACCTCGCCGAGCTGGGCGCCGCCGCCACCGCCATGCTGGCCGCCGACGCGCGCCTGACCGACCTCGGCATCGCCATCGTCGGGGTGCGGTTCTCACTGCTGCGCGCCGAGCCCGACGTCGAGCGCGCCCTGCAGACCCCCGCCCGCGAGACGATCCAGCAGGATGCCGACAAGGCCACCTTCGCCCGCCGCGCCCTCGCGGTCGAGCGCGAGGCCGCGATCGGCGAGAACGAGCTGTCCAACCAGGTCGAGCTCGCGCGCCGGCAGGAGGAGCTCGTCCAAGCGCGGGGACGCAACTCCCGCATCGAGGCGGAGCAGGCGGCCGCCGCTGCCGCGATCGCCGTGGATGCCGAGGCCGAGCGCATCCGCACGAACGCACAGGCCCGGGCCGACGCCGACCGTGCGCTCGGCGAGGCGGCCGGCGCGGCCGAGCAGGCCCGAATGGCGGCACTGCGCGACGTGCCCGTCGAGGTACTGACCGCCCTGGCGATGCGCGAGCTGGCGGGCAACCTGCCCAGCATCGACCACCTGACCGTCACGCCCGACCTGCTCACCGACCTCGTGGGACGCCTCGGCGGCCGGGCCGCCGCGCAGACCGCGACACCGACGGGACACTGAGATGACCACCCCTCGAGCCGTCATCGTGCATCGGGCGAGCGAGCTCACCGAACTGCTCGCCCGGCACGGCACGCGCGGCCAGGTCTCCTTCTTCCTCGATCAGCGAGGCCAGAGCCTCGCCGCCGTCGAAGAGCGGCACGAGCGCACCCGCGCCGCCCTGGCCGACGTGTCCGCGGGGCTGCCGGTCGATTGGCGGCGAGCCACGGTCGAACGCAGCGACCTCGCCCGCTTCGTCTTCGAACCCGACGACGTCGTGCTCGTCGTCGGACAGGACGGGCTCGTCGCCAACGCCGCGAAGTATCTCGGCATCCAACCCGTCATCGGCATCGACCCGCTGCCCGGCGTCAATGCCGGGGTGCTCGTGCCGCACACCCCCGCGGCAGGAGTCGCCCTCGCCGCAGCCGCGCAGGCGGGAACCGCACCGATCTGCGAGCGCACGATGGTGCAGGTGCGCACCGACGACGGTCAGTCGCTCACGGCGCTGAACGAGGTCATGATCGGCCAGAGCGGCCACCAGTCGGCGCGCTACACGCTCGAGGTCGGCGGTCGCCGGGAGCGACAGTCCTCGTCGGGCGTGATCGTCGGCACCGGCACGGGAGCCACGGGATGGTGCTCCTCGATCGCACGTGTGCAGGCACCCGGGATGCCGCTGCCCACCGCCACCGAGAGCGCACTCGCCTGGTTCGTCCGGGAGCCGTGGCCGTCGCCGAGCACGGGCGCAGACCTGTTCGCGGGTCGACTCGACGGCGGGCAGGTGACCCTCCGCGTCGAGTCGGACGTGCTCGTCGCGTTCGGCGATGGGATGGAGGACGACCGCCTGTCGCTGTCGTGGGGTCAGCGCGTGAGCGTGGGGGTCGCCGACCGGACGCTGCGCACCGTCATGGCGTAGCCGCGTCAGCGGGCCCGCACGGACCGCTTCGGCTCGGGGACGAACAGCGTCTCGCTCTGCTCCAGCGCCATGCCCTTCGTCTCGGGGATCTTCCACAGCACGAAGACGAACGACAGCGCCGCGAACACGGCGTACATGCCGTACGTGAACGGCAGCGAGAAGGCCGCAAGCTGGGGGAAGGTCCAGGACACGAGGAAGTTCGCGATCCACTGGGAACTCGCCGCGACACCGAGGGCCTTGCCGCGGATGCGGCTGGGGAAGACCTCCCCGAGCAGCACCCAGACGATGGGGCCCCAGGAGGCGCCGAACCCGACGACGAACAGGTTCGCCGCCACCAGCGCGATCGGACCCCACGTCCCCGGGAGGGTCACCTCGCCGTCCACCGTCTGTGCGAACGCGAAGGCCAGCGCCATCGCGCCCAGCGACAGGGTCATCATCAGCGAGCCGGTCATCAGAATCGGCTTGCGCCCGACGCGGTCGACGAGGAAGATCGCGACGAGCGTCACCAGCACGTTCGTCACGGAGGTGAGGACGCTGATCAGCAGCGAGTTGCTCTCATCGAATCCGACCGCACGCCACAGCGTCGTCGAGTAGTAGAAGATGACGTTGATGCCGACGAGCTGCTGGAAGGCCGACAGCAGGATGCCGATCCAGACGACGGGCTGCAGTCCCAGCGCCTTTCCGCGCAGAGAGGCGCTCCGGTTCTTGCGGTCGTCTTCGATGCTCCTGATCAGCTCGTTCATCGTCTTGTCGAGGTCGGCGGCGGGAACGAGTCGCTCGAAGATCGCGCGCGCCTCGTCGTTGCGTCCCTTCGCGAGCAGGAATCGCGGAGACTCCGGCATCGTCAGCGCCAGGATGCCGTAGACGGCGGCCGGCGCGACGCCGATGAGGAACATCCACCGCCACGCTTCGAGGCCCCACCACAGCACGTTGTCGGCGCTGCCGGCGGCATCGGCGAGCACCGCGTTGCTCAGCAATGCGGTGAAGATGCCGATCGTGATCGCGAGCTGCTGCAGAGAGGCGAGACTGCCGCGCACCTGACGCGGTGCGACCTCGGCGATGTAGGCGGGAGCGACGACCGACGCGATGCCGATGCCGATGCCGCCCAGGACGCGCCAGACGATGAGGTCGGGAACGCTGAAGGTCAGCGCCGAGCCGATCGAGCTCGCGAGGAACATGGCGGAGCCGAGGAGCATGACGCGCAGCCGGCCCCAGCGATCGGAGAGGGCTCCGGCGATGATCGCCCCGAGCGCGCAGCCGAGCAGGGCGACGGCGACGACGAACCCGGTGAGCAGGGCGTCCTTCGTGTACGTGGACTCAATCGAGGAGACCGCTCCGTTGATGACCGAGGAGTCGAAGCCGAACAGGAACCCGCCCACCGCGGCGGCGACCGACAGTGCCGCGGCCCTTCGCCCATACGGGCTCCTCATCGAGAACGTGCCGGCGGGGAGCGAGTCGGTCGAGGTCACTCGGAAAACGATAGCCCCGCCGGGAGCGACAGGGGCCGCCCTCGCCGGCGGAGCCCTGCGCGTGGTAAGGACCGTCAGGGAACGCGCTGGAACAGGCCGTCCAGTAGCGACTGGTAGTACGTCGGGGTGACGGAGATGGGCCCGGAATAGGGGCGGTCGAAGCCCGCGATGGCGTAGAGCAGCAGCGCGACGAAGACGGCGATGAGCCCCGCCATGATGAGGTGGATGCGGAGGTTTCGCACCTGGATGAGCGAGAGCAGGATCGCGTTCAGCAGCGCCCCCACCCAGAGCACCGTCCACAGGATGCTCGGCAGGCCGAGATCCGTCACCTCGATCCGCTCGCGCCGCTGTCCGACGAACGCCTCGAAGGACTGCAGTGTCTGCGCCTGTACGTTGATCTCCCGAGCGTCGGTGGGGACGAACCCGGGCTCGGGAGGCACGACAAGCCGACGAAGCCGACGCAGAAGACCGTCATCCCCAGCCACAGGGGCGCGTCCATCAAGCCGACGATCATGAGCCCGCGGGCCTGCGCTCAGACCGCCGTCAGCTGACGAACGAGATCGAAAGGGGGTAGGTGTACCACTCCCCCTTGTTCGCCTTCACGGCGGCGATGATCGAGAAGACGATGTTCACCACGTACACGGCGAGCAGGATGAGCAGCCCGATGCCGATGATGGAGAGCACCGTGCCGACGAGGGACGCGATCAGCATCGTGAGCTGGAAGTTCAGCGCGGCGGCCGTGTGCGCCCGCACGAACGGGCCGCGGTCCTTCAGCACGAGGTAGCCGATCAGCGACGGCAGGAAGTAGAAGATGCCGCCGACGTGGACCAGGGTCGCCCACGTCTTCTCGTCGGACGGATTCATCTGCTGCGGGCCGGGCTGGGCCGCGGGTTGCGGGTACGGCGGAGTGGTCATGCCACCAGCGTAGGGGGCGCGTGTCCGGCACACCGAGGGGGTTATCCCGAGATCCGCCGAATCCTCGGCATCCGGCGGCATCGTTCGATACGGTCGAAGGACATCGGCAATACACAGGAAGTGGGTTCGTAACGTGGAGATTTTTGCCGCTGGGGGCGCACTGGTGATCGTCGGCATCGCCGTCGTCGCCGCGACCGTCCTCCTGATTTTCCTGCTGATCATGGTGCGCGCGTGGTACAAGGTCGCCAAGGCCGACCAGGCGCTCGTGGTGGTCGGCAAGAGCCAGAAGAACGCCAGCGGCGAGTCGTCGCGCATCTCGGTGATCACCGGCGGCGGCGCCCTCGTCAACCCGCTCACACAGCGCGCCGAGATGATCTCGCTGCGCGCCCGCCAGATCAAGATGGAGCCGACGGCGCAGGCCTCCAACGGAGTGACCGTCAACGTCTCGGGCGTCGCGCTGGTCAAGATCGGCTCCGACCCCGAGTTCGTCCGCCGCGCGGCGGAGCGCTTCCTCTCGCAGGACGGCGCGATCGAGCAGTTCACGACCGAGCAGCTCGAAGGTGCCCTGCGCGGCGTCGTCGCGACCCTGACCGTCGAGCAGCTGATGAAGGATCGGCAGAAGCTGTCCGACCAGATCGCCGAGGGCATCAAGAGCGACCTGCTCGCCCAGGGACTCATCCTCGACTCGTTCCAGATCCAGGGCGTCACCGACAAGAACGGCTACATCGACGCCCTCGGCGCGACCGAGGTCGAGCGCGTGCGCCGAGAGGCCGAGGTCGCCCGTATCAACGCCGCCCGCGAGGTTCGCGCCCGACAGATCGCGACCGACGAGGCGAACCTCGTCGAGCAGACCGCGTTCGACAAGAACTCCGCCGCCGCGGCGGCCGAAGTCGGTCGCGCCCGCGCCGAGGCCGAGCAGGCCGAAGCGCTCGCGCGTGCCGAGCGTGAGCAGGCCGTGCTGCTGCAGGGAGCCGAGAACAAGCAGGCCCAGCTGGATGCCGACATCAAGAAGGTCGCCGACGCCTCCCTCTACGAGCGCCAGCGCGCGGCGGACGCCGCCGCGTACGGCGAGGTCAAGGCCGCCGAGGCGCGCGCGCAGATCGCAGCGCAGGAGGCGGAGGCCACCCGGCTTCGCGCCGAGGCCGAGGCCGACGCGGTGCGGCTCGTGGGCGAGGCGCGGGCGGCGGCCATCGAGGCCGAGGCCGAAGCCCTCTCCAAGAACCAGGAGGCTCTGCTCGCGCAGCGCGCGCTCGAGGCGCTCGTGCCGATGATGACCGAGTTCGCGCGCGGGTTCGACAAGGTCGGCTCGATCACCGTGCTCGGCGGCGAGGGGGCGTCCAGTCACATGGCCGCCGAATCGGCCTCGAGCATGCGGGCCAGCTTCGACGCGATCCAGGCGGCGACCGGCATCGACCTGCGGCAGGTCATCCAGGGGCAGGCGACCGGCCGCGGCATGGCCCAGGGGCTGCGCGAAGAGCCGCCGGTCACGACCGAGAGCTGACGCGTTTCGACTCCTCGCTGCGCTCGTCGCTCAACGACCGGGCACGCCTCCCGCCCGGTCAGCGGCGCAGCTCGACCCGCGCGACGGTCGCGTCTTCGAGCGCGACGGGATCGATCTCGACGCCGATGCCGGGCGCGGTCGGCACGCGGACGTGCCCGTCTTCCAACACGATCGGCTCGCGCACGATGTCGCGGGCGTAGAAGCGGTCGGATGCCGAGACGTCGCCGGGCAGCGTGAATCCGGGGAGCGCGGCCAGCGCCGCGTTGGCCGCGCGGCCGATGCCGGTCTCGAGCATGCCGCCGCACCACACGGGGATGCCCGCCTCGCGGCACAGATCGTGGATGCGGACCGCTTCGAGGTAGCCGCCGACGCGGCCCGCCTTGATGTTGATGATCGCGGCGGCCCGCAGAGCGAGCGCATCGCGCGCCGCCTTGGCCGACACGATCGACTCGTCGAGGCAGATGGGCGTGCGAAGCCGCGCGGCGAGGTGTGCATGGTCGACGATGTCGTCCTCCTGCAACGGCTGCTCGATCAGCAGGAGGTCGAAGCGGTCGAGCTCGGCGAGGGTGTCGGCGTCCGCGAGCGTGTAGGCGGAGTTCGCGTCGACCTGCAGGGGAATCGCCCCGAACGCGTCACGCACCGCGGCGGTGTCGGCGACGTCGCGTCCGGGCTTGATCTTGATCTTGATGCGCACGTAGCCCTGGTCCACGTAGCCGGCGACGGCGTCGACGAGGGCCGACGGGTCGCGTTGGATGCCGACCGACACCCCGCTCGGCACGCGGTCGACCGTGGCGCCGAGGTACTCCCCCAACGCGCGGCCCTCCGCGCGGAGGGCGGCGTCGAGGACGGCGAGCTCCAGGCCGGCCTTCACCATGCGGTGCCCGACGAACGGCTCGAGCACGCCCGCCACCTCTTCGGGCGCGAGAGCGCGCGCCGCGGCATCCAGAAGCGCGGGCGCGAGGAAGCGCTGGGCGACGTCCCACGCGCCCTGCGTGTATTCGCTGGAGTAGAGGGGGGACTGCTGGGTGACGATCTCTCCCCACCCGTCGCCGTCGGCGGTGCGAACGCGCACCACGATGACCTCCCGCACGGTCTCGGTGCCGAACGAGGTCGCGAACGGCGAGACGAGCGGCAGATGGAGCACGCGAAGCTCGACCGCGTCGAGGCGCACGGGTGCGGCGGGGCGGGCGATCGGCATGGGCTCAGGCTACGCCGCGCGCCGCGCGCGCACCGGGCCGATGTGCGCCGCGTCGCTCCCCGCAGCGGTGAGTCCGCAGCGCCGCGAAGCGCGGGGCGACGTAGGTGCTGCGGCGCGGTGCCCGCGGCAGCTATGACGCGGGTTCGCGAAATCAGTCGTCGACGACGGTGACGGTGACCTCGATGTTGCCGCGGGTGGCGTTCGAGTAGGGGCACACCTGGTGCGCCGCGTCGGCGAGCTGCTGGGCGACGGCGTGGTCGATCTCGGGGATGTTGACCTCGAGCGCGACGGCCAGCTGGAACCCGCCCTGGCCGTTCGGGCCGATCTTGACCTGCGAGCCGACACTGGAGCCCGCGATCGCGACCTTCTGCGCACGCGCGACGGCCTGCAGCGCGCCGTGGAAGCACGCGGCGTAGCCCGCGGCGAAGAGGAGCTCGGGGTTCGGGGCGCCGCCGGCGCCACCCATCTCCTTCGGGACGCGCAGGTCGACGTCGAGGATGCCGTCGCTCGTGCGGACGTGGCCGTCGCGGCCGCCGCCGGTGGCGAGGGCTTCTGCGGTGTAGAGGGTTTCCATGGGGTTTCCTTTCGTGGAGGTCAGAGAGTCGCGCCGGCGGCCATCGGTCAGGCAGCGGTGCGCAGATCGGAGGCGACCGCGCGCATGTTGGCCGTGATGGCGGCGAGCTGTTCGAGCAGCTCACCGAGCCCGCGACCGCTGCCGACGAATGCCGGGACGAGGCACCCCGCGGCCGCGACGACCTCGGCGTGCACGTCACGACCGGCGGCGGTGAGGGCGACCCGCACCACGCGCTCGTCGGCGGCATCCCGCCGGCGCGAGACCAGCCCGCGGTCCTCGAGCCGCCGCAGCAGGGGCGACAGGGTGCCGGAGTCGAGGCCCAGTTCCTCGCCGAGACCGCTCACGGTGCGCTCGCCCGTGGCGAGTACGACCATCGCGAGGTACTGCGGGTAGGTGAGCTTCCAGGGCTTGAGCAGCTCGCGGTAGGCCTGCGTCGTCGCGTGCGAGGCGGTGTACATCGCGAAGCAGACGAACTCGTCGAGCGTGGCGGGAGCGGGCATGAGGGAAGCATTGCACACAATTGAATTGTGCACAATGTTTCCCGCAAGGGCGGCGTCAGCGCGACAGGGTGAACCCGTCCGGGTCGCCCGGCCGGGGCGGTCGCAGCTGCGGGGGCAACGGCCACGGCAGCACGATGCCCTCGTGCGGCCTGCTCATGTCGCCGTAGTCGTCGACCTTCACGACGATCCGCGCGGGCGTCACCTCGACGAGCCGGACCCGCACCGGCGTGCCCTCGCCGCGCTCGAGCATCCAAGGCTCGGCAAGGAAAGCGAGGCCGCGCTGCTCGAGCGCCTCCTCGGCATCCAGCCACTCGACGGATGCCGCGACCACCCGCCCCAGCACGTCGATCGCCGTCCACGCGTCGCCGTCGGGGCGGATCCACCCCAACCGCTCGCCGTCGTCGCGACGGTGGGGAGTCCAATCGTCGGCAACGGCGCCGCCCCTGCTCACGACGCCACCCCGGAGCGAACGAAGAGGTAGCCGCGCTCGTCGAACCCGGCCACCGCGAAGCCGTCCTCGGTGAGCCCGAGGAACGCCTCCCGCACGCGGTACCGCCAGTCCAGCGCTTCGCCCGGGGCATCTCGGCGGAGCCGTTCGATGTCGGCGGGAACCTCCACGGTGGTGACGATGGCGCGCTCGGGCGGCGGGGCGGCAGGCGCATCCAGGTCCCAGACGGCGAAGATGCGGTCGCTCTCGTCACCGCGGTTCACGCCGTCGTCCATCGCGCCGTAGTGATCCACGTAGTACTCCCCCACCCGCGCGCCGAGCACACGAAGGTTGAAGGAGGCGTTGCGGGCGACGAGCGGGTCGAACGTCCACGTGATCCGGTGGACGCCGCGCGCCAGAGCCCACTCGCGCTGGTGCTGCTTCAGCAGCCGTCCGAGTCCCCGCCCGCGATGATCGCCGACGATGCCGGTGATGTGCGAGTGCAGCGAACGGTCGTCGGGGGCGGCGAAGAAGCCGACCGACGCGCCGATCATGCGCTCCGCCGAGGGATCACCCTCCGTCGGCACGGCATAGAGCCCGACGGCGTAATTGCCGACGTGCGCGAGCGCACGCAGGAGGTTCGGCGGCATGCCCGTGCGGTCACCGCCCCACACCTCGCTGAGCACGGCGGATGCCGCCGCGATCTGCTCCATCGTGCGAAGGGGCCGGATGCGAAACCCGTCGAGGGTCCGGCTGTCGAGGTCCGCCATGCCGTCACCCTATGCCGGAGCCACCGCATCAGGCGGCCGATGGCCTGAAATGATGCCCGCTGATGACGATGCCCGACGACGATTGACCCGGATGCCGCCGCAAGGCGCCATCGTCGCCGTGCTGGCGCTGGCGGGGCTCGCTTCGTCGTTCATGTTCACGCTCGTCGTCCCGATTCAGACGCGTCTGCCGGATCTGCTGCACGCGAACCGCGACGACACGGCATGGGTGGTCACCGCGACGCTGCTCGCGGCCCCGCCGCCGAGCACCACCCGGCGCTGCCGAACGGTCACGAGCGGCGCGCGGGCGCCGCCCGGTTTCACCCGGCGTCACACGGCCGTCACGCATGCCCGGCGCGCCGTATCCTGACGACGGCTCGAAAACCGGAAGCCTCCGCCTTGAGCAGCCCGCGACCGTCGCCGCTGCAAGAGCCTTCTGACACTCGCCCGCGTCGCGGGCCATCGTCCTCAGGAGGAGAACCATGTCCGTCGCCACCACCACCTCCGGCAGCCTGCCGCGCACCGCCGCCCTCATCGAGGCGAACGCCGCCCGCAGCCTCGCCGACGACGGCTTCACGCTGCTGTCGACACCCGAGTTCGAGACGCTCACGGCCCAGGCCGTCGCCGACGTCGTCGAGCGCCAGCGGGCCGCTGGCGTCACCCTGGTCGGCGACGGCGAGTTCGGCAAGGCCATGTCGAACGCCGTCGACTACGGTGCCTGGTGGTCGTACTCGTTCCAGCGGGTGAGCGGCCTGTCGCTCACCGAGATCAACGCCTTCAACGAGCCGCCGGTGCGCTCGGAGCCGGGCGCGATCCGCCTGACGAGCTTCCTCGATCGCCGCGACCGCCAGCGGTTCCCCGTCGCGTACGCCGAGGCCGTGGAGGCCGGACGCACCGCGACCGCCTTCCCCACGACCACCGGACCGCTCGCGTACCGGGGTCAGGATGCCGTGGCCTCCGACATCCGCCACCTCACCGCGGCGCTGCGACCGGGTGAGCGGGGCTTCCTCACCGCGATCGCGCCCGGATCCGCGGCACGCGTGCGCAACGACTACTACGCCACCGACGAGGAGCACATCTTCGCGTGGGCCGACGCGCTGCGCGAGGAGTACCGCGCGATCGTCGAGGCGGGTCTCATCCTGCAGCTCGACGACCCCTCGCTCGCCGAGAACTTCGACCAGATCTCCCCGGAGCCCTCGATCGCCGACTATCAGGCGTTCACGAAGATCCGCATCGACGCGATCAACCACGCCATCGCGGGGCTTCCCAAGGAGCAGGTGCGTCTGCACCTGTGCTGGGGGTCGTGGCACGGCCCCCACACCACCGACATCGAACTGAAGGACATCCTCCCCGTCGTGCTGCAGGCGAACGTCGGCTCGATCTCGTTCGAGGCCGGCAACGTGCGCCACGAGCACGAGTTCGGCGCCTGGGCGGATGCCGCCGTGCCCGACGACCTGGTCCTGGTGCCCGGTGTCGTCAGCCACGCGACGAACGTCGTGGAGCATCCCGAGCTGGTCGCGCAGCGCATCCGCCGGTTCACCGACATCGTCGGCGCCGACCGCGTCATCGCCTCGACGGACTGCGGCCTCGGCGGCCGCATCCACCCCGACATCGCCTGGGCGAAGCTCGAGACGCTCGGCGCGGGCGCCCGCCGCGCGTGACTGCCGCCAGCGGCGACGGCACGGGCATCCCTGTGAACCCGGTCGGGACGAGCGCGCCCATCCGGCAGAATCGATCCATGGCTCCCGTGCACGATCCCCACCTTCCCGCCGACCACGCCTGCCTCATCGTGCACGGCAGCGACAAGCCCGGCATCGTCGCAGCCGTGTCGGCGATGATCACCCGCATCGGCGGCAACATCGTCGCGTTCGACCAGTTCTCCGACGATCATCGCGGCGGCGCGTACTTCCAGCGGGTCGTCTTCCACCGCCCCGACTTCGCGCTCGAGCGCCCCGCGATCGAGATCGACATCGCCCGCACCCTCGCCGACTTCGAGCTGGAGTGGTCGCTGACCGACCAGTCGGTGCCCAAGCGCATGGCGATCCTCGCGTCGAAGCAGGACCATTGCCTCCTCGACCTGCTGTGGCGCCACCGACGCGGCGACCTGCCGGTCACCATCCCGATGGTCATCTCGAACCACACCACGACGGCCGAAGACGTCCGCAGCTTCGGCGTGCCGTTCTTCCACGTGCCCTCGGTCGCGGGTCCCGACAAATCGGCGTCGGAGGAAGAGATCCTGAAGCTGCTCGTCGGCAACGTCGACTTCGTCGTGCTGGCGCGCTACATGCAGATCCTCTCGCCCGAGTTCCTCGAACGCCTCGGCGTGCCCGTGATCAACATCCACCACTCGTTCCTGCCCGCCTTCATCGGCGCCGAGCCCTACAAGAAGGCCAAGGAGCGCGGCGTGAAGCTCATCGGCGCGACCTCGCACTACGTGACGGGCGACCTCGACGAGGGTCCCATCATCGAGCAGGACACCGTGCGGGTCACCCATGCCGAGTCATCCGCCGAGCTCGCCCGGCGCGGCGCCGACGTCGAGCGTCAAGTTCTCTCCCGCGCGGTGCTGTGGCACGCGCAGGACCGCGTCATCCGTCACGGCAACCACACGATCGTCTTCTGACGCGGCGCTGCCGGCGGGAAAGCGTCAGTACACGTACTCCATGAGGTCCAGCCCGAGGGCGCGGAAGGCCTCGTGCGCGCGCAGCCGGTGCGCCACAGACAGGTCGTCGAAGCACACGATGAGGGCATAGGCGGCACCGGCGCGCGGGCCCGCGATCACTCCGGCCTCGGCGCGGATGCCGTCGCCGCGACCGGTCTTGTTGACGAAGAGCAGACCGTGGCGGTCGTCATCGTGCGCGAAGGGGTCCAGCGCGGTGCTCGCCGCGACGAGCGCCAGATCCTGGTTGAGGCTGAGCCACTCCGACACCTGCGCGCTCACCGCCGGGGAGACGACCTGAGCGTTGACGAGCCCCGCGAACAGCGTGACCAGCTCCCCCGTCGACGCGAGACCGACGTGCGGTGCGTCGTCGGGCCCGCGCTCGTCTCGGAAACCGTCGATGAGCGCGGTCTTCACGAGACCGATCTCCTCGACCCGCGCGCGGACGGTCTCCAGCCCCACGCGCTCCAGCAGCGCATTGGCGGCGGCGGCGTCGGATGCCGCCGCGGCGAGCACCGCCAGATCGCGCACCGGAAGCGCGGGAGCCGCCAACCGATGCCAGAGGCCGCCGACGGTGACCGGCGCCACCGAGCTGCGTTCGATGATCTGCAGGGGATCGAGGGTGCCCGCGTCGATCTGCGCCGCGACCTCGATCAGCAGCGGAACGACGCCGATGCCGGCGACGGGCAGCACGAGGTGGGCGTCACCCGCGAGCACCGTCTCGCCCGAGTCCAGATCCGTGACGCACACCGACACCTGCGCCCCTGCCGCGGCGACGGCGTCCAGTGCGGCGAGCGCGGTGGCGAACGAACGCGAACGGCCGGGCGAGCGTCGCGGCGAACGCCGGGTCGACGCCCGCTCTCCGCGCGCTTCGCCGCGCAGCTGCGCGCGCACCTCACCTCGACGTGTCGACGATGCCCGACCTGCACTGTCCACGCGAGATGCTCCGTCCTCGATGTTCTCGCCGGCGCCGGCGTCGTGACCCTGGCGCCGGGCCGACGATCGCCGGCCCGGCGACGCCGTGGTCACCAGATGGTGACGCGCTGGTCGGCGTCGAGCCACAGCGCGTCGGTCTCGGTGACGTCGAACGCACGGTAGAACTCGTCGACGTTGCGAACGATCTGGTTGCAGCGGAACTCGTTGGGCGAGTGCGGGTCGATCGTCAGCAGGCGGATCGTCTCGGCCTCGCGACCCTTCTGCTGCCAGATCTGCGCCCAGCTGAGCAGCAGCCGCTGAATGCCGGTGTAGCCGTCGATCACAGGACCATCGGCATCCTCGTCGGTCGTGTCGGCGCCGAGCGAGAGGCGGTAGGCCTTGATCGCGATGCCGAGCCCGCCGAGGTCTCCGATGTTCTCGCCGATCGTGAGAGCGCCGTTGACGTGGTGCTCCGCGGCGAGGCCCTGCGGCACGAGTGCGTCGTACTGGGCGATGAGGGCGCCGGTGAGCTGCTCGAAGGCGGCGCGGTCGTCATCCGTCCACCAGTCGCGAAGGGCACCGGCGCCGTCGAAGGCCGACCCCTGGTCGTCGAAGCCGTGGCCGATCTCGTGGCCGATCACGGCGCCGATGCCGCCATAGTTGGCCGCGGCATCCCGGTCCAGCTCGAAGAACGGGTACTGCAGGATCGCGGCCGGGAACACGATCTCGTTCATCAGCGGGTTGTAATACGCATTGACCGTCTGGGGTGTCATGTACCACTCGTCGCGGTCGATGGGGGCGCCGAGCTTCGCGATCTGCCGTTCGTGCTCCCACGCGTTCGCGCGGCGCACGTTGCCGATCAGATCGGCGCCATCGACCTCGAGCGCGGAGTAGTCCTTCCACGTCACGGGGTAGCCGACCTTCGGCGTGAACGCGTCGAGCTTCTCGAGGGCACGGCCGCGGGTCTCCGGGGTCATCCACTCGAGGGTCTCGATCGAACGCCGATAGGCCTCGATGAGGTTCGCGACGAGCTCGTCCATCGCCTCTTTGGCTGCGGGCGGGAAGTGGCGCTCGACGTAGACCTTGCCCACGGCTTCACCCATCGCCGCCTCGACGAAGCTGACGCCGCGCTTCCAGCGCTCGCGGTTGACAGGAACGCCCGTGAGCTCGGTGCCGTAGAACGCGAAGTTCGCGTCGACGAAGTCCGACGACAGGAACGCCGCCGAGGCGCGCACGATGTGCAGCCGCAGCCACGCCTTCCAGTCCTCGAGGCGATCCTCGACGAGCAGCGAACCCAGGCCCTCGAAGTAGCTGGGCTCGTTCACGTTGATCTCGGCGAAGCCGTCGCGACGTCCAGGGGCGACCGCATCCAGCCACGGTGCGAGGTCGACGCCGACGAGCCGCTGCACGTCGTCCCACGTCATGAGGTTGTAGGTGGCGACGGCGTCGCGCGTGCGCACGTTGTCCCAGTGGTGGCTCGCCAGCTCGGTCTCCAGCGCCAGCACGCGGTCGGCCTGCCGCCCGGCATCCTCACCCTGCGCACCCACGCCTGCGAGACCGAGGACCGTCTGCACGTACTCACGGAAGGCGATGCGGGTCTTGTCGAAGTTATCGAGGCGGTAGTAGCTCTCATCCGGCAGCGACAGACCGGACTGCACGAAGAACGCGACGTAGCGCTCGGGGTTTCCCGGGTCGGGCTCGATGTAGACGCCGATCATGCTGCCGACGCCCTCCCGCTCCATCTCGCCGACCGTGCGCAGCAGCGCCGGGATGGAGTCGATGGCGTCCACGCGTGCCAACTGGGCCGCGAGGGGCTCGGCCCCGAGCCGCTCGATGCGCTCGGTGTCCATGAAGCTCGCGAACAGGTCGCCGATCTTGCGCGCCTCCGTGCCCGGCTCCGCCGTCGTCGACTCCTCGATGATGGCCCGCACGTCCTTCTCGGCCTGCTCGGCGATCAGGTGGAACGAGCCCCAACGCGCCTTGTCGTCGGGGATCTCCGTACGTTCCAGCCAGGCGCCGTTCACGTGACGGAACAGGTCGTCCTGAGGACGGATGCCGGGGCTCAACGCGGACAGCTCGATACCCGAGCGAAGGGTGGGGGCGGTCATGCCGTACAGGATACGCGCCGGTCCTGTCCGCGCGATCCGTGTTCACCCGCCGTTCGCCCACCCCCGGTCGTTGCGCGGCGCCCCTCCCCCCGGTCGTTGAGCGAGGAGCACCGCGACGAGTCGAAACGCCCCGCCCCGACCGACGCGCCGCGTCGGCGCCCGCCCGTAGGCTCGACGCATGGCCGCGCCCACCCTCAACCGTGAGATCCTCCGGCTGGCGGTGCCGGCCCTGGGTGCGCTGGTCGCAGAGCCCTTGTTCCTCATCGTCGACGCGGCTCTCGTCGGCCATCTGGGAGTGGTGCCGCTCGCGGGCCTCGGGATCGCGTCGGCCGTGCTCCAGACGATCGTCGGACTCATGGTCTTCCTCGCCTACTCGACCACACCCGCGGTGGCGCGTCGCTTCGGCGCCGGTGATCATGCCGACGCGGTGCGAGCCGGCGTCGACGGCCTCTGGCTGGCTCTCGGTCTGGGCGTCGTGCTCGCGATCGCCGGATCGCTGGCGACACCCGCGCTCGTGTCGCTGTTCGGCGCGGCGCCCGATGTCTCCCACCAGGCGCTCATCTACCTGCAGCTGTCGATGTGGGGCCTTCCCGCCATGCTCATCGTGTTCGCGGCGACGGGCCTGCTGCGCGGCATGCAGGACACCGTCATGCCGCTGTGGATCGCGGGCAGCGGCTTCGCCCTCAACGCGGCGCTGAACGCCCTGTTCATCTACGGGTTCGGGTGGGGCATCGCCGGGTCGGCCGCCGGAACCGTCGCAGCACAGTGGGGCATGGTCGGCGCCTACGCGGTCGTGATCGGCCGACTGGCGCAGCGGCACTCGGCATCCCTGCGTCCGCAGCGCGACGGTCTGCGCGGATCGGCCGCGTCGGGGGGCTGGCTGTTCCTGCGCACCGTGTCGTTGCGCGCGGCGTTCCTCGCGACCGTGTTCGCGGCGACCGCTCTCGGCACCGACGAGCTGGCCGGGTGGCAGGTCGCGTTCACGATCTTCTCGACCGCCGCCTTCGCGCTCGATGCGTTGGCGATCGCCGCCCAAGCGCTCATCGGTCGGGGCCTCGGAGCCGGCGATGAGTCGTTCGTCCGTCGTGTGCTCGGCCGCACCGTCGCGTGGGGGGTGTGGTTCGGGGTGATCGTGGGCGCTGCGATCGCGGCGCTCTCCGGCGTGATCGGTCTCGTGTTCACCGGGTCGCCCGAGGTCGCCGCTCTCGTGCAGCCCGCTCTCCTCGTGCTGGCGGTGGCGCAGCCGGTGTGCGGTGTGGTCTTCGTGCTCGACGGCGTGCTGATGGGAGCCGGCGACGTGCGCTACCTCGCGGCGGCGGGCGGCCTCAACCTCGTCCCGTACCTGCCGGCCCTCGCGGTGCTGTGGCTCGCGCATCCGACCGGGGCCATCGGCCTGATGTGGCTCGCCGTCTGCTTCTTCGGGATCTACATGCTGGCGCGGCTCGCGACGCTCGCCTGGCGCGTGCGGCGGCCGGAGTGGGTCACCGCCCGGGCGTGAGCGGCCGGGGCGTCACGCCCAGCGGCGACACCACTCGTACATCACGACCGCGGCCGCCGCGCTCGCGTTGATCGAGCGGGTCGAGCCGTACTGGGTGATCTCGACGACGGCGGATGCCGCGGCGACCGCCTCGGCGGACAGACCCGGTCCCTCCTGGCCGAACAGCAGGACGCACCGCTGAGGGAGCTCGGCGCGGTCGACCGGCACCGACCCGTCGACGTTGTCGACGGCGATCACGGAAATCTCGGCGTCCTCGGCCCAGGCGGTGAACGCGGCGACATCTTCGTGGTGCCGCACGTGCTGGTAGCGGTCGGTCACCATCGCGCCGCGACGGTTCCACCGCCGCTTGCCGATGATGTGCACCTCCGCGGCGCCGAACGCGTTGGCGCTGCGGACGATCGAGCCGATGTTCATGTCGTGCTGCCAGTTCTCGATGGCGACGTGAAACGGATGCCGGTGCTCATCGAGGTCGGCCACGATCGCGGCCATCGTCCAGTAGCGGTAGCGGTCGACGACGTTGCGGCGATCACCGTCGGCGAGTAGGTCGCGGTCGTAGCGGGGATCGTCGGGCCACGCGTCGGGTCCCCCCGGCCACGGCCCGACCCCGACGGGCAACTGAGGCTCGAGCTCGGCACTGTCCGGGGCGGCCGCATCCGGCGGCAGCACGGGCTCGGTCATCGCTCCAGGCTACCGATGACCTCGCCGACTCGCCTTCCGTATTCAGTCCGCACGGATGCGCCACGGGCGATCGGTCCGTTCGTTCTGCGACCTCGTCGCGCTGCCGGACCACGCGGGACTGAATACGGAACACGTCCGCGTGGGGCCGCCTCGGCCGCGCGTCACGACGAGGCGTCGATGTGGAGGAGTTCGGTCCACGTGCTCGACATCTCGGCCACCCGAAATCTCTGATAATTTTTCGGTGTGCCGAAAAATACCTGGGTGATCATCGAGGCGCCTGTCCGGACGGCGACCGTGCCCTCCCGGACCCGGCGCGCGGCATGGCTGCTCGGTCCGGCGCTGGTCGCCGGTGTCGCCTACCTCGATCCCGGCAACGTCGCGAGCAACATGACCGCCGGGGCGCGGTTCGGCTACCTGTTGGTGTGGGTCGTCGTGCTCGGCAACGCGATGGCGTGGCTCATCCAGTACCTGTCCGCCAAGCTCGGCATCGTGACGGGACAGAGCCTCGCCGAGACCCTCGGCGAGCGCCTTCGTCGTCCCTGGGCGCGCCGCGCCTACTGGCTGCAAGCCGAGCTCGTCGCCGTCGCCACCGACGTCGCCGAGGTGATCGGCGGCGCGGTCGCCCTCTGGCTTCTCTTCGGCGTCCCCCTGCCCGTCGGCGGCCTCGTCACGGGAGCCGTCTCGATCACACTGCTGCTCATCCAGCAGCGCCGCGGCGCGCGCAGCTTCGAGTTCGTCGTGATCGGCCTGCTCGTCGTGATCTCGATCGGCTTCACCTACGGCGTCTTCATCGCCCCGCCGGATGCCGCGAGTGTCGCCGGCGGCATGATTCCGCGATTCGAGGGGTCGGAGTCGGTGCTGCTCGCGGCATCCATCCTGGGCGCGACGATCATGCCGCACGCGATCTACGCCCACAGCGCCCTCGCCCGCGACCGGTTCTCCTCCGCCGGCGCGCGCCCCGTCGACCGCGCCATCACCACGCCGCGCCTGCTGCGCGCAACCCGCTGGGACGTGACGATCGCCCTCGCCGTGGCGGGCACCGTGAACCTCGCGATCCTGCTGCTCGCGGCCGCCAACCTCGCCGGCGTCGACGGGACCGACAGCCTCGAGGGCGCATACGGCGCCCTCGAGGCGGGACTCGGCGGCGTCGTCGCGACGATGTTCGCGGTCGGCCTGCTCGCGAGCGGCCTGGCGAGCACCACGGTGGGCGCCTACGCCGGCGCGGAGATCATGCACGGCCTGCTGCGCGTGCGCGTGCCGCTGATCGCGCGGCGCCTCGTCACGCTGGTGCCGGCCATCGTGATCCTCGCGCTCGGGGCCGATCCGACCTGGGCGCTGATCCTCAGCCAGGTGCTGCTGAGCTTCGGCATCCCGTTCGCGCTCGTGCCGCTCGTCGCCCTCACCGCCCGCCGCGACGTGCTGGGGGCCCACCGCAACCGCTGGTGGACGACCCTTGCGGGTGTCGTCGCGTCGGTGTTCCTCATCGCTCTGAACGCACTGCTGCTGTGGCTCGTGCTGACGGGCCGATAGTCACGGCCGGTAGCCTGAGAGCGTGGCTGCGAACTCCGTCGCGATCGACGACTACCTGAAGACGATCTACCACCACACCGAGTGGCAGCCCGTGCTCATGACGTCGTCGCAGCTGGCGGCCGAGCTGAAGCTCGCCCCGTCGACGGTCACCGAGATGGTGCAGAAGCTCGTCGCACAGGGCCTCGTCGACCACCGCCCGTACGGACCGGTGGCACTGACGGAGCGGGGTCGGCTGCGCGCGGCATCCATCATCCGTCGCCATCGCCTGATCGAGACGTGGCTGGTGCAGGAGTTCGGCTACGCGTGGGACGAGGTGCATGACGAGGCCGAGGTGCTCGAGCATACGATCAGCGACCGCCTGCTCGCCGGCATCGCAGAGCGGCTCGGGCATCCTCGCTTCGACCCGCACGGCGACGCGATCCCGGATGCCGAGGGCAACGTCCACCGCCTGCCGTTCGTGCTGCTGTCGGCCGCCGAGCTCGGGCACGCGGGTGACGTGCTGCGGGTCAGCGACCGTGACCCCGAGCTCCTGCGCGCGCTGGAGGGAGCGGGCATCGATGTGGGGCACCGCCTCGTGGTCGCCGGAACGGACGTGGTCCGCGTCGATGACGGCGCGACGGTCGCCCTGCCCGCCGGCGCGGCCGGTGCGGTCTGGCTGACCGCCTGACCCGGGTTGTGCCCCGCCCTCGCCGCCGGCGTGGCTGCCCCCCGCCACGGGGATGTCCCAAAAGCCGTCCCCTCCGGGGCCTCCACACCGCACAATCTGGGACACGCCCCGCTACAAGTGGGACACGGTCGGGGGCGATGGGGGGCATCGCGACCGTGCGCGCGGAGGGGCTGGCCGACAGCGTCAGCGCCGCCAGAGGCGCCGCGGCCGGCTGGCCTTGAGGTAGGGCCAGGTGATGCCGGTGGCGTGCTCGCAGTAGTCCCAGAGCCGGGTCGCGATGTCCTCGCGCCGCGCCAGTTTGCTGGCCTGACCGAGCGTGGGCGCGCCGGCGACCAGGCGCGACGGCCCCCAGAACTGCCCACCGACCGCGCCCGGATCGACGAGCGCGCGCACGAGCGGCCACGCCCCGCGCTCCTTGGACTGCGTGATCGGGGCCTGCAGGTTGTCGACGAAGCGCGTCATCCGCGTGGGCTCGTTGATGCCCAGGATGCCGCGGGTGCGTCCGCTGATCGCGTACCCGGGATGGGCGACGAGGCTGGCGATCGGCACGTTCGCGGCCCGCAGGCGCCGATCGGCCTCGAAGCCGAGAGCGGTCGTCGCGACCTTCGACTGCACATAGGCCCGCCACGGCGAGTAGTTCGTCTCCAGCTCGGGATCGACGGGGTCGTAGTTTCCCATCGCGGTCGACATCGACCCGACCCACACCATACGACCGCGACCGGCGGCGAGCGGCGGCAACAGCTCGCCGGCGAGCGCATAGTGGCCGAGGGCGTTCGTCGCGAAGACGACCTCGTGGCCGTCGGCGGTGGTCTCGCGGTGGCGCGGCGGGTGCACGACTCCGGCGTTCAGCAGAAGCCCGTGCAGCCCCGCGCGACCGCGCACCGTCGCGGCGGCGGCGCGCACCGAGCCGAGGTTGCTGGTGTCGAGCAGGAGGGTCGTGATCTCGGCATCCGGCACCTGGCGCCTCACCGCGATGCGCGCGGTGGCCAGCTTGTTGGGGTTGCGCCCGGTCATGATGACGTGGGCACCGGCACCGGCCAGCTGCAACGACGCGAAGAAGCCGAGCCCGGCCGTCGATCCGGTGACGAGGTACCGTCTGCCGGACAGGTCGGGGAGCATCATCGGGTCCCAGTCGTCGCGTGCCACGCGTCGAGACTACGGCCGGATCGCCCCGCTAGGCTGGCCCCATGCGGACACGCGCCGATATCGAATGCTGGCTCACCGACATGGACGGCGTCCTCGTCCACGAGAACAAGCCGATCCCGGGGGCTGCCGAGCTTCTCGCGCAGTGGCGCGATGCGGGCACACCGTTCCTCGTGCTGACGAACAACCCGTTCTACACACCGCGTGATCTGAGCGCGCGCCTGCGCATCTCGGGCCTGGAGGTGCCGGAGGACCGCATCTGGACCTCGGCGCTGGCGACGGCCGAGTTCCTGCGCTCGCAGCATCCGGGCGGCACCGCCTTCGTCATCGGCGAAGCCGGCCTGACGACCGCCCTGCACGAGGCGGGATACGTCCAGACCGAGACGCAACCCGACTACGTCGTGATCGGCGAGACGCGCAACTACTCGTTCGACCGCATCACCCAGGCGATCCGCTTCATCAACAACGGGGCGCGCTTCATCATCACGAACCCCGATGCGACCGGGCCGACCCCCACCGGTATCGTGCCGGCGACCGGCTCGTTCGCCGCGCTCATCACGCATGCGACGGGCAAGGCCCCGTACGTGGTCGGCAAGCCGAACCCGATGATGTTCCGCTCCGCGATGAACCGCATCGGGGCCCACTCGGAGAACACCGGCATGATCGGTGACCGCATGGATACCGACGTCGTCGCCGGCATCGAAGCCGGACTGCACACGATTCTCGTCCGCACCGGCATCTCCGACGACGCCGAGATCGAGCGCTACCCGTTCCGCCCCGACGAGATCCTCGACTCGGTCGCCGACCTGCTCGCCGACGAGCCGGCGGAGTCCGAGATGCCCGAGGGGCTGTGACGGAGCGCAGCTCCGGTCGGCGGGTCACCCTCACCGAGGTCGCAGAGAGGGCGGGCGTGTCGCGCTCGGCGGCCTCGTTCGCGTTGAACGGTCGCCTCGACCAGCGTCTGTCCGTCGAGACGATGGCCCGCGTTCGCCGGGCGGCCGACGAGCTCGGCTATCGCGCGAACGTCACCGCGAAGACCCTGCGCACGGGCCGCTCCGGCACGGTCGCGCTGGTCTCGGACTTCGTCAGCTCGACCTCCTTCGCCAACTCGATGGTGCGCGGCGCGCTGGAGCGCCTGCGCGAGGCGGGGCTGCTGCTGTTCACCGTCGACACACAGGGGGATGCCGAGATGGAGCGCCGCTTCCTCGACGACCTCGTCGCGCGCGACATCGACGGCATCCTGTACGCGTCGATGTTCACGCGGCGCGTGACGCCCCCGGCGTCCGCTCGGCACACCGCGCTGGTGCTCATGAACTGCGAGGCCGACGACGCGGCGATCAGTTCGATCGTCCCCGACGAGCGGGCCGCGGGCGCGACCGCGGCACGGCTGCTGCGGGAGGCCGGTCACGATCGCGACATCTGGTTCGTCGGAACGCTCGCGCCCGGCCGCACCGGGGGCAGCGCCTGGCACGAGTGGGGTCCGGTCGCGCTCCCTCGTCGCCTGGAGGGCATCCGCGCACAGCTCGCCGCCGCGGGCACGCAGCTCGCCGGCGAGGTCGCCGTGGACGACGACTGGACGGTGCACGACGGGCGGGATGCCGCGGAGCGCCTGCTCGCGTCCGGCGTGCGCCCGCGCGCCGTCATCTGCGTCAACGATGCCGTCGGGGTCGGCGTGTTCCAGGCCCTCCGCCGAGCGGGGCTGCGGGTGCCCGACGACGTGTCGCTCGTCTCCTTCGACGGCGGCGTGCTCGCCGAGGCGACCGATCCGCAGTTGGTCTCCCTGCGCCTTCCGCAGGCGGAGATCGGCCGTCGCGCCGCCGATCTGCTGCTCTCCCCCGACGAGGGCGTGCGCCACGAGCTCGTCGAGATGCCGGTCAGCGCCGGCGCCTCGATCGCCGCGCCGCGGTTCTGACGGGCGGCATCCGGAGTCGGATTTATCCGGCCGATGGGGCGAAACTCCTGCTTGCCCCGGTTGCTATATCGGTATAGCTTGAGACGCGACGGCGGCGGAGCCTTCGGGAACACCGCACTGTCGTCCACCTTCGTCACCCGCACGTACAAAGGAGTATGACCATGAGCGCACCCCTCGCTCGCACCGCCCCCAACCCCTGGTGGGTGGGCTTCGTCTGCGGAATGGCGACGTTCGTCGACGCCGCCGCGACCACCGGCATCGCCGTCGCCCTCGTCCTCTTCCAGTCGTTCGCCCCCGGGACTCCCGGACTCACGCCCGATCAGGTCGGCCTGCTCACGGGCGTGCTGACCGCGGGCGTCGCGATCGGCTCGCTCGTGGGCGGGCGCCTGGCCGACCGCTTCGGCCGTCGCCGCGTCTTCCTCGTCACGATGACCCTCATCGTGCTCGGATCGCTGACGCCGTTCTTCGGCGTCTCCTTCGGGCTGCTCCTGCCCGGCATCGCACTCATCGGCCTCGGCGTCGGCGCCGACCTGCCCGCCGCCCTCGCCTCGATCTCCGAGGCGGCCACCGACCGCAACCGGGGCAAGATCCTCGTCTTCTCCAACCTGCTCGGCGGCTTCGGCATCCTCCTCGCGGTGCTCATCGGCATCTTCTTCGGATCCCTCGGCGAGGCCGGTGGGCGCATCATGTTCGCGGCCTTCGGCGGCGTCGGCCTCGTCGTCCTCGCGCTGCGGCTGACGATCCCCGAGTCGGCCGACTGGCTCGCGGCCCGCGACGAGCGCCGCAGCGGCGTGCAGACCGTCCGTGCCGAGCGCGGCCGCCTCCGCGACTTCGGTCGCCCGCAGTACCGCCGCCCCTTCGTGACCCTGCTCGTCTACTACACGCTCGCCTCGATCGCGATCAGCGTGGCCGGAAGCTTCGGCACCTTCGTGGCGGTGAACGTCGCCGGCATCCCGGTGAACGAGTACCAGACCTGGACCCTGCTGGCGATGCCCGCCGCGATCCTCGGCGCCGTCTGGTTCATGGCCGTCGCCGACACGACGTTCCGCATGAGCTACTACGTCGCCGGCGCGATCGCGGTGGTCGTCGCGAACCTGGTGCCGGTGGTGTTCGGCTTCACGCTGCCCGCCCTCATCGTCTCGGTGGTCGTGACGACCTTCGCCGGCGCGTTCTGTTTCGAGACGATCATGAAGGTGTGGACGCAGGAGTCCTTCCCCACCATGCTGCGCTCCACGGCGCAGGGCACCGTCTACGCCGTCGCGCGGTTCGCCACCGCCGCGTTCAACGTCGTCACCCCGGCCCTGCTGCTCCTGAATCCCAGCGCCGTCTACGTGGCCGTCTCGGTGGTCGCCGCCGCCGGCTTCCTCATCGGCTGGATCGGCTTCCGCCGTGGCGTGACGAACGCGTTCGACGTCGAGGCGGACATGCTGCCGGCATCCGACACGGACGCGCCCGCCGCGACACTCGCCCGCTGATCCGGCTGCCCTGACGAAAGAACTCCCATGCGACTCGTTCCCTTCGAGACCACCGTCCGCGCGCTCACGCTGCGCGGCACGCACTACCTGCCGGATGCCGCGGAGGGCCCCGGCCCGGCGCCGCATCCGACCGTCGTGCTGCTGCACGGCTTCGGCGGATCTCGAGTGGAGACAACGGGGGTCTTCGTGACGCTCGCTCGTGCGCTGGTCGGGGCCGGTTTCGGGGTGTTCGCCTTCGACCGGGCCGGGCACGGCGAGAGCGACGGGGAGTTCTTCGACACGACGGCGTCGGGTGACGTCGCCGACACGGCCGCCGTGCTGACGGCGATCCGACAGGCCGACGAGGTGGATGCCGACAACCTCCATCTCGTCGGCATGAGCCTCGGCTCCGTGATCGCCGCGGTCGTCGCGGCGGAGGCGGAAGCCGGCGGCATCCGCTCGCTGACGATGTGGTCGACGGCCGCCGTGTTCGTCGACGACATCCGCTCGGGACAGATCCAGGGGCGCTCGCTCGCCGCGCTCGACGGGCCGGACGGGTTCTTCGACTTCCTCGGGATGCGACTGGGCCCGGCGATGCGCGCCGACGCTCTCACGTTCGATCCGTATGCGCGAGCCGCGGCCTACGACGGTCCGGCCCTGCTGCTGCACGGCACGGCCGACTTCGTCCCGGTGCGCTACGCCGAGCGCTACGCCGACGCGCACGTGTTCGGCGAGCGCGCCGAGGTCGTCGTCGTCGAGGGGGCCGATCACGGGTGGGCCGAACTGCCCCAGCGTGACGAACTGATCACCCGCACCGTCTCGTTCATCACGGCCCACTCCGAGAGGACCGCATCGTGACCACCCCCCTCATCCCGTCCCGCACCGGCATCGGCGAGGTCGTGCGCCTCGGAGACGCCGAGGTGCTGCTGGAGGGTCATCTCGACCTCGACGACAGTCGCGGCATCCGCCCCCTGCGCCTGCCGCGGAGCACGTGGGCGCACTTCCCGCCGAACGGGGAGATCCTGCGCGCGATCACGGCCAACGCGAGCGGTGTGCGCGTGCGCTTCACGACGGCCGCGACCACGCTGAGCCTGACGCTGCGGTGCACGCAGCTGTTCTTCGCCGAGCTCGCCGGACCGGTCAACGACGTGGTCGTCGAGGTCGACGGCGAGCCGGTGCACGTCGTGCGCGCGCCCGTCACCGACGTCCGTCGACTCTCATGGACCGGGGATGCCGCGACCGATGAGCCGCTGACCGAGCCGGCCACACTGGAGGTCGCGCTGGGCTGCGCGGGCGGGCCGGGTGCGCGTGCCGTCACCGTGTGGCTGCCGCAGGGGATGATCGTCGACCTGCTCGATCTTCGCGCCGACGCCCCCATGATCGCGGCAGAACCGTCGCATGCACCCGTCTGGATCCACCACGGCAGCTCGATCAGTCACTGCGTCGAGACACCCTCGCCGACCGGGGTCTGGCCCGTGATCGCGGCGCGCACGAGCGACCTGTCGCTCGTCAACCTCGGCTTCGGCGGGCAGTGCATGCTCGACCCGTTCGTCGCCGACACGATCGCCGTCACGCCCGCCGACGTCATCACGCTCAAGGTGGGCATCAACATCGTGGGGGCGCGGTCGCTCGATCAGCGCACGTTCACGCCCGCGATGCACGGCTTCCTCGACCGCGTGCGCGCCGGGCATCCCGACACCCCGATCGTGCTGGTGTCGTCGATCCTCTGGCCCGGAAGCGAGGACACACCGGGGCCCTCGGACGTGGAGTTCTTCGACGACGGTCACGTCCGCTGCTACGCCGCCGGAGACGCCGCCGACGTCGCCCGCGGTGCGCTGACCATGACCGAGTCGCGGCGACAGCTGGCCGAGGTGGTGCGGGTGCGCGCGGCATCCGGTGAGCGGATCGCGTACCTCGACGGGCTGAGCCTGTACGGCGCCGACGACGCGGAGCGCTACACGCTGCCCGACAGCCTGCACCCCGACACGGAGCTCTACGCCGAGATCGCGGCACGCTTCTCCGCCGCTGTCTTCGGTGCCGACGGGCTCGTGCCGCGCGCCGGGCTAGGCTGAGACTGCCCGCCTCCGCGCGGGCGGAGGAGACAACGTGAACGCGACCGAGCAGACGCTGCTGTTCGCCTCGACCGGCGTCGTGCTGGTCGGGACGCTCGTGGTGTTCGTCGTGCAGTTCCTCCGCGGTCGCCGGCGCGACGGCGGCGACGGGAGCGACCAGTGATCGCCATCGTCTTCGTCGTGACCGCGATGGTGCTGCTGATCGTCGCACTCGTGCTCTTCGTGCGGGGCCGCCGCGATGCCCCCCAGGGAACGCCACTGCCGAACGGCCGCGGCATCCTGTTGCTGACCCTCGCGGGACTCGTGCTCGCGCTGGCGTCGCAGCTGCCCGTCTTCCGCTGAGCGCGCCGGTCGGGTCGCCGCCGGCGCTCCCAGAATCGGATGCCGAGAACGGATTCGGATCTGTCGGCCGGCGGCATCCGAATCTGCTGCTCATCTCCGCATCCGGTTCACGGCCGGGGGCAGCAGCGGGCCCTACTGCGCCTGCAGGCCCAGGTCGTCGAGGTCGATGATCGAGCGCCACTCGTAGCCGGCGGCCTCCACCGCCGCCTGCGCGCCGGTCTTGCGGTCGACGACCGTGACGACCGCGACGATCTCGGCACCGGCAGCCGCCACGACCTCGGCCGCCTTCAGGGGGGAGCCTCCGGTGGTGGAGGTGTCCTCCACGATCACGACGCGCTTGCCGGCGACCTCGGCGCCCTCGATCTGGCGACCGCGGCCGTGGTCCTTCGGCTCCTTGCGCACGACGAACGCGTCCGCGGGCGTGCCGGCGGCGACCGACGCGTGCATGACGGCGTTCGCGATCGGGTCCGCCCCCAGGGTGAGTCCGCCGACGGCATCCACGTTCAGGTCGCGCACCGCGTCGAGCACGAGCCGGCCGATCGCGGGGGCCGCGCGGTGGTCGAGCGTGAGCTTGCGCATGTCGACGTAATAGGTCGCCTTCTTGCCGCTGGACAGCGTGAAATCACCGTGGAAGACGGCCTCGGCGGCGATGAGGTCGATGAGGGCGCGGCGCTCGGACTCGAGCTCGGGCGTGGAGGCGGCGGTCATGCACACGAGTCTACGGAAGCGAAGAACCGGGATTATTTCCGCAGCGTCTCCGCCCGCGGCATCCGTTCCGCGCTCTAGAGTCGGGAACGTCACCCGGCGCGGTGCCCCGGCGCGCCCGGAGGCCCGCCGGACCCGATCGAAGGAGCACCATGGCCCGCATCGGCATCGTCCGCGAGCGGGACGGCGAGACCCGCGTCGCCGCCTCCCCCACCACCGTCGGCAAGATCCGCGCGCTCGGCTACGACGTGAGCGTCGAGTCCGGCGCCGGCGCCGCATCCTCCTTCCCGGATGCCGCGTACACCGCCGCCGGTGCGACCATCGCCACCCGCGACGAGGCCTGGGGCGCCGATGTCGTCCTGTCGGTCGCGGCCCCCACGGATGCCGAGATCGCGCTGCTGCAGCCGGGGGCGACGCTCGTCGGCATCCTGAGTCCCGCGCTCAGCCCCGACCTGCTCGCCGCCCTCGCCGCCCGCGGTGTCACGGCCCTCGCCATGGACGCCGTGCCCCGCATCTCGCGCGCGCAGTCGATGGACGTGCTCAGCTCGATGGCCAACATCGCCGGCTACCGCGCGGTCGTCGAGGCCGCGAACGAGTTCGGCCGCTTCTTCACCGGACAGGTCACCGCCGCCGGCAAGGTGCCGCCCGCGAAGGTGCTGGTCGCCGGGGCCGGCGTCGCCGGTCTCGCCGCGATCGGCGCCGCCTCGAGCCTCGGCGCGATCGTCCGCGCCACCGACCCGCGCCCCGAGGTCGCCGACCAGGTCGCCTCCATCGGCGGCACCTACCTCGAGGTCGTCGTGCCCGACGAGCAGAAGGAGGTCTCGGCCGACGGCTACGCCAAGGCCACCAGTGCCGCCTACGACGCCGCGGCCGCCAAGCTCTACAGCGGCCAGGCCGCCGACGTCGACATCGTCATCACGACGGCCCTCATCCCGGGTCGCGCCGCCCCGCGCCTGCTCACGGCCGCCGACGTCGCCGCGATGAAGCCCGGCAGCGTCATCGTGGACATGGCTGCCGGCCAGGGCGGGAACGTCGAGGGCTCCGTCGCCGGCGAGCGCGTCGTCACCGCGAACGGCGTCATCATCCTCGGCTACACCGACCTCGCCGGACGCCTCCCCCAGCAGGCGTCGCAGCTCTACGGCACCAACCTGCTGAACCTGCTCACCCTGCTCACCCCCGGCAAGGACGGGCAGCTCGTCATCGACGACACCGACGTCGTGCAGCGCGCCGTCACCGTCACGCGGGGCGGCGCCGTCACGTGGCCACCGCCCCCCGTGCAGGTCTCGGCCGCGCCCGCGAAGCCCGGGGCGGATGCCGCGGCATCCTCTCCCGCGCCGGCCCCCAAGAAGGGGCTCTCGGCGGGCGCGAAGACCGGCCTGATCGTCGCCGGCGTCGCCGCCCTGTTCCTCGTGTGCGCGGTCGCGCCCGCGCCCCTGCCGCAGCACATCCTCGTGCTGACCCTCTCGGTCGTGATCGGGTTCTACGTCATCGGTAAGGTCGCCCACGCCCTGCACACGCCCCTGATGAGCGTCACGAACGCGATCAGCGGCATCATCGTCGTCGGCGCGATGAGCCAGATCGTCGTGCCGAACCCCGTCGTGCAGGTGCTCGCCGCGGTTGCGGTGCTCCTGGCATCCATCAACATCTTCGGAGGCTTCGCGGTGACCCGTCGCATGCTCGCCATGTTCCAGAAGGGTGACCAGAAGTGACCGACGCCTACATCGGAGACCTCGGCGCCGTCATGCTCGCCCAGTCCGTCTCCACCGCCGCCTACATCGTCGCGGCGCTGCTGTTCATCCTCGCCCTCGCCGGCCTCAGCAAGCAGGAGACCGCCCGCCGCGGCGTCGTCTACGGTATCGCCGGTATGACGATCGCCCTCATCGCCACTCTCGTGCTCGTCATCGCGAACGGCACCCTCCTGCCCGAGGGGGCGACGGCCGCACTCGGGATCACGCTTCTCGTGGCCGCGGTCGTGGTCGGCGGCACCATCGGCCTCTGGCGGGCGCGCGTGGTCGAGATGACCGGCATGCCCGAGCTCATCGCGCTGCTGCACTCCTTCGTGGGACTGGCGGCCGTGCTCGTCGGCTGGAACGGCCACCTCTACGCCGAAGGCATCGCGCCCGAGCTCATCGGCATCCACCACGCCGAGGTGTTCATCGGGGTCTTCATCGGCGCCGTCACCTTCACGGGGTCGATCGTCGCCTTCCTGAAGCTGTCCGGGCGGATGTCGTCGAAGCCGCTGATGCTGCCCGGCAAGAACACCCTCAACATCGGCGCCCTGGCACTCTTCCTCGTGCTGACCGTCTGGTACGTCGCGACCCCGTCGATCTGGCTGCTGGTCGCCGTGACAGTGCTGGCCCTGGCACTGGGGTGGCACCTGGTCGCCTCGATCGGCGGCGGCGACATGCCCGTCGTCGTCTCGATGCTCAACAGCTACTCCGGCTGGGCCGCGGCCGCCGCCGGGTTCCTCCTGAACAACGACCTGCTCATCGTCACCGGCGCCCTCGTCGGCTCGTCCGGTGCGTACCTGTCGTACATCATGTGCAAGGCGATGAACCGGTCGTTCCTCTCGGTCATCGCCGGCGGATTCGGCATCGAAGCTCCCCGCAGCGCCGACGCCGAGGAGGGTGAGCACCACGAGACGGATGCCGCGGCCGTCGCCGAGCTCCTCCGCGATGCCCGGTCGGTCATCATCACCCCCGGGTACGGCATGGCCGTCGCCCAGGCGCAGTACCCCGTCGCCGACCTCACGAAGCGGCTGCGCGAGCGGGGCGTCGAGGTGCGCTTCGGCATCCACCCCGTCGCGGGGCGCCTGCCGGGCCACATGAACGTGCTGCTGGCCGAGGCGAAGGTGCCGTACGACATCGTGCTGGAGCTCGACGAGATCAACGACGACTTCGCCGACACCGACGTGGTGCTCGTGATCGGGGCGAACGACACGGTCAACCCCGCCGCGGCCGAAGACCCGGGCTCGCCCATCGCGGGCATGCCGGTGCTGCACGTGTGGGAGGCGCGCAACGTCGTGGTGTTCAAGCGGTCGATGGCCTCGGGCTACGCCGGGGTGGCGAACCCGCTGTTCTTCCGCGACAACACGCAGATGCTGTTCGGCGACGCCAAGCAGCGGGTGGAGGACATCCTGCGGGCGCTGTGACCCACCGCCCACGTGGGCGTTCCGTATTCAGTCTGATTGCCACCGGCGGGCGCCGCCCAGCCCACGATTCCGCCGGTCGGGCCAGCTTCATGCCCGTGCAGACTGAATACGGGACATGAGGGTGCCCGCGCCCTTCGGCGGCCTGCACAGCCGGCTCCTCCGCAGGACGTGTTCCGTATTCAGTCTGGTTGCGATGCGGCCTGGTGACGCAGCGCGCCAAGACGGGCCGGAGCGGGATGCCGCGGGCCGCGGAGACTGAATACGGAACGGCGGGGCGCCGACCCCAGCGCGGGGGCCAATACGCTGGATGCCATGCGCATCGCCACCTGGAACGTCAACTCGATCCGCGCCCGCGTCGTCCGCACCGTCGACTTCGCCGTCCGCGAGGGCATCGACGTGCTGGCGATGCAGGAGATCAAGTGCAAGCCCGAGCAGTTCCCGTACGAGGCGTTCGAGGCGGCGGGCTACACCGTCGAGGCGCACGGTCTCAACCAGTGGAACGGCGTGGCGATCGCCAGCCGTGAGCCGATCGAGGACGTGCAGATCGGCTTCCCGAACATGCCCGGCTTCGCGAAGGGCCATGACGGCCCCGGCGCTCCGCTCGAGGCCCGCGCGCTCGGCGCGACCATCGGCGGCGTCGAGGTGTGGAGCCTGTACGTGCCCAACGGGCGCGGCCTCGACGATCCGCACTACCGCTACAAGCTCGACTGGCTCGAAGCGCTCCGCGGCTACACCGCAGACACGCTCGCGGCCGATCCCGACCGGGCGCTCGCGCTCACCGGCGACTTCAACATCGCCCCCACGGATGCCGACAACGGCGACCCGACGGTCGTCGAAGGCGTCACCACGCACGTCTCCGTCCCCGAGCGGGCCGCCTTCCAGGCGCTCCTGGATGCCGGGCTCTCCGACACAGTCCGTCCGCTCGTGCCGACCGGCTACACCTACTGGGACTACAAGCAGTTGCGCTTCCCCCGCAACGAGGGCCTGCGCATCGACTTCATCCTCGGCTCGCACGCCTTCTCCGACGCGGTGACCGCGGCCGCCATCCACCGCGACGAGCGCAAGGGTGAGATCCCGAGCGATCACGTCCCCGTCGTCGTCGACCTCGACCTCGACGGCCCCGATGACGACGACCGCCCGATGATCTGGTGACCGGGCCCGCCGCGCATCACGCGGCCTCTGCCGGAGGACCCTGCTCGGCCGCGACGGGGTCCATGTAGAGGAAGCCGAGGCTGTTGCCGTCGGGGTCGTCCAGGTCGCGGCTGTACATGAAGCCGTAGTCCTGAGCGGGGTGCGGCTCGGTGCCACCGGCAGCCACCCCAGCCTCGACGATCGCGTCGACGTCGGCACGCGAGTCCCGCGCGAACGACAGCGACACCTGTGCCCACTCCTTGGGCTCTCCGAGGGGCTTGTCGGTGAAGGTCGCGAAGAACTCCCGGCGCAGCACCATGAAGAAGATGTCGTCCGACCAGACGACGCACGCCGCATTCTCGTCGGTGAAGTTTGGGTTGATCGCGCAGCCGAGTGCCCGGTAGAAGGCGATGCTGCGGTCGAGGTCATTCGTCGGAATGTTCACGAAGATGCTCGTCATACGCAGAGCATGCACCCGCGGCGCGATGACGTCGAGGCCCCTCTCCGTCCCACGGGGGATGCCGCGGCATCCGGCTCCCCCTAGCGTGGAAGGATGAGCTCGGCCGCCCTCATCCGCACGACCACCCCCGCGCAGCGTCGCAACGATGTGTGGCTCGCGCTGGCGCTGCTGATCAGTGCCGTGATCAGTGCGTGGCTGGGGAAGGTGGCCGGCTTCTACGGCGAGAGCACGCCCGCGTTCGGCTGGGCGCTCGTCTACGTCGCGGCCCTCACCCTGCCGCTCGCCGTGCGTCGGCGCTTTCCCGAGCTGACCCTCGTCGTGGTCGCCCTCGCCTTTTTCGTCGGGGTGTCGGTGCGCATCCCCGAGGTCTATGTCGGCAATGTCGCGCTGTTCATCGCGATGTACACCGTCGGCGCGTGGGTCGGCCACCGGCGTCGCGCGACGATCGTGCGGCTCGCCGTGATCGTGGGCATGTTCGTCTGGCTGCTGGTCGTGATGTTCCAGAGCGCGATCGACCCGGACGGCGACGGACCGTCGCGTGCGGGGCTCTTCTCCCCCTTCGCGGCTTACATGATCATCCAGCTGCTCGTGAACGCCGCCTACTTCGGGGGCGCGTACTACTTCGGTGAGCGCGCGTGGGCCGACGCCCGCTCGCGCTCCGTGCTCGAGGACCGGACGGCGGAGCTGGAGCGAGAGCGGGAGCTGACGGCCGCGCAGGCCGTCGCCCTCGATCGGGTGCGCATCGCGCGCGAACTCCACGACGTCGTTGCCCACCACGTATCGGCCATGGGCGTGCAGGCGGGGGCGGCGCGCACCGTACTCGACGACGACACCGCCGCAGCCCGGGAGGCGTTGGTGACGGTGGAGACGTCGGCGCGCGAGGCGCTGACCGAGCTTCGTCAGCTGCTCGAGACCCTCCGCACACCCGACGCCGAGACGCCGGCTGCATCGACAGTGCGTCTGGATTCGATTCCCGAGCTCGTCGCCCACGCGAATGAGAACGGCATGCCCACGACCTTCGCCGTGGTCGGCGCTCCGACTGATCTGCCCGAGCTGGTGCAGGTGAACCTGTACCGCATCGCGCAGGAGGCGCTCACGAACGCGCGGCGTCACGGTGGGCCGGATGCCGCGGCCGACGTCCGTCTGCGCTTCGACGACGATCACGTCGAGCTGGAGGTCGCCAACCGCGGCCGTGAGCACGTCGCCGGGCGGGCGGGGCTCGGCATCGTCGGGATGCGCGAACGCGCAGCGGCATCGGGCGGAACACTCGAGGCAGGGCCGCGGCCGCGGGGCGGGTTCCTTGTGCGCGCCCGCGTGCCCGCGCGGCTCGGAGGAGTCTCGACCCGAACATCACCGCCCCGCGCGGCACGGACCGCGGAGGCAGGGCGATGAGTGAGCCGGTGCGGGTGCTTCTCGTCGATGATCACGCCGTCATGCGAGCCGGCTTCCGCATGATCCTGGAAGCGCAGCACGACATCACGGTCGTGGGCGAGGCCGCGACGGGATCAGAGGCGGTGGCAGCGGCGTCCGCTCTCCACCCCGACGTGATCTGCATGGACGTGCAGATGCCCGACATGGACGGGCTCGAAGCGACCCGTCGCATCGTCGCCGATCCGTCGGTCACGGGTGTCGTCGTCATCGTGACCACGTTCGACCGTGACGACTATCTCTTCCAGGCGCTGCACGCGGGCGCGAGCGGCTTTCTCCTCAAGAACGCGGGCCCGGAGGAGCTCGTCACCGCTGTGCGCGTCGCCTCTGCGGGCGACGCGCTCCTGTCACCGGCGGTCACCCGCCGCGTCATCGAGCGGTTCGCGGCGTCACCGACCGACCCCGTCGACGCGCCCACCGCCTCGATGGCGGCATCCAGGGCGACGAGCTCGTCCGTCGCGGCGCCGCGCACGGCCGCGGCGACGATCGAGCTCACCGAGCGCGAGGATGACGTCCTGCGTCTGCTCGCCGAGGCGTACAGCAATGCCGAGATCGCCGCCGCCCTGTTCATCGGGGAGGCGACCGTCAAGACGCATGTGTCGAACGTGCTGCAGAAGCTCGGCGCCCGCGACCGCGTGGCCGCTGTGGTCTACGCCCACCGTCACGGCATGGTCTGACGCGAACTGCCGGCCTCGCACCACCCCGGGGCGGAGCGAGGCGGGTGACCCGCCGTGTCAGGTCAGCGAGCGGCGACCGGGATCGATCCCGTGGTGGCCGTCGTCGCGGCGCGCGCCAGGCGCTCGCGCAGCGAGACCAGAGTCGCGTCGGGACGCCACAGCACCACGAGGCTCCAGCCGAACATGCCGACCAGCAGCACGTTGCGAGCAAGCAGCACGCCGGCGGCGAACGGATGAGCATCGATCAGCGGCAAGTACAGCACCGGGAACACGAGGGTCGTCAGGAAGCACGTGACCGCCAGCCAGACGGCGATCGACGTCCACGCCTTGCGGTCGATCAGCAGGCCGGCGGCGACGACGGGGGCAAGCCACAGCATGTACTGCGGCGAGCCGACCTTGTTGAACACGATGAGAGCCGACGTCAACGCGAACGCTCCGCGAAGGATCAGGTGCTGCTCGCCGATGCGGGACAGGGCGCCCTCCTGGAGCGCACGACGACGCGCACGCCAGAGCAGGACGAGGATCACCATGAAGGCGATCGGCATGGCGTAGCCGACCAGCACGCCCGCGGCGGTGGCGCCGGGACCGGCGACCTCACGCGTCGCCAGGACGTAGTTCTGGTGGATCTGAGCTCCGGGAAGACCCAGCACCGTCGCCCACACCCAGGGGGTGGCGACGGGAGCCTCGAGCTGCAGGGCGCGGTCGCCCTGGATCGTGGCGAAGCTGAAGAGGTTGGAGGCGCCGCCGAAGGCGACAACCACGCCGGCGATGGCGGCGCTCAAGGCCAGTCCACCGGCGATGATGCGCATGCGCAACGACGAGACGGCAACGGCGGCGGCGGCCAAAGCCGCCGGGGCGACCTTGATCCATGTCGCCGCGGCGATCAGCACCCCCGCGATGAACGGTCGACGGACGAGCCAGACGAGACCGGCGATGGCCAGCGGTGCGGCGAAGCCCTCGAGACGCAGCATCGAGACGGGCGCGAGAAGCACCTGGATCGCCAGCCAGTACCAGGCGGCGACGTAGCCCTTGCGGTTGCGCAGGTTGTCGGTGAGCGCGAGGACGGCGAAGAAGTTCGCGCCCACCATCATGAGGAGCCAGACGAGCTGGTAGTTCCAGGGGCCGGCGACGATCGCGGCCATGATCGGCGCGAGAGCACCGGCCGGGTAGACCCACGGCATGTCGATCACGGGCCAGTGCCCGTGGGCCGCCTGCTCCGCCCACAGGCGGTACAGCGGAAGGTCGCCCTCCGTGCCGCCGAAGATCATGACCTTCAGCAGAGCGAGGAAGAAGAGGGCGTGCACGACGGCGAAGCCGATGAGCAGGCCACGACGGGTGAACGCGAAGTGCAGGGCACGGGGCCACCACTCGCGGGCACGGTCGGATACACGGGCGCCGAGGGCGCGGGTCACCTCAGGAGCGCTCGTCACTCGACAGAGTTTAGGAGAGCTCGCCTGAGCAAATGGTGGACGCGGTGTTACCCGTTGCTGGGAATTCACCGAGTGCGCCGCGCTCCTGCGCCGTGAGAACTGCGGAACACACACTCCCCCGCAGGGGGGATGCCGAGGCCCGGCAGATGCCGCCGCGCAGCGGATTGCGCTACGGATTCCCGCCTCAGGGGGGAGGTATGCGGCATCCGCGCTTCCTAACGTGGAGTCAACGGCAAGTCGAGGAGGAGAACATGCTCGAACTGAACGGCATCACCAAGAGCTACGGCGTGAAGCGGGTGCTCGACGACGTGAGCTTCCGGGTTCCGTCCGGGCGCCTGACCGGATTCGTGGGCGGCAACGGCGCAGGCAAGACGACGACCATGCGCATCGTGCTCGGCGTGCTCGGCCGTGACAGCGGCGAGGTCACCCTCGACGGCGCCCCCGTCACCGCGGCCGACCGACGCCTCTTCGGCTACATGCCGGAGGAGCGCGGGCTGTACCCGAAGATGCGGGTGCTGGAGCACATCGTCTACCTCGCCCGTCTGCACGGGTTCGACAAGGTCGAGGCCACCGGCCGCGCCGAGGCGCTGCTCGTCGAACTCGGTCTCGGCGAGCGCCTGCGCGACAACGTCGAGACCCTCTCGCTGGGCAATCAGCAGCGCGCGCAGATCGCCGCCGCTCTCGTGCACGACCCGCAGGTGCTCATCCTCGACGAGCCGTTCTCGGGCCTCGATCCGCTCGCCGTCGACGTCGTCGCGGGCGTGCTGCAGGCCCGGGCGGCCCAGGGTGCGGCCGTCCTGTTCTCGTCGCACCAGCTCGACGTCGTCGAACGGCTCTGTGACGACCTGGTCATCATCGCGGACGGCACGATCCGCGCCGCCGGTACCCGCGACGCTCTCCGGGCCGCGCACGCTCAGCACCGCTACGAGCTGATCTCCGGCGGCGATCTCGGCTGGCTCCGTGACGAGCCCGGCGTGGACGTTCTCTCGTTCGACGGTGGCTACGCACTGTTCGACGTCGATGGGGATGCCGCCGCGCAGCGGGTGCTGCAGCGCGCGGTCTCCGCGGGCGATGTCGCCAGTTTCTCGCCTCAGCAGCCCTCTCTCGCCCAGATCTTCAAGGAGGTCATCCAGTGAACGTCAGCGCTCCATCCTTTGCCCAGAGCACGTGGCTCGTCGCCGAGCGCGAGGTGGGATCCAAGCTCCGCAGCAAGGCGTATCTCATCTCCACCGGCATCCTCTTCGTGCTCGCGCTCGTCGGTGTGCTGTGGGGAGGCTTCTCGGCGCAGTCCGACAGCCGGACCCCGGTCGCCGTCACCGCCGACACCGCCGCATCGGTCGCCGACAACCCGCTCGTGAAGACCACCGAGGTCGCCGATGCCGACGCCGCACGCGCGCTCGTGCAGGACGGCACCGTCGACGCCGCGCTCATCTCCGGCGGCGCCGCGCCGTTCGAGTACACCGTCGTCGCGAAGGAGACGCCCCCGTCGTCCCTGCTGCAAGCGCTGAGCCTCACCCCCCAGGTGGAGCTGCTCGACCCGTCGGGCGTGAACCCGGGACTGCGGTACCTGGTCGCGCTCGGATTCGGGCTCATCTTCTTCATGGCGGCGCTGACCTTCGGCTCGACGATCGCGCAGTCGGTCGTGGAGGAGAAGCAGACGCGCGTCGTCGAACTGCTCATCTCGGCCGTACCCGTGCGGGCGCTGCTCGCCGGCAAGGTCATCGGCAACACGATCCTCGCGATGGGCCAGATCATCGGCCTCGCGGCGATCGCGATCATCGGCTTCACGGCGACCGGCCAAAGCAGTCTGCTCGCCGGGCTCGGCGCCCCCATCGCCTGGTTCGCCGTCTTCTTCCTCTTCGGATTCATCCTGCTCGCCGCACTGTTCGCCGCGGCTGCGGCGATGGTGTCGCGGATGGAGGACATCGGCTCGACGACGACACCGCTGACCATGCTGGTGATGGCGCCGTACTTCCTCGTCATCTTCTTCAACGACAATCCGCTGGTGATGACGATCATGTCCTACGTGCCGTTCTCGGCCCCCGTCGGCATGCCCGTGCGCATCTTCCTCGGGGACGCGCAGTGGTGGGAGCCGCTGCTGTCGCTCGGGATCATGCTGGTCACGTGCACGGCGGCCATCTGGGTGGGCGCGAAGATCTATCAGAACTCGCTGCTGCGCATGGGAGCGCGCGTCAAGCTCTCCGAGGCGCTCGCCGGATGACGTGGACACACCCCGGCACGGGTCAGTGATCGGCGGATGCCGGTGCCGTCGCGGGCTGCGCGAGCACCGGCATCCGTCGATTGACGAACTGCGGAACGGCGATGCCGTGCAGCAGGATGCTGCCGACGACGGTGAACACCATGATCGCGAGGACGTCGTAGGCCTCCGCGTCGGGCAGCTTGTTGAAGGCGAGCAGCCCGAACACGATCGTCGCGGTGCCGCGCGGGCCGACGACCCCGATGAGGGTGCGCGACCCCCAGGGCACGGGCGATCCCAGCATCGACAGGTACACCGGCACGATGCGGAACAACGTCAACGCCAGGACGACGAGCACGAGCAGGCGCCAGTCCACGCCGTTGATGATGACGACGGTGGTCATGGCCCCCAGGACGAACCACACGATGTTGGCGGCGAGGGTGCCGGCTTCTTCGACGAGAAGGATCTCGGGGTGCGGGATCGTGCGCTCGTCGGTGCGCTTGGTCCGTGCGATGCGGTAGACGATGCCGGCGACGAACGCCGCGACGAAGCCGTTCGCCGCGAGGGTGCTGAGTGTCGCGACGCCGAAGGCGATGAGGGGAACGAGAAGCATGACGTAGCGGATGCCGGGGGCGTCGGCCCAGCCGCGGCGCGAGGCCCATCGCACGCACACGCCGAAGACACCGCCGATGACCGCGCCGACGACAATCGCGATCGCGGTGGCGGGAACGGCCCCGAAGAAGGCCTCGAAGAACTCGCCCAACCGCTCTTCGAGCTGCGATTCGTTCTCGGGTGACAGGGTGTCGGAGTTGACGGCCGCCAGGATCGTCGGCCAGGCGATCGCCGCGGCCAGCGCCATGGCGAACACCGGCGAGACCAACCCGTCGTTGTAGCCGCTTTCGATGTTCAGGATCTGGCGCACCCGGGCGGGGATGCGCGGCGAGCGCAGCAGCGTCGCCGCCGGCGCGAAGTCGGTCGGCATGATGACGCACGCGACGACGATGAGGATGAAGACGCTGAGGTGGGGCAGCAGGAACAGTCCGCTCACCACGACCGCCAAGATCGACAGCGGCAGGGCGACGAGCACGAGGCGCGCGATCGTTCGCCCTTCGCCGCCGAAGACGCCCCCGCTCACCTCGCACGCATCGACGAACAGCAGCACGGCGAGGATCAGCTCCACGACGTGCTCGGCGGCGTCACTGCCCACCGCATCGGAGAAGCCGGTGACGTCGATGAGCACGAGCACCGCTCCGGCGAGAGCGAGCACGGCCGGACCGGCCACGCCGGTGCGTTCGAAACGATGAGCGACGACCGACCACAGACCGATCACGACGAAGCCCAGCAGGAAGATCAGCGGCACCGTTCACCTCTCCTCGGCTGTCTCGGGCGCACGAGCCCCGGTTTCCGGGATCAGTCTGCCAGTCGATGCCGCCGTCGCGTGTCAGCGCTCCACGAGCACACCGTCGGTATCCGCCCAGACGTGGGCCCCGGGACGGAACACGACGCCGGCGATCTCCACCGGCACGTCGAGCGCGCCGACGCCCGCCTTCGCGCTCTTGCGGGGGTTCGAGCCGAGGGCCTTGACACCGAGATCGAGCGCGGCGATCGCAACCCGGTCGCGGATCGCGCCGTGCACGATGAGGCCGGCCCAACCGTTCGCGACCGCGGATGCCGCGATCAGGTCGCCCACGAGCGCCGATTCCAGCGAGCCGCCGCCGTCGATCACGAGCACGGCGCCCTCGCCCGGGGTCGCGAGCGTCGCCTTGACGAGCGCGTTGTCACGGTGGCAGCGGATCGTGCGGACCGGGCCGTCGAACGCCGCCCGTCCGCCGAAGTCGTGCAGCTGCAGGGCGAGCGAGTCCAGCGCGTCCCCGCGCTCGTCGTACAGGTCGGCCGTCGCGATGGTGGTCATGACGCCACGCTAACGAGACGCGGGGGCGCGGGGCGCCGTCATGAGCGCGGAAGTTCCGGCATCCTTCCGCCGCCAGCAAACTCATAGGTCCTCACGGGAACAAGACGTCGGTTGCATACGGTTGCATCGACCGGGCCGATAGCGTCCCGCCGACAAACCGTCCTTCATCCTTCTTCAGGAGACGACCATGAGCACCATCGCCGCACACCCCGCCGACACCGACGCGCCGATTCTCGACGTCCTCGCCGAGCGCTGGAGCACCCGCATCTTCGACCCCGCGACGCCGATCGACGAGCAGGCCCTGGCCAGCGCGCTCGAGGCGGCCCGCTGGGCGCCGTCCGCCAACAACACGCAGCCGTGGCGCTTCGTGGTCGCCCGTCGCGGCTCGGCCGCGCACGCGCAGATCGTGGACGCCCTGATGGGCTTCAACCAGTCGTGGGCCGCAGACGCCGCCGCTCTCGTCGTGTTCGCATCGGCCGCCGCGCTCGACGGCAAGCCGCTGCCGTGGGCCGCGTACGACACCGGCCAGGCGGCTGCCCACTTCACGGTTCAGGCGCACGCCTCGGGCCTGCACACCCACCAGATGGGCGGCTTCGACCGTGACGCGATCGCCGCGGCGTTCGGCTTCGGCGACGATCTCGTGGCCGTGACCGTGATGGCCGTCGGCGCCCTCGGCGACATCGACGCCGCTCCCGAGGCGCTGCGCGAGCGCGAGCTGGCCCCGCGCGTGCGTCGCCCCATCGCGGAGTCGCTCATCGTCAACGACTGACGCGCGGCGCCGCCCCCGACGCCCCGCCCCGCGAGAAACCACTCCCCGCCCGAAAAACCACTCCCCGCACGAGAAACACGTGTAGGAGTGGTTTTTCGCATCCGGAGTGGTTTTTCGCGAGTCGTCAGTCGTCGAGCAGTTCGGCCTCGATCACGTCGTCATCGTCGGATGCCGCGGCATCCCCGCTCTCGTCGGGTGCCGCTCCTGCGCTGGTGAGCACGAGACTCGAGCCGTCGGCGGCGACGTCGACGCGCACGAGGTCGCCGTCGCGCACACCGCCCGAGAGCAGCGCCATCGCGAGCCGGTCCTGGATCTCGGACTGGATGAGGCGACGCAGCGGCCGGGCCCCGAAGATCGGGTCGTACCCGCGCTCGGCGAGCCACGCTCGCGCGTCGGGGGTGACCGCCAGCGTGAGCCGACGATCGCGCAGCCGTCGCTGGAGGGCGTCGACCGACAGCTCAACGATCTGTGCCAGGTCGTCCTGGCTGAGCGCATGGAACATCACGATGTCATCGAGCCGGTTGAGGAACTCGGGGCGGAACGCCGTGCGCACGAGCGCCATCACCTGATCGCGCTTCTGTGCGAGCGTCAGCGTCGGGTCGATGAGGATCGGCGAGCCGAGGTTCGACGTCAGGATCAGGATCGTGTTGGTGAAGTCGACCGTGCGCCCCTGACCGTCGGTGAGTCGGCCGTCGTCGAGCACCTGCAGGAGGATGTCGAACACCTCGGGGTGCGCCTTCTCGACCTCGTCGAGAAGCACCACCGAGTACGGCCGCCGCCGCACGGCTTCGGTGAGCTGACCGCCCTGCTCGTAGCCGATGTACCCCGGAGGGGCACCGACCAGCCGGGCGACCGAGTGCTTCTCGCCGTACTCGCTCATGTCGATGCGCACCATCGCACGCTCGTCGTCGAAGAGGAACTCGGCGAGCGCCTTGGCCAGTTCGGTCTTGCCGACACCGGTGGGTCCGAGGAAGAGGAACGAGCCCGTCGGCCGGTTCGGGTCGCTGATGCCGGCGCGCGAGCGGCGCACCGCATCGGCCACCGCCTTCACGGCGTCCTTCTGGCCGATCAGCCGTTTGCCGAGCTCGGCCTCGAGGTGCACGAGCTTCTCGCTCTCGCCCTGCAACAGGCGTCCGACGGGGATGCCGGTCCACGCGGCGATGACGGCGGCGATATCGGCATCCGTCACCTGGTCGCCCACCATCCGCTCGCCGCCCTCGGCGGCCTCCGCGTTCTCGGCCTGCGCGACCTGTCGCTCCAGCGCCGGAATCTCGGCGTAGTACAGCCGCGAAGCCTTCTCGAGATTGCCCTCGCGCTGGGCGCGCTCCGCCTCGACGCGCGCCTGGTCGAGGCGCGTCTTGAGGTCGCCGACCGCGTTCAGCGAAGCGCGCTCACGCTCCCATCGCGCCTGCAGCTCGTCGAGGCGCGCCTGCTCGACCTTGAGGGTCTCGCGAAGCGTCGCCAGCCGCTCCTTCGACGCGGCATCCTTCTCGCGCTTGAGGGCCAGCTCTTCGAGCTTGAGGCGGTCGACGTGGCGGCGCAGCTCGTCGATCTCGAGAGGTGCGGAGTCGATCTCCATGCGCAGGCGCGACGCGGCCTCGTCGATCAGGTCGATGGCCTTGTCCGGCAACTGACGCGAGGGGATGTAACGGTTCGACAGGGATGCCGCGGCCACGAGCGCGCCGTCGGCGATGGCGACCTTGTGGTGCGCCTCGTAGCGCTCCTTGAGGCCGCGCAGGATCGCGATGGTGTCCTCGACGCTGGGCTCGCCGACGTACACCTGCTGGAAGCGGCGCTCGAGGGCGGCATCCTTCTCGATGAACTCGCGATACTCGTCGAGCGTCGTCGCGCCGATGAGGCGGAGCTCGCCGCGCGCGAGCATCGGCTTGAGCATGTTGGAGGCGGCGACCGATCCCTCGCCACCTCCGGCACCCATGAGCACGTGCAGCTCGTCGATGAAGGTGATGATGCGACCCTCGGACTCGGTGATCTCTTTGAGCACGCTCTTGAGGCGCTCCTCGAACTGTCCGCGGTACATGGCACCGGCCACGAGCGCGGAGATGTCGAGCGAGACGAGCTCCTTGTCCTTGAGCGACTCGGCCACGTCGCCGGCGACGATGCGCTGGGCGAGGCCCTCGACCACGGCGGTCTTGCCGACGCCGGGCTCGCCGATGAGGACGGGGTTGTTCTTCGTGCGGCGGGTGAGCACCTGGCTGACGCGCCGGATCTCACTGTCGCGGCCGATCACGGGGTCGAGCTTGCCCTGGCGCGCACGGTCGGTCAGGTTGATGCCGAACTGCTCGAGGGCGCTCTGCTGCTCCTCCTGACCGGGCTGGGGTTGTGCGTTCATCGCTTCTCCTTGAAATCTTCGAGGCTCAAACTTGAGCCATCGGGACTCAACTTTATCAAAACGTGATGCGCGCGGCAAGCGGTGCGGCGGTGGGCAGTCCTCCCCATCGCGACGACGCCGGGGCTCACCTAGAGTGACGACGTGGCCGATCTCGTCGTCAACACGGAGAACCTCCGGAATCTCGCGAACCAGCTCGCGACCGTCCACGGCACCCTCACCGCCGCGGACGGCGACGCGCGCAACCTGTCGGGGATGATCCCGCACGCCGGACTCGCCTCCGCCGTAGACGAGTTCGCGTCGGGGTGGGACCGGCGGCGCAAGGATCTCGCTGATCGCGTGGACCAGCTCCAGAAGCGCGCGGATGGCGCCGCCGACGCGTTCGAAGGCGTCGACGGCCAGCTGGCCGACAAACTCACGGACGGGAGCAACGGATGAGCATGGCACCCATCGGCGGCGATGTCGCCGGCATCCGCGGGCACGCCTCGCGATACAGTTCCACGGCCCGCGCGGTGTCGGAAGCGGTCGACATGCTGCAGGCGGTCATCAGTGCGTCGCAGCAGGAGACGAGCGACGCCGTCGAGGCCCTGGCCGGGACGATCGGCGACACGAAGACCTTCCTCTCACGCATCCGGGAGCGCTACGAAGTGGCCGGCTCCGCGCTCGCCGTCTTCGCGAACGAGCTCGAGCAGGCGCAGCAGCAGGCGGCATCCGCGATCGCCGCGCACGACGACGCGCAGCGTCGCCACACCTACGCTCAGCGCAACCTGACGGAGGCCCGTCAGGCGACGCAGCAGACCGTCGACCCCAATGAGCTCGCCGAGGCGACGGATGCCGCGCGACGCTACTCGTCGATGAGCACGTCGGCGGCGACGGACCTCTCCCAGGCGAAGGCCGCCTACGACGCCGCGGTGGAGCGCGTGCAGCGCGCCGGCAACGCCGCGGCATCCACGATCTCGCAGACGGTGTCCAGCGATGACCTCAACGACTCGTGGTGGGACAACGTCCTGGACTGGGTGAACCAGAACGCGGAGTGGCTGAAGGTCGTCAAGGACATCCTCACGGTCGTCACGGCCATCGTCGGGGCGCTGTCGATCTTCTTCCCGGTGCTCGCCCCGATCGCCCTGGGGCTCGCCGTCCTGTCGATGGGGCTGAGCTTCCTCCTGGCCTCATCGGGCGACGGATCGTGGTTCGACTTCGCGCTGGACGCGATCGGCGTGCTGACCTTCGGCGTCGGCAGCGCCGCCCTGGCCGGCATCAAGCTCGGCACCGTCGCCCTGCGCGGGGGCCGCGCTGCCACGTTGGCCGTGCGCAGCCCCGGAATGGTGTGGGGCAACGGCGCGCGCCAGGTCATCGGCAATCTGCTCGATCGGGGCCTGGTCGGCTCGATCCGTCAGCCGATGCGGATGGTGGCCGAGGAGAGCGCGAGCGTCCTGTCGGCACGGCCGAACTTCGCACAGGTCGTCACGCACTGGGGCGACGATGCGATGAAGGGCATCCGCGAGTCGGACAGCATCATCATCTCCGAGTTCGACCAGATCGCGTCGCAGGCGCGGCTCGGCGCCGGCGGCGCCATCGACAACCTCGTGACGAGCGGCGTCGACAGCCTGAAGGGAGTCGTCGGGACGATGGGCAAGATCGGCTCGTCGCTCGACTCCTACAACCTGGTCGGAATCGGGATCAACCGCAGCGACCAGGTGATCAACTGGGTTCAGGATCAGACGGGAGTCCAGACCCCGCTGGGGACTCTCACCACCGGGCTCAACGAGGCGTACGGCTTCGTTCCCGGGCTCTTCGAGGCACCGATGGGGGCGGACTGGCGCAGCCCCTCCGTCCCATGAGTCTGCAGCGCCAGGTCGAGTGGGAGGCCCGCTTCGGCGACGGCCTCTTCGTCGCAACGATCCTCTGGATCGTCTTCGGCGCCCTGCCGATGATCGGGCTGCTGGTCGGACAGCTCGTGACCGGCGGCTTCGTGAAGAGCGGGGATGTCCCCGCCAGTTTTCCGGCGTTCATGCCGCCCTGGTGGGCGGCCTATCCCATGACGCTGCTGCTCGTGGTGCTCGCGCTGGGTTCACTGCCGCTGCCGCTACGGGGCCCACGGGCGACGACTCGCGGCACGCTTCTCGCCGTTCTCGTACTGACCTTCGGCACCACGCTGTACATCGCCGCGGCCGCGGCCGCGGCCGAAGCCCACCAGGGCCGCGTCAACTTCTTCGGGGTCGACACCCTCGTCTTCATCCAGTTCGTCCTGATCATCATCACGGTCGCGCGCATGCTGCTGGGCGCGCTGCGCCTGCTCCCGCGACGGTGGCGGGAGTACATCGACGAAGACGGTACGGTGGTGCCGCCGAAGGAGATCGTGCGTCGAGCCCCGCGCCGCCCGTGGGACTGGAATCGCAACCGGGCGCGGCGCCGTCCGCCGGGGCAGTGAGGGACACCATGAACGAGATCGCGCCCCCGCGCTACCGGCTCGTGCTGCCGCCGGGCTTCCTGCTCATCCCGGTGGCGCACTCGACCGACGACGACATCGCCGACCTCGTCCGTCGCCACTATCGCGACCTTCCGCGTGACAGCTATGGCCCGCAGATCGAGAGAACCGCCGCTCAGCTCGTCGCCTCCGCCCGCAGCGCGCGCGAGGCCGGCGTGCTCGACCTCGTCGTGCCGATGGGAGTGCCGTGGCGCGCACCGGTGTCGCTGGCGATCGCCATCAGCACCGGCCCGGCACCCACAGGCGACGACCCGGGGCCCTCGGCATCCGAGATCAGCGAGACCGTGACGACATCCGCAGGCGAGGCCGTTCGAGCAACCGAGAGGTTCGCCGTGCCGACAAGAGCCGACGAGATGGCACCGTTGATGAGAGTGCGCTTCCGATGGCCGATTGCCGATAGCGACCGGCAGCTGGTCGCCGTCTGCACGATCAGCGGGACGGTCGATCCGGAGCTCGCGCCGATCGTCGGCGCCCTCGCCGAGCTCGGCGATCTCCTGCTGCGCACGCTCCGCTGGGACTGAGAGGAACCGCATGGCCATCGACATGGACTACGACCTGGACCGGTGGGTCTACGTGCCGAACGTCTTCCCCTGGGAGTCGTTCGGCGACGAGGAGCAGTGGGCGGATGCCGTCGCACGCGCCTTCGGCGGCGAAGGCCGCACGGCCGCACCCGCAGAGCTGGTCGACTGGCTGCGGGCCTACCTGGTCGGCGCCGTGCGCAGCAACCGATCGGGAACGATCCGCTTCGTGCATCTGCCGAACATCACCGCACCGCACGCGATCGTCGACGTCTACGACATGCCGCATCGCGACGATGTCGCGCTGGTCGACCTCACACACGAGAGGCAGGCACCGGCCGTCCGCGAGCCCGAGGTGGTGCCGTTCGATTCGGAGCATCTCGGAGCGGGAATCAAATCCACCCGGTGGGTGCGCACCGAGGCCGACACGATCGTCCGGGCGACCAACTGGGTGTGGCGAACCGTCGAGCGCGACATCGTCGTGATGACCGCCAGCTCCGACCTTCCCCTCGCCGAGGCTCTCGACCCGGTGGTCGACGAGCTGGCCCGCACGATCCGCCTGGCCTGACGCGCGCGGTCAGGAGGCCATCGCCTCCAGCTGCGCGGGCGGCGTCGTGCACGTGAAGCGCGCGCGGTAGGCGGTGGGCGTGAGCCCCAGGGTGCGCGCGAAGTTCTGCCGCAGGACGGCCGCCGAGCCGAACCCGCACGCCGACGCGATGGCATCCAGGCCCAGATCGGTCTGCTCGAGCAGACGCTGCGCGTGGATGATGCGCTGGCGTCCCAGCCAGGCCGCGGGCGTCGTGCCGTAGTCGGCTTTGAATCGGCGGGCGAAGGTGCGCGGCGACATGTGCGCGCGGGCGGCGAGCTGGTCAACCGACAGATCGAGGGTGAGGTTCTCCAGCATCCACTCGGTGACCGGTGTGAGCGAGAGCGAGGTGGATTCGGGCAGCGGCTTCGCGATGAACTGCGCCTGGCCGCCGTCGCGCTGGGGAGGGACGACCATGCGGCGCGCGATCGTGTTGGTCATCTCGGCGCCGAGCTCGAGGCGCAGCAGGTGAAGGCATGCGTCCAGCCCTGCTGCCGTGCCGGCGCTGGTGATGATGCGCCCGTCCTGGACGTACAGAACGTTGGGGTCGACGTCGATGCGCGGGTACATCTCGGCCATCGTGTCGGCGTAGCGCCAATGGGTCGTCGCACGCCGTCCATCCAGCACCCCGGCAGCCGCCACCACGAACGAGCCGCTGCAGACCGTGAGCACCCAGGCGCCGCGCTCGACGGCGCGGCGCACCACGGCGGACACGCGTTCGTCCACGTGTGCCCACTGGTCGCGCGGGATCGGGGTGATGACGACGAGATCGGCCTCGTCGGCGAACGACAGATCGTCGTCGACGTTGATCGAGAAGCGCAGGTTGCTCGGCACCGCGCCCGGGTCGGGCGCGACGACGCGGAAGTCGAAGTTGGGGATGCCGTCGTCCGACCGATCGAGCCCGAACGCCTCGCAGGCCAGACCGAACTCGAAGGGAGCGAAACCGGGCTGGACGACGCAGGCGATGGTCTTCATGGCAGGAATCCTACTCCTTTGAGCAGTTCTGCCACTCGTGACTCTTCGGCTACGGGCATAGCTTTTCTGCCATGCTCATCTTCTTCCTCGTTCTCGCGCTCGTCATCGTCGTATCGGTCGGCGCGACCGCTCGCGCCCTCATCACCGACGACTACCGGCCGGTGCGGACCGACCGGTGCGCCGCCGGGGTGTCAGCGCCGTCGCGGCAGCCGGTCGAGCGCATCCAGCAGCACGTCGGCCGATCGCTGCCACGAGAAGCGCGCGATGTGCGCCGATCCGGCGGCGATGAGCGCGTCACGGCGCTCGGGATCGTCGATCGCGCGCACCGCGGCGGCGAAAGCCGCGGCATCCGTGCCCGGCGCGTACAGCGCACCGTCGCCGGCGACCTCTCGGAAGATCGGCATGTCGGTGACGACAGCGGGAACGCCCAGCGCGAGAGCCTCGGCGACCGGAAGCCCGTAGCCCTCGTCGAGGGATGCCGAGACCAGCACGGCCCGCTCGGCCAGAAGCCCGGCGTACTCGGCATCCGTCACACCGTTGTGGAAGCGCACCGCACCCCCGCGGCCATCGACGAGACGCTCGAGCTCGGCGCGACGGTCGGGCGAGATGCGCGACAGCAGATGGAGCGTACGTCCGGGAAGCTCCGCCATGGCGCGGATGAGGGTCTCGACGTTCTTGTACCCCATGAACGAGCCCATGTAGACGAGGTTGTCGGCGCCGGGCTCAACCCGGACGCCCGCCGGCAGCAGGTCGCCGAGGCGCTGCGGCGCGTTCGGGACGACGATGACGGGCCGCTTCGTCAGGCGCACGCGGGCGAACTCGGCCGCGCTCGTCTCGCTGACGGTCGCGACCAGATCGGCGGCGTTGAGCGTGAGGCGCTGCGGAACGTATGAGAGATGGAACAGCCGCCAGCCGACGCGGACGTACCAGGGAAGATTCCGCGGCGGCGTGCGATGCCGGTAGTAGATCGTGTCGTGGAGGGTGAGGATCACACCGAAGCGACGGCCGAGCACCCCGATCGTCTGCATCGGTGAGAACAGGGCGTCTGGACGATACCGGTTCAGCAGGAGCGCCGTGAACGGCTCGCGCACCGCGGTGGGGGCGTGAATCCGCAGCGCACGTGCACCCTCCGGCAGGAGAGCCCGCTGCGCCTCGTCGTGGATCAGGAACACGACCTCCACACCCCGCGCGGCCGCGCCACCGGCGACGGCGGCGGCGAGCTCGGCCGAGTACCGGCTGATGCCGTCATGGAAGTCGGTGCGGATGTACCGCGCGTCGAACAGCAGGCGCATGTCAGCCGTCGAGGGGCTCGCCGCGGTAGAGCTTCTCGAACGTGTCGAGGGTCTTCTCGATGTCGTGGATCTCCACCCCGTCGAGCGACGCCTGCTGCATGCGCAGGTACTCCTCCGGCGAGGCCGTCAGCACGCGGCGCAGCTTGTCGGCGAGGTCGTCGACGTCGCCCGGCGCGAACAGGTACCCGTTCTCCCCGTCGTGGACGAGGTGCGGCAGCGCGACGGCATCGGCGGCGACGACGGGAAGGCCCGAGGCCATCGCCTCCATCGTCGCGATCGACTGCAGCTCGGCGATCGACGCGATCGCGAAGACGTCGGCGCGTGTGTACGCGGCGCGGAGGTCGTCCTCCTCGACGCGGCCGTAGAAGGTGACGCGGTCCTGGATGCCGAGGCGCTGCGCAGTCTGTTCCAGCGCGCGGCGCTGGTCGCCGCCCCCGACGATGTCGAATGCGATGTCGGGCAGTTCCGGCGCGAGCTTCGCGATCGCCGCGAGCGTGACCTCGACGTGTTTCTCGGTGGTCAGCCGACCGACGAACAGCACGCGGTTGTGGGGCCGCGGGGTCAGGTTCGGCGTGTAGTTGCGCTTGTCGATGCCGCAGCTGATCGGGATGACGCCCGTGATGTCGATCGTGTTCTCGAGGAACTCCGCGGCCTTGCGCGTCGGCGTGGTGACCGCGCGCGACATGTCGAACGTGCGCTTCGCGTCGTCCCACGCGAGCTTGACGACCACCTTGTCCAGCAGGGGCGGCAGGGTCGTGAAGTCGAGGATGTTCTCCGCCATCACGTGGTTCGTCGCGACGACGGGGATGCCGCGCTGTCGCGCGATGCGCGTGAGGGCGCGTCCGAGCACGATGTGCGACTGGCTGTGGACCACGTCGGCGGCCACCTCGTCGAGAAGTCTGCGCGAGTAGTGCTTGGCCATCCACGGCAACACGAAGCGCAGCCAGTCGTGCGGAGGCCAGCGCCACCCGGGTGGACGGTGCACGGTGAGCCGCTGGCCCTCGATGATCTCGTGGAAGGTGCCGTGCACAGAGTGCTTCACGCTCGGCGTCATCACGTGCACGTCGTGCCCACGAGCGGCGAGTCCGGCCGCGAGGCGCTCGGCGAAGCGGGCAGCGCCGTTGACGTCGGGGCTGAACGTGTCGGCAGCGATGACGATCGTGAGCGGCCGATGAGCGGGGTGCGGGTCGTCGGGTGTCGCGGAGTCGGTCACGGGGTGCGAGGCCTATCTGTGCGGCGGCGGCAAGACCGCGGATCGCGGAGCCACCCCGAGGAGTCTACCCGAGGGCCCTGTTGCCGCCGGGAAGGACCCGTCCCGCGTAACGTGGTGTCATGGCCCGACTGACCGCCGATGCCGACCAGACGCGCTGGGTTCCCATCACCGACTCGTTCGGACTGCGGGGACGTCGCGCCCGCAAGAAGGCGATCCGGATGCTGCTGGGTCAGGCCAACGGCATGCTGGGCGCCGAGGCGCGCCCGGGCGGCGCGTTCGCCGCCTGGGCGATGAGCCAGGCGGCGCCCGCGCTCATGCGCAAGGCCGCCGGACGCGTCCTGGTCTGGGTGTGGAGGTCCGACCCCGAGCTGGTCGTCGTCATGGCGCAGATCCAGCAGCTCACGCCGCAGTTGCGCACCGCGCGAGCCATGATGCCGATGGAGTACGACGACACCGAGGACTTCCGCGGAACGTATCTGGGCACGGGAGAACGGCTGGTCATGCCGACGCCGCCGGCCCGGGACGGCACCGCGACGCCGCCGCCGTTCGCCACCTACACCTGGGACACCGGGACGCATCTGATCACCGTGACGGCGACCGGGGGCGATCGGGAGCGCTTCGGCACGGTGATCCCCGCCGTCGACGAACTCGCCCGATCGCTGCGGGTCGTCGACGACGTGGTCGCCGGCGAAGCGGGTCCGGTGCTGCGGATCGACCCCGCATGATCTTCCTGGAGCCGGCGGACGGCCCCGCCGATCCGCCCTCCTCGCGCCCCCATGCCGGTGTGCTCGGCGGCCCGGTGTTCCGTTTCGGCTTCCGGCCGGGCGAGGGTGCACAGCGCGTCGCGGTGCCCGGGCTCGACGCGGTCGTCTGCACCGCCGACACGGTGCTGCACTGGGCGTTCTACGCCGACGGGGATGCCGCGGTGCACGCACCATGGGCGCCGCTCGCGGTGACGGTCGACGCCCGCGTCGGCGCGGAACGTCTCAGCGACGATGTCCGCGTGCGCGACCGCTACGGCTTTCGCCTCGACGCGGACAGCCAGTTCGCGGCGGCCTGGAGCATGCCCGAGCAGTGGAACGCCGACACCGTGAGCCTCGCCCCCTTCGCAGGGCGGACCGCGGAGGTCGAGATCGTCCTGGGAACGAGCCCGCTCGCGACCGACGCCGGCACCCCCGACGAGGTGACCGGTTTCGTCGAGCTTCGTGTCGAGGAGCTGCCGGCATCCACCCCCTCACCCGCCGAACGCGTGGACACCCGGCGGGGCTCGCACGCCGGCGACCGGTTCTCGCGCGGCAACACGGTGCCCGCGGTCGCGGTGCCCCACGGGTTCACCTTCCTCACCCCGGCGACCGACGCCCGCGACCAGCGCTGGCCGTACCGCCCCTTCGTCCACGACGACGAGCGGGGTCGCCGCCTCGAGGCCGTGCAGTTCTCGCATCAGCCGAGTCCGTGGATCGGCGACCGCGGCGTGCTGCAGGTCATGCCTTTCGACGGCATCCCGGTCTCGGCGCCGACGGCGCGGCGGCGTTGGATCGCCCCGGGCAGCGAGCGCGCCCACCCGCATGTCTGGTCGGCGATGCTCGACGGCGGCCTGCGCATCGAGGCGACGGCGACCGACCGCGTGGGCCTCTTCCGCGTCGAGGGCGACGACTCCGACGCGGAGGTCGGCTTCATCATCGACCAGCCGGGAGCCCACGGCACCGTCATCGCGCAGGGCGACAGCGTGCGGGGCTGGGTGGGCGAGGCCGACCCGTGGTGGGGCAACGGGCCACGGACGTTCTTCGCGGGTGTCGTGCGAGGTGATGCGGCCCGCTCTGGCCGCATCGACGACGACGGGCGAGGCGAACGCGCGGGCTTCGTCGCCGGCACGGGCGCTCTCGAGCTGCGCATCGCGATCTCCTTCATCTCCCTCGAGCAGGCACAGCGCGCGCTCGCCCTGGAGGCACCGGAAGAGATGACGTTCGACGAGATCCGCGATCGTACCCGCGGCGCCTGGGACGCGGTGCTCGACAGCGTGCAGATCCCGCAGCTCACGGCATCCGAGCGCCCTTTCCGCGGCCTCGCCGACACCGACCTCCGTGCGCAGCTCGCCTCGGCGCTGTACCGCCTGCACCTCTACCCGAACGCGGCGGAGGAGAACGTCGGATCCGCCGAGAGTCCGCGGTGGGCGTACGCCGATCCGTTCACCCCCGCCGGGGCGCACACCGACACGCGCACCGGAGCGCCGATCGCGGCCGGGCGCCTCCCCGTCAACAACGGGTACTGGGACACCTACCGCACGGCGTGGCCGATGATGAGCCTGGTCGACCCGGTGCGGTCCCGGGAGCTGCTGGACGGGATGCTGGAGCCGCAGCGACGTCACGGCTGGATGCCGCGGTGGACGGCGCCCGGATACGTGGACGCGATGGTGGGCACCTCCAGCGACCAGATCCTCGCCGACGGCGAAAGGTGGGGACTGCTCGACGACCCGCGCACCGCCCTGTCGTCGGGATGGCGCAATGCCGCCGAGCGCGCACCCGACGCACGCCGCGGACGCAAGGGCATCGAGCGGGGACGCTTCCTGGGTTTCATCCCGCGGGCCATCCACGAGGGCATGAGCTGGAGCATCGAGAACGCCGTCAGCGACGCCGCGCTGGCGCGGCTGGCAGACCGACTGTCGGCGGCGTCATCGGGCGACGACGCCGCGCGCGATGAGGCGCTGTCGCGCTGGCTGGGAAACCGCGCCCTCGCCTACCGGCAGCTGTTCGATCCTGTCGTCGGCTTCTTCCGCGGACGCGACGCCGACGGCCGGACGGCGGGCGAACGCTTCGACCCGCGCGTCTGGGGCGGCGACTACGTCGAGACGAACGCCTGGGGGATGTCGGTGAGCGCGGTGCACGACCGCGCCGGCCTGGCCGCCCTCTACGACGGCCGACAGGGCCTGCGCATCCACCTCGATCGCCTGTTCGCCGAGCCCGAGACCGCGGATGCCGCGTTCGCCGGCGCCTACCGTCAGGTCATCCACGAGCAGCGCGAGGCGCGGGCGCTGCGCAGCGGCATGTGCGCCATCTCCAATCAGCCGGCGCATCACATCCCGTACATGTACACCGGGACCGATCAGCCCTGGCTCGCCGGCGCGACAGCACATCGGTTGGCACGACGCCTGTTCGCGGGCGGCCACATCGGCCAGGGCTTTCCCGGTGACGAGGACAACGGCGAGATGAGCGCGTGGTGGCTGTGGGCGGCGATCGGACTGTATCCGCTCGAGCTGGGTTCCGGCGAGCTCGTCATCGGCTCGCCGCTGCTCGACGACGTGACCGTCGCGCGCAGCGACGGGTCGCGTCTGCGCATCCGCTCGCGGCGACCGCACGCGGACGCCCATGTGCTGCGTGCCGCCCGGGTCAACGGTGCGCCGCTCACCCGTGCCGTGCTGGAGGTGGATGCGCTCGGCGCCGACGTCGACCTGGAGCTCGAGTTCGGCGACGACCCCGCCGAGAGCCTGGGCGCCGACGAGCCGACCCCCGTGCGCCCGTGGCACCCCGATCTGACGGGCGGGTCGGGTCGCATCGTCCACGCGCCCGGCGTGCGCCACGCCCGCCGACTCGTCGACGACGGCGCTGCGGGCGGCGACCGCGGCGTGCGCCTGCGGCCGGGGGCCTGGGTGGGGTGGCTGTTCCCCGAGATCACGTCCGTGACGGACGCCACCCTGACCGCCGTGGACGCGGTGGGCGACGACGCGCTGGAGTGGGAGTGGTCCGCCGACGGAGCGTCGTGGCATGCGGCCGAGGTCACGGCTCCGACGCCGCTCGCCGCCGATCGGACGACCCCCTTCCGCTTCACGGACGCTCTCGCCGCGCGCGCCGTGCGCGTCCGAGCGGCGCGCGCGGTGCGTGTGCGCCAGATGGAGCTGTTCGACCTCGACGCCGACCACTGATCGCGTCCTCCGATCGCGCCAGCATCGGCCGCTACCGTGGCGTTATGAGCGAGCGGGAGCGTCCCCCGACGAACGCCGCGAAGGTCATCGGGTACCTCGGTGAGGGGCGCGCGTGCGCCGAGGCGATCGTCGAGTGGGCGTACGCCTACGCCGCCCTTTCGCGGGCGGACTACGGCGCCTTCCTGGATGCCGTCGCCGCCGGCACCGCGTCGTAGCGTCTAGTCGTCGGACTCGGCATCCGCCGACGGAAGCGGACGCCACAGCACCACCTCGGTCGCCCGACGCGCGCGCGTGCCGTGGCGGAGGGTCACGACCGATCCCGTCGCCCCCGCCGCGAAGACGCGGGAGCGACGAGCCAGCTCTTCCTGCAGACGCTGCTCGAGTTCGGCGACGCGACGGCGCAGTCCGCGCGCCTCGTTCTCGAGCTCGATCAGGCGCGAGATCGCCGGCAGACTCATGCCCTCGGCCGAGAGGGAGCCCACCTCGCGCAACTGCTTCACGTGCCGCAGCGAATACCGCCGCGACCCGCCCTGCGAGCGCCCGGGAACGACGAGGCCCAGCCGATCGTACTGACGGAGGGTCTGCGGGTGCATGCCGGCAAGCTCCGCCGCGACGGCGATCGCGAAGATCGGCGCTTCCTCATCGGGGTGCTCGTCGACCATGCTCACTCCCGGGCCTTGGCCATGAGGTCGGCACGCGGGTTCTCCTTCGGCTCCAGCTCGTGGAAGCGCTGCAGTGCTTCCTTCGCCTGCTCGTCGAGGTGCGACGGCACGGCGACCTGAACCTCCGCGAGAAGATCACCGGTGCCCTTCGCGGTGTGCACGCCGCGGCCCTTCACGCGCAGCACGCGCCCGGAGGGCGTTCCCGGGGCGACCCGCAGCTTGACGGGGTCGCCACCCAGGGTCGGCACCTCGATGGTGGCGCCCAGCGCGGCTTCCGTGAAGGTCACCGGAACGGTGACGCGCAGGTTCAGCCCGTCGCGGGTGAACACGGGGTGCGGTCGCACCGTGACGCTCACCACGATATCCCCGGGCTCGCCGCCATCGGGCGACGGGCGGCCGCGGCCGCGCAGCCGGATCTTCTGGCCGTCGGCGACACCGGCGGGGATCTTCACCTTGAACGGCTTGCCGTCCTCGCCGACGAGAGTGATGGTCTCACCCTTGACGGCGGTCCGGAAGTCGAGCGTCGTCCGCGCGGTCACGTCCGCGCCGCGCTGCGGTCCGCCGTACCCTCGGAAGCCGCCGGTCGGCTGCCCGAAGCGCCCGGAGCCGAAGCCGCCGCCCTGTGTGAACCCGCCCTGGCCGAACATCGAGAACAGATCGTCGAAGTCGGCCGTCTGCGCCGATCCGCGCGACTGTCCGAAACGGCTGAAGACGTCCTCGAAGCCGCCGCTGCCGGTGCCGGGGGCCTGGAAGCGGGCGCCGCCGGCACCCATCGCGCGGATCTGGTCGTACTCCTCGCGCTGGCTCTTGTCCGAGAGCACGGAATACGCCTCGCTCATCTCCTTGAACTTCGCCTCCTTCGCAGGATCGCCCTGCGTGGAGTCGGGGTGATACGTGCGGGCGAGCTTGCGGTACGCCTTCTTCAGATCGGCCTCGGACACGTCCTTGGAGACGCCCAAGACCTTGTAGAAGTCCTTGTCGAACCAATCCTGACTGGCCATGGACACCTCCTCCCGTCAGTCGGCGGAACCGGCGACGACGACCTTGGCCGGTCGCAGTTCGATCGTGCCCAAGCGGTAGCCGACCTCGACGACGTCGAGGATCGTGCCGTCTTCCACTCCCCCGGGGTTCGGGGCGTGGAAGATCGCCTCGTGCTGCTGCGGGTCGAACATCTCCCCCGCGACGCCGTAGGTCTCGACACCGAGGCGGGCGACCACGCCGCGGAGCTTCTCCGCGATGGCAGCCAGCGGCGAGCCGTCCACGAGGTCACCGTGCTTGTCGGCACGGTCGAGGTCGTCGAGCACCGGCAGCAGCCCCTTGGCGACCGATCCCTTGGCGCGGGCGATCTCCACCTCGCGCTGGTCCTCGGTGCGACGGCGGTAGTTGGCGTACTCGGCCTGCACCCGCTTGAGGTCCAGCAGCAGGTCGCGGTCCTCGGGCGAAGCCTCCGCGACGGCGGCCTCGTCGATCTGCGGCGCGTCCAGGATGTCGTCGACGGTCAGATCGTCGCCCTCGTGCGCGTCCCCCTGCGAGTCGGGGCCGGAGGCGTGCGCCTCCGACCCCTCGTCACCGGGGACTTCGTCGATGGGCTCTTCGAAGTCCTTGTTCGTCATGGCTCGATTCTCTTACTTCTTCTCGTCCTCGTCGTCGACGACCTCGGCGTCGATGACGTCCTCTTCGGGGTTCGGGACACTGCCGTTGCCGGGGTCGGCGACGGTGGGGTCGGCCGGCTCGCCGGCGGCCTGGGCCGAGGCGTAGATGGCCTCACCCAGCTGCTGCTGCGAGGCGTTGAGCTTGTCGAACGCCGTCTTCACGGCATCCTCGTCGTCTCCCGCGAGCGCCGTCTTCAGCGCGTCGACATCGGCCTGCACCGAGGTCTTCACCTCGTCGGGGAGCTTGTCCTCGTTGTCCTTGATGAGCTTCTCGATCGAGTACGAAAGGGTCTCCGCCTGGTTGCGGACCTCGGCGGCCTCGCGGCGCTTCTTGTCCTCCGCGGCGTGCTCCTCGGCTTCGCGCACCATGCGCTCGATGTCCTCCTTCGGCAGCGACGAGCCGCCGGTGATCGTCATCGACTGCTCCTTGCCCGTGCCCTTGTCCTTCGCGGACACGTGCACGATGCCGTTGGCGTCGATGTCGAAGGTGACCTCGATCTGCGGGATGCCGCGGGGCGCGGGCGCGATGCCGGTCAGCTCGAAGGTGCCGAGCGGCTTGTTGTCACGCGTGAACTCGCGCTCGCCCTGGAAGACCTGGATGGCGACCGACGGCTGGTTGTCGTCGGCGGTCGTGAAGGTCTCGCTCCGCTTGGTCGGGATGGCCGTGTTGCGCTCGATGAGCTTGGTCATGATGCCACCCTTGGTCTCGATGCCGAGGCTCAGGGGGGTGACGTCGATGAGCAGCACATCCTTGCGCTCACCCTTGAGGACACCGGCCTGCAGGGCGGCGCCGACGGCGACGACCTCGTCCGGGTTCACGCCCTTGTTGGGCTCCTTGCCACCGGTGAGCTGCTTGACCAGCTCGGTGACCTGCGGCATACGGGTCGATCCACCGACGAGCACGACGTGGTCGATGTCGCCGACCTTGATGCCCGCTTCGGCGATGACGTCGTTGAACGGCTTCTTCGTGCGGTCGAGGAGATCCTTGGTGAGGTCCTCGAACTTGGCACGCGTCAGCGTCTCCGACAGCGACACGGGGCCCGAGTCGGTCAGCGAGAGGTAGGGCAGGTTGATGGAGGTGCTGGTCGAGCTCGACAGCTCCTTCTTGGCCTGCTCGGCCGCCTCCTTCAGACGCTGGAGGGCGATCTTGTCGCCCGAGACGTCGACGCCGGTGGTGTCCTTGAACTGCTTGATGAGGTAGTCGACGATGCGCTGGTCCCAGTCGTCGCCTCCGAGGCGGTTGTCGCCCGCGGTGGCACGCACCTGAATGGTCGAGAAGTCGTCGTCCTTGCCCACCTCGAGCAGGGACACGTCGAACGTTCCACCACCGAGGTCGAACACCAGGATGAGCTCGTCCTCCTTGCCCTTGTCGAGGCCGTAGGCGAGGGCCGCGGCGGTCGGCTCGTTGATGATGCGCAGGACGTTGAGGCCCGCGATCTCGCCGGCATCCTTGGTGGCCTGACGCTCGGCGTCGTTGAAGTAGGCCGGGACCGTGATGACCGCGTCGGTCACGCTGTCGCCCAGGTAGGTCTCGGCGTCGCGCTTGAGCTTCTGGAGGATGCGGGCGGAGATCTCCTGCGGCGTGTACTGCTTGCCGTCGATCGGCTGCGTCTTCCAGTCGGTGCCCATGTGGCGCTTGACGGAGGACAGGGTGCGGTCGACGTTGGTGACGGCCTGGCGCTTCGCGGTCTCGCCGACGAGCACCTCCCCGTCCTTGGTGAACGCGACCACCGACGGGGTGGTGCGGAAGCCCTCGGCGTTGGTGATGACCTTCGGCTCGCCACCCTCGAGGACGGAGACGACGGAGTTCGTCGTCCCGAGGTCGATACCCACTGCACGTGCCATTGTGTTCCCTTTCGTGAAACGGATCTGAGGAAGTCTGCGGGGTTGAGTCTTAACGGCTCAACTTCGATGTGTTCCACGATAGTCGCGGCATCCCCGACTGTCAAACGCAAGTTGATATGAATCGGCTCAACTTTTCGACCGGATGCCGGGAGTAACGTGACCTGCACGCGCGACGACGCGCCACCCGGTGTTCACCGAAGGGACATAACGTGACGAACATGTCACTGCCCGACCTGCCCGCTCCCACGACGATGACTCCCCCGACGGCGACCTCTCGTCGCGCTGTCATCGCGTGGGGGCTGTGGGACTGGGGCTCGGCTTCGATCAACGCGGTCGCGACCTCTTTCGTGTTCACCGTGTATCTCACCGGCAGCGCCTTCGGTGACGCGACGACCACGTCGCAAGCCCTGTCGCTGGCCCTCACCCTCGCCGGCCTGGTCGTACTCATCACGGCGCCGATCACCGGACAACGCTCGGACGCCTCGGCCCATCGCAAGCGCTGGCTGGGCATCAACACCGGCGTGGTCGTGCTCATGCTGGCCCTGATGATCTTCGTCCGCGAAGACACCGCCTACCTGTGGTTCGGGCTCACGCTGCTCGCGGTCGGCACCGTCTTCTACGAACTGGCGAGCGTGAACTACAACGCGATGCTCTCCCAGATCTCCACACCGCGCACGGTGGGCAAGGTCTCCGGCTTCGGCTGGGGGATGGGGTACCTCGGCGGCATCGTGCTGCTGCTGGTGCTCTACTTCGGGCTCATCAAGCCCGAGGTAGGACTGTTCGGCGTCACGGGGGCCGACGGCATGGCTGTGCGCGTGTCGATGCTCCTCGCCGCGATCTGGTTCGCCGTGTCGGCCCTGCCCCTGCTGTTCGCGGTGCCGGAGAACACGCCGTCGACGCCCGGCGCGGCGCGCATCGGCTTCTTCGCCTCATACCGCGTGCTCTTCGGGACGGTCGCCTCGCTGTGGCGCGAGAGTCGTACGACCGTGTGGTTCCTGCTCGCCAGCGCGATCTTCCGCGACGGTCTCACGGGAGTGTTCACCTTCGTCGGAGTGCTGGCGACCGGTACGTTCGGGCTCACCGCCGCGGACGTCCTCATCTTCGCCATCGCCGCCAACGTCGTGGCGGGCATCGTGACCATGGCATCGGGCTTCTTCGACGACCGGTTCGGACCGAAGCCGGTCATGATCGTCTCGCTCGTCGCGCTCGTGGTCGGCGGCATCCTGATCTTCGTCCTCCACGACGGAGGGCCCGCCGTGTTCTGGGGCCTCGGCCTCGCGATGGCGATGTTCGTCGGCCCGGCCCAGTCCGCGTCGCGTACGTTCCTGGCCCGCAGCATCCCCACCGGTCGCGAGGGAGAGGTCTTCGGCCTCTATGCGACGACCGGCCGCGCCGCCGTCTTCTTGGCCCCGATGATGTTCGGCGTCTTCGTCACGCTCGGAGGCCATCAGTACTGGGGCGTGCTCGGGCTCGTCGCCGTGCTGCTCGTCGGGCTGGCGCTGCTGATCCCCGTGCGTCCGCCCGCCCGCTGATCACCACTCCGGCGCAGCCCGCCGCGCCCCTCACCGGGCCCCGATGGCCGCGCGCGGCTCAGTCGCCCGCCGACCTGCCGACCGACGCGCCTGCCCGCCCGAACTGCAAGGCGAGCAGCGCGACACCCCGCGGTGCGACTGACCCAGGCGGCGCGTCGCCGGTGATCCCTTGCAGTTGCGCCAGCGACTCGGGCGCCGGCGGGATGCCGAGCCGCGCTCAGTCGCGGCGCGGGCGCCGATCGCCGCGGTCGTCACGGTCGCGGTCCGGACGCTTGGCGGAGCGCTGGAAGCGGTCGGGCTTGATCTCGATCAGGCGACCGCTGATGCGGGTGCCCTCCAGCCGCTGGAGCGTCTCGCGGGGAAGGTCGGCGGGCAGTTCGACCAGCGAGAAGTCGGGACGGATCTGGATCGCGCCGAAGTCCTCGCGGCGAAGACCGCCTTCATTGGCGAGCGCTCCCACGATCTGACGCGGCTCGACCTTGTGCCGACGACCGACCTCGATGCGGTAGGTCGCGGTCGGGCCTCCCGAGCGACGGCGATCGTCGCGGCGGGGCCGGTCGTCGCGGTCGCGGTCGCTGCGGTCGCGTCCGCGGTCGTCGCGCTCGAACCGTTCGCGGCGCGCCGGCGCGGGCGGGTCCTCGTCCAGCAGCAGCGGGGTCTCCCCCTGTGCGACGACGGCGAGCGCCGCTGCGACATCCGCCTCGGGCACGTCGTGGTGGGTGACGTAGTGGTTGATGATGTCGCGGAAGCGGTCGATGCGCTCGGTCTCGGCGAGGGCCGCCGTGATGGCGTCGTCGAAGCGGGTCAGACGCGTCGCGTTGACGTCGTCGGCACTGGGCAGCGCCATCTCGGTGAGGGGCTGGCGCGTGGCCTTCTCGATCGACGCCAGCATGCGGCGCTCGCGCGGCGTCACGAAGCTGATCGCGTCGCCCGAGCGGCCCGCGCGGCCGGTGCGGCCGATGCGGTGGACGTACGACTCGGTGTCGATGGGCAGATCGAAGTTGACGACGTGGCTGATGCGCTCGACGTCGAGGCCGCGCGCGGCGACATCGGTCGCGACCAGGATGTCGAGCTTGCCGTCCTTGAGCTGATTGACGGTCCGCTCGCGTTGCGCCTGCGCGACGTCGCCGTTGATGGCGGCCGCCGCATAGCCGCGGGCGCGCAGCTTCTCGGCGAGGGTCTCGGTCTCGTTCTTGGTGCGGGTGAAGACGATCATGCCCTCGAAGTTCTCGACCTCGAGGATGCGGGTGAGCGCATCGACCTTCTGCGGGTACGACACGATCAGGTAGCGCTGCGTGATGTTCGTCGCGGTCGAGGTCTTCGCCTTGACGTTGATCTCCTCGGCATCCTTCAGATACGTGCCGGCGAGGCGGCGGATCTGCGCAGGCATGGTCGCGGAGAAGAGCGCGACCTGCTTGCCGGCGGGGGTGTCGGCGAGGATCGTCTCGACATCCTCGGCGAAGCCCATCTTCAGCATCTCGTCGGCCTCGTCGAGCACGAGGAAGCGCAGTTCGGAGAGGTCGAGCGTGCCCTTGTCGAGGTGGTCCATGATGCGACCGGGCGTACCGACGACGATGTGCACGCCGCGGCGGAGCGCCGACAGCTGCTGCCCGTAGCCCTGGCCGCCGTAGACCGGCAGCACGTGCACGCCGCGCAGGTGACCCGCGTAGGACTCGAAGGCTTCGCACACCTGCAGCGCGAGCTCGCGCGTGGGGGCGAGCACGAGCGCCTGCGGCGTCTTCTGTGCGAGGTCGAGCTGCGAGAGGATCGGCAGTGCGAAGGCCGCCGTCTTGCCCGTGCCGGTCTGCGCGGTGCCCAGCACGTCGCGGCCGGCGAGCAGCGGCGGGATCGTCGCCGCCTGGATCGCCGACGGCGTCTCGTAGCCGACATCCTTCAGCGCCTTCAGCACGGCGGCGTCGAGGCCGAGATCGGCGAAGCCGGGGGTCGACGGGATGTCGGTGGATGCCGCGGAGTCGGCGTCGGCCTGGGTGTCGGGCGCGGGCGCGGCCTCGAGGGGATCGGTCAAGCTGTCAGAGGCCATACACCCACGGTAGCCGTCCGGCGCCGTCACCACCCCATCGAACCCGGGATGCCCTTGTACGGGCCGAGCACGTTCGCCGTGATCCAGCCGCCGTAGAAGCCACCCGGCTGCGGCGTGACGACTTCCCCATCGACCGTGCACGCGTCCATCGCGGCGGCGTAGACCGCCACCCGGTCGCTCAGCGCCGCGTACCCCGGCGCGGGATGCGGATAGTTCCACGCGGCCTGTGCCCGCGTGATGCCACCGCCGACCACGTCGAGATAGCGCGCGGCGCCCTTGAACTCGCAGAACGACGACCCCTCGGCATCCACGAGGGAGCCCGGCGCGAGGTCGGCGATCGGAAGGTAGTAGACGGGCGGGTGGCTCGTCTCGAGCACGCGCACGGCATCGTGGGTGTCGGCGATGAGCTGGCCGCCGAGACGGATGGTCACACGCACGGACACCGGCTCGACGCGCGGCGGGCGCGGATAGTCCCAGACCGACTCCTGTCCGGGGCCGGGAACGTGGGGGCGGATCGATGCGGGAAGGCGAGGCACGCGCCCACTGTACGTCCGTCGGTGTTGACTGGGCGCATGACCGTCATGCCGATGTTCCCTCTCGGATCGGTGCTCTTTCCCCACACACCCCTGCCGCTGCGCGTCTTCGAGCCGCGCTACCTGCGCCTGATGGGCGAACTGCTCGACAGCGATGATCCGCAGTTCGGGGTCGTCCTCATCGACCGCGGGCACGAGACCGGCGGCGGCGACCAGCGCTCCGGCATCGGCGCACTGGCCCGCCTGGTCGATGTCGCCGCCGGCGCCGATGCCCTCCACGTGGTCGCCATCGGCACCGACCGCTTCACCGTCGACCGCTGGCTCGACGACGACCCGTACCCCCGGGCGGAGGTCTCGCTGCAGGAGCCGCTGGCCTGGAACGACGCGCTGACGCCGCTGCGCACCGAGGCCGAGGCCATCGTGCGCCGCGTGCTCGGCCGCTTTCCCGATGCCCCGTGGGGTCCGGACATCGAGCTGTCGGCGGATCCGGTCGCCGCCGCCTGGCAGATCGCCGCGATCGCTCCCCTGGTCGAGTACGACCAGCAGCGGCTGCTACGGGCAACGACCATGGGAGGGCTGCTTCAGCAGATCATCGATCTGACGCTCGAGGTCGACGAGATCTGGCCGACGACCTAGGGCGTGTCTGACAAAGTCTTGGTCCAGGCGAGGACGGCGTTGAGGACGACGGCAGCGCGGTAGACGACGGCGTGTTTGTCGTAGCGGGTGGCGAGGCCGCGCCATTGCTTGATGTGGCAGTAGCGGCGCTCGATGACGTTGCGGTTCTTGTAGTCGTCGGCGTCGAGTTCGACAAGTCTGCCTCCGCGTGACCCGCGACGCTTGCGATGGCCCTTCTGGTCGTCGGGTTCGGGAATGACGGCCCTGATCCCGCGGGAGCGGAGATGGCCGCGGATCGCGCGAGACGAGTAGGCCTTGTCGGCACGCACGGAGTCCGGGCGGGTGCGGGGCCGGCCAACATCCCGGCCGACCCGCAGCTGTGCCATCAGCGGCAGGAACATCGGCGAGTCGCCCGCCTGACCCGGAGTGATCAGCGTAACCAGCGGGAGTCCGTTGCCGTCCACCAGCTGATGGATCTTCGTCGACAGGCCGCCGCGGGAGCGGCCGATGCCGTGATCAGGCGGCTCTTCCCGCAGATTCTTGTAACTCGATCCAGCCGGTGCCCGAAGTGCGACCGGGGTGCCGCGCTCGTCAGATCGGATCCCTCACGACCATCTGGGGTTCCCGAGCGGCCCTCGTCGTCGCCTCGGCACCCGGCATCCTGACGTGGTCGGACACCGCGATCACCGTCGCCATGGATGTCTCGTCGCCACGACGTATACCGACGGCGAGGTCGTGGGCACGATCACCTGGACCGCGGGGCCGAACACGACGACGGCCGACGTCGTCGTGTCGGGCGACATCGAGCCGCCGACCGAGTGGTGGCGTCTCACCCACCCGGGGCAACTGGGCGGTCAGGCGTCGGCAGGCGAGTAGCCGATCAGCCAGGTCACGCCGAACCCGTCGCGCACCTGCCCGTCGACATCGCCCCACGGCCGCTCCCCCATGGCCTCGACGATGTTTCCCGTCGCGGCGAGCGCGTCGAACCATCGCCGGGACGTCGCCGCGTCGCCGGCACCGAGCAGCGCGAAGAGCACCCCGTGCACCTGGACGGATGCGGCGCCGTCGGCCGCATCCGAGCCGAACAGATCGACGGGGCCGCGCAGCTCGCCGTGCGCGATCCACGACGGAGCGCCGTCCCGGCGGCCGAACTCGGCGAAGGTGTGGAGCTCCAGCTCACCGCCGAAGACGTCGCGGTAGGTCTTCAGCGCATCCGCGGCGATGCCGGCGAACTGCAGGTACGGGACGGGTGCGGCCATTCCGGCAGGCTACCGCCCGTCTCCGACCCGCGGCGGGATCAGACGAGCCAGGCACGCTCATCGCCGCTGAAGCGGTTGACGGCGCCCGGAGTGGACGTCGCACGCTCGTACATGCGCGCGAGCCCTGGCATCACCGCCTGGTTGCGCTCGTCGAGGCGGTCCTGACGCTCGATGATCTCGTCGAGACGCTCGGCGAGCTCGGCCCGCGCGGCGCGCTCGTCGACCGTGATCACCTCGCCGCCGGCGACGACGACGCGCCCCTGCACCATGACGATGTCGATCGAGGAGCCGTTCTCGGAGTAGACGAGTTGCAGATCGAGCTTCTGACGAGGTGTGAACGCCATGGTCTCGAGGTCGTAGATCACGAGATCCGCCTGCTTGCCGACCTCGAGCGAGCCCACGACGTCGTCGAGCACGGCGCTGCGCGCTCCCCCGATCGTGGCTGCGGCCAGCACCTCGGCGACCGTGGGCCACTGGTCGATGTCCGGCTCGGTCACCTTGTGCAGGAGAGCCGCGGTCTTGACGACATCCAGCATCCGCGGCGAATCGCTGCTCGAGCAGCCGTCCGTGCCCAGCCCGAGGTTGACGCCGGCGTTCTGCAGCTTGCGCCACGCGGCGATCCCCGAACCGAGCTTGAGGTTGGAGATGGGGTTGTGGGAGATGGAGGTGCCTGCCGCGGCGACCGTCTGCATGTCGGCATCCGTGAGCCAGATCCCGTGCGCGAGCGTCGTGTTGGGTGAGAGCGCACCGATCGACGCCATGTAGGAGACGAGGCTGCCGCCGTACGACTCGTCTCCGGTGACCAGTTGCGTCTTGGTCTCGAGCACGTGGATGTGGCACTCCGCCGCGAACTCGAGCGCCATCTCGGTCGCCCCGGTCAGCAGTGCCGGCTCGCACCGCTGCGGGGCGGAGGGCGCGACCATGAACCGCAGCCGGCCGTTCGCGCGACCGTGGTGCGCGGCGAAGGCCTCGCGGGCGAACCTCAGATACTCCTCGGTGGACGGCACGTGCGCGGAGCGGATCTCACGCACCACGTCGTCGGGCAGGTACTCCTCGGCGAAGGGCACCGTGTCGAGGAACGGGCGGTTGATGACATGTCCCGAGATGTTCGCCCGCACGCCCAGCTGTTCATAGGCGTCGAAGACCGCGGCGAGCTGCTCGTGGTCCTGCCCCGGGGTCTCGAGCACGTCGTCGACGAGCGTCGTGACCCCCGCCTTGAGCGACTCGATGCCGAAGAGGGTCGTGCGAAGACGCACGAGGTCCGGCGCGACGCGGCTGTCGCCGAGGATCGGATACGACATCGCCATCCACATCTCCAGCGGCAGATTGTCGTAGCGACCCTTGTAGAACATCTCCCACGAGTGGGTGTGCGCGTTCACGAAACCGGGTGCGACCAGGCGGTCGCGACCCTCGATGATCTCGTCGTGCGGATCGGGCTTGAGGTGCTCGCCGATCGCGACGATGACACCGTCGGCGATGCGGATGCTGCGCACGAGCGGAGTACTGCCCGAGATCGGGTCCATGGTGATGACGTGTGCGTCGCGGATGAAGGTGCTCATGGTGGTCTCCGTCGAGGGTGGGGCGAGGCGGGGCGGGGATCCTCAGCGGGTGGGTACGGTCTCGCGGGGCTCGGCCGCATCGGTGAACTGCTGCGCCGCGACCCAGCGCTTGTGGCTGGTGCGGGCCAGCAGCCAGTAGGTGAGGCCGGCGGAGACACCGCCGGTGAGCCAGGAGATGTCGAGGCCACCGAGCGCCTGCGAGCCGAGGCCCTGCAGCGCCGGCACCATGCCGTTGAGGAACAGCCAGGTGAAGACGATCCCGACGAAGAAGGCGATCAATGCGCGCGGGTTGACGTCGGGCAGACGCGTCGATCCGACGGCGTCGAACAGGTGGTCGAACCGGCGAGAGCGGCGCTCGAAGATGCCGTAGTGCACGAGCATGATCGCCCCCCACGTGGCCACCCAGCCGACGACGCCGACCAGCCACGCGTCGAGGGTCTGTGCCGCATCTTCCTGGAAGATGAAGAAGACGGTGGCCGCGAGCGAAAGCACGCCGACGAGGATAATGAGGGCCTTGCGGCCGACCTTGAGGTCGAGCGCCTGGGCGGCGACGCTGAAGCTGTAGATGTTGAGCACGTTGGTCGCGATGGGCCCGTGCAGCACGAGGAGCAGGACCGGGATGGCGAGGGCGCCGAAGTTCTCGACGATGAGCTGGCCGGGATCGACCGTGCCGTTCTTCGTGGCGAGAGACGCTCCGAGCAGGCCGAGCCAGATGACGGGGATGAACTGCCCCAGGGCGCTTGCGAGATAGAGCTTGCGACGAGGCACGCTCGTGCTGATGAAGCGCGAGTAGTCTGCCGCGTAGGTCAGCCAGGTGATGCCCCAGCCGATGCCGATGGCGGTCATCACGGCCGACATCGCGACGATGCGGTCGCCGCCGGAGAGCTCCGCACCTGCGGGGCCCGCGTAGCCCCAGTCGATGTCGAGGAAGAACCACGCCACGATCGACATGATCACCAGCACGAGCACGGTCGGGGGCACCGTCCACCGCTCGAACGCCGCGATCGCCTTGTAGCCGGCGAGCGCCACGCCCACCTGGATCGCCATGATGAGGGCGGCGATGCCGATCTTCCAGCCGACGTTCGCCTGGGTCGGATCCAGCCATCCCAGCTCGCCGAGCAGGGCCGTCACGAGGTCGAGGACGATCCACGTGTTGACGGCGCACCATCCGATGACCACGACCGACTGGATTACCGAGGGCAGATAGTTGCCACGGCGACCGAACACGGCGCGGCCGAGGAGCATGCCGGTGACACCGGTCTTCTGGCCGAACAGCACGAAGATGCCGAACAGGCCCATGCCGATCAGGTTGCCGATCACGAGCACGAGCATCGTGTCGAGCAGGCCGAGACCCATGCTGATGCCGAGGGCTCCCAGCACCCAGTTGATGGGAGCGATGTTGGCCCCCATCCAGATCCAGAACTGGCCCGACACGCGGGTCGTACGGGCGGATTCGGGGATCGGCTGGAGTGTCTCTTCGATGTCGTGCGGGCTGGCAGAAGACATGGGCGGTGTCCTTCTCGCGAGGTGGAGCGATCAGTGGAGCGGGTCGCCACCCAGCATGCGGCGGCGGTGTTACCGCGCTCGCGGCGCTCTGTAAACTCACGGTAACGGCGAATGGACAGAATGTATGCCCCTCCAGCTCGATCAGATCCTCACGGACGCCGTCGTCCAGAAGACCGAACCCGAACTCGTGTGCGGCACCGCATCCGACGTGGATGTGCGCTGGGTGCACGCGAGCGAACAACTCGACATCGCCCCGCTCCTGCGCGGCGGAGAGCTCATCCTCATGGAGGGGGTCAACCTCGCCACGGCGGATGCGGCGGAGCTTCGGACCTACGTCAACACCCTGGTCGCACGCGACATCGCCGCGCTCGCCGTCGAGACGACGCCGCGGCTCCCCCGCATCCCGGAGGCTCTCCTGGAGCACGCTCAGGCGAGCGGTCTGCCCGTGATCCACCTGCGGTACCGGGTGCCGTTCGTGCAGATCTGCGAGAGCATCAACAGCCAGCTCGCCGATGTGAGCCTGCGGCGTCTGCGCATCGCCGATCAGATCTCCCTCGCCCTCTCCGAGGCGATCGAGAAGCTGGCGAGCATCGACCAGCTCCTCTCCCTCATCCGCGACCAGGCGAACTCCTCGGCGCAGCTCACGTCGCTGTCGGGTCAGACCCTGGGCGTCGCGCTCGTGGACACCGAGACCGCGTCGCTCGGCATCGAGTACACCGCACCCGTGTCATTCGGGGGCACGGTCGTCGCAACGCTGACGCTGCGCCCGGCGGCGGACGCCGACATCCACCTCATCTCGGGTGCGCTCTCACGGGCACCCGAGATCCTCGCCATCGCGCTGCTGCGCACGCATCCGCTCTCACCGCACGACCGGCGGCGCAGTCGCTTCATCTCACTGCTCGCGTCGAGCGGGCCGCGTACGTCCGCCGCCGAGCACGCGCGCGAGCTCACGACACTCGCCGTACGGCTGGGGTTCGAGCCCGACGACCGATTCATCCCGTTCGTCGTCGAACTCGACGACTCGTCGAACGTCGCGGCGGTACAGGACGCGATCGCCCGCATCTCGTCGCGTTCGACCGGGCAGTTCGCCGACGGCCAGTACGTCGGAATCGTGGGGTTCGCCCCGTCATGGGACGCGCAGAACGTGCGCGACGCGATGACGGACGCCCTGCGACGCCTCGCCGACCGCGGCGGCGTGCGCGCCGCGGTCGGGCCCACCAGCGCGAGCGTGGACCGCGCGGTGCGAGCCGTGCGATCCGCGCGGGAGAGCGTGCCGTACGTCTCCGATGCGGATCGGGTCGTGGATGCGGCGAGCATCGCCGTGACGCGCCTCTGGCCGCTGCTGTCGCAGATCGAGCCCGTCGCCGAGTTCATCGACGAGCAGATCGGCGCGCTGCTCGATCGGGACGCGGTCTCGCACGGCGAGCTGTTCGACACGCTGCGCGCATTGGCCGAGAATCTCGGCAGCAAGACGGATGCGGCCGCATCCCTCGGCATCCATCGACAGACCTTCTACCAGCGCTTCGAGCGCATCACGGCCCTCCTCGGTCCGCTCGAGCCGGGGTCGGCCCGGATCGGCGCCGTGCTCACCGCGGTGTTCCTCGAGCGAGCACGCCGACAGGCCGCGGCTGCGGCCGGCGCGAAGCAGGATGCGGCGAACACGTGACGGCGGGGGTCAGCCCTGCTCCGCTCGCACGATGGCGGCCCCGGTGCTCATCGCGCTGAGCTTCGCGAGCGCCACGTCGCGTGGCAGCGGCGCCATGCCGCAGTTGGTGCTGGGCATCAGCTTGTCGGCATCGACGTGACGCAGTGCCTCACGGAGGGTGCCGGCGACCTCCTCGGGCGTCTCGATCTCGTCGGTGGCGACATCGATCGCGCCGAGCATGACCTTCTTGCCGCGCAGGAGTTCGATGAGCTCCATCGGAACGCGGGAGCCGTGGCTCTCCAGCGACACGATGTCGATCGCCGAACGCTGCAGGAGCGGGAAGGACTCCTCATACTGACGCCATTCGGAGCCCAGCGTCTGCTTCCATCGGGTGTTGGCCTCGATCCCGTAGCCGTAGCAGATGTGCGCGACGGTCTCGGCCCGCAGCCCCTCGGCCGCGCGCTCCAGCGTCGCCACTCCCCAGTCGCGCATCTCGTCGAAGAAGACGTTGAAGGCCGGTTCATCGAACTGGATGACGTCGACGCCCGCCGCCTCGAGCTCTCTGGCCTCCTCGTTGAGGATGACCGCGAACTCCCACGCCAGCTTTTCGCGGCTTCGGTAGTGGCGGTCGGCGAGCGTGTCGATCATCGTCATGGGGCCGGGAAGCGCCCACTTCAGCGGGCGATCCGTCTGCTGACGCAGGAAGCGCGCGTCGTCGACGAAGACGGGCCTGGACCGACTCACGGCGCCCACGACGGTGGGCACACTGGCGTCGTAACGGTCGCGGATGCGCAGGGCCGCAACGTCATCGAGCGCCGCTACTGCCACATCAAGCAATGGCGAGGACTCGCCACCCGCTACGACAAACTCGCGATCACCTACCGGGCCGCTGTCATCCTCAACGCCGTCATCGCCTGGACCCGGCAATTGTCAGACATGCCCTAGGTGTGGTGCCTCGGGCGTGTTGCTGAAGACTCTCGGTCGTGTCGCGTGTGTCCAGCCGGCCGGCCCTGACGACGACGTCGTGTGCGATCTCGGCAACGGATCGGCCGTCGGTGGCGGTGCGCGAGACGGCGCTGTCCGCGGCGCTCAGTTCCGTGACCTGCAGGATGCTGACCGTGTCGGCGAAGATGAGTCGCCAGTAGCCGATGGCTCGGCAGCTCGTCCACATGGGCGTATCGTTCCGCATCCGCTCATGTCCTCGCGTGGCGCGAGCTCTCACCTAGTCGATGTGAGCCGCGCGTCAGCGCCGTTGGCGGCGCCACCACCCCGGCATCCGCACGCCCTCCTCGTTGCCGCTCTCGACGTCGAGGCCGTAGTGCTCGCCGACGTAGTCGACGAGCTGGGCCCGCTCGGCGCGGGCGTACACGCGACGCTCCCGGCGGAAGGCGATGATCGTCGACCAGCAGATGAGCAGCATGACGACGCTGAACGGCAGGGCGATGGTGATCGCCGCCGTCTGCAGCGCGGACAGTCCGCCGGCCAGCAGCAGCGCGATCGCGAGAGCCGCCGTCGCGATGAGCACGATGGCGCCGATCGTGAGCAGCTGGCCGGCGGGAAGGTGGGCGAACAGCTGGAACAGCGCACCCTGGAGGTCCACCGTGCCGTCGGGCAGCAGCATCGAGCCGGGAGCGGTGAGCTCCTGGTACAGCGCCGATCCGCCCAGCACGGCGAACCACAGCACCCCGACCAGGGTCGGCACGATCAGCACGCCCAGCACGAACTCCCGCACCGTGCGCCCCTTGCTGACGCGCGCGATGAAGATGCCGACGAACGGCGCCCAGGAGATCCACCACCCCCAGTAGAACGACGTCCACGCCGCCTGCCACTGCTCCCCCGCCTCGCCCTGGAAGGCGCTCACGGTGAAGCTCAGGCCGACGAAGTTCTGGAGGTAGGCACCGATCGACTGCACCCATTCGCGCGCGAGGGGGGTGGGATGCCGGTGCGGCGTCCCACCCCCTCGTTCGCGACTCAGGAGATCCCTCCGCCTCATCGCCCGGGCCCGCCGCCCGGCCCCTCGCGGCTCGTGCCCGCACCGTGAGCGGAGGACAATGACGGCATGGCAACCCTCCTGGCGATCTCGCATGGCACCGGCGACCGGGCCGGGCAGGCGGCGGTCGCCGCGCTCGTCGCCGCCGTCGCGGAGCGCCTGCCGGACGCGGACGTGCGCCTCGGTCACGTCGACGTGCAGCAGCCCGACGTCCCGGCCGCCCTCGCCGCGCTGCCGGCACGCCCCGTGACGCTCGTGCCGCTGCTGCTGTCGGCGGGCTACCACGTCCGGGTCGACCTCACGCGGGCGATCGCGCAACGGGGCGACGTCACGATCGCACCGGCGCTCGGCCCGGACCCGCGCCTCGTGGACGTGCTGCTCACCCGTCTCGCCGACGCCGGCCACGGTGCCGGGGTGGAGGCGGCCGACGTGGTGCTCGCCGTCGCGGGATCCAGCGACGAGCGGGCGAACGAGGACTGCCGCACCGTCGCCCGGCTGCTGGCCGGACGGCTCGGTCGCCCGGTCCGGGTCGGCTTCCTCGCCGCCGCCGAACCGCGCCTGCGCGCCGCGGTGGCCGATGCCCGCGCATCCGGCCGCCCGGTCATCGTCGCGACCTACCTCCTCGCACCGGGCTACTTCCACGACCTCGCGGTGCGCGAGGCCGCGGGCGCCGTCGTCGCCCGTCCGCTGCTGGATGCCGATCCGCCGGCCCCCGCCCTGGTCGAGCTCGTCGTCGATCGCTACCGCAGCGCGATCTGACCCGCACAGCACAGTCGCCGCACGGTCCGCGGCCACGTGACGCCGCATTACGGACAGTGACGGATCGTGTCATCCGCCGCACCGCCCGGCGACGCCGCTCCCTACTCTCGCGGAGGGGAGATGCCTCGGGGCGTCCCGCACCGATGCGGTCGCCGACCGCATCCCACCATCACCCAGCACGCCGGGGGTCAGCATGACGACGAGAGACAGCGACACGCGCGCAGCGGACTCCGCCGACGCGGGTGGGCCGCCGCACCGAGCGGCCCGGCTGGCGCGACCGTCGGCGCGGCCTCACGGACAGTGGAAGATCGACGGCACCGCGCCGCTGAACGCGAACGAGGAGTGGAAGCAGGTCGACGACGGTCTCGCCGTGCGCGAGCGCATCGAGACCGTCTACGCGCAGGGCGGATTCTCCTCGATCGACCCGACGGACCTCCACGGCCGATTCCGCGTCTGGGGACTGTACACGCAGCGCCGGCCCGGCATCGACGGCGGTCGCACGGCCTCCCTCGAGCCGCACGAGCTGGAGGATGCCTTCTTCATGCTCCGCGTGCGCATCGACGGCGGCCAGCTCACCACCGAGCAGCTGCGCGTCATCGCGGGGATCTCGCAGGAGTTCGGTCGTGACACCGCCGACCTCACCGATCGTCAGAACATCCAGCTCCACTGGATCGAGGTGGAGTCGATGCCCGAGATCTGGCGCCGCCTCGAGGCGGTCGGCCTCGGAACGACGGAGGCGTGCGGGGACGTCCCGCGCGTGATCCTGGGCTCTCCGGTCGCGGGCATCTCCGCCACCGAGCTGATCGATCCGACGCCGCAGATCGAGCAGATCCAGTCCCGCTTCATCGGCGACCCGACGCTGGCGAACCTGCCGCGCAAGTTCAAGTCGGCGATCACCGGACACCCCAGCCAGGACGTCGTGCACGAGATCAACGACGTCGCGTTCGTCGCGGTCGAGCATCCCGATCTCGGGATCGGCTACGACCTGTGGGTCGGCGGCGGCCTCTCGACCGCCCCCCGCCTGGGCGAACGTCTGGGTGCGTTCGTCTCGGCCGATCGCGTGTCCGAGGTGTGGCACGGCGTCGCGCAGATCTTCCGCGACTACGGCTACCGGCGCCTGCGCAACAAGGCGCGCCTGAAGTTCCTGCTCTCCGAGTGGGGCGCCGAGAAGTTCCGCCGGGTGCTGCAGGACGAGTACCTGGGCTACGCCCTCCCCGACGGTCCCGCGGCACCGAAGCCCGCGAGCGCGGGCGACCATGTCGGCATCCACCGGCAGAAGGACGGCCGGTTCTACATCGGCGTGACGCCCATCGTCGGAAGGGTGTCGGGGCCCACGCTCGCCAAGCTCGCCGACCTGATCGAGACGCACGGGTCCACCCGGCTGCGCACGACGCCGCACCAGAAGCTCGTCATCCTCGACATCCCCGAGGACCGGGTGCCCTCGCTCGTGGCGGGTCTGGACGAGCTCGGCCTCTCGGCCCGGCCGAGCCTCATCCGCCGCGGCACGATCGCGTGCACGGGCATCGAGTTCTGCAAGCTCGCGATCGTGGAGACCAAGGGCCACGCCACGCGCGCGGTGCTCGAGCTGGAGGAGCGGCTGGCACGGGTGGAGGTCCCGCACCGGCTCTCGCTGCACGTGAACGGATGCCCGAACTCGTGCGCCCGCATCCAGACGGCCGACATCGGGCTGAAGGGACAGCTCGTCACGATCGACGGCGAACAGGTCCCCGGCTACCAGGTGCACCTCGGCGGCGGCCTCGCCTCGCAGGACCGCGAGGAGGCCGGACTCGGACGGACGGTGCGCGGCCTCAAGGTCGCCGCCGACGGGATCGCCGATTATGTGGAGCGGGTCGTCACGCGGTTCGTCGCGGAGCGCGACGTGGCAGCCGACGAGACCTTCGCCCAGTGGGCGCACCGTGCGGACGAGGAGGCGCTCGTATGAGCGTCTCCCTCGCCCCCCGCGCCGCCGCACGCCGCAGCGCGGACGAGCTGCGCGCGCTCGCCGAGGCCGGCAACGCCCTGCTCGGCAGTCTCACCGCGAACGAGGCCGCCGCCGACCAAGTCGTCCGCTGGGTGGCCGAGAACTTCTCCGCGGAAGCGGCCGCGGTGGCCTGTTCCATGGCGGATGCCGCGCTTCCACACCTCGTCTCGCAGCACCTGCCCGGCGTGGACGTGCTGTTCCTGGACACCGGTTACCACTTCACCGAGACCCGCAGCACGCGCGACGAGGTCGACCGCGTGCTCGACGTGCGGGTCGTTGACGTCCTGCCCGAGCAGACCGTCGCCGAGCAGGACGCCGCGTTCGGCGCGCGCCTGTACGAGCGCGACCCCTCGCTGTGCTGCTCGCAGCGCAAGGTCGAGCCGCTGCAGGGCGCGCTCGGCGGCTACGAGGTGTGGTTCACGGGCGTGCGCCGCGACGAGGCTCCCACCCGCACGAACACGGCGCTCGTGGCCTGGGACGAGCGCAACGGCCTCGTGAAGGTGAACCCGGTCGCCGCGTGGAGCTTCGACGATCTGCTCTCCTACGCCGCCGCCCACAAGGCCCCGGTGAACCTGCTCCTCGACTTCGGGTATCCGTCGATCGGATGCCGGCCGTGCACCCGTCCCGTGGCGCCCGGCGACGACCCCCGCTCCGGCCGCTGGGCCGGGTCGGCCAAGACGGAATGCGGACTGCACGAATGACCACCGACACGACCGCGCCGACCCGCCTGAGTACGCTCGATCTGCTCGAGGCCGAGGCCATCCACATCATCCGCGAGGTGGTCGCGGAGTTCGAGCGACCCGTGCTGCTGTTCTCCGGCGGCAAGGACTCGGTCGTGGTGCTGCACCTCGCGACGAAGGCGTTCTTCCCCGGTCGCGTCCCGTTTCCCGTGCTGCACGTCGACACCGGCCACAACTTCCCCGAGGTCATCGCGTTCCGCGACGAGACCGTCGCGCGTCTGGGGTTGAGCCTGGAGGTGGCCCGCGTGCAGGACTACCTGGACGACGGCCGACTGCACGAGCGCGTCGACGGCACCCGCAACCCGTTGCAGACCCAGCCCCTGCTGGATGCCATCGCCGCCGGCCGTCACGACGCCGTGTTCGGCGGCGCGCGGCGCGACGAGGACAAGGCACGCGCCAAGGAGCGCATCATCTCGTTGCGCGACGAGTTCGGACAGTGGGATCCGCGCAACCAGCGCCCCGAGCTGTGGTCGCTGTACAACGGGCGGCACACCCCGGGCCAGCACGTCCGCGCGTTTCCCATCTCCAACTGGACCGAGCTGGACATTTGGCGCTACATCGAGCGCGAGCAGATCGCGCTGCCCCCGCTGTACTTTGCGCACGAACGAGAGGTGTATGCCCGCGACGGCATGTGGCGCGCGGTGGGCGCGTCCTCGCCCGCCCGCGCGGGCGAGCAGATCCTGCGTCGCACCGTCCGCTACCGCACGGTCGGCGACATGAGCTGCACCGGCGCGGTCGAGTCGGATGCCGCGGACGTCGCATCCATCGTCCGCGAGATCGCCGCCACGACCATCACCGAGCGCGGTGCGACGCGGGCGGACGACCGCCTGTCGGAGGCGGCGATGGAAGATCGCAAGAAGGACGGGTACTTCTGATGACCACGACGCTCACGGCCGCGCCGACGCTGTTCCGGTTCGCCACCGCGGGGTCGGTCGACGACGGCAAGTCGACCCTCGTGGGGCGACTGCTGCACGACTCGAAGGCGATCCTCTCCGACCAGCTCGCGCAGGTGCAGCGCACCTCGGTGGATCGCGGCTTCGCGCACGGCGCGTTCGACTTCGCGCTGCTGACCGACGGCCTGCGGGCCGAGCGCGAGCAGGGCATCACGATCGACGTCGCCTACCGGTACTTCTCCACCGGTGCGCGGTCGTTCGTGCTCGCGGACTGCCCCGGGCACGTGCAGTACACGCGCAACATGGTCACCGGTGCGACGACCGCCGACGCCGTCGTCGTCCTGATCGACGCGCGCAAGGGCGTGCTGGAGCAGACACGGCGGCATCTCGCTGTCGTCGCCCTCCTGCGGGCGCCGCACGTCGTCGTGGCGGTCAACAAAATCGACCTCCTCGACTTCGCGGAGGACCGCTACACGCCGGTGGCCGCGCAGGTGAGCGCCGTCGCGGCCGAGCTCGGGATCGCGCACATCTACGTGCTGCCGGTCTCGGCGCTGGAGGGCGACAACATCGTCGAGCGGTCGGCTCGCACCCCCTGGTACGAAGGCCCCGCCCTGCTCGAGCTGCTCGAGACCCTGCCGGCACGGGACGAGCTCGAGACGCCCTCCGACTTCCGCCTGCCGGTGCAGCTGGTGCTGCGACCGCAGGGCGGCCTGGCCCCCGAGCTCGCCGCGGACCCCGAGGCCGCCGAGCGCTATCGCGACCACCGCTCGTTCGCGGGGCGGATCTCGTCGGGCTCGGTCCGGGTCGGCGACCGCGTGACCGTCTTCCCCGCGGGGGTCGAGACGACCGTCACCGCGATCGACATCGCCGGAGCCCCCGGCGAGGAGGCGGTCGCCCCCCAGTCGGTGTCGGTGCAGCTCGCCGACGACGTGGACGCCTCGCGCGGCGCCGTCATCGCCACCGCCGGAACACTTCCGGATGCCACGCGCACGATCGACGCCGAGCTCTTCCAGCTCGACCCCCGCGAGCTGACGCCGGGCAGCCGCGTGCTCGTCAAGCACGGCACGACCACCGTGCAGGCCCTCGTCGCCGAGATCGTCTCACGACGCGACCTCGACACGCTCGCCCACGAACCGGCGACCGAGATCGCGGTGAACGAGATCGGTCGCGCCACGCTGCGTCTGTCGACCGACCTCGCCGTCGAGCCGTACGCGACCAACCGCGAGACCGGATCGTTCCTGGTCATCCATCCGCAGGACGGCGCGACCCTCGCCGCCGGCACCGTCCAGGCCTGATCCCCGACCGCGCCACCGGCGCACCCGCGCACTCACCCGCACCCCGAAGGAGGCGAACCGATGAAGAAGCCCACCCGTATCCTCACCCTCACCGCACTGGCCGTGGCGAGCATGATGGCTTTCGCCGGCTGTTCCTCCGCGGCATCCGCCGACACCGCAGGCGACCCCACCGGCGGCACGCCGGCGACGGAGCTGCGACTCGGATACTTCGCGAACATCACCCACGCTCCCGCCCTCATCGGACTGCAGGAGGGGATCTTCCAGAAGGCGCTGGGCGACACCGCGCTCACGACGCAGACGTTCACGGCGGGGCCGGCAGCCATCGAGGCCCTCTCGGCGGGAGCGATCGATGCGACGTTCATCGGTCCGAATCCGTCGATCAACACCTTCATCCAGTCCGGCGGCGTCTCGGCACGCATCGTCGCGGGCGCCACGATCGGCGGCGCGGCGCTGGTCGTCCGCGACGGCATCTCGTCGCCGAGCGACCTGAAGGGCACGACCATCGCCACGCCGCAGCTCGGCAACACGCAGGACGTCGCCCTGCGCAGCTGGCTGAAGGAGAAGGGGCTGGCGACCGACACGACCGGCGGCGGCGACGTGCACATCACGCCCACCGAGAACGCGCAGGCGCTGACGCTGTTCCGGGACGGCCAGATCGACGGGGCCTGGGTGCCCGAGCCGTGGGCGTCGCGGCTCGTGCTCGACGCCGGTGGCACCGTGCTCGTCGATGAGGCGGAGCTCTGGCCGGGCGGGGTCTTCCCCACGACCGTGCTCCTGGTGCGCACCGACTACCTCCAGGCGCACCCGCAGACAGTGGCTGCACTCGTGCAGGGCGACCTCGACGCGATCGCCTGGATCGTCGAGCACCCCGACACCGCCGGTGCGCAGATCAACGCGAGACTCGCCGCCGACACGGGCAAGGGGCTCAGCGACGCCGTGCTCACCCGCGCCTTGGCACAGGTGAGCTTCTCGGCCGACCCGCATGCCGAGACGTTCCAGACGCTCGTCGACCACGGCCGACAGGCCGGCACGCAGAAGAGCGGATCGATCGTGGGCCTGTTCGACCTGCGGCCGCTCAACGGGCTGTTGCAGCAGCGCGGGGCGCCGAGCGTGTCCGCCGCCGGACTCGGCGAGCAGTGACCGTGGCCCGCACGACGCCGACACCGTCGGCCGCCCCGGACTCCCGCTTCCCCGCGAAGCCGCCTTCCGCGCTCCGACCGAGCTTCGACCTCACCGCACCGCCCGTGCCCGCTGGCCCCGCCGCGGCGCCGATCGTGCGGCTGCGCGGGGTCGGGAAGCGCTTCGGCGGCGGCCCTCTCGTGCTGGACGGGGTCGGACTCGACATCGCGCCAGGCGAGTTCGTCTGCCTGATCGGCGCCTCCGGATGCGGCAAGTCGACGCTGCTCAACCTCATCGCCGGACTCGACGCGCCCTCCAGCGGCACGATCGAGACACCCGCCGAAGGAACCGCGGTGATGTTCCAGGAGTCGGCGCTGATGCCGTGGCTCACCGCCTCGCGCAACGTCGAGCTCGCGCTGCAGCTGCGCGGCGTCCCGCGGACGCAGCGCCGCGAGCGCGCCCGCGAACTGCTCGACGTCGTGAATCTGGCCGATGCCGCCGCCAAGCGTCCGCATGAGCTCTCCGGGGGCATGCGCCAGCGGGTGGCGCTCGCGCGGGCACTGGCCCAGGACCGCCCGGTCCTGCTCATGGACGAGCCCTTCGCCGCGCTCGATGCCATCACCCGCGACCTCCTCCACGAGGAGCTCGACCGTGTCTGGCGCGCGACGGGACGCACGATCGTGTTCGTCACCCACAACGTGCGCGAGGCGGTGCGCCTCGGTCAGAGAGTGGTGCTGCTCTCCAGCCGCCCCGGCCGCATCGCGGACGAATGGCGCGTGCCGGGAGCGACGGCGCGGCGCATCGAGTCCCGCGAGGTCTCCCAGCTGGCGGCCGAGATCACCGAACGCCTGCGGAAGGAGATCCGACGCAATGCCTCCTGAGACCATCGCGCTCGCCGGGGCGGATGCCGCGGCATCCACCCCGGACGACAGCCTGCGCACCCTCGCCGCGGGCCTCGACAGCCTGCAGACGACGCCCGAGCGCGCCCGCGAGCCCTGGCGCCGCGTCGCGGCCGGTGTGCTGCCGCCGGTGGTGTTCGTCGCCCTGCTCATCGCGGCGTGGCAGCTGTACGTCGTCATCGCGCGCCCGCGGCCCGACCGCGTGCCGTCGCCGCTCGACGTCGCTCTCGCGCTGGGCGACGCGTGGGACCTCGGGCGTCTGCAGCTCGCCGTCGTCACGAGCCTGGAGCGGGGACTCATCGGATTCCTCATAGCGATCGTCGTGGGCACGCCGATCGGGCTGCTGCTGGCGGAGGTCCGCCCGATCCGGCGCGCCGTCGGACCGATCATCTCGGGGCTGCAGGTGCTGCCGTCGGTGGCCTGGGTCCCGGCGGCGATCCTGTGGTTCGGGCTCACCGACGCCACCGTCTACTTCGTCATCCTCATGGGCGCCATCCCCTCGATCGTCAACGGACTGATCGCCGGGGTCGCCCAGGTGCCGCCGCAGCTGCGGCGCGTGGGCACGGTCCTCGGCACCACGCGCGTCTCCCAGCCGTTGCTGATCGTGCTGCCGGCCGCGCTGCCCGGCTACGTCGCCGGCCTCAAGCAGGGCTGGGCGTTCTCGTGGCGCTCGCTCATGGCCGCGGAGATCATCGCGACCGGCGGCACGATCGGGTTCGGCCTCGGGCAGATGCTCGATCAGAGCCGACAGCTCGCCGACCTCGCCGGGGTGCTGGCGACGATCCTCGTGATCCTCGCCATCGGCATCCTCGTCGAGCTGGTCGTCTTCGCGCCACTCGAGCGCCGGATGCTGCGCAACCGCGGTCTGCTCGCAGGGAGCACCCGGTGAGCGCCGCGGCCGACCCGGCGGGCCGGGTCACGCTCGTCGGCGCCGGTCCCGGCGACGTGGGCCTGCTCACCCTGCGCGGCCTGCGCGCCCTGCAGAAGGCCGACGTCGTCGTGGCCGACCGCCTCGGCGCGCGCGCGGTCCTCGACGGGCTGGCGGCGGAGGGCTACGCGCTCACCGCCGAGATCGTCGACGTCGGCAAGGCTCCCGGACACCATGCCGTGCCGCAGGACGCCATCAACGCGCTGCTCGTCCAGCTCGCCGGCGAGGGCAGGGAGGTCGTGCGGCTGAAGGGCGGCGATCCGTACGTGTTCGGCCGCGGCCTGGAGGAGCTGGCGCATTGCCGCGCGCACGGCGTCGACGTCGAGGTGGTCTCCGGCGTGACGAGTGCGGTCTCGGTGCCGGCCGTCGCCGGCATCCCCCTCACCCACCGCGGCATCGCGACCGCGTTCACCGTCGTCACCGCGCACGACCAGATCTCCGCCGTCGGCGGCGCGCGCGATCACACCGTCGTGCTGCTCATGGGCGTCGGCACCCTCGCCCATGCCGCCCTGACGCTGGCGCGCGGCGAACGCGGCGGCGACTGCCCCGTGGCCATCGTCGAGGACGGGTACGGGCCGGGCCAGCGCGTCACCGTGGGCACGCTCGCGACCATCGCCCATCAAGCGGCCGTCCGCCGCGTCCGCTCCCCCGCCGTCGTCGTGGTGGGCGACGTCGTCACCCTCAGCCCCTACGCCCCCGCCGATCTCGCCGCCGTCACCCCGGCCGAACCCGTCCTCCGAAAGGCATCCCTGTGAGCACCGCCCCGGACCTCCGCGTCGCCATCGTCGGCGCGGGACCCGCCGGCATCTACGCCGGCAACATCCTCGCGAACGCCGTCCGGGAGGAGGGCGGCACCGTCGCGATCGACCTGTTCGACTCGCTCCCGGCGCCGTACGGACTCATCCGCTACGGGGTGGCTCCCGACCACCCGCGCATCAAGGGCATCGTCACCTCGCTCCACGAGATGCTCGACGCCGGATCGATCCGCTTCCTCGGCAACGTGGAGGTGGGCCGCGATGTCTCCCTCGAGGAGCTGCACGCGCGCTACGACGCTGTCATCCTCGCCACCGGCGCGATCCGTGACGCGGAGCTGGCGATCCCCGGCATCGAGCTGCCCGGCTCCCACGGTGCGGCCGACTTCGTCGCGTGGTTCGACGGTCACCCCGATGCGCCCCGCACATGGCCGCTCACCGCGCGCGAGGTCGCGGTCATCGGCAACGGCAACGTGGCGCTGGACGTCGCCCGCGTGCTCGCCAAGCACGCCGAGGATCTGCGCACGACCGAGGTCGCCGACAACGTGCTGGCCGGACTCGAGGCATCCGTCGTCACCGACGTGCACGTCTTCGGGCGGCGGGGTCCCCTCGACGTGAAGTTCACCCCGATCGAGCTGCGCGAGCTCGGGGAGGTGCCCGGTGTGGACATCGTCCTCGCGGACGAGGACTTCGCGGCGCTCGACGCGGCGACGGCGACTCCGGGGAACAATCAGCTGAAGGTGATCCGGCGGATCTTCGACGCGTGGCGCACGCGCGAGCCGGAGGCCGCGCACACCCACGCCGACCGCGCCCGACGGGTGCACCTGCACTTCTTCCACGCCCCGGTGTCCGTGCTCGGCGAGACGGGCGTGGAGGCCGTGCGCTTGGAGCGCACCGCCCCCGTGGCGGGCGACCCGAACGGCGCCGTCCGGGGCACGGGCGAGCTGCGCGACATCCCCGTGCAGGCCGTCTACCGCGCCGTGGGCTACCACGGCTCGCCCGTCGTCGGCGCGCCGTTCGACGACGTGCGCGGCGTCGTGCCGAATGCCGGCGGACGTGTCGAGGATGCGGCCGGCGAGCCGATCGGCGGCCTGTACGCGACGGGATGGATCAAACGCGGGCCCGTCGGGCTCATCGGCCACACGAAGTCCGACGCCCTGGAGACGATCACCCACCTGCTCGCCGACGCCCGCGCCGGCCTCCTGTCCACCCCCACCGTGCACACCGACGTGCGGGCACTGCTCGACGAGCGGGCGCTCGACTACACGACCTGGGAGGGCTGGCTGGCCCTCGACGCGCACGAGCGGGCACTCGGCGCGGGCCACGCCCATACCCGCGACCGCGTCAAGGTCGTGCCCCGCGAGGAGCAGGTCGACATCTCGCGCGCGGGCGCGTTGACCCCGTCGTGAGCGCCGCGCCGCGCGATGCCGGCGCGTCGGGCACGCGGGTCGTGGACGTCGTGGTGGTCGGCGGTGGACCGGCGGGGCTCTCGGCCGCGCTGAACCTCGCCCGCGCGCGCGCATCGGTCGTCGTGGTCGACGCGGGGCGTCCCCGAAACGCCGCCACCCTCCGCTCACACGGCTTCCTGACGCGCGACGGCGTATCGCCGATGGAGCTGCGCAAACTCGCACGCGCCGAGCTCGACGCGTACCCCGACGTGCGCATCCTCGAGCGGACGATCGCGACCTCCGTCGTACGGGTCGCGGCATCCGATGCGCCGTCGTCCCGCGACGCACGGTTCATCGTCGCCATCGGCGGACGGGCCGCCGTCGCCGAGCCCCGGCTGGGTGCCCGATCGGTCGTCGTCGCCACTGGACTGCGCGAGACGCTGCCCGCGGTGGAGGGCATCCGCTCGTTCTACGGGATGTCGCTGTTCAGCTGCGCCGCCTGCGATGCCTGGGAGCTGCAGGGCGGCCGCCTCGCCCTGATCGGCGAGACGCCCGACCTCGCGGCGCGGGCGCGACTGATCGCGCACTGGACGAGCCGGCTCACCGTGTTCACCAACGGAGCCGGCATCGTCGACGCCGTCGAGGAGGCGGAGCTGGTCGCATCCGGCGTCGGCGTCGAGCGGGCGCCCATCGCGGAGCTCGTCGGCGAGCGCGGCGCGATCTCGGCGGTCGTGCTCGCCGACGGGACGCGCGTCGAGGTCGACGGCGGGTTCGTCCGCCCGGTGTGGGAACCGGCGCTGGAGTTCCTCGACGGGGTCGACGCCGAGCGCGACGACGCGGGACACCTGCGGACCGACCGCGCCGGCCGCACCTCGATCCCGGGGCTGTACTCGGCGGGCGACGCCGCCTCCGGTCCGCAGCAGCTCATCGTCGCGGCGGGGCAGGGCGCCCGCGTCGCCGCCGTGCTCGTGCACGACAGCGTCGGCGTCGGCGTCACCACCGCGCACTGACCCGCGGTCTCCGCGGACGCCTGCCGACCGTCAGACGCGGCCGGGATCGGAAGCGGCCGGATCAGGCGCCGCGCGCCCCGGCATCCGTCGAACCCACATCCGTGCGGTGGAAGTTCTGGAACGACCGCGACGCGGTCGGGCCGCGCTGACCGTGATATCGGTTGAGGTACGGCCCCGTGCCGTAGGGGTTCTCCGCCGCGGACGACAGCCGGAAGAAGCACAGCTGACCGATCTTCATCCCCGGCCACAGCTTGATCGGCAGCGTCGCGACGTTCGACAGCTCGAGGGTGACGTGACCGGAGAAGCCGGGGTCGATGAAGCCCGCGGTCGAGTGCGTCAACAGTCCGAGGCGTCCGAGCGACGACTTGCCCTCCAGGCGCGCGGCGATGTCGTCGGGCAGCGTCACCTGTTCGAACGTCGAGCCGAGGACGAACTCGCCCGGGTGCAGGATGAACGGCTCGTCGGGGCGCACCTCGATGAGGTGGGTGAGATCGGGCTGGTCCTCGGCGGGATCGATGAAGGGGTACTTGTGGTTGTCGAACAGCCGGAAGTAGCGATCCAGACGCACGTCCACGCTCGACGGCTGCACCATCGCGGCATCCCACGGGTCGAGTCCGACGCGGCCGGAGGAGATCTCGGTGCGGATGTCGCGGTCACTGAGCAGCACGCGGCCAGCCTACTGGCCGCACGGCGACAGCGCGGCGCGCTCAGCGGTCGACGGAGGCCGCGATCGCCAGCGCCGAACGCGACAGGAAGGCGACGATCTCATCGGCGGGCCGGTCGGACTCGAGACCGAGCTCGATGAGCACGTCCTCGGCGAACGCGACCCAGGCGCGTGCGGCCACCGACAGCATGGGCGAGTCGGCGTGACCCAGCTCGTGGAAGACCTCGAGGATCCGTTGCGCGTTCTCGTCGCGGGCCTCGTCGACGAGTTCGCGGACCACCGGGTCGCCGCTGGCGACGCCCCGCACCAGCGAGTAGAAGGTTCCGCGGTGGGCGCGAACGAACGCGACGATCCGCTCGATCGTGTCGTCGAGGCGGGCGCGCGGCGGCAGCTCCGCGCGGGGGGCGGATGCCGCGATCAGCGCGTCGCGGGCGGTGGTGACCACCGCGGTGTGCAGGCCCTGGCGCGTGCCGAAGTAGTGGAAGACGAGCGCACGCGACACGTCCTCGCGCTCGGCGAGGGCCTCGATCGTGAGCTCGTCGAGCGGCCGCGACGCGAGGAACGCGACGCCCGAAGCGATCAACTGTGCGCGCCGATCCTCCCGCGACAGGCGCCGACGGTGCTCGGAGGACATGCCCTCGACCCTACCCACGAGGTGGGCGCGGTCCCACGGCCGCTCTTCGTGAGAGTTCTCTCACAGAGGCGCCTCCCTTATTGACTGATTGTCAATTGAGGCGCACAGTCGATGATCGAACGCGTCGGCAGCGGAGCCGGCGCCCCGGCATCCGGAGGATCGATGAGACTCTCGAACCCGACTCGCTCCCGCGCGGGACGCATCACCCTCGCCACCATTCCCGTCGTCCTCGCCTCCACGTTCCTCCTCGGAGGCGTCGCGCAGGGCGCCGTTCCGGTCTCGTTCGCGGTCTCCGGCAGCCAGTTCCAGATCAGCGCATCCAAGCTCGAAGGCACCGGGTTCTCGCAGTACGCGGGCGTGACGCAAGACACGGCGGGCGGCTCGCACAACGTAGCGATCGCCAACATCGCGTCGGCGCAGCTCTACGATCTCTGCCAGTCGGTGATCTCCGACACCCCGCTCGGCAAAGTGGGTGTGCTCATCACGGCCGGTGGCGGCGGCAACCCCGCCACCGCGAGCGACCTGCAGATCGGCATGACCGACCTCAAGGGCGATTCGTCGTTCTCCAACATCCGCATCGGCGTCGACGCCTCCACCGTGAACACGGCGGCGAAGGGCTCGGCGGGCGACTTCGCGCAGGATGCCGACAGCGTCACGATCAACAACCTCCAGCAGATCTCGTGGAGCACGCAGGCTTCGGTCTTCACGCTCACCGGAATGTCGCTGAAGCTGACGGACGGGTCGAGCGGATGCTTCTGACACGCCGGGCGTCCCGCGCCGCCGAGCTCGCCGCGGAGCCCGAGAACGAGACCGTGCCCACGCCCGTGGCGGGCCGGCCGGCGCGCGCCTGGCGGAAGGATCGGCCGCTCGTGGGCGGCATCCTGCTCATCGTCGGCGGCCTCGCGATGTTCGGCTCGAGCCAGCTCGACTTCGGGCGCCTGCACATCCACCTCGGCATCGAGGGACTGCAGGCGGTCGTGATCCCGCTGCTACTCATCGTGCTGGGCGCCCTCGTGGTCGCCACGCCGGCGCACCGCATCCTGTACGGCGTGATCGCGCTGGCGACGAGCGTCTACTCGATCGTGGGGGTGAACCTCGGCGGGTTCCTGATCGGGTTCGTGCTGTCGGCGGTCGGCGGCATCCTCGCGGTGTCGTGGATGCCGAGAGCCGCGCGCACCGCGGAGTCGGAGCCGACGGCTGAGGCGGATGCCGAGGAGGCGATCGTCCCCGACGAGGCGGTCACACGATGACCACGCGGCGTGCTCGTTCCGCGCTGCTGGCGGCCGCGCTCCTCGCGCTCGCGCCGAGCGCCGTCGGCGCCGCAGCCCTCCCCGCGGCAGCCGCCGAGACCTCCGGCGCACGGCCGACCGAGTGGTGCATCCCGATCATCATGCCCTGCCACTCGTCGCCGTCCCCGACGCCCAGTCCGTCACCGTCGGCGAGCGCGTCGGTTCCCGGCATCCCGAGCCTGCCGACCGTCCCCGGCCTTCCGGAACCCGGGCAGCCGACCCCGTCGCCGTCGGAAGGCACGACGCCGCCCGCGGTGGCGCCCGTCGCCGACGAGCAGGGACCCGTGTTCACGCAGCCGTCCGCACAGCTCGGGTCGACGTCGCTGTCGTTCAGCGGCCTGCGCGGCATCTCGGTCGTGACCGTTCCCCTCGCCGACGGTTCGCGGACGACGGCGTTGAAGCTCGAAGCCGACCGCATCACGATCTCCGGGTTCAGCCTGACCGTCCGCCACGACACCGGCCCCATCCTGACGACGACGGCCGACACGATGACCCTCGACGGGCACGTGGTGGTGTACATCAACTCGCTCAGCGCGACGCTTCCGGGAGGAAAGCTGCTCACGCTGGGCGCCGACACCCCGCCGCCTGCCGAAGGCCTCGACTCGATGTTCGGCGTGACCCTCGGCCTCGTCGGATCGACGGCCGATTCGATCACCTACACGAACACGGTGCAGCACCTGTCGGAGTGACGGGGAGTGCGGCGCCCGGCGCAGCGGGCGGGTCGCGAACGGAGGGTCAGGACTGGATGAACGCGAGGATGTCGGGGTTGATGACGTCCGCGTGCGTGGTCAGCATGAGGTAGAGCAGCTGTGCGTCCCAGTCGTCGGACGAGAGGGGCGGGCCGTGGTGGAAGACGATGGGCTGGGCGCCAGCGCTTCCCCAGTCCTTGTAGGAGATCTCCGCGCCGTCTTCGGTGGTGACGTAGGCAATGATCGGTCCTCCGGGTCGTGTGCATGGGTGCGCTCGATCCGAGCGTGTTCACGCCAACCGCGGCATCCGCTGACCCGTTCCTACATCTGTATAGACGTTCGGGGCGGCGGCGCGAGTGAGCCGAGGGCCATGCGTCATTGCGGCACGCTTCAATTACGCGACTGCAAGTTCAATTGTTTCCGGTTTTCGTTGAATCGATACGTGGTGTGATCAAGGGAACTTGAAGGAGAGCAGCACGGATCCCGCACGATTCGCCGCAAGTCCGATCGGCGACCTCCTTCCGATCTCCGGCACGGACGGCCGAGGGCAGACCTACGAGCGCGTCGCGTTCGCCGCTCATCCACTCGCGGCGCCGCCAGAACTCTGCACAGCCACCTGGAACCGTGTTGCGTTTCCAGGGCTGACCTACCAAGCGGTGAGCAACGCTGTACGCAAGCTCGAAGAAGTTGGGATCCTCGAGCAACGGAACGTTCCGGGGGTCATGGTGTTGGCGCCCCCGATGTCGTCGCGATCATCTCTGCGCCCAGCGCAGCGTAGCGGCGCCCGCCCGCGCTCAGTGCGGCGATCAGTCAGCGACATTCGTGGGTATGCTGGACGGGCACGGCCGTCAGGTCGTCGTGGGGCTGTAGTTCAATGGCAGAACTTCTGCTTCCCAAGCAGACAGCGCGGGTTCGATTCCCGTCAGCCCCTCCACTTCATTGACATACGAAGTCGATCGCATCCGGGCCTAGTGCGCTGGCCCTCGGAATCGGCCAGCCTCAGCAACTCACCGGGCTCGGCGATGAGATCCTGCGTCACACTCCGGCGGCTCGCGTACTCCGAAGAGACGCGCGATACCTATCCCGAGACATGGGGGTCGTTGAGGAGGTCGCCGAGGCGTCGGAGGACGTGGCTGCGCCAGCCGCCGCTCATGATGCGGCGGGCCATCTGCTGGCCGGGGTCGTCGGGGTCGAAGCCGCTGTGCTCCAGGATCAGCCGCGTGCCGTGACCCTCGGGGTGCAGGTGGAACGTGACGGTGCTGTCGAGCGGGTTGGTCCCGTCGGCATCGCGCCAGGTGATCCGCAGCCGCTCCGGGGGTCGGACTTCGAGCACTTCGCAGGCGATGGTGCCGGAGAAGTTGGTGGCCTCCACGGGCGCCGCGGTGAAGGTGAAGCGATGTCCGGCGACGGCCTGGAAATCGTTGGGCATCAGCCATTGGGACATGAGGTCGGGAGTCGTCAGGGCGCGCCAGACCTTCGCGGGCGGGTGCGGGTAGAACTGGTCGACCCGGATCGTGGTGAGGTCCTCGACCGTCATGCGCCGCCGTCCTCATCGGGCATGGCATCGAGCACCGCGCCCAGTCCGGTCAGGCGGCCGCGCCAGAACCGTTCGTAGGGGGTGAGCCAGTCGTGCAGTTCGGTGAGCGGGTCGGCGTTGAGCGAGTAGCGGCGGTAGCGACCATCGCGAGTCTCGGTGACCAGGCCGGACTCCCGGAGCTCACGCAGGTGCTCGGATACCGAGGGCCGTGCCATGTCGAACTGTGCGGCGATGTCGGATGCTGAGCGTGGGCCGTCGAGCAGGAGGTCCAGCACCTCGCGCCTGGTGGGATTGGCGAGGGCTGCGAGCACCCGGTCGACGGGGAGGGAGTGGGTTCGGCGGGTCATCGGAGTTCCTAGCGTCGTCGGTCGAGGCCGACCGCGACGGCGGCGGAGACGATCAGGATCGCCGCCATCCAGGCCAGTCCGACCAGCACATAGTAGCCGCCGTCGTGCGGTGCGCCGGCGATGCCCGCGTCGCCGTGGGCGAGCCATCTGGCGGCCTGGACGAGTACCGTCACGGGCTGGTTGTCGCCGAAGCCGCGCAGCCAGTCCGGCATCGACTCGGCCGGCACGAAAGCGCCGGACACGAATGTGAACGGCAGCACGATGAAGCCGATGCCTTGCGCCGCCTGCACGTTGCGGGTTGCGACCCCGGCGAGGATGAAGACCCACCCGAAGGTGAGCGCGACGAGCAGGCACCATCCAAGCACGCCGAGCAGCCCGAGTACTCCGGCCTCCGGCCGGAAGCCGACCGCGAGGGCGACTCCGGCGGTCACGACGAGGGTGAATGCGGAGAGTCCGAGCTGCGCGATCGCTCGCCCGGCGAGTGCGGCCGAAGGCGCGATCGGCAGGGACTTGAGGCGGTCGGTGACCCCGGAACCCATGTCCTCAGCGACCGCGCCGCCGACGCCGATCACCGAGAACAGCATGCTCACCACGAGCAGGTTCGGCGCGAGGAACTGCACGTAGTCCAGGCTCCCGGTGCCGATCGCGCCGCCGAAGACGTAGCGGACGATGAGCAGGAACACCACGCTCTGCACCACGGACATGATGACCACGGCCGGCGTGCGGAGCGTGGCGAGCGCGTGCCGGCGGGCCACCGCGAGCAGGGCGACCGGCCAGACGGTGTGCCGGGGCGTCGTCGTGGCGGTCATCGGGCGCTTTCTGTCTTGTCGGTGCCGACGAGGTCGAGGAACACGTCATCGAGCGTGGGTCGGCGGATGGTCAGCTCGCGCAACTCGATCCCACGGGCAGCAAGGTCGGCGAAGACGCCGAGCGCTTCGCGCGCGCCTTCCCGTGAGGTCCAGATGACGGTCATCCCGTCCTCGCCGATCCGCGCATCATCGGGAGCGGACTCCGCTGCGAGGATTGCGTGCTCGGGCCGGTCGACTGCGATGGTGACCGTCTCGTCGGCGACGCGGGACTTGAGCTGAGCGGGTGAGCCATGCGCGACCACTTCGCCACCGTCGATGACGATCACGTTGCCTGCCAGCGCGTCGGCCTCTTCCAGGTATTGGGTCGTCAGCAGCACGTCTGTCCCTTGTCGGGTCAGGTCGATCACGGCGTCCCAGAGCTGGCGGCGGCTGAGCGGATCGAGCCCGGTTGTCGGCTCATCCATCAGGATGAGCGCGGGACGGGCGACGAGACTGACAGCCAGATCGAGGCGACGGCGAGTGCCGCCGCTGTAGGTGCCAGCGATGCGATCCGCGACGTCCTCCAATCCGAGCCGTCCGAGCGCCTCATCTGCCGCAGTTCGCGCGGCCCGGGCGCCGAGGCCGCTGAGTCTGCCGAACACCTGGAGATTCTCGCGGCCGGTCAGCTTCGGTTCGACCGCCGCATGCTGGCCCGCCAGCCCGATCACGCCCCGCACGTTCGCCGGGTGCCGAACGATGTCGTATCCGGCCACTCGCGCGGTGCCGCTCTCGGGTCGCAGGACGGTGGAGAGGATCGAGACCAGGGTCGTCTTCCCTGCGCCGTTCGGCCCCAGGAGTGCGTGCACCGTGCCACGTTCCAGCTCCAGGTCGACGCCCCGGAGCGCGGTCACCCCCCGGTAGGACTTCGTCAGCCCCTCGGTCTCGATGATCGCGGGCATCAGGCGGCCGACAGCACGAACCCGTTGCCGTCCGGGTCCGAGAATGTCGCCTCCAGCCCCCACGGCATCTGGGTCGGCCCGGAGACCTCGACGCCCGCTTCCCGAAGTTCGGTCGCCGCGGTCTCGACGTCGGGAACCGCGAGCATGATTCCGCGCGCGGTCCCGGCCTGGATGCCGGGGAACGGGCGCAGCAGGAGCACGCCGGTCTGCGCGCTCTGCGGCACCACCTCCAGCCAGCGGTGTTCACCGTTGGAGACGTCCTGGCGGACGGTGAGGCCGAGCTTGTGGGCGTAGAAGGCGAGGGCGGCGTCCTGGTCCGCGACGAACAACGTGATGCTCTTCAGGTTCGAGACTGTCATGTCACCCACTTTAGGTAGGCATTATCCTACGTGTCAAACGTAGGTGAAAACCTACAGAAGGTTGAGGGGTGACATGGATCGGGTACCACACGACGTTGGGCGCGGCGCTCGACTCGGTGAGTCTCGCGCTCCTGAACCTCCCGCGCAGGCGATCCCCCGGACGGCGTGCAGCGAACGAGTCACCCCGAACGCGGCCCGGTAGCGCCGCGTACGTCACCGCGATGCATCGCAAGGGCAAGGTTGGGGAGGGCGAAGCTGGATGCTTCCAGCCGATCATCGCCCGCACACGCCGCCATGCGGGTCGGGCTCGGTCCACTGTCCCGTCTTGCGTCCCTCCGCATCGCAGGCTTTCGGCGAGTCCTCAGACACGCTCATGCCGGGCTGGCGAGCTGGATAAGGTTGCCGCACGTGTCGTCGAGGACGGCGGTGACGACCGGCCCCATCACGGTCGGCTCCTGCGTGAAACGGACGCCCTTCGCGGTGAGCTCGGCGTGCGCCGCCGCCGCATCATCGACGGCGAAGGACGCCGCTGGGATGCCGTCGGCGACGAGCGCGGCCTTGTACGCCCTTGCAGCCGGGTGCTGGTCGGGCTCGAGCAGCAGCTCTGTGCCGTCAGGGTCATCGGGGCCGACGACCGTGAGCCAGCGGAACTCCCCGACGGGCACATCGGTCTTCGGCAGGAAGCCCAGCCTCTCCGTGTAGAAGTCGAGTGCCTTGGCCTGCTCGTCGACGAACACGCTCGTCACGTTGATACGGATGCCCATGAGTCATTCCTTAGGTTCGGCGGGCCAGCGCTCGACGATCTCGCGCAGCGGCTCCGTGTGCAGGTGGTGGAGCTTCGTCCGCCCCGAACGGCGCGAGCTGACGAGGCCCGCGTCCTCCAGGACGGCCAGGTGCTGGGAGATCGCCTGCCTGCTCGATGTGATGCCGTGCCGCATGACCAGCCGGCTGCACAGCTCGAAAAGGCTCTGCCCATCCCGCTCCGCCAGCTCATCGAGGATGAACCGCCGGGTCGGATCGGCGAGCGCCTGGTAGACGTCTCCCACTCCGATCACAATAGGCAAGTAGACACTTGCATGTCAACATCGCGTCGCTCATCTGGATCAAATCAGACTTGATCAACACGGCCTAGGTGCGACGCATGTTGAGGGTGTAGCCGGGGGTCGGGCGGCGGTGGCTGGATAGGGGTCGAGGTCACCCGGGACCGGAAGTTCCTACACTCACCATCCGGAAGACCTCGACGTGCTCAACGCTACCTTCGCCGCGCCTTGCCTCACCACGTTCTGCCGCCTCGATGAGCTCGGCCTCGAGGCCGTCGGGCAGCATCTCGACGCGGATCGGGCGGTGATCGGCCTCGAAACAGGCCCGGCCGCCCTCGACGTTGATCGCCCGCGGGAAAGGATCCGGCGACGACGCGAACCTCGACCGCCACATCGATGCCACGGGTCGCTGCACACCGGCCAGCCGGGCGACGCCGGCCAGGTCGATGAGGAGCGAAGGCGCTGTGGACATGGGGCCAACCTACTCCGCACCAGGAATTACTGCCGTCTCATGGCGATAAGGCGGCTTATCACAGGCCTGTTCTTTCCCGACACGGTTCTGTTCCACGATCTGTTTGGCGGCATCACGTCGCTGTCGCAGGCGGGGCGTTGCGGGGGGCCGCCCCGTCTGCGGGTTCCACCTCCCGCCCCTGAAGATGCTCATGACCCCCATCACACCGGCAGGCGGCGGCGCGACCGACGTCGTCGCGGACGCGGTCTCGTTCCTTGTCTCCGACCGCGCGTCGCGCACGACCGAAGCATCACTCGATGTGAGCGGAGGAAGCACCATCGGCGGCCGACGATCCGGAACCGGTACGGTCGCGCTGCGCTAGTAGTCGCCGTCGAGCTCACCGACCCCGTGAGCGTCGCCCCGCGCTGGGATAGATCGACCGCTCGTCGCGCTGAGGAGATCACCCTGACCTTCACCACCGTCCTCATAGGCTGGAAGCCATGAGTCTCATCGACCCGAAAGCCGCGGCCGCCGAACGGGATCGAAAGCTCGTCGGCTCGCCGCGGGCACTGACGGCCACCCTCCTCTGGGGGCTCGCGGGGTTCGCCGCCGCAGCGATCATCGGCTTCGGCATCGGCGGCTTCTTCGACCAGGTACGCATCGTGTCGATCAACAGCGTATTCAGCACCTGGGACGGCGGCGTCCCCGTCGCCGTCCGATCGACGGCCCTGCCGGTCGGCATCATCGCCAGCATCATCACAATGGGCGCCTACTCGGCGTGGAACCACCGCTACACGGGCCGGCGCACGTACTACGCCTTCCTCGGCCCGGCATCGATCGTCCTCCTCGGCCTCGCGACCGGCGTGCTCCTCTCGCTGCCGATGTGGGCGGCGCCGGATGCCGTGGGCGTCGCTGTCGACCCCGTCTTCCACGAGGACGAGGCCTGGGGCGTCGGTGCGTGGATCATGTACACCGGTATCTGGTGGCTGCCGGGCATCTTCATCGCCCTGGGTCTCACCAGCATCATCGGCCGCCTGCGCGCGCAGCGCTTCCGCCGGCGCAACGCCGACCTGGCCGCCGAACTCCTGACCACCGGCCGTCTCGTCGACGCCGAGGTCACCTCGTCGCCGCAGCTGTCGACGGAGGCGATGGCCGCCGCGCGCGCGGCGGTCTCCCTCACGTTCGCGTTCGATGACGGCCAGGGTGCGCGCCGCTGGGTCACCTGCCTGGCCCTCCTGCCGCCGCGCGAAGTGCCCGCAGAGGGCGCGTCGCGCCCTCTGGTGTTCGACCCCCGCACGCCCTCCGACGTGAAGCGGATCTTCGTCTCTCCGACGGGAGACCTCGAGCCCTCGGCGTTCGTCGCCGTGCGCGCCGCCTGAGTCGGACACCGACGCCGACGCGCCTGGTACCTTTCCCCGTGCCGCGCACCGCACGGGGGCGGGTGATCGGGGATCGTCGCGGTCGAGACAGGACGACCCCAGAGGCACGCCCGTCAGAGGCAGGTATCGACGACGGTCTGATCGTCGAGCACGGCGACGATCCGCTCGGCCAGCGGCCAGTACGGGGCGTAGTGCGTCGGATCGCGATTGATCTGCACCCGATGGGCGACCTCCGTGGGCGCCGTCGCCGACCGCTCCGGCTCGGGCACCTTCTCGACCATGGCGCGGTAGAACAGGCTCGCCGCCGTGTAGGGATCGAGCCGCTGCTCCCGCGTTCCCCAGCCGTCCTGCTGCTGGAACAGACCGATCGAGGTCGTGCGTGAGCCGTCGGGGTTGGTCACCCCGCTCGTCTCCCAATCGCCGTAGTCGATGTTCTGCAGACTGGACTCCCCCAGCGCCGTCATCACCGCGATCGTCTGGTCGCGCACAGGCAGTCCGGCATCGCGGCCGGCCGCCACGATGCTGCGTGCGTTGTCGAGCTGCTGCCGCCCGAATCCCTCGGCCTCCGCGCAGACGGCGGCATGGCGCACGGCCTGCCCGATCGCCACCCCCGCCACGCCCAGCCCGATGGCGAGCACGGCCACCACCGCTAAGGCGACCGCCCGGCGACGTCGCAGCTGACGTCGCCGCCGGGCGCTGAGGGCCGGACGGCGACGAACGGGCCGACGCCTCGTCGAGCCGCCGCGGCCGGATGTCGAGGAGCGCGAGGTCACCGCGGCATCCTGTCACGCGCGACTATCCGTCACCCGAACGTCGGCTGATCACCGGCCGGAGGGCACCCGACGATGGGGATGACGCCGCCTCAGCCGATCGGCTCCACGGCGTCGCGCACGCGGCGCCCGGCGGCGCGCACGGCGCCGATGGATGCCGCGATCACCAGGACGATTCCCACGATCTCCAGCCACGCGAGACGCTGTCCGAGCAGTGCCCAGCCGGCCAACGCCGCGACTGCCGGGGCGAGCGACATCAGAATGGCGAACGCCGCCGCCGGTAGGCGCCGCAGCGCGATCAGCTCGAACGCGTACGGCAGCGTCGACGACAGCAGGGCGACCGCGGCGCCGAGCGCGAGCATCTCCGGCCGCAGCAGCGCTGCGCCCGCCTGGACGATGCCGAACGGCAGCGACAGCACGGCGCCGATCGCCATCGCGATGGCCAGCCCGTCCAGACGCGGGAACGCGGCACCCACGCGCGCCGACGCGAGAATGTAGATCGCCCAGCTCGCCGCGGCGCCGAGGGCGCACAGCACGCCGAGGAGGTCGAGTCGATCCCATCCGCCGCCGGCCAGGGCGACGACGCCGATGAGTGCGACGCCGGCCCACAGCCAGGACGAACGACGGCGCCCGGCGATGATCGACAGCGCGAGCGGGCCGAGCACCTCGATCGTGACCGTCACTCCCAGCGGCAGACGTTGCAGCGCGAGGTAGAACAGCCCGTTCATCGTGCCGAGGACGACGCCGAACACGATGACATCGCGCCACGCGCTCGCCCCGTGCCCGCGCAGCCGCGGCCGCGCGACGGCCAGAAGGATCAGCGCGGAGAACGCGAGGCGCAGCATCACCATGCCCAGGGCGCCGACGTGCGGGAACAGCGTGACCGCGATCGCGGCGCCGCCCTCCTGACACACCAGTCCGGCGACGACGAGGCCGACCGCGGCCGGCGCTCCAGATGCGGGGGTGCGCGCGGCGCTCACGCGGCGCTCATCGGCAGCTCACACCGTGCTCGATCTCACGGGATCGGGCATACCGCAGCGGCGGTGACCTGCGCGGCCATGTCCTCCGCCGTCCACGGCAGCCCCGCCTGCGGGGCGGTGCGTCCCGAAGCCGCCGGCGCCTTCGACGCGATGGCCGCGAGCTCCCACGCGAGACTGCGGACGAGGTCGCTCGACGCCCGCGAGTTGTTCAACGTGACGACGACGCTCATCCCAGTCGTGCTGTCGGCGAACGCGGCCGTCAACGCACCGGGGACCGAGCCGTACTGCCCGATGAGGCTGCCGGCCTGGTACGCCCCACCACGCGCGGTGAACCACGACGGACCGTTCGCCACCGCCGGCAGCGGGTTCTCGAAGCGGCCCGGCGCGTCGTAGGGACGGAGCCCCATCGCCAGCGCCTGCACGTATCGACCCGTGTCGGCGAGATCGCTGATGACACCGGATGCCGTGAAGCCGGCACTCGACGACAAGCCGACCACCGGGGTGGGAGCGGTGCACGCCGCGCTGCCATCGGCCGCGGTGCCCGTCCACAGGCCGTCCAGCTCGGCGGTGCCGTTGTCGGGCAGCGATGTGGAGGTCATCCCGTTCGGACCGAACACGTACTGCTGATAGAGCTGCGACGCGGTCTTGCCGGTCGCGCGCTCGAGGGCGAAGCCCAGCAGCACGTACCCGGTGTCGGAGTCGGCGAACACGGTTCCGGGCTGGATGGTCGATTCGCGCGACATCCCGAAGGCCATCAGCTCCCGCGGCGTCCAGACACGGGAGGGAGTGGCGCGTATACGCGCGTCGATGCTCGGATCGTACGGACCGATACCCGACGTCGAGTCGCAGAGCTGACCGAGCGTCAGGCCGTCCCGAGCGCCCTGGTCACCGAGGCCCGTCACATACTTGCCGACCGGGTCGTCCAGCGACACCACGCCGTCGTGGACGAGTCCGTAGAGCACGTCGCAGGTCATCGACCGCGTCAGCGCACCGGCGTGGAAGGTCATCGCGTCGCTCACCGCGGCGCCGCCGGGAGCGACCGTGCCGATGCCCGCATCCCAGACACCCGCCCACGGAACGCGCACGCCGACGATCGCGCCCGATGCGCCCGATGCGGCCACGGCGCGCTCGACGGCCGTCTGCAGCTGGGCCTGAACATCGCCGCCGATGGCGGCATCCACCTGGTCCGGCAACGGCAACGACACCGTTTGGCTCGACGAGCACGCGGCCAGCGCGATCGCCAGCGCGAGCGTACCGGCCACCGCTGCAAGACGCCGCGATCGACGAAGAGCCCGCATGCTCACCCCCTGGTCAGTCCTCTCAGCGTAGATCACGATGCGCGGGCGACCCGACCGCCGTGACACTCCTGTGACGATTGCGTCGCGGGGCCATTGCCCCGGGAGGTGGGCCGTCGCGCCCCGTGCACCCGCCCCTATGGTGGGTGCCATGGCGCACACCTTCGACGACGACACTCTGACCAGCGTTCTCGGCCACATGAACGACGACCACTCCGACGACAACCTGCTCATCGCGCGGGCGTTCGCGCCCGAGGTCGACGTCGTGGCGTCAGAGATGGTCACGTTCGACGGCGCGGCCGGTCAGTGGCACGTCACCCTCGCCGACGGCGGCGAGGACGTCATCCGCGTCCCCTGGCCCGGAGGGCAGATCAGCGAGCGTCGGGACGTGCGCCGCGAGATCGTCGCGCTGTACGACGAGGCGTGTGCACGACTGGGGATCACTCCGCGCCCGCACGGATGACCACAGGGGCCGTCCGGCCGCCCAGCGATCCCGCAGACAACCTTCAGTTTAGGTGAGCCTTAGTTTCAACTACACTGACGGTTGTGACCGAGCCGATCCCGTTCTCCACGGCCCTGCGCGAGCGTTCGCGTACCGCCCACTCCGGCAGCGAGCACGCCGGGTTCATGCACGACCTCATGCGCGGCCGCGGCACGCGCGACGACTACGTCGCGCTCGTCGCCCAGCACTGGTTCATCTACGACGCCCTCGAGGCCGCCGCCGACGCGATGCGCGATGACCCGGTCGCCGCGCCCTTCATCAGCGAGAAGCTCACGCGCCTGCCCGCGATCGAGGCGGATCTCGCCTTCCTGATCGGCGACGACTGGCGCGAACGCATCGCGCCGCTTCCGACGACCCGCCGCTACGTCGAGCGCATCCGCGAGGTGGGCACGACCTGGCCGGGCGGCTTCGTGGCCCATCACTACACCCGCTACCTCGGCGACCTCTCCGGGGGCCTGTTCATCGGAAAGCTCATGGCGCGCCAGTTCGGCTTCGAGACGAACGGCATCGGCTTCTATCTCTTCGACCAGATCGCCGACCCCGCCGCTTTCAAGGATGTCTATCGCGAGCAGCTCGACGCCGTCGCATGGGATGCCGAGGAGCGCGAGCGCGTCATCGACGAGGTGCTCGCCGCGTACCAGTTCAACACCGAGCTCTTCGTCGATCTCGCCACCGCCAAGGCCGCCGCCGCGGCATCCGCCTGACCCCGCGTTTCGACTCCTCGCGGGCCGGTCAGAAGCCCGCGGCGCGGACCCCGGCCATGAACCGGCGGACGTCGGCATCCACGAGGATGTCGCTCGGGCGCAGCGGGCGCGACAGGTAGAGGCCGTCGAGCGAGGTCAACCGCGACAGCGCCACGTACGTCTGCCCGGGTGCGAACGCTCCCGAGCCCAGGTCGATGACGGCGCGGTCGTACGTCTTGCCCTGCGACTTGTGGATCGTCACCGCCCAGGCCAGTCGCAGCGGGAACTGCGTGAACTCCGCGACGATCTCGCGGGTGAGCTTTCGCGACCCGGGATCGTACGCATAGCGGAACCTCTCCCAGACGGCCGGCTCGACGTCGACCTCTTCACCGTCCAGCTCGACCCGCACCGTACCCCCGGCGATGCGCGTGACGGTGCCGATCGATCCGTTCACCCACCGCGGGCCGTCCCCACGACCGCCCACATCGTTGCGGAGGAACATGACCTGCGCGCCGACCTTGAGCTGCAGCTCGGTGTCGGCGGGGTACGACGCCTCGCCCCGCCCGAAGTCGCCGCTGACGTCCGCACGCGCCGTCTGCACCGGGCCCGGCAGGGCGTCGAGGTGGCGCTGGTTGATGCGCGACACGATGTCGTTGCGGGTCGCCAGGGTGATGATGGGAGGCTCGCCCTCGACCGGTTCGGGCACCGGGCGGGCACCCGCGGCGTTCAGCATGCCCGCGATCTCGGCGGTCACCACCCCGTGGCGGACGGCGTTGAGCATCGCCTTGAAGCCGTCGTCGGACTGGCGGTGGATCTGACGCAGTTCGCGGATGTGCAGGGGCGCCCCGACGCGGCCGAGATCGAGCAGCCCGTCAGAGCGGATCGCCGAGCCGTCCGTCGAGGGGCCCGCCCACACCTGGGCGTCGAAGAACCAGAACGAGCGGTAATGGTCCTGGATGTAGCGCAGCTCATCGCCGCGCGGCGGCACGGGCGAGAGCTGGTAGGGATCGCCGAACATGATGATCTGCACGCCGCCGAACGGCTCCGAGCGCCGGCCCCGCGCCTGGCGGAGCGAGCGGTCGATGGCATCCATCAGGTCGGCGTTGACCATCGACACCTCATCGATGACGAGGGTGTCGATCGCCTTGAGCACCCGCCGCGCGGGTTCGGACTGCTCCAGCTCGCTGTCGGCGATGAGGCCGATCGGCAACCGGAAGAGGGAGTGGATCGTCTGCCCCTCGACGTTCAGGGCAGCCACCCCCGTCGGGGCGCAGACGGCGATCTGCTTCTCGGTGTTCCAGGCGAGGTGCTGCAGGAGAGTGGACTTGCCGGTGCCCGCGCGCCCGGTCACGAAAACGTGCTCCCGCGTGTCCTCGATGAGGCGGAAGAGCTCCTCCTGCTCGGCGGAGAGGGAGGGGATGCTCACCGGATCCATGCTAGCCATCAGGAAGGGTTTCCTAGACTGGAGCTGTGGACGGGGTGGTGGGTGAGCAGGCGCGCGCCGCAGAGGCGGGTACGGATGCCGCGACGCGCCGTTCCCCGGCCCGTCGCGGAAGCCGCCGACTGGCGTTCGACCTGACCGCCCTGTCGGTCGTCGGTCTGCTCCTGGTGGGCGCGATCGGGGCGGCGACCGCCACGGTGTACCGCGATCTGTACAGCCCCGGCGCCTTCGTCACGCGCTATCTCGATCTGCTCAGCCAGGGGCGCGTCCCCGAAGCCCTCGCCCTGCCCGGCGTGCCGATCGCATCCTCCGATCTCACGGATGCCGGGCTTCCCACCGATGCGAGCGAAGCCCTCCTGCGCCGCGCGGCGCTTGCCCCGCTCAGCGACATCCGTGTGGTGGGCGAGCAGGAATCCGACGGGGTCGAGCTCGTGACGGTGTCGTACCACGCCGGCCCGCACGCCGGCACGTCCACGTTCCGCGTGGAGCGGGCGGGGTGGGTCGGACTGGCACCGACCTGGCGATTCGCGCAGAGCCCGCTGGCGGTGATCGATCTGACCCTGCGCGGTGCCACCGCCTTCTCCGTGAACGGGTTCGCGGTCGACACCCGACAGGTCTCGCCCAACGGCACGAACGCCGATCCGCTGACCCCGGTCGCGCTGCTCGTGTTCTCGCCCGGCCTCTACTCGATCTCGGTCGACACCCCGGTCTCCTCCAGCCCGGGCGTGGCGGTTCTGTCCGATACGCCGCAGGCCGAGGTGCCCGTGGACATCCAGACCCAGCCGACCTCCACCTTCGTCGATGTCGTGCAGGAGCGCGTCGAGTCGTTCCTCACCGCCTGCACGACCCAGCAGGTGCTGCAGCCCACCGGGTGCCCGTTCGGGCTGCAGGTGCGCAACCGCATCCTCGAGCCCCCGGTGTGGTCCATGGTCGACCAGCCCAAGATCTCCCTGCAGCCCGATGGCGCCGGGTGGTCGATCGTCCCCGCGAATGCCGCGGCGCACGTGGTCGTCGACATCAAATCGATCTTCGACGGCTCGGTGACCCACGTCGACGAGGACGTGCCGTTCCGGGTCGGCGGCACGATCACGATACTCCCCGACGGGACCGCCTCGATCCAGGTGCAGTCCGCCGGCTGACCCCGACGGGGCTGCCGCCGTCAGCGTGTGAGTCGGGCTTCCCGTGCGTCGCGGGCCGCGAGCTGCGCGAGCTGCGCGTTGTAGGCCTCCAGCTCGGCATCCCCCGTCCGATCGGCGTGACGATCGCCGCGACGCTGGGCACGTTCGTCGGTGCGACTCCACTGGATCGCCACCGTGATCGCCAGAATCAGGGTCGGGATCTCGCCGATCGACCACGCGATGCCGCCCCCGGTGTACTGGTCCACCAGCGGGGCCTCCCCCCACGTGCGCCCCATCGAGCCGAACCATTCGGCCACGAACAGTCCCGACGACATCATGATCGAAATGCCGAAGAACGCGTGCATCGCCATCACACCGATCAGCGTGAGCAGCCGGAACGGGTAGGGGTAGCGCAACGGCACGGGGTCGATGCCGACGAGTGACTGCACGAACAGGTAGCCCGAGATGAGGAAGTGGGCGACCATCCACTCGTGTCCCAGGTGGTCGTAGAGCGTCCAGCGGAAGAGGTCGGTGTAGTAGAACGCCCAGAGCGATCCGACGAACATCGCCGCCGCGAACAGCGGGTGGGTGACCACGCGGGCGAACGGCGTGTGCACCGCCCACAGGATCCACTCACGCCCCCCACGCGAGCCGTCGTCGCGCTTGGCGATGGCCCGGGAGGCCAGTGTGACGGGGGAGCCGAAGACGAGCATCATCGGAATGGCCATCGTCAGCAGCATGTGGCCCATCATGTGCATGCTGAACAGATAGTCCTGATAGGCGTTGATCGGACCGCTCGTCACCCAGAGCAGGGAGAGCATGCCCAGCACCCACAGCAGCGTGCGGTAGATCGGCCAGCGATCGCCGCGGCGGTGCAGACGCCACGCGCCGGCGAGGTAGAAGAAGAGGCCGAAGCCGACGGCGAACGCCCACAGGATGTCGATGTCCCACTGCGTGAACCAGCGCGCGATGGTCAGTTCGGGGGGCAGGGGCACCTCGGTGAGGATCTCCGCCGGCGTCTTGACGTCGGGAAGGCGCGTGTCGACCGGCGGCGGCGTGCGCGACAGCGCCACCGCCGCTCCGCTGGCGATGCCCATGAAGACGATCTCGAGCGTCACCAGACCCCAGAACCGCCGCGACGAGCGCTCTGCGCTCGGCATCTCGTCACGCTGAATGCGGGAGATGAGCCCGGTGCGATACCGCGCGCCGAGCGCCCCCATCAGCAGCAGGGCGACCACCTTCACGCCGAGCAGGACCCCGTAGGCGGACAGCAGGTACTTGGGCTCGACGATGCCGACGGCGGCGCGCGCGACCCCCGAGAGCGAGACGACGACGAAGGCCACCAGGGCGATGCTCGAGTACCGCGCGAGGGCGTCGCCCAGCTCGGCTCCCCGCAGCTGGGGTCGCAGCACCGTGAGCAGCAGCAGGCCGCCGAGCCAGGCGGCGGCCGCGATGATGTGCAGCGCGAGTGCGGAGACGGCGATGTTGTGGCCGGCGTCGTCGCCGGAGTGGCCCTGGGTGGCCATCGGCACGAGGCTGGCGATCGCCAGGGCGGCCACGAACAACGTCGAGGTCCATCCGCGGACGGCGAAGGTGAGCACCGTCAGCGCGGCTCCGGCAAGGGTGGTCAGCGCCCAGGCGCGGCCCGGGTCGGTCGACACGAGAAAGCGCCCCAGCTGGCCGCCGAACTCCGCGCCGGCGTTCGGGGTGGCATTGAAGATGTTGACGAACGTGAAGAAGGCGGTGAACCCGCTCGCGACGGTGAAGAGGGCGGCCGAGATGGATGCCACGTCCAGCGCCGTGTCGAAGGGGCGCTCCCCCGCGCGCAGCGCGAACAGCGCGAGCACGAGGGATCCGATCATGCCCGCCGCCGACAGGTTCACGCCGAGGGTGACGATCGGCAGCCCCCAGCGCACGACCGGACCGGCGTCGCCGACGAGCAGCGGGGCGGCGCCCCCACCGTACAGGAGCCCGAGCACGAGGGCGACGAGGGCGGCCGCGACGAGGATCGCCGGGCCCACGAAACGCATCACACGGGTCGGGATCACCCGTCCAGCCTACGCGGCGCCGGACACGCCGAAGGGGGGATGCCGAGCGGCATCCCCCCTCGTGAAGGGCCGTACTTACTTGACGGCGGCCTTGAGCTTGGAGCCCGCGGTGACCTTGACGCGCTTGCCGGCGGCGATCTTGATCTCCTCGCCCGTCTGCGGGTTGCGGCCCGTGCGCGCGGCGGTGGCGACCTGCTCGAACGAGAGGAAGCCGGGGATCGTGACCTTCTCGCCCTTGGCGACGGCCTCGGAGACAGCCGAGAACAGGCCGTCGACGACGCGGCCGACGGTGGCCTGGCTCTCGCCGGTGGCGCTGGCGATGCTTGCGACGAGCTCAGTCTTGGTGATAGCCATTGGGGTTGTCCTCCAGACGGCAGCGGATGCCGCCTTCAGTGAGATCGGACCGGACGGCGAACGCCCGGTTTGGTCGATGGGACCGCACCCGAATATACCTACGATCCCCGGAAATCCGCGGATTTACGCCCCCCTGAGGTCATGTTCCCCGGCGTGTCGGCATCGAATGGTGACGGATGAGGCTGGTGTGACCGCGGCATCCGCCTGCTGCTCGGCCCCGGATTCGGAGGTCGACACCGGAATCGGATGCCGCGGCCCGCCCCGTCCGCATCCGTTGCCGATCTCCGAATCCAGTGCCGGACGGGAACGCAGAAGGCCCGCCCCTGACGGGACGGGCCTTCGAGACGTGTGCGTCGGTGCTTACCAGCTCGACTTGGTCACACCGGGCAGCTCGCCCTTGTGCGCCATATCGCGGAAGCGGACACGCGAGATGCCGAACTTCGACAGGTAGCCGCGGGGGCGACCGTCGATGGCGTCGCGGCCACGCAGGCGCACGGGCGACGCGTTGCGGGGCAGCTTCTGCAGGCCGACGCGGGCGGCCTCGCGGGCCTCGTCGGTCGCGTTCGGGTCGACGAGGGTCTTCTTCAGCTCGGCACGCTTCTCGGCGTAACGGGCGACGACCTCCTCGCGCTGGTTGTTGCGCGCGATCTTGCTCTTCTTGGCCATGAGATCAGCGCTCCTCTCGGAATTCGACGTGCTTGCGGATCACCGGGTCGTACTTCTTCAGCACGATGCGGTCGGGGTTGTTGCGACGGTTCTTACGCGTCACGTAGGTGTACCCCGTGCCGGCGGTCGACCGGAGCTTGATGATCGGACGAACGTCCTGAGCCTTCTTCGCCATTAGAGCTTCACACCCTTCGCGATGAGGTCCTTGACGACCGACTCGATGCCGCGGGCGTCAATGACCTTGATGCCCTTGGCCGACACGTTCAGCGTGATCTTGCGACCGAGCGAAGGAACGTAGTAGGTCTTCTTCTGCACGTTCGGGTCGAAGCGGCGCTTCGTCCGGCGGTGCGAGTGCGAGATGTTGTGACCGAAGCCGGGAACAGCTCCGGTCACCTGGCACACTGCTGCCATAGTGATTCTCCTTAGTACCGTGACACCGGACGGTGCCACCCAAGATCCCTTGTCTGCATCCCAGGTGGGATCGGACTCCTCCGCCGGTCGTTGAGCGAGCCGGAGGCGAGTCGAAACGTGGTGGGATACGAACTGCGTGCTGGAGTGCGCGCAGACAAAGAGTCAGTCTAGCACGGCCGGGCGTGTCGGCTTGACGTCGCGCCGTCGCCGATCACGCGGCGAGGTGTCGCCACCGAGATCAGGACGAGCACCAAATCGCCGCGGATCACGAACGGGGCCAGGGCGCCGAGCGCGACGGCGACCGCGAGCAGCGCGATCCCGGCACCCATGAAGATCCACGACAGCAGCAGCTGACGACGCAGGCCGAGACGCACGGTGAGCACCTGCGCGACGGCCGCCGACATGAACACGGCGAACGGCACCGCCCCGGCGGCGAGGCGCGACGTGACACCAATGGCCTGGGCCAGCACGGTCGGGGTGAGGGCCATCATGAGGCCGAACACCGCGAATCCGGTGAACGCCCCGGTGCCCGCTGCCCAGAACGCGCCGCGTGCGGCCGCCGGAAAGCGATGCGCTGCGGACGGTAGCGCCGCCGCTGCCCGCGGTCGACGGTCTCGGGAACCACCGCTGTCGCCACGAGAGCGAGGGCGAGCAGCCCGAGGAACACCGCGTAGGGCGTCTCCAGCTGAGCGGGCACCCAGGTGACCAGCGCACCGGCGACGAGCGGCCCGACGGCCAGTCCCCCCATGTTCGCGAAGTTGGAGACGATCGGGGCGATCGTCGACGACGGCACCGCCACGGCGCGCAGTTCGGCGATGTGCGCCGTCGCGGTGGCGGTCAACCCGCCGATGCCGACGCCGGAGACGAAGCGGGCCACGATGAGTCCCGTGACGTCCTGCCAGAGCAGGAACATCACGGCGGGCGCCCCGGCGGCGGGGAGGCTGGTGGTGGTCATGACCTCAGGATGCGCTTTCGGTCGCATCGAATCTAACGAATTCGATTGATGCTGCTCATCGACATCATCGATAGTTTGTCGCCATGGACACGAGGCTGCCGTTCCGGACGGCGCGTCGCGCTGACGGCCGCCGGTGAGCACCTGCTGGAGCCCGCTCGGGAGATCGTCGATGCGACGAGCCGATTGCAGAGCGCGGCGACCGGTCGCGTCGAGGGCCTGCTGCGCGTGGGCATCTTCGTGAACCTCCCGACCCTGCGCATGCCCGAGCTGTTCGCCGCCTTCCGCGCGCAGCATCCCCTCGTGCGCCTGCGCCTGATCTCCTCTCCCTCCGGCTCCACCGGCCTCGCCGACGAGCTGCGGCGGGGACGGATCGACCTCGCCTTCATGGGGCTGCCGTCCGCGGAGCTGCCCGACCTCGACACCGTCGAGCTGGTGCGCTCGCCCTTCGTGGCACTGCTCCCCGACGGGCATGCACTCAGCGCGCTGCCGGAGGTTCCCCTCGAACTCCTGGCGGCCGAATCATGGATCGACGCTCCGCACGGCTTCGGTCACCGCGTGCTCCTCGAACGAGCCCTGACCCGCGCCGGGCTCGTGCGCGAGGTGGCGACCGAGGTCTCCGCGGTCGGCGACATCCCCGCGTTCGTCGCCGCCGGTTTCGGCGTGGCGCTCGCGCCGCAGGTGCTCGTCGTCCCGACGCCCGGCACGATCGCGGTGCCCGTCACGCCGGTGATCGAGTGGCCGCTGAGCGTGAGCACCCGGCGGCACGCCGGACCGGCGGCGGTGGCGCTGCGCGCGGTCATGCTGCAGCGGTTCGCCGTCGGCTGACGAGTCAGAGCGTCGGACCCGCCCCGCGCCCCCAGCGGAACGGCGAGACGGTCGGGTCGCCCGCGACCCAGAACCGCCACGGGAATGCGGCCGTCCCCGCGACGCCCGCGACCCCGACGCGAGGTCCCGACGCGATGTCGGAGCGGGCCGCGACCGGCAGCCACAGACGGGCGACGGCGCCGGCCCGCGGGACGCCCACGACCGCGTCGATGCCGTCGTGGACGGGGTGGCGCAGGCCCACGGCATCCCCGAGCCTGCCGGGGCCGCGCGCGAGATCGCGGGCCACGCGCGCCGTGGGCCGACGCGCGAAGGCGATCTGCTCGCCGTCGATCACCTCGCCGGCGCGCAGCAGGATTCCGCCGGCCTGACCCTGCGGCCCGCACACGACGTTGACGCAGGAATGGATGCCGTGGCTCAGGTAGACGTAGAGATGACCCGGTGGGCCCCACATCGTCGCGTTGCGGGCCGTCCGCCCCATCCGCGCGTGCGATCCGGGGTCGGCCTCCGGTCCGGTCCCGGCGCCGTGATAGGCCTCCACCTCGGTCGGACGCACCGCCACGCGTGCGTCGCCGATCGTCACCTCCAGCAAACCGCCGAGCAGGCGCGGCGCCACCTCCACCGGCAGCGCCGTGAGCGCTGCCCGGGTCGCGGGAATCAGGCCCGAGCGCTCGCTCATGTGCGCGGCGGCGTCTGGCACCACGAGATGTCGAAGCCCGCGAGCGCGCCGACCTCGGTTCCCGCCTCCGGGCCGGAGAGGGCCACGACGTGGGTGCGCAGGTGCGTCGGCATCGGCAGCTTGTACCCGTCGTACGGGTTCGACACGGCATCCGGGGCCACGAGGAACGCGGCGTACCTCCCGCTCGGCGACACGCACGACTGGATGAGGATGTTTTTCGGGTCGACGGAGAAGACCGGTGTCGCCTTTCCCGCGGTGTCGACGACGTTGACGGTGGTGGAGCGCACCGTGAAGCCGTCGACGACGGCGAGCACCCGCAGCGTGTCGCCGTTGCTCATCGGCACCATCTTGTTGGTCTGCCCCAGAGCCTTGTCGGTCGGCGGCAGGTCGACCTGCTTGGCCGTGGCCAGATCGATGGCCGCGGGCCCCTCCACACGCTCGACGATCGCGGTGGTCGTGCCGCGCGCGATGCCGTCGATCGACACGGCGTTGCCGAGGGTGACCGGGTCGCCGCCGGACGGGGAGATGAGAGTGAGGGCGCCGTCGTAGGTGAGCATGAGGATGCTGTCGGTGCCGGGCACGAACCGCCAGTCGTCGACGCGGGACTCGCCGCCGCTGCGCTGGATCATCGTCGGCTGCGCATCGCTCTGCGCGGAGGCGAGCGAGGCCGTGAACAGCCGGGCTTCGCGAGCGCCCGGCGTGCCGACGGTGGCATCCGTGTAGGTGTAGCCGATGAGATCTCCCCGATCGGCGCTCTGCAGGTCGGTGACCGTGCCGTCGCCGGGGAGGGCGAGCTCGCGCACGTTGCCGCCGTCGAGATCGGTGACCACGAGGTGCGACTTCTTGTCGTCGTCGAGCGTCGACATGACGAGATGGCCGGCGGTGGCACGGAAGTCTTCGATGTGCGCGTTGGTGTAGACCGGTTCGGGGTCTTGACCGGCGAGGCCGGTGCGCAGGATCCGATCGCCGCCGTCGCCGCGCTGCAGGACGAAGGCCTGCAGCGCGGGCGTGGTGAAGCTCTGCGAGACGGATGCTGTCGGGCCGCCGCCGATGCCGCTGACCCCATCGATCGTCACGGTGTACGAGGTGTCGTCCCACAGCGGCTGGGTGAAGCGGATGCCCACGCTGCGTCCGGACGTGTCCACGGTGAAAGGCGCGGCGGGCGAGACGGTGACCTGGGTCGGCGTGACCTTGGCGAGGGACTGGGTGGTCGTGATGATCAGCCGCGAGCCGGCCGCGCTGACCGCGGCATCCGGGTCGACGCTCACGTTCGTGACGCGCGGACCCTGCGCGACCGTGACGGCGGCGCCGGCGAGTCCGATGACGGCCAGCGCGGCGACGACGATCGCGAACCCCGCGAGGAAGGCGCGGGCGCGGCGGCGACGTGTGCGCTCACGACGCGTCGCGCGCTCAGTACTCATACGGATCCTTGGGTTGATCGACCGTCTGCACGGAGGCCGGCTGGATCTGCAGTCGTCCCCCCGCGTCGCGGATCGTGCCCGTCACGGTGACCCACGTGCCGGTGGCCGGGATGTCGCCCGAGGCAACCGGCACACTCGCCGGCTGCGCATCGATGACGCAGTGCGTGATGACCAGGCGCGTCAGTCCGAATCCGCCGTCGGTGGGGGTCACGAACCCGGTGAGCGTGATGGTGTCGCCGTCGAACGCCTCGGGGTTGGTCGCCGTCGCGAACACGCTCGCCCACTCCCCGACGCCGAACTTCGAGGTGTCGCCCGTGGAAGCCAGCGCCACGGTGTCGGAGCCTTGGAACAGTGGTGGAGCACCCGTGTCGCGCTGCATCGCGAGCTCGGCGGACAGCGTCGCCGGAGGCGTCAGCATGATCGCCGCGACGACGCCGACCGACAGCACACCGCCGGTCACGGTCGCGGCGGTGCCCCAGCCGCCGCGGCGCTCGTGGCCGTGGTCGTGATCGTGCCCGTGGTCGGATTCGGCGCCCTCCGGCAGGGCGAAGCTGATCACCGCACCGACGAGGGCGATGATCGCCATCGGCACCGCGAACCAGTTCGACGAGGGGTTGATGTACAGCGCCAGCTGGCCGTTCAGCCACAGCACCACCGTGACCGCGGCCAGGCCCGCGGCCAGTCCCACCCCGAGCAGGCGCGATCCGATCAGTTCACGCAAGGAGGTTCACCACCGATCCGACGGCCACGGCGAACAGCACGACGATCACGACGAGCCCTACCAGCACGTTCGAGCGGAAGGTGGTGCGCAGCAGCGCGAGCATCTTGACGTCGACGAGCGGACCCACGAGCAGGAACGCGACGATCGAGCCGGGCGTGAAGGTCGAGGCGAACGAGAGCGCGAAGAAGGCGTCGACGTTCGAGCAGATCGACACGATCATCGCGAGCGTGATCATGGCCACGATCGACAGCGCGGGGTTCGATCCGATCGCCAGCAGCGCCGAGCGCGGCACGAGCACCTGCACGGCGCCGGCCAGGGCAGAGCCGATCACGAGCGCGGGCATGACGGCGCGCAGTTCGACGACGAACTGGGCGAGGCTCTGCTGCGCCTTGCCCGGCCCGCGGCCGTGCGCCGCGTTCTCGAGCGAGATCTCGCAGCTGGCACGGAAGCGATCCGTGATGAGGCCATCGGGGTCGGGATGCCGGCTGTAGAGCCACCCGATGAGGTTCGCGACCGCATAGCCGCCGAGGAGGCGCGCGATGAGGATGCCGTCGTCGAACCCGAACGCCTGGTGCGTGGTGATGATCACGATCGGGTTCACGATCGGCGCGGCGATCAGGAAGGTGAGCGTCTCGGCGACCCCCAGCCCGCGCATCATGAGACCGCGCGCGAAGGGGACGTTTCCGCACTCGCAGACGGGGATGAGCATGCCCAGGAGCGACAGCACCGCCCGCCGCGCCCACGGTGCCCGCGGCATCCATCGTTCGATCGCACCGGCCGGCACCCACACCTGCACCACGATCGACAGCAGGACGCCGAGGATCACGAAGGGGAGCGACTCGATCAGGACGCTGATGGAGAGGGTGAGACCGTCCTGCAGCCGGGTCGGCAAGGCAGGCCCCGGGGCGAGGAAATCGACCGCGATGAGCGCGGCCACCACCAGCGCGCCGATGCCGACGGCCACCAGGGGACGGGCCGGCGCGACGCGCACCTCAGTCGACACGCTCTCCGACCGGATCGGCGGCGCGCAGCGCGGAGCAGGAGGCGCAGAGACCGAAGATGTCGACGACGTGCTCGGCGGCGGTGAACCCGTGCGCGGCGGCGGTGCGCTGCGCCCACGCCTCGACCTCGTGGGCCTCGATCTCGACGGCGAGACCGCACGAGCGGCAGATCAGGTGGTGATGGTGACCGGTCGTCGAGCACGCGCGGTAGATGGCTTCGCCGTCGGGACTCTGCAGCTGATCGGCCTCGCCGCTGGCGGCGAGCGTCGCGAGCGCCCGGTAGACGGTGGCCAGTCCGATGCCCGTGTTCTCGCCGCGCAGGGTCGCGTGCAGCGCCTGGGCGCTGACGAAACCGGGGGCGTCGGTCAACGCCTCGCGCACGCGATCGCGCTGCCAGGTGTTGCGCTGGGCCATGCCGGGAGTCTACCCGCGGGGTCTAGGAGCCGGCTGGACGCGTGCGCTGGACGATGTCACGCCTCGACCGTGCCGCGCCGACGCACGCCGTCGACGACGCGGCAGACGAGGTAGATGAGGAACGACAGCGTCGTGATGTAGGGGCTCACCGGCAGCGTTCCCGCGATGGCGAGCAGAATGCCGCCCACCGCCGCGGTGACGCCGAAGCCGGCGGCCAGCAGAGGCACGGCGATGGGGCCGGTGGAGACCCGCATCGCCGCCGCCGCCGGGGTCACCAGCAGCGAGAGCACCAGGAGGGCACCGATGATGTGCACCGCCACCGCCACGACGATGCCCAACAGGATCATGAACGCGAACGAGACGACGGTCGTCGGCACGCCGCGCGCGGCGGCCGACTGCGGGTCGAGCGAGTCGAAGTTCAGCGGTCTCCAGATGAGCAGCAGTCCCACGAGCACGATCGCGCTCAAGGCGATCAGCACCGTCAGCTGATCGCTCTGCACCGACACGATCTGACCGGTCAGCAGGCTGAAGCGGTTGGCGCTGCGGCCGTTGTAGAGCGAGATGCACAGGATGCCGATACCCAGCCCGAACGGCATGAGCACGCCGATGATCGAGTTGCGGTCGCGGGCGCGCGCGCCCAGCCAGCCGATGAGACCCGCCGCGATGAGCGAGCCCGCGATCGAGCCCGTGACGACGTCGACGCCGAGAAGGAGCGCCGCCGCCGCGCCGGCGAAGGACAGCTCGCTGATGCCGTGCACGGCGAAGGCCATGTCGCGCTGCAGGACGAACACGCCGATGAGTCCGCCGATGATGCCGAGCACCGCGCCGGCCCAGACGGAGTTCTGCACCAGGGCGAGGATGTCGCCGTAGCGCGCCATCCCGCCGAACAGCGCGTTGCCGATGTCTCCCCAGCTCACGCGACACCTCCCGCGGGTGCGACGACGGCGTCGCCGTGATGGTGGTGATCGGCATCCGAGTCGGGGGCGCCGACCACGACCAGGCGCCCGCCGACACGGGCGACATGCACCGGGGTGCCGTACAGGGCGGTGAGGGTCTCGGAGGTCAGGACCTCGTCCGGGCTGCCGAGGGTGAAACGGCCGCCGGTGAGGTAGAGGATACGATCGACCTTCTCCAGCACGGGGTTGATGTCGTGCGTGACCAGCAGCACGCCGGCGCCGCTGGCGGTGCGGTAGCGGTCGATGAGGTCGATGACGTCACGCTGATTGGCCAGGTCGAGACTGGTCAACGGCTCATCGCACAGCAGCAGCCCGGGGTCGTCGGCGAGCGCCTGTCCCACGCGCAGCCGCTGCTGCTCGCCCCCGGAGAGCAGGCCCACGGGGCGGTCGGCGAACGAGGCGGCCCCGACGGCATCGAGCAGCGTCTGCACGCGAGCGCGGTCGCCGCGGCGCGGCACCGGGAAGCCGAAGCGGTGGCCGTCGACACCGAGACGGACGAGATCGCGGCCGCGCATCGCCGTGTGCCGGGGCAGCGGGCGCTGCTGCGGAATGTAGCCGATGCGACGATTCCCGGCCCGGCGCACGGGCTCTCCGAGCGCCTCGATCGAGCCCGCACTGAGGCGCTCGAGGCCGAGGACGGCGCGAAGAAGCGTGGTCTTGCCGGCACCACTGGGCCCGAGCACCGCGACCAGTTCGCCCGGCTGCAACTCGAGGTCGAGGCCGCGCCACAGCTCATGGCCGCTGCGCGAGAGCGCAGCGGCCATGATGCGAAGGGGAAGAGCGGGGGCGGGGGTCACGAACCCAGCGCGGTCTTGATCTGCGTAGCCATGTCAGTCATCCACGATACGTAGTTCTGGCCCTCCGGGAGCAGCTCCGAGGCTTTGATGACGGGCACGTTCGCCGCCGCGGCCTTCGCCTCGGCCTGCGTGGTCTCGGCACCCGCGGCCTGGCCGTTGACGAAGAGGATCTTCACCGATCCCCCACCGATGAGCGTGAGCGCGTCGAGAAGTGTCGCCGGCGGGACGTCCTGGCCCTCTTCGACGGCTTCGCTGAAGGCGGGCGGGGTCACGTTCTTCAGTCCAGCGGCCTCGGCGAGGTACAGCGGCACGGGCTCGGTGACGAAGATCTCGGCGCCGCCGTGGGCTTTGGAGATGTCGCCCAGGATCGGCGTGACCTTCTCGTCGATGTCACTGCGCAGCGCCGTGGCGTTCGCCGTGAAGACGCTCGCATCGGTGGGGTCGAGCGTGCCGAGCTGCTTGGCGATCTCGTCGGCGACGGCGGCGATGGTCTGCGGGTCGTAGAAGACGTGCTCGTTGAAGCCGTCGACGGCCGCGGTGGGGTCGGAGCCCGTCCACTCGGGCGAGAAGGTGACGGCGCTGATCAGCGGGGCGGTCGACTTCGCGGCATCCTTCAGCGAGGCCATGAACGGGTCGTAGCCGCCGCCGTTCTCGATGAGCAGCTGCGCGTTCTGGACGTCGAGCTGATCGGCCGCGGTCGCCTCGAACTCGTGCGGATCCTTGCTCTCGTCGGCGATGAGCGAGGTGACCTCGACGTGGTCACCTCCGATCGTCTTGACGATGTCGCCGTAGACGTTGGTGGAGGCGACGACCGAGATCGTGCCGCCCGCGGACGCGGAGCCGCTGGGCGACGAGGTAGCGGAGCTGGAACAGCCGGCGAGGGCGAGGGCGGATGCCGCGACGAGCGCGGACAGGAGGACGACGGGACGCTTCATGTCCTCAACCCTAGAACTACTGATAATCGTTATCAAAACCAGGGCGGCCGAAATGCTGTCAGTTCATAGCTTCCGCTTGAAGTCGAGACCGCGCCGCCGACAGGCTGTTCTTCGGTCCTCGCGTCCGACGGCGCTCGCGAACGACCGTGTCACGTTCTCTGCGACCCCTCCGCTGTCGCCTTCGCCTCTCGAGGAGCCGTCATCTCCCCCTGGACTCTGCTGCTGCTCGCGCTCGGCGTCTCCGCCGATGCCTTCGCCGTCGCCCTCGGAAAGGGCCTGCAGCTGCGCGCGCACGTGCTGCGCACGGCGCTCGTGTTCGCGACCGCATTCGGGGTGTCGCAGGCGATCATGCCGCTGCTCGGCTGGCTGCTCGGTTCGACGTTCGCCGACGCGATCGCGCCGTGGGACCACTGGATCTCGTTCGGCCTGCTCGCGCTGGTCGGCGGGAAGATGCTGTGGGAGGCGCTGAGCCCCGACCCCCCGGTGGACGCGGAGCACCCCGAGCACGTGCACGACATCGAGGCCTTCAGCGTGCGCGAGGTGGTGCTCCTGTCGGTCGCGACGAGCATCGACGCGCTCGCCGTCGGGGTGTCCTTCGCCTTCTTGAACGTGGACGTCGCGATCGCCGTCACCACGATCGGACTCGTCACGTTCGCACTGTCGCTTCTCGCCGTCTTCATCGGCTACCGCATCGGCACGCGCTTTCGCCGCCCGGCGGAGATCGTCGGTGGCCTGGTGCTGATCGGGATCGGTACGCAGATCCTCATCGAGCACCTCACCGCCTGACGGCCCCCTCCTTGCCCGCGACGCGGCGAGGACCTACCGTGAACAGGAGGAGGGTGTCATGACGCGACTGATCGATCGGTTCCGCACGTGGCGCGCGAACCGCAAGGCGAACCCATACATTCCGCCCGAAGGCCGGTTCACCGGCAGTGTGCTCACGCAGCTTCCCGGCGTCCGCGGCCCGTCGCTCTGGACGGGCAAGCGCGGCGGCCTCGGCGACGTGCTGCAGCCGGCGAACCTGTCGGGAAACTTCCACCCCGTCGTCGATCCCGTCGACGACCCGCGGGCGCGCTGACGAGGCGCCGTCCGCTCAGGCGAGGCCCGGCAGCGCGGCGGTCAGGCCGTGCACGAGGATCTCTGCGCCGATGGCCAGGATGAGAAACCCCATCACGCGGGTGATCGCGCCGACACCGGTCGGACCGAGCTTCTCGGCCAGCGGCGTGCCGTAGCGCAGGAGCACCGCGATCACCGCCGCGATGACGAGGACGGCGAGCACGATCCCGACGCGGTCCAGGATGCCGGGATTGCGCGCCGCGAGTCCCACGATCACGCCGATCGCACCGGGGCCGGCGATGAGCGGCAGCGCCATCGGCGAGAAGCTGATGTCGGTCTTCGTGGCGGCATGCTCCTTCTCGGCATCCGAGGCCCCCGCGCCCAGCGCGCGCGGCACGACCATGCCGAACCCGGAGTGCATCACCACGAGGCCGCCGGCGATCTGCAGCGCGCCCAGCGAGATGCCGAAGAACTGCAGGATCAGGGTTCCGAGCAGCGCGAAGACGGTCAGGATGGCGGCGACGTAGATGCCCGTGAGCCACGACTGCCGGCGGCGGTCGGCCTCGTCGAGGTGGGCGGACAGCCCGGCGTAGGCCGCAACCGCCCCGAGCGGATTCGTGATCGGGACGAGCGCCGCGAGGGCGGCGACGAAGACGGTCAGCATGCCTTCATTGTGTCGCAGCGGATGCCGGGGGTCAGTCCAGCAGCAGCGCCGGCTCCTCCAGGATCGATGCGACATCGGCGATGAAGCGACTCATCCCGTCGCCGTCGATCACGCGGTGGTCGAACGAGCCCGAGACCGTGGTGACGAAGCGGGGACGCACCTCGCCGTCGACGACCCATGGCTTCTGGCGGATCGTGCCCATCGCGACGATGCCCGACTCGCCCGGGTTGATGATCGGGGTGCCGGCATCCATCCCGAAGACGCCGATGTTCGTGATCGTGATCGTGCCGCCCTGCTGATCGGCCGGCGTGGTCTTTCCCTCTCGGGCCGTCAGTGTCAGCTTCTCGAGCGCCTTGGCGAGCTCGCGGAGGTTCAGGTCCTGGGCGTCCTTGATGTTCGGCACGAGCAGGCCCCGCGGCGTCGCGGCGGCGATACCGAGGTTGACGTAGTTGCGCACCCGGATCTCGGCCGAGCCGTCTTCCTTGTCGATCCACGCGGCGCCGATCAACGGCGTGCGTCGCACCGCCCAGATCACCGCGCGCGCCATGATCAGCAGCGGCGAGACCTTGATGTCGGCGAAGTCGGGCGACGCCTTCAGCCGCTTGACGAGCTCCATCGTGCGCGTCGCGTCGACGTCGGTCCACACCGAGACGTGCGGCGCGGTGTAGGCGGAGCGCACCATGCCCGAGGCCGTGGCCTTGCGCACGCCCTTGACCGGAATCGCCTCTTCGCGCTCGCCGACCGGCGGTGCGGGGACGGGCGCGGCGGAGACCGGGATCGTCTGCTCCCGCTCGGCGGGCGCGGTGGGCGTCGCGATGTTGCGGAAGACGCTCGCCTGCTCGGCGTGGCGCACGACGTCGTCGCGGGTGACCTCGCCGGCGGGACCCGTGGGGGTGACCTCGGCGAGGGTGACGCCCAGGTCGCGCGCGAGCTTTCGCACCGGCGGCTTGGCGACGACCCCGACGGAGGCCCGCACGGTCTCGGCGCGCTCGGCCGGGCGCTTGCGGCGAGAGGTCGCTCCGGCGCCCGTGCCGTAGCCGACCAGCACGGCGCCGCCGTCGTCGGATGCCGCGGCCGGCTCGGGCTGTGCGGGTGCGGGGGTCTCGGCATCCGCCGCCGCGCCGCCGATCGTGATGATGGGGGCCCCGACCGTGACGGTCTCACCTTCGGGGGCGAGGAGCTCGCCGACGGTGCCGGAGAAGGGCGAGGGCAGCTCGACCAGCGACTTGGCCGTCTCGATCTCGACGAGCACGTCGTTGACCTCGACGGTGTCGCCGGGCGCGACGCGCCACTGGACGATCTCGGCCTCGGTGAGGCCTTCGCCGACGTCCGGCAGGTGGAAGATCTGCTCGCTCATGTCGTTCTCCTTCAGGGCGTGAGTCCGCGAGACACGTGATGCGCACCGAGACACGGGGCTACGACGCGTGTCTCGGTGCAGGGATGGTGTCTCGCGGTCATGGGCGGGGCGGGGCGGGTCAGTAGGCCAGCGCGCGGTCGACGGCCTCGAGGATGCGGTCGGCATCGGGGAGGTAGGTGCCCTCGAGCTTGGCGGGTGGGAACGGCACGTCGAAGCCCGACACGCGCAGCACCGGCGCCTCCAGGGCGAAGAACGCCCGTTCCATGACGGTCGCGGCCACCTCGGAACCCACCGACGTGAAGCCGGGCGCCTCCTGCGCGTAGACCATGCGGCCCGTGCGGCGCACCGAGTCGAGGATGGGACCGTAGTCGATCGGCGAGAGCGAGCGCAGGTCGATCACCTCGCACGAGGTGCCCTCGCTCTCGGCGAGCGCGGCCGCCTGCAGCAGCGTCGTGACCATCGCGCCGTGGCCGACGAGCGTGACGTCGGTGCCGCGGCGCACGAGCCGCGACGCGTGCAGCGGCAGGGGGCGCTCGGCGGTGTCGACGTCGCCCTTCATCCAGTACTTGGCCTTGGGCTCGAGGAAGATCACCGGGTCGGGCGAGCGGACGGCATCCTGGATCATCCAGTACGCGTCGTTCGCCGTCGACGGAGAGACGACGCGCAGGCCCGCGGTGTGCGTGAAGTAGGCCTCCGGGCTCTCCTGGTGGTGCTCGACAGCTCCGATGTGGCCGCCGTACGGGATGCGGATGACGACCGGCATCTGCAGCGCGCCCTCGTGCCGGTTGGTGAGCTTGGCGAGCTGCGTCGTGATCTGGTCGAAGGCGGGAAAGACGAAGCCGTCGAACTGGATCTCGATGATCGGACGGAACCCGGCCATCGCCAAACCAATCGCGGTGCCGACGATGCCCGACTCGGCGAGGGGGGTGTCGAGCACCCGCTGCTCGCCGAACTCGGCCTGCAGGCCTTCCGTCACGCGGAACACGCCGCCGAGGCGACCGATGTCCTCGCCCATGAGCAGGACGTGGCCGTCGGCGGCCATCGCGGCGCGAAGACCCGCGTTGAGCGCCTTCGCGAGGGGCATGGACTCCACCATCAGACTCCTCCCTCCAGCGACGCCTCGTAATCGGCGAGCCAGCGACGCTGCTCCACCATCAACGGGTGGTCCTCGCTGTAGACGTGCGCGAACATCGACTCGGGCTCGATCGTGCCGAGCGCGTTGGTGCGTACGCGCACATCGTCCGCGTAGGCCTGCGCCGCGGCATCCACCTCGTCGAAGAAGGATGCCGCCGCCCCCCGCGCCTCGAGGTAAGCACGCATGCGGGCGATCGGATCGCGCCGCGCCCACGACTGCTCCTCGTCGGACGTGCGGTACTTGGTGGGGTCGTCGCTCGTCGTATGCGCGCCCATGCGGTAGGTCATCGCCTCGATCGCGCGGGGTCCCTCGCCAGCGCGCGCCTCGTCGAGCGCAAGCTTGGAGACCGCGTAGCTGGCCAGCACGTCGTTGCCGTCGACGAGGGTCGACGGCATGCCGTATCCGGCGCCGCGGCGGTAGAGAGGCGCTCGCGACTGCGTGGCGACCGGCACCGAGATGGCCCAGTGGTTGTTCTGCAGGAAGAAGACCTGGGGCGTCCGGTAGGTGTTGGCGAACACCATCGCCTCGTGCACGTCGCCCTGGCTGGATGCGCCGTCGCCGTAGTAGACCACGACGGCCTCGTCGCGGTCCGCATCGCCCGTGCCGCACCGCTTGTCGAAGACGAGGCCCATACCGAAGCCGGTCGCGTGCAGCGTCTGCGATCCGAGGACGAGCGTGTAGATGTGCACGTTGCCGTTCTTCGGGTCGGTCGGATCCCAGCCGCCGTGCGTGAGACCGCGCATCACGCGGATGATGTCGATCGGGTCCACACCGCGGGCGGTGGCCACGACGTGCTCGCGATAGGACGGGAACAGGTGATCCTGCGGCCGGGCGGCACGCACCGATCCGACCTGGGCGGCCTCCTGCCCGAGTGACGGCGGCCACAGGGCGAGCTGGCCCTGCCGCTGCAGGTTGGTGGCCTGCCGATCGAAGGCGCGCACGACCACCATGTCGCGGTAGAACGTCTCGAGCTCGGCGTCGGAGAGCGCGTCGATGAGCGGCAGGTAGCGCTCGGCTTCGGATGTGGGGGCGAACGTCCCGTCCGCCGCCAGAACGCGCACGAGGGCCGGGTCGTCAGGCGGGGTCATGTTCCCACGCTAACGCCCCGCGCATGCGTCCGACTGCATGGGATCGACAACGGGAATCGCGATCCGCCGTGTGCCGAGCACAACGGGCAGGAACTAACGGCGCGCTGCGACGGATGTCGCCACCCGCACGATCGGCTCGATCGCCTCGTGCTCGCCGATGGAGATGCGCACCCCGTCACCGGCGAAGGGGCGCACGATCAGGCCGGCCTCCTCGAACGCCGCCGCGACCTCGAGGGCTCGCGCGCCGGCCGGCAGCCAGACGAAGTTGCCCTGCGCCTCGGGAACGTCCCACCCCGCCGCGCGCAGCCGTGCGGCCAGGTCGTCGCGGTGCGCGGCGAGGGTGCGCACGCGCTCGAGCAGCTCCTCCTCGGCATCCAAGCTGGCCAAGGCCGCTTCCTCGGCGGCGGCCGTCACCGACAGGGGGATGCCGGTGCTGCGCGCGGCCGCCAGGATGCGCGGGTCGCCGACGGCGTAGCCGACGCGCAGGCCGGCGAGACCGTAGGCCTTCGAGAAGGTGCGCAGCACGACGACGTTCGCGTGTCCGGCGGCGATGACATCGGCGCCGGCCACGGCATCCGGGTCGGTGACGAACTCGGCGTAGGCCTCATCGAGGATGACGAGGACGTCGCCGGGGACACGCGCCAGGAACGCGTCGAAGCCGGCCTGCGTCACCACGGGGCCCGTCGGGTTGTTCGGGCTGCAGACGATGATCATGCGGGTGCGCTCGGTGACGGCGTCGGCCATCGCCTCGAGGTCGTGACCGCCCGCCGGATCGTTCGGGACGGTGACGGCCGTCGCGCCGGCCACCGTCGCCAGGCTCGGGTAGGCCTCGAACGAACGCCAGGAGAAGAGGATCTCATCGCCAGGTCCGCTCGTGGCCTGGGCGAGCTGGAAGAGGATCGACACCGACCCGGCCGCGATGTGCACCGCGTCGTCACCGACGCCGAAGCGCTCCGCGAGGCGGGCGCGCAGGCGCGGTGATGAGGCGTCCGGGTAGCGGTTGACGGCGATGGCCGCCTGCACCGCGGCCACGACGCTCGGCAGGGGGGCGAAGGGGTTCTCGTTGCTGGACAGCTTGAACGCCTCGGCGCCGGCCTGCTTTCCCTGCTTGTAGGCGGGGAGGGCGGCGATCTCGGGGCGGATGCGCACGGGCAGATCGGTCACGCGTCGAGTCTACGAGGGGCGCTGCGACCTGGAGTGAAGCCTTTCGAGCGCGGCATCCGCGTGGAAGACTGTGAGCACCATGCGCTTCATCGTCCGCGTCGTCGTCAACGCCTTCGCCATCTGGGTCGTGACCCTCATCCCCGCCCTCCGGGTCGGGGTGACGCCGTTCGCGCCCGGTGAGACCCTGCAGCTCGTACTGACGCTGCTCGCCGTCGCCGCGATCTTCGCGCTGGTCAACACCATCATCGGCACCGTGATCAAGATCGTCGCGATCCCGCTGTACATCCTGACGCTCGGGCTCATCTCGTTCGTCATCAACGGGCTGCTGCTGTGGATCACGGCGTGGGTCACCAGTTCGTGGGGCTGGGGCCTGACCGTCGAGAGCTTCTGGCTCGGCGTCGTCGCCGCGATCCTCATCTCGCTCATCAACTGGGTGTTCGGCATTCTGCTGCGCCCGCAGGAGAAGAAGCGCCGCAGCTGACGGTCTCGTCACCTCATCAGAGCCCTCCTCCCCCCGAACGCCGTCGTCGATCCGCCGAGCTGGCCTGCTCTCGGTGGGCGCCGTAGACCGTCGAGGTGACGACGACCGCGCCCGCCAGGGGTGCGAGACGCTGGCGCAGCGCGTCGATGCGCGGATCGTCCGAGGAGTCGACCATCGCCGCCGTCTCGCGGTAGGCGTCGAGCTGGTGCACCGCGAACGTCGCATCGCTCCACCGCGGCATGGGATCGGCCTCGCGTTCGACGACGACACTGTCGCCAGAGCCCGAGACACCCGGAAAGCCGCCGACCGCGAGCGCCGCGACCGGATCGTCCGTGTGCCGGACGGCGACCGAGAGCACACCGTCGGCCTGTTCGGCCTGGACGGGGCTGCCGAAGCTGACCTCGGTCACGACGTCGAAGTCGCCGTCCCGCGCCAGGTAGGCCGCGATCATGCCACCCTGCGAGTGACTGAACACGTGCACGCGATCTCCCGCGACCGCCCCCGCCGCCGTCAGCGCGCGCTCCACCGCGAGGTACGACGACGACTGGGCACCGAAGTACAGCTGGAGGTTGGAGGTCATGTCCCACGGCTCGTCCGCCGCGAACGCGGCGCGGGTTCCCGCGATGTAGGCCACGAACTCGCGCTCGCCGGACGCGTAGCGGTACTCCTCCACGCGCACGCGCGCATCGTCGAGGCCGTCCTGTCCCGGCATCCGATCGATGACGTCGACCAGTCCGCGCGGCGCGGCGTCGGCACCGGTCGCGCGATGCGTGCTGATCTCCTCGACGGATGCCGTCTCTGCCCCGGGCCGCAACGGGGGCGCCGCGGCGGGCACCGTGCCCCGACCGGCGCGGCGGACGGCGGCGGTCAGCTGCGTCAGGGCGGGTCCGAGCGGGCCGTACACCCCGAGCATGAGGGCGCTGTCTCGCATCTGGTCTTCGATGTCGCGGTGACGGCCCTCGATCCACTCGGCCGCGAGCCGCTTCGCCGCCGCCGCGACATCCCCCTCGGCCTGCATCCGTGCCGCCGCGAGCTGTATGACGTCGACGTCGCGTGTGCCGTGGAGCGCGTGCAGCGCCTCCTTCTCGGCGAGGTCGTACGTCTGGGCGAGCGTGTCGAGCGTGCGCGAGAGGTCGGTGGCGATCGCGTGCGCCTCCCGCGCCCGCCCGGCGGGATCGGGAACCCAGAGCCCGGCAGCCAGCGACGCGGTCCCGGCGCCGGCGAGCGCTTCTGCGACCTCATCGAGACGAGCCGAGATCGGCCCGAGGGCGCCGGACAGCTCTCGCAGCGCATCGGTGTCGACCGCGACGAGCCCGCCGGAGCGGATGTCGACGTCGTCGCTCATCCGGCCGCCTCGATGAGCGCCCGCTCGGCCGCCTGAGCCAGGTCACGGTCCCAGGTGTCGATGTCATCGATCGCGACCGCGCTCAGGTGCGCGCAGGCGTCGAGACGCTCCCGGATGGGTTCTGCCGCCGTGGTCGCCCACTGCGCGTCGGCCCGCAGCCCGAGCATCCGCAGATTCGACTCCACGAGAGTCTCACGCGCCTGACGCAGGAGGGCCCGGGCATCGGCGATATCCGCGAGTCGGTCCACAGGACGATCGTCGGCCCGGGCTGCGCAGCGCCGTGCGACGGTCTCGACATCCGTGGACAGGCGCGGCGCGCCGCCCGCGTGGGGAGGAGGTCTTTCGTGCGGCCGTCGACCTGCACCACAATGGGGAGGTGACTGCCCACGCCGCACCGTTTCGCGTCGTGTTCGTCTGCACCGGCAATATCTGCCGCTCCCCCATGGCCGAGATCGTCTTCCGCGACATCGCCGACCGCGCCGGCCTCGGCGCTCGCGTCGTGTCGACCAGCTCAGGGACGGGCGACTGGCACGTGGGTGAACGCGCCGACAGCCGCACCCTCGATGCGCTCGCGCGACGCGGCTACGACGGCGCACGCCACCGCGCCCGTCAGTTCACGCTCGACGACTTCGAGCGCAACGACCTCGTGGTCGCCCTCGATCGCTCGCACGAGCGCATCCTCGCGAGCTGGGCGCGCACGACGACGGATGCCGACAAGCTCGCGCTCCTGCTCTCTTTCGACCCCGAGGCGCACGGCAACCTGGACGTCCCCGACCCGTACTACGCCGGCCCGGAGATGTTCGACGACGTGCTCGGTATGATCGAGAGCGCGAGTCGGGCGCTCTTCCGGCAGCTCGAACCGGCCATCCGTCCGTTGTGAGCCTGTCGTCGTGCGCACCGGCCGCGCGTCGACAGACACCGTGATCGGAGCCCGCGTCGTGACCACCGCGAACACCCTCGCCCACCAGCCCCTCAGCCCGCTTGACGGCCGTTACCGCGGCGCCGTCGCCGACCTGTCGGCGTACCTGTCGGAGGCCGGCCTCAACCGTGCGCGCGTCGAGGTGGAGGTGGAGTGGATCATCACGCTCACCGACCGCGGCCTGTTCGGCTCGACGGCGCTCACGGCCGACCAGAAGGACGCCCTCCGCGAGCTCTACCGGGCGTTCGGCGCGGCGGAGATCGAGTGGCTCGCCGCCACCGAGTCGGTGACCCGCCACGACGTGAAGGCCGTCGAGTATCTCGTGCGCGACCGGCTGCAGACACTCGGCCTCGACGCCGTCGCCGAGCTCACGCACTTCGCGTGCACCAGCGAGGACATCAACTCGGCGTCATACGCCCTGACGGTCAAGCGTGCCGTCGAGAACGTCTGGCTGCCGAAGCTGCGCGCCGTGATCGACGCTCTGGCGGCGCTCTCGCACGAGCACCGGGATGCCGCGATGCTCTCGCGCACGCACGGTCAGCCGGCCACCCCGTCGACGATGGGCAAAGAGCTCGCCGTCTTCGCCTGGCGGCTCGAGCGCGTGGCCGCGCAGATCGCCGGCGGCGAGTACCTGGCGAAGTTCTCCGGCGCCACCGGCACCTGGTCGGCGCATCTGGCCGCCGCCCCCGACGTCGACTGGCCCGAACTGTCCCGCGCGTTCATCGAGGGCCTCGGCATCGACTTCAACGTGCTGACGACGCAGATCGAGTCGCACGACTGGCAGGTGGAGCTGTACGACCGGGTGCGTCACGCCGGCGGCATCCTGCACAACCTCGCGACCGACATCTGGACCTACATCGCGATGGGCTTCTTCGCGCAGATCCCGGTCGCCGGCGCCACGGGCTCGTCGACCATGCCGCACAAGATCAACCCGATCCGTTTCGAGAATGCCGAAGCGAACTTCGAGATCTCGGGAGGTCTGTTCACGACCCTCGCCTCGACCCTCGTCACGAGCCGCATGCAGCGCGACCTCACCGACTCCACGACGCAGCGCAACATCGGCGTCGCGTTCGGGCACTCCCTGCTCGCTCTCGACAACCTGCAGCGCGGGCTCACCGAGATCTCACTCTCCCGCGACGTGCTCCTCGCCGACCTCGACGCGAACTGGGAGGTGCTCGCCGAGGCGATCCAGACGGTGGTGCGCGCGGAGATCGTCGCGGGACGGTCGCAGATCACCGACCCCTACGCGCTGCTGAAGGAGCTCACGCGCGGACGCCGCGTCGGCGGCCCCGAGCTGGCGGATTTCGTGCGCACCCTCGACATCGGGGATGCCGCCAAGGAGCGCCTGCTGGCTCTCACGCCGGCCGGATACACCGGCCTGGCGGACGAGCTCGTCGACCGGGTCTGAGCGGCGTCTGAGCGCGTCTCTCGACGGGCTCAGCGGCGCGGCGCGGCGCCGTCGTCCGTGGCGTCGGGGGATGCCTCGGCATCCGTGTCGTCCATGAGCACGCCGTGGTCGATCTCGCCGCCCATCTGGGCCGGATCGACCGCGAGCATGCACAGCGCGATGATGACCAGCGTCGCGATGAAGGCGACGCCGGCGACGACCAACGAGACCACGACGACGTGCACCCGCTCGTCGCCGGTGAGGTCCTGGAAGAACCCCATCGAGACGAGCGTGACGAGGCCGGAGAACAGGGCGGCGGCGAAGGCGAAGCTCAGCAGCTGCACCGGCTTGAGCAGATCACGACGGGTGGGACGCGGCTCGCTCATGCGGAACCTCCTGAACGGGTGCCGTCCTCGGCGGCGGGGCGTCGCGGCGAGAAGCCGGCGATGCCGAGGAAGACGGCGATGATGGCGGCGTAGCCGCCGAAGAGGCCGACACCGATGGTGATGCCGGTCAGGGTGAAGGAACGCCCGGCCTCGGAGATGAAGTACTCCAGGCTGTACGCGGGGTTCACCAGGAGCAGACCGATGCCGAGCGCGATGGTGAGCGCACCCGCGAGCACGCCGTCGCGCCCCTCGTCGCGGCGCTCGCTGCGCAGGACGCCCTCGAGGGACGCGGCGCTGCGGCGCAGCCGCACGCCCCCGATGAGCTCGGCGACACCCGCGATCAGCGCCCACGCGATGACGACGACGAAGAACAGCGCCGTCGAACGCAGCCCCGGAATGCCGGTGGCCATCCCCGCGAGCAGAGTCAGCACTCCGAGCAGGATCGGAACGGAACGGCGCTCGCGCGGGAAGGCGAGCCACGCACCGATCAGGAGCACGAGCGCGGTGGCGATCGCCCACCCGCTGAAGACGGCGAGACCGACGGATGCCGAGTGGTCGGGCGAGAAGGTCACCATCACGGCGGCGAGAGCGGCGAGCAGGGCGCGACCGAGCTGCACATGACGCACGTCGAAGGTGCGGGTCGCTCCGGCACCGTGGGTACGGGTGGGAGCGGGGGCGTCGTCGGACACGTCGGACTCATCGGATCGGGGACGGTGGAACCCCACCAGTCTAGGTCGTCGCCCGCGCCGATCCGGCGCCGACCTTCGCCGGATGCCGGCGGTGCGCGCTCAGGCCACCGAGCGGGCGACGAGCTCCCGCAGCGTCTTTTCGACGGCCGGTGTCACCGCGACCACGGCGAACGAGGTCGCCCACATGTCACCGTCGTCCAGCAGCGCGTCCTCCTGGAAGCCCACCGTGCCGTATCGCGTGTCGAACTTCGATGCCGGCTGGTAGAAGACGACCACCTTCCCCTCGCGGGCGTAGGACGGGAAGCCGTACCAGGTCTTCGGCGCGAGCTGCGGCGCTTCCTCGGTGACGACGCGGTGCAGCAGTGTGGCCACCTCCCTGTCGGTGCCGGTCAACGCGTCGATCGCCGCGATGCACGCCTCGAGCTCCGCGGCCTGTTTGGCGGCGCCCTTCAGCCCCTTCGTGGATCGCAGCTCTTCGGCGCGCTGCGCCATCGCCGCACGCTCATCGGCGCTGAAGCCGCTCTTGGTGTCACTCATGGGTGTCTCCTCTCAGTGGGACTGCTGGATGCGCAGGAGGTTGCCGGCGGGATCGCGCACCGCGGCATCCCGCAGCCCGTAGTCCTGATCGGTCGGGTACTGCACGATGTCGGCGCCCGCCGCCGCCAGGCGGGCGATGTCGCCGTCGAGGTCGTCGGAAGCCAGGTTGACCCCGAAGTAGCTGCCCTTCGCGACGAGCTCGGCGAGCGTCCGCCGTTCGTCGTCGCTGATGTCGCGTCCCACACCGACCGGGTGCAGCACGATCGCGGTGTCGGGCTGGCCGGCGGGGCCGACCGTGATCCATCGCAGGTGCTCGTAGCCCACATCCAGGCGCACCTCGAATCCCAGCACGTCGCGGTAGAACGCGAGCGACGCCTCGGCGTCGACGTGCGGCAGGAAGGAGGAGTGGATGCTGATGCTCATGGGCCTCACGATAGGCCGGTCTCGCGCGGGAGCGCTTCTCGATTCCTGACCGGTCGGGTCAGCCGACGGGCGATGCAGGGGAGCATGCCGACGCGGAAGGGCGCGCCGCGGGTGCGATAGCGTCCCGGAGACACGCCCACCAGCTCGGTGAAGCGTGTGGTGAAGGTACCCAGAGACGGGCAGCCGACGGCGAGCGCGATGTCGGTGACGGCGAGCTGCGTCGTCCGCAGGAGGGTCATGGCGCGTTCGACACGATGCGTCATCAGGTACGAGTAGGGCGTTTCGCCGTAGGCCCGCCGGAACTGTCGCGATAGGTGACCCGGCGAGACGTGCACGGCCCGCGCAAGGGTGGGCAGGTCGAGGGGCTGGGCGAAATCGCGGTCCATCATGTCGCGCACGCGTCGCATCCGCACCAGCGTGTCGAGCTCGACCCCGGCGCTCACCGCGCGGCGCGTCCCGATCCGGCGCGCAGCTTCTCGGCATCGGCACGGATCGCCTCGACGGCGCGCAGCACCTCGAGGCTGCGCCGCTGGTCGGCAGATGCCTCGTCATCTCCACGGACGAGCTGGGCGAAGCGGGCCACCTCGAAGCGCATGTTGTTGTCGGGGCCGTCGATCTCGACCTCCTCGTGCACGCCGGAGAACAGGTCGAGCGTGATCCGGCGCGGCGCGGTGATCTCATCGATCTCGATCGTGCCGAGCTCGCCCTGGATCTCGTTCGGTCGACGCGAGGCGCCGATCTTGGAGAAGCCGATCTGCACGACGAAGCCGTCGTAGGAGAGCACGGCGGCACCCGCGCCGTCGGCACCGGTCGCGATCGTCGCCGTCGCCCCGACCACCGCACGCGGTGCGCCGAACAGCTCGATCGCGGCGCTGAGCGGATAGACACCCAGATCGAACAGCGCTCCGCCCGCGAGAGCCGGGTCGAAGATGTTCGGCGTCTCGCCGGCCAGGACGAGGTCATACCGCGCCGACCGCTGGCTCTGCCCGAACGACACCAGCCGCACCGTTCCCACCTGGGGCAGCAGGGCACGCAGACGGGTCATGCCCGGGTCGTACGCGTTGCGCATGCCCTCGAACACGACGACCCCACGGGCCTGGGCCGCCTCGACGAGGCGCGCGAACTCGTCCGCCGTCGGTGTCGCCGGCTTCTCGAGGAACACGTGCACACCCGCCGCGATGGCCGCTTCGGCCTGCGCGGCGTGGGCGCCGTTCGGCGACCCCACGTAGACGGCATCCACCGCGCCTGAGGCCAGCAGCGCCTCGAGGTCGGTGCTCACGCCGTCGATGCCGAGCCGATCGGCGAACGCGCGACCGCGCGCCGCGTCGCGGGAGAACACCACGTCGATGCGGATGCCGGGCGTCTGCGCGACGGCATCCGCGAACTTCTCGGTGATGGTGCTGGTGCCGATCGTGGCGAGTCTGATCACGCCCCCCAGAATAGGCGCGAGGCTCGTCCGGAGGAATGGATGCCGGGCGCGCACGGTTGGGATCGAGCATGAAGGCACTCGTCTATTCGGATTTCGGCGGCAACGACCGCTTCGAGCTCACCGACCGTGAGGAGCCCCACGTCGGTCCCGACACCCTGGTGGTGAGGGTGGTCGCGGCCGGGATCAACCCCGTCGACTACAAGATCCGCGAGGGCTACCTGCGCGGCCTCATCGACACCCGCCTTCCGGTCGTGCCCGGCTGGGACGTCGCCGGCATCGTCGAGAAGACGGGACTGGACACCCCTGAGTTCGCCGTGGGAGACGCGGTGCTCGCCTACGCACGCGCCGACATCGTCGAGAACGGCTCGGTCGCCGAGTTCATGCCGGTGCCGGTGCGCACCGCCACCCTCAAGCCGGAGGGCCTGTCGTTCGAGGATGCCGCCGCCCTGCCGCTGGCCGGGCTGACGGCGCTGCAGACGCTCGAGCGTGCCGGAGTGGGCACGGGCCAGACCGTGCTGATCCACGGCGCCGCCGGTGGGGTGGGCTCGTTCGGCGTGCAGCTCGCACGCCGGCTCGGGGCTCGTGTCGTCGGCACGGCGTCGGAGCGCAACCACGCGTACCTCCGCGATCTGGGCGCCGAGCCCGTCGTCTACGGCGAGGGCCTCGTGCCTGCGGCCCGCGAGATCGCCCCCGACGGGTTCGACGTCATCATCGACTTCGTCGGCGGCTCGACGCTCGACTCGACGCCCGACCTGCTCGCCGACGGCGGCGTCGTCGCCTCGATCGCCGACGCCCGCGCACGCACCGAGTTCGGCGGCCACTACGTGTGGGTGCGCCCGAACGCATCCCAGCTCGGTGAGCTGGCTGAACTCGTCGCGGCGGGCGAGCTGCGCGTCGAGATCGCGGCGACCTACCCGCTCGACGAGGCTGCCGCCGCCTACGCCGCTCTCGAAGAGGGCCACACCCGCGGCAAGATCGTCGTCACCGTCTGACCGCGCCCGCCCCGCGGCGGCGGTCTCACGGCCGCAGCGGCAGCAGGGGCGCGAGGTCGGCCCGGGTGCCGGACGCGAGAATGCGTCCGGCACCCAGGGCATCGGCCCACGACTCGGCACCGGTCGCCAGCGCGATCCAGGTGGGGGCATCGGTCTCGACGACGTTCGGCGGCGTACCGCGCGTGTGCCGGGGGCCTTCGACCACCTGCACCGCACCGAACGGGGGTACCCGCACTTCGACGGTGTTGCCGGGGGCCTTCTCGGCGAGCAGCTGCAGGAGGTACCGCACGGCCGTCGCCAGCTCCGTGCGCGGCGGCGTCACCTCGGCATCCCTCGCCGCGGTGACAGCGGCGAGGGCGTCACGACCGTCGGCGGTGGAGATCTTGCGGGCCATGCCTCCACGCTAGCCCGCACTCACGACGCGGCGGCCCGTCGGTAGGCTGGCCGGGTGCGCATTCTCGTCCTCGGTTCCGGTGCCCGCGAGCACGCCATCCTCCTCGCTCTGAAGGGGGAGAACGCGGGCCACGACGTGTTCGCGGCCCCCGGCAACGCCGGCATCGCCGCCGACGCCACGATCGTCGCCGCCCTCGATGCCAACAGCCCCGCCGCGGTGACCGAGTATGCCAACGACCACGACATCGACCTCGTGATCATCGGCCCCGAGGCGCCGCTGGTCGCGGGAGTCGCCGACGCCCTGCGGGAGCACGGCATCCCGGTGTTCGGCCCCGGAAAGGCCGCGGCGCAGCTGGAGGGCTCGAAGGCGTTCGCGAAGCGGATCATGGATGCCGCCCACGTGCCCACCGGTCGGGCGACGCGGGCCACGACCCGCGCCGAGGTCGAAGCCGCCCTCGACGCCTACGGCGCCCCGCACGTCGTGAAGGCCGACGGGCTGGCCGCCGGGAAGGGGGTCGTCGTCACCGACGACCGCGAGGCGGCGCTCGCGCACGCGGACACCTACCTTCCCACCGGCCCCGTGCTGGTGGAGGAGTTCCTCTCCGGGCCGGAGGTGTCGCTCTTCTTCGTCAGCGACGGCGACACGGTGCGCGCGCTCAGCCCCGCGCAGGACTTCAAACGCGCCTACGACGGCGACGCGGGCCCGAACACGGGCGGGATGGGCGCCTACTCGCCGCTGCCCTGGCTGAGCGACGATTTCGGCAGCGAGGAGGCGTTCGTCGCCGAGGTGACCCGCACGGTCGCCGAGCCGGTCATCCGCACGCTGGATGCCGAGGGCACCCCTTTCATCGGTCTGCTCTACGCGGGACTCATCCTGACCGCCGACGGCATCAAGGTCATCGAGTTCAACGCCCGCTTCGGCGACCCCGAGACCCAGGTCGTGCTCGCCCGTCTGACCAGCCCTCTGTCGCGACTGCTGATGGCGGCGGCATCCGGCACGCTCGAGGACGAGCCGGCACCGGAGTTCGCCGACACCGCCGCGATCACCGTGGTGCTCGCGAGCGAGGGCTACCCCGAGGCGCCGCGTACCGGGCGGGTCATCACGGGGCTGGATGCCGCGGCATCCGTCCCGGGAGTGCACCTCGCCCACGCCGCGACGGCGATGCACGGCGATGAGCTGGTGGCGACGGGGGGACGCGTGCTCAATGTCGTGGCGACCGGTTCCTCGTTCGGCGCCGCGCGCGACCAGGCGTATGCCGCTCTGGAGCGGATCGGCCTGGAGGGCTCGCACTACCGGCGCGACATCGCCGCCCGGGTGGCGCTCGACTGACGAGTCGTGTCGTCGTCGGGCTTCACCGGGCGGCGATGGGCGATGCCGCGCGCGCTCAGCGCTTGACGAGGTGCGGCGGGCGCTGCATGAACAGCACGGCGACGACGCCGATCAGCAGCACGATTGCCGGCAGCAGGATCGTCTGCGCCATGGCGTTCGAGAAGCCGTCGACGACGAACGCGGGCAGCTGTCCGGCACCGAAGTCGCCGCCGGCGTTCGAGGCGCCCGGCAGGTTCGCCTCGAGACGCGACTGCATGAACGCGGCGATCGCCGCCGAGCCGAGCACCGAACCGATCGTGCGCGTCGTGTTGTAGATGCCCGCGCCGGCGCCGGCCTGGCGCGGCTCGAGGTTGCGGGTCGCCGTGGTGGCCAGCGGCCCCCACATGCCGGAGTTTCCGACGCCCATCAGGAACGAGGGCAGCAGGAACATCCAGATCGGAGTGTCGGCGCGCATCAGCGAGGAGTACCAGAAGAGCGATCCGACGACCAGCAGCAGCCCCGGCGCCAGCAGGACGCGGGCGTCGACCCGGTCGAGCAGTCGGCCGGTCAGCGGCGAGAGCACACCCGCGGCGACGGCCATCGGCACGAGCAGGAGCGCCGATTCGGTGGGCGTGAGACCGCGCGCCAGCTGCACGAAGAACATGAGCGGCAGCGACATGCTCGTCACCGTGAAGCCGACCGTGGCGATCGTGAAGTTCGACACGGAGAAGTTGCGGTCGCGGAACAGTCCGAGCGGCACGAGCGGCTCGCTGCGGGTCTTCGCCTGCTGCCAGATGAAGAGCGCCATGACCACGACGCCGCCCGCGATCATCGTCCAGACCCAGGCGGCCCAGTCGAAGTGCTCACCCTCCTGCAGACCGAAGACGATGAGGAACAGGCCGACCGCGCTCAGGACGACCCCGACCAGATCGAAGCGGTGGGGGTGCGTCTCGAGGTTCGGGACGAGCATCCACGCGAGGACGAAGCCGATCACGCCGACGGGAAGGTTGACGAAGAAGATCCACTCCCAGCCGAGGCCGTCCACGAGCAGGCCTCCGGCGAGCGGCCCGACGAGCATGGCGACCCCGGAGGTCGCTCCCCACAGGCCCATCGCGGCGCCGCGGCGCTGGGGCGGGAAGGTGCGGGTGATGACGGCCATCGTCTGCGGGGTCATGAGTGCGGCACCCAGGCCCTGGATCGCGCGGAAGACGATCAGCATCTCGAGGGATCCCGACAGGCCACAGCCCAGGGATGCGAGCGTGAAGATCGCGAGGCCGATGAGGTAGATGCGCTTCGGTCCGAATCGATCACCCAGACGGCCGGTGATCAGCAGGGGCACGGCATACGCCAGGAGGTAGGCCGACGTGACCCACACGACGTTGTCGAGGTTGTTGGTGGACGGGTCGAGGGCCGCCTTGATGGCGGGGTTGGCCACCGAGACGATGGTGGTGTCGACCAGGATCATGAAGAACCCGATAACGAGCGCCCAGAGGGCGGGCCACGGGGTGGGTGCGGGCGCGGTCACATCGCGCGTGCGTTGTTCGGTCATGAGCGTGCGGCTTCTCTCTGTGCCAGATAGCGATCGGTTTTCTCGTGTGATCCCCACACGAAGTCGGGGTGGGCGAGCCGTTCCAGCAGGTCGGCGAGCCAGTCGTGGTCGGCGGCGAGCAGGGCGCGCTCGCGATCGATCTCGATGAGGTACTGCTCGATGACGGATGCCGGGCCGGTCTTGCTCTCGCGCGCATGGGCGATGCCGTCGGCGAGCTCGTCGCGCGCACGGGCGAGTTGCTCCCGACGGGTCGACAGCAACGCCACGACGTCCTCGCGGGGGAGATTGTGCGCCTCGGCCAGCGCCACGCGGAACTCGACGTGCCGGTCCAGGAGCGGAAGCTCCCGGCGCACCCAGTCCTGGACGACCTCGTGGCCGGCATCGGTGAGGGTGTACGTCGTGCGCTCCGGCCGGTTGCCGTCCCGATCGACTCCGACCTCGGCGAGCAGACCGGACTTCTCCAGACGCGCGACGGTGTGGTACATCGTGCCGTTGGTCACCGACACGATGCGATCGTCGTGACGGTGCCGCATCAGCCGGATCATCTCGTAGGGGTGCATGTCGTCCTCGCGCAGCAGCGCGAGCACCATCACTCCCAACGGTGTGAGCCGGTCCACGGCGCTCTTCACGACTGTTCTCCTCCGCGGCTTGTTATTCCATCTTGATTAGTCCACATGGACTATACGCTGATTTGTCACGGCGCGCTAAGGTCTGCTCATGACGGCAGAGGCGCGCGCGGTGTTCGACGACATCGCCGCCGAGTACATGGTGCTCCCGGGCGTCGACATCGGCCCGATGTTCGGCAGCGAGGGCCTGCGCATCCGCGGGAAGGTGTTCGCGTTCATGGGCTATCGGTCGGGACTGATCGCGAAGCTGCCCGAAGAGAGGGTCACCGCGCTCGAGCAGACCGGCAGGGCGGAACGGATGACCATGCGCGGCCGCGCGATGCGCGAGTGGGTCTTCGTCGGGACCGATGCCATGGATCTCTGGCCCGACGTCGTGGCGGAGGCCTACGCGTTCGTCGACCGCATCACCCCGCGATAATGGACGCGTGACCGACGCCTCCTCGCCTTCCGCCGCGCCCGCCGATCTGCCCGGCTGGACCCATGTCTACTCGGGCAAGGTGCGCGACCTGTACCGCCCCGCGGAGGGTGGCCCCGCGCCGGCGGAGCGCATGCTCGTCGTCGCGAGCGACCGGGTCAGCGCCTTCGATCACGTGCTGAGTCCCGGCATCCCGGGCAAGGGTGAGCTGCTCACGACGCTCAGTCTGTGGTGGTTCGATCAGCTCTCCGGCGCCGACGGCGGACGGCGCATCCCGAACCACCTCGCCGCGACCCACGCGCTCGTAGCCGAGTCGGACGATGCGGTGGATCTGGTTCCGGCCGCCGTCGTGGGGCGCGCGATGATCGTGCGCACCCTCGACATGCTGCCCATCGAGTGCGTCGTGCGCGGCTACCTCACCGGATCGGGGTGGAAGGAGTACGTCGCCGAGGGGACGGTGTGCGGCATCCCCTTGCCCGCCGGCCTGCAGGACGGCGACCGCCTGCCCGAACCGCTGTTCACTCCGGCGTACAAGGCGCCGATGGGAGAGCACGACGAGAACATCTCGTTCGCGCGCGCCGAAGAACTGGTCGGCGCCGAGCGGGCCGCGCAGCTGCGCGACCTGTCCCTCGAGATCTACCGCCGCGCGGCGGCGACCGCGGAGGCGAAGGGCCTGATCCTCGCGGACACGAAGTTCGAGTTCGGGGTGGATGCCGACGGCGTGCTCACCCTGGCCGACGAGGTGCTCACGAGCGACTCGTCGCGCTACTGGGATGCCGCCGCCTGGGCGCGCGGGACGACCCCCGCCGAGCGGATGGCGAGCTTCGACAAGCAGATCGTCCGCGACTGGCTCGCCGCGGCCTGGAACGGGCAGGGGACGCCGCCCGAGCTGCCCGCCGAGATCGTCGAGCGCACGGCCGCCAAGTACCGCGAACTGCTCGAGAAGCTGACCGACTGACGGGGAAGCGCGTGTCGACTCGCCGCGCTCGCGGGGCGATCGGGAGTGAGTGACCGCGAGTCGAAACGCCGCACGCCGCGTCAGGCGAGACACCGCAACGGTCAGACGAAACGCACCGTGTCGCCCGGTCGCAGGCTCTCGACGATGCCGCGAGAGGGCGCCGCGATCTCGCCGACGTGGGCCTGCAGGCCCGTGAGCGGCAGATCCCGACGCATCAGGTGGATCTCGCCGCGGTAGCGGCCGAGCCCGTCGAGGTCCATCTGCAGCGAACCGGCGGCCCGCCGGTCGGCGTTGCACGCGGCATCCGGAGCGACGCTCCCGCGCGTCTCCTCCAGCCGGAACGACGCCGCACTGTCTTCGACACGCAGCCGCCAGGCGGCGCCGCGAAGGAAGGCCGCCGCCGGGTCGAGGTCCGACAGGGGCACCGTCACCTCGCCGGTGCGCTCGTGATGGGCGATCCACTCGAGATGCTCCGCCCGCACGGTGCCCTCGGCGCAGACGATCTCGACACCGGGCGCGATCGCTCGCAGGTGCAGATAGTTGCGCCACGCGGTGCGGGCGTGAGGAACGAATCGGTGACAACTGATCGTTAGTGCCGGGAGGTGCTGGCGGGGAGGATGTCATCATGCCCGGTCCCTATCCCAGAGAGTTCCGCGAAGACGTTGTCGCGGTCGCTCGCAGCCGTGAGAGCGGCGTCACCATCAAACAGATCGCCACTGACTTCGGCATCAGCGAACCAACGCTGCAGAACTGGCTCCGCCAAGCGGATGTCGAAGACGGCAACCGTCCCGGCCAGACCGCTGCCGATGCGGCCGAGGCGCGGGAGTTGAAGAAGCGGATCCGCCTGCTCGAGCAGGAGAACGAGGTCCTCCGCCGTGCGACGGCGTATCTGTCACAGGCGAATCTGCGGCTCGGTGGCTCCCCAAAATGACATACCCGCTCGTATCTGAGCTCGCCGAATCGGGGATTCCCGTGACGGTGTCGTGCCGGGTTTTGAAGCTCGCCCGCCAGCCCTACTACCGGTGGCGGAACGACCCGATCAGGGAGGCGGATGTGGTCCGCGCGTATCGGATCAACGCGTTGCATGACGCGCATCACGACGACCCGACGTTCGGATACCGGTACCTTGCCGACGAAGCCCGCCGGGCGGGGTGGCGGATGAGTCGGCGGACGGCGTGGAAACTGTGCTCGCAGGCAGGGATCCTCTCGTCCGCGCAGCGTCGGCGGCGCGGGAAGGGCAAGAAGGCCGGCCCGCCCGTGTTCGACGACCACGTCCGCCGTGTGTTCCGCGCCGACGCGCCCAACAGGGTCTGGCTCACGGACATCACGGAGCATTGGACGAGCGAAGGCAAGCTCTACTGCTGCGCGATCAAGGACGTGTTCTCCAACCGGATCGTCGGCTACTCGATCGCGGATCGGATGACCGCGAAGCTCGCCGTCGACGCCGTCCGAAACGCCGTCGCCCGCCGCGGTGAGGTCGCGGGCTGCATCCTGCATGCCGATAGGGGCAGCCAGTTTCGGAGTAGGGCGATGGCTCGCGAGTTGCGCCGTCACGACATGGTCGGATCGATGGGCCGTGTCGGCGCCGCGGGGGACAACGCGGCCATGGAGTCGTTCTGGTCGCTGCTGCAAACGAACGTGCTCAACCAGCAGCGGTGGACAACACGGCAGGAACTACGGCTCGCGATCGTCGTCTGGATCGAGCGGAAGTATCACCGGCAACGAGCACAGGACGCCCTCGGCGGGTTGACGCCCATCGAGTTCGAAGCCAAGCTAGCCGAGCCGCTCACACTCGCGGCCTAAACCAAACCTGTCACCGAATCGTTCCCCACGCCCCGCCGACTCAACGGGAAGTCCGACACCCTTGACGCGGAAAACGCCGCCCGGGCCGTGCTCGCCGGATTCGCGACCGCGATCCCGAAGACCGCGGACGGGGTCGTGGAGATGATTCGACAGCTGAAAGTCGCGCATGACACCGCGGTGAAAGACCGCACCGGAGCGATGATCACCCTCAAAGCGATGCTCGTCCACGCCACCGAAGACCTCCGACGCGAGACCGCCAAGAAGACGCAGAAGATGGTCGCGCGGCACTGCGCCGCGCTCCGACCCCGCGGACTGGAGACCCCGGAGGACGCGAACCGTCACGCTCTCCGCTCGATCGCGAAACGATGGATCGCGCTCAACGATGAGATCAAGGATCTCGAAGCGCAGATCGAGCAGCTCGTTGAAGCGCCCTGGGTCTGATGGAGACTCGCGCTATTTGATTCCGACCAGCAGGTTGCGGTCGCCCTGGACAGCATAGAACGCGTTCTCGAACTCGGCGGGTGGGACGTCGCCGAGGTAGCCGTGGAGGCGCTGTGTGTTGTGCCAGTGCACCCAGCCGAGGGTCGCGAGCTCGAGATCTTCGATGGTCTTCCACGGCCCTGACCTCGCGGGGCCTCGGACGAGTTCGGCCTTGTAGTAGCCGTTCACCGTCTCGGCCAGGGCATTGTCATAACTGTCGCCGACGGTTCCGATCGACGGCGTGGCGCCGATCTCTGCCAATCGTTCGCCGTAGCGAATCGACGTGAATTGACCGGGCTCAACCAGTCGATGCAACACCGGCTTGTTGGAGCAACAATAGCTGCTCGTTGAAGGCCTCAGCGGGAGTCATCCATCCGAGCGACTTCCGAGGGCGCGTGTTCAGCGCGAATGCGACGGCTTCGATGTCTTCGGCGCTCCAGCGGGACAGGTCGGTGCCCTTCGGGAAGTACTGACGCAGCAGCCCGTTGGTGTTCTCGTTCGTACCGCGCTGCCAGGGCGACTGCGGATCGGCGAAGAACACCGGGATGCCGGTTTCGACGCGGAACTGCGCGTGAGCGGACATCTCCTTGCCGCGGTCCCAGGTCAACGAGCGCGCCAGCTGCGCCGGCAGCGCCGACATCGTGTTGGCGAGAGCATTCTTCATCGTGATCGCGCCATAGCCGGCCAACGCCGGCCCGTTCTTCGGCGTCTCCTTGTGCCGATAGCCCTCTTCCCGCGGGAGATGGACGAGCAGCGTGTAACGGGTCTTGCGCTCGACGACCGTGCCGACCGCCGAGCGCTCCAACCCGATCAGCAGATCGCCTTCCCAGTGCCCGGGGACGGCGCGATCGTCGGCTTCCGCCGGTCGCTCGCTGATCAGCGTCTCCGGCGTGACATGCGCCCAGGTCTTGCGCCGCGACCGCTCTCGGGGGACGCGTAGCGCCCTGCCCGTGCGGAGGTTCCAGACGAGTTCGCGCTTGAGCGCGCCGCGGCCCTCGATGTAGAGCGACTGGTAGATCGCCTCTGGGCTGATGCGCATGGACTCATCATCCGGGAAGTCGATCTTCAACCGGTGTGAGATCTGCTCCGGACTCCAAGCCCAGGACCAGGCCCTGTCCTTCCGATGCGGCTTGCCTCTCCCGGTGAACCGCGGCGGCTGGGGGCCGGTGACGATCGTGCCATCGGGGCGGGTGATCTTCCCCGACAGGCGCTCCTCGACATACGCGCGCAGCCGCGGGTTCGCGACGAGTTTCGCGACCTTGGGTCGCTTCGCGGTCATGTCTGCTTTCCACTGCGCGACCGACGCCCGATACTCCAGCTTCCCGCCCCGCGTGGCCGCGTTCCGCCGCAGCTCACGAGAGATCGTCCCGGCATCGCGGCCCATGGCGCGAGCGATCTCGCGAACGCCCTTGCCCTTCTCCTTGAGAATCGCGATCTCCTCGCGCTCAGCGAACGAGAGGTAGCGGCCCGATGACTGCTGGGCGATGTCGAATGGCGCCATGCCGCCAGCGTGTCGGAACCATCTTGCGCCGACCGCGGGCGCCACGCCGACAACCCCCGCGGCTTCCTCAGCGAGCAGCCCTTTCGCGATCTCGCCCCAGAACGCCGCCTCGACGGGTTTCTGAAACTTCGGATGCCCCGGCGAGCGGAGCTTCGGACGAACAGCCCTGTCCGCGGCCTGCTGACGACGAACCATCGAACACCTCCTGATAGAGGTGTTGCGACGACCAGTTGAATTCACCTTGAGACCCGGCGTCGCTGTGACACCGCAGATCCTCGTGGTGGGCGCCGCGGGACCAGCGGGCCATCTCGATCGCGTCGAGGACCATCTCGGTGCGCATGTGCGACGCGACCCGCCACCCCACGATCATGCGGGAGAACGCGTCGACGATGAAGCACACATAGGCGACGCCGGCCCAGGTCGGCACGAATGTCAGATCCGTGACCCAGAGCCGATTGGGCGCCGTTGCGGTGAACTCCCGTTTCACGAGGTCCGGGTGCCGCGCCGACGAAGGATCCGGCCTGGTCGTCTTGATCCGCTTCGACCGCCTCGCGCCTTCGATCCCCGCGATCCGCATCAACCTGGCGGTCTGGTCCCGGCCGATCGTGATCCCCGCACGTCGGGCGGCTTTCCAGAGTTTGCGGGCCCCGTAAACGCGATAGTTGGCTTCCCAGATCTCGACCAGCTGCGGCACCAACTCCTCGTCCCGCAGGGCACGAGCCGAGGGGGCGCGGATCTTGGCGGCGTAGTAGCTGCTCGGAGCCACCTGCAACAGTCTGCAGATGAGCTCGACTCCGAGGCGACGGCAGTCCACGACGTCGTCTTTGTTCGCGTCGATGAACGCGACTACTTCCGGTAGTGGCGGTCGAGCTCCGCCCCGAAGAAAGACGCGGCTCGCTTGAGCACCTCGTTGGCCCGGCGAAGCTCCCGATTCTCCTGCTCGAGCTCTCGCACCCGCTGCGCCTCGGCGCTGCTCACGCCGGGGGCGACACCGTCATCGACGTCGGCCTGCCTCACCCACGTCCGCACGGACTCGACCCCGTAGCCGAGTTGCGTCGCGACGCGCTGCACGGTCCCTTGCGTGACGCCGAGCTCAGCGCGCAGCGTTCTCACCATCCGCACTGCGGCGGCCTTCTCCTCGCTCGAGTAGCGACGCGTTGTCGGCTTCCCATTCGCCAGTTCTTTGGGCATAACTCCATCCTCGTTTCCAAGGTCAGGAGCCTCCAACAAACTCAGGGCGCTTCACGTGCTCCAACGCGCCCCGCACCTGCTCGACGAGTTCGGCATCGGCGTCGACACCGCCGCGGAGATCCTCATCGTCGCCGGCGACAACCCCGAACGCATACACAGCGAGGCCGCATTCGCAAAACTCGCCGGCATCAGCCCCATCCCGACCGGATCAGGGATGACCAGCGGCAAGCATCGCATCAACCACGGCGGACACCGTCAACTCAACGCCGCCATCTACCGGACTGTGATCGTCAGGATGAGATTCCACGAGCCCACGATCGCTTACGTTGCCCGACGCACCGCCGAGGGCAAGAGCAAGCGCGACATCATCCGATGCCTGAAACGCTACGTGATCCGCGAGGTCTACCACCTCGTCAAGACCGACCCGAGAACCGGCGAAATCAGGAGTTGACAACTATAGGAGCATCAACGCCCTGGCCGAGGCGGTCAACGGCCTCTACAAGACCGAGCTGATCCGCCAGCGCGGGCCCTGGCGCACCGTCGAGCAGGTTGAGCTCGCGACCCTCGAATGGGTGTGGTGGTGGAACAACTCCCGCCTCCACGGCGAGCTCGACATGCGAACACCCGCCGAGGTCGAACAGGCGTATTACGCTGACCAGGAATCAGCCCAACCGGCACCTGCCGGACAAGGCTCCCGATAGGAACGAAAGTCAGGCCGATTCACCTTAGGGCACCACGATGATCTTTCCAGCAGCGTGTCCGGTCTCCACGGCGGCAATCGCCTGACCTGCCTGATCAAGGGCGAACTGGGCGTCCACGTGGGGATCGACCAGCCCGTATTGGATCACCTCGGTGATCTTGGCCATGGCCTCATCCGTGCGTGCCAGGGCCTGGCCGCCGAGCTCGGCGGCGGTGTCTGGGTCCGCTGCGGAGATGATCCGGGTTCGGTCGGGCACCAGGTCCGCAACAGCACGTAGCGCATCGCCACCGACGAGATCAACGATCAAGTCTGGGCCGTCCGCGCTCACCTGTCGCACCCGGTCGGCCGCCCCTGGACCGGATTCGATGAAGGTGGCGCCGGTTGACTCGACGAGTTCCCGCTTGGTTGCGCTGGCGACGCCGATGACCGTGAGCTCGTGCACGCGACCAATCTGTGCCGCGATCAGTCCCACTCCGCCGCCGGCGCCGAGCAGTAGCAGGGTCTGGCCCGGTTCGAGTTCGATCTGGTGGGTGGCGTCGTAGGCTGTGGCGGCGGCCACCGGGATGGTGGCCGCGTCGGCGAAGGAGATCTCCTCGGGCTTGGCCACAGTCGTGGCGGCGCGCAGTAGCGTGTGCTCGGCCATTCCACCCTGCCCGGGCGCCACAAGGCCGAGCACCTCGTCGCCCACGGCGAAGTCCTCGACCCCGTCACCGACCTCAGTGACCACGCCGGCGGCTTCACGGCCCATCGGCGCCGGCAGGCTCCAGTGACGGCCCAGCTGGCCTTCCCGGATCTTCCAGTCCGCCGGATTTACACCAGCGGCTCGGACTTCGATGGCCAGTTCCCCGGGCCCGGGCGTTGGAACAGGCCGCTCGATCAGTTGCTGGGCCTCGGGTCCGCCGTAGCCGGTGAAGACATAAACCTTGGACATGGATGGAATCTCCTTCTGATCTGGACTGGGTGGTGCGTCGTCGACGTCCCGGATGGGTCTGTCGTGGCGGTGGCGGTCAGGGCCGGGGTGGTTCGTCCTCACCGGCGGCTTCGGCGGCGTCAGCCTCTTCCCGGGTGGCGAATGCGGCGCCGGCGGCGTGCTCGGGTGGGCTGTAGATGGTGTACAGCACCAGTGGCTGGTCCCCGGTGTTGCGGAAGTTGTGCTGGGCACCGGCGGGTACTGCGCACTGGTCACCGGCATCGATGGGGTGTGTGTGGCCGTTGAGGTCGGCTTCGCCGGTTCCGGAGACGAAGGTCAGGATCTGATCGGTGTGTTCGTGGACCTCGTCTCCGATCTCGCCACCGGGCGGAATGGTCATCACCACGATCTGGGTGTGTTCTCCGGTCCACAGCACCTTCCGGAAGTCGGGATTGTCCCTGGCCACGTCCGCGATGGTGAAATGCTCGACGTTGTCGCCCAGGGTGAAGTTCTTTTCGCTCATGGTCGGTCTCCTCTGTTTCGTGTGTTGATTTCGGTGTTTGCGTCGTTGTTTTGAGTCTTCGAGGTGCTCGGTGCCGCGGGGCGGGTCCACTGCCCCGGGGGCGTCAGGCGGTCACATGCTCCGCCGCGGTCCCCGTAGCAGTGCGTTCGCTCTTTGGCGTCGTCGTGGAGTCTCGGGTGTTTTGCAGGAGCCGCATCGCGTTGGCGATGACCACGAGCACGGAGGCTTCGTGAACGAGCATGCCGATCGACATGGTCACTCCGCCGGCGAAGACTCCGGCCAGTAGTAGCACCACGGTGATCAGGGCGATTGCGATGTTCTGTTTCATCACGTTCACGGTTCGCTTGGCCAGGCCGATGGCCTCGGGCAGCTTGAGCAGGTTGTCGCCCATCAGGGCGATGTCCGCGGTCTCCACGGCCACGGCTGAGCCTGCCGCACCCATCGCCACGCCGATGTTCGCGGTGGCGAGAGCCGGGGCGTCGTTGACGCCGTCACCGACCATCGCGATCGTGTGGCCCTGGCGCTGTAGCTCGGTGACAGCGTCCAGCTTGTCCTCAGGGAGCAGGGAGGCGTGGATCTCGTCGATCCCGGTGGCTTTGCCGACGGCCTCGGCCACCAGTCGGGTGTCACCAGTGAGCATGACGACCTTCTCGACGCCGGCCCGGTGCAGTCGCGCGACCATCTCGGGTGCGTCCTGGCGGATCTGGTCGGCGACGGCGACGACGCCGACCACTGTCTCGTCAACAGCGACGATCATAGGAGTTTTTCCGGCGGCGGCCAGCTCCTGGGCGGCCTGCGCTGCCTCGGCGATGCCTGAGGCAACGCCGTACTGCTCCAGTAGCGGTGGGTTGCCGATCAGCACCTGGCGGCCATTGACGTTCGCCACGATGCCCTTGCCGGGGACCGGGGTGACGGCGCCGGGGATGCCCTGCGGGGCGACGCCCTCCTCGCGGGCGGTCTCCAGGATGGGGCGGGCCAGTGGGTGTTCGGAGCCGGCCTCGGCTGCCGCGGCCCAGCGCAGCACCTCCGCACGGTCGAGCGTGGAATCCAAAATGATGACGTCGGTCAGCTGGGGACGTCCCTCGGTGAGCGTGCCGGTCTTGTCCACGGCGACCGCGGAGATCTTCGCGGAAGTCTCCAGGAACTCGCCGCCCTTGATGAGGATGCCGTTGCGCGCAGCGCGGCCGATGCCCGCCACGATGGCGACCGGGATGGAGATCACCAGGGCACCGGGGCAACCGATGACCAGCAGGGTCAGGGCCAGCACCACGTCTCCGCTGATGAGTCCGGCCACCAGGGCCAGGACCATGACAGCGGGGGTGTACCACGTGGAGAACCGGTCGATGAAGGCCTGGGTCTTGGCCTTGGCGTCCTGAGCCTCTTCCACTCGGTGGATGATGCGGGCCAAGGTGGTGTCTGCGCCGATGCCAGTGGCCAGGACCTGTAGGAATCCGCCGCGGGAAACGGTGCCGGCGAAGACCTGCCCGCCCTTAGTTTTCTCCACTGGGATGGACTCGCCGGTGATGGAGGCCTCGTCGATGGCGCCGGTGCCGGAGACGACCTGGCCGTCCACGGGGACCTTCGCGCCGTTCTTGACCAGGACGATCTCGCCCATTCTCACCTGTCCGGCGGGGATTTCCTGTTGCTCGCCATCGCGCACGACGATCGCGGAATCGGGCGCGACGGCGACCAGTTCGGCCAGTGCCGAGCGGGTCTTGTTGAGGGTCGCAGCTTCCAGCGCGTGGCCGATCGCGAACAGGAACGTGACCGCCGCGGCCTCCCAGAAGTTGCCGATGATGACCGCGCCGATCGCCGCAACCGACACGAGTAGGTCGATGCCGATGACCTTGGCGATCAGCGCGCGCACCGCCTTCACCACGATCCCGTAGCCGGCCACCACGGCCGCGGCGATCATGAAGACATCTCCGAGGGTGAAAGCCTCGCTGGCGTGAGTGGCGTGGGCGCCGGCGTCGAGCCACCACTGGGGGCTGACGGTGAGGTTGGCGGCACCCCCGGCCAGCCACTGGATGGCGAAGGAGGTGATGATGAGCACGCCGGACACGACGGGAACTGACCAGTTCCCATAGACCCATTTTTGGAGCCTGTTCACTTTCGGGTACGACCTTTCTGGGTCTCGTGCCGGCGGAGCGGCAGAGTGGAATGTGGGGAGGATGTCCGCAGGTGGCGCGCGGGGGCCGTTGGTCTCAGAAGGCGGACGGTGCGGCCTTGTAGCCGGCTTTGGCGATAGCGGCGACGAGGTCATCCACGGAGATGCGCTCGTTGTCGTGGTCCACCTCGATGCGGGCGGAGGCGAAGTGGACCTTCACGTTCTCGACACCCTTGAGTCGCCCGACCTGCTTCTCGATCTTCGCCACGCACGAGGGGCAGGAGAATCCCTCCGCTCTAAGGACGGTGTGAGTGGTGGTGGGGGTGGAGGTGGCCATGGTGGACCCCTTTCGTGATGTGTTCCTTGTTGGTACCTTCACGATAGGTTTGCGGCGTCCGGAACTCCTTGACATAGATCATGTTCGGCGCCCGCCTGCTACCGAGGCGTAGCTGACGCTGTCCGGTCCCGCGGCGCCGATGCCGACTCCGGTAGACTTGCCACATGCCCGTGGACGATCTGTGCGTCAGCCGCGTGCCGATCTTCCAAGGACTCACCCGCGAGGAGCAGTTGCGGGTCGCGGAGTTCGTCCGCCCGGTGCATGTTGCCAAGGGGGAGACGGTCTATTCGCCAGGACAGTCGGTCTCGCGTCTGTTGGTGATGCACAGCGGACAGCTCAAGGTCAGTCATGCGGCGGCCAACGGCCAGGAACAAATCCTGCGCACGGTGACCGACGGTGATGTCGTGGGCGAACGGGCCTTCCTGACCGGCCACCTGCCCAATGACCTCGTCGTCGCGCTGGAAGACAGCCGGATGTGCGTCTTCGACCACACAGACCTCTCGGCGCTGCTGCGCGACTACCCTGATGTCGGTCTGCGGATGCTGCGGACTCTGTCCGACAGGCTCGCCTCCGCCGAGCGGTTGCTGGCCGCCATCACCTCCAGCGATGTCAGCGCCCGCATCGCGGCCTACCTGCTGGATCTGCCCGGCGGCATCCGAGACGGCGTGCCCACAGTGTGGCTACCGTTGGCGAAGTACGAAATCGCCTCCTATCTGGGCACCACGCCAGAAACCCTGAGCCGACGCCTTGCCGCTCTCGCCGCCTCCGGTGTCATCGAACTCCACGGGCGTCGTGAAGTCACGATTCTCGACATTGATGGGCTCGAACGCGTAGCCACACCTCGATAGACAGGGTATCGCCATGGCTTGGCTAAAGGTGGCGTGCGGCCGGGCCCGAATGCGGCTTGCCTCGTCCTCGGGTGCGTAAGCGTGGTCACATCGCGGCGTCACCTACGATGGCGCCCACATCCCGCTGGTCGACCCGGACACCTGGCTGCAGGTCCAGACGCAGCTCGATGCGAAGAACGCTGTCGGTGAGCGGCCTCAGAAGTACGACCACTACCTCAAGGGGAGCTTGTGCTGCTCGTGTGGCGCCAAGCTCATGATCGAACGACCCCGTGACAAGCAAGGCGATCGCTACGAGTACTTCACCTGTTCAGGGCGGCGCAAAAAAGAAGAGGGGTGGCGATACCACCTGGCACGATTGAAGCGGACGAGCGAGGGTGAAGACGTCGACGTCGATGTTCAGTGAACGCTGCTGGTGAGCCAGTGGAGTGTCGCGGCGAGGCAGAGACCGGCGCGGTAGTTGCGTGCGGTCTTGTCTGAGCGCATCGCGATCCCGCGCCACTGCTTGAGCTTGTTGAAGCATCGCTCGACGACGTTGCGGCCACGGTAGCGGACCCGCTGCTCCTGACCGAAGTCGATCGGTCGCCCGCGGCGCTTGCGGCGGTGAGCGATCTGATCGTCACGTTCAGGGATCGTCGCGGCAATCCCGCGCTCGCGCAGCCAGGCGCGATTCGCCTTCGACGGGTAACCCTTGTCCGCGAGCAGCCGATCCGGCCTCGACCGCGGCCTGCCTCTCGCGCCCGGGACGCGGATCTCGCTCAGCGTTGCGGTCAGCATGCTCGTGTCCGCCGCTTGTCCGGGCGTGAGGATGAACGCGAGAGCTCGTCCCTTGCCGTCGCAGACCAGGTGATTCTTCGTCGTCAACCCACCGCGGGAACGGCCGATCGCGTGATCGGGTGGCTCGTCACCGAATTTCTTGTAGTTCGCCAGAGCCCCCTGTGGCGCGGGGAAGGGTGGCGCCGTGCTGATGCACGCGCACGATCGTGGAGTCGATCGACGCGACCCAGTCCAGATCCCCGGACTGCTGCGCGAGAGCCTGCGTCTTCTCCAGCACCCGCGCCCACACGCCCAGCTCGGACCACCGGTTGAAGTTCTTATAGATCGTGTTCCAGTTCCCGAACCGCTCCGGCACGTCCCGCCACGGCGCACCAGTCCGGAACCGCCACGCCGTCGCCTCGACCACCGCGCGCCGATCCACCGGCGGCCGCCCCGTCGACTTCGCAGTCGGGAACAGCGGACCGATCACAGCCCACGCTTCATCCGAGATCACGTCACGAAACACGCATCAAGACTCACCCACGAGGCAACCGCAGATGTTTAGCAACACGCCCTAGGGCGTGTTGATCAAGAGGTTCCGCTCCTCGGTGGGTGAGTCTTGAACGGTGACGCGACAGGAGATCTCTGACGAGGTGTGGGCCGTGATGGAGCCGTTGATGCCGACGGTGACCGGTCGGTCGCGGCCGTGGACGGATCACCGGCTCGCTATCGAGGGGATGGCGTGGAAGTACCGGACCGGTGCGCCGTGGCGTGACGTTCCGGAACGGTTCGGGAAGTGGAACTCGATCTACAAGCGGTTCAACCGGTGGGCCGGGGACGGCACCTGGCAGAAGCTGCTCACCGAGGTGCAGAAGCAGGCCGACGCCGCTGGGGAAATCGACTGGGTCGTCTCGATCGACTCCACGATCGCGCGCGTGCATCAGCACGGCGCGACCCTCGCCCGGGACACAGGGGGCTGTGCCGAATCACAAGAATCCGTGGTCCGAGCCGCCTGATCACGGGATCGGACGCTCCCGCGGCGGGCTGACGACCAAACTGCACCTGGTCTGCGACGGCCGCGGCCGGCCGCTGAGCATGATGATCACCGCCGGGAACATCAACGACACCACGATGATGAGCGCGGTGCTGGAGAACATCCGCGTTCCCCGCGACGGGAAGGGCCGCCCCCGCACCCGCCCCGACCGGGTGCTCGCCGACAAGGGGTACCCCTCAAGGGCGAACCGCGCCTGGCTCCGCGACCGGAGGATCGCGGCGACCATCCCCGAGCGGGACGACCAGATCGCGCACCGCCGCAAGAAGCCGGGCCGGCCGATCGCTTTCGGCGACAAGCAGAAGGAACGCTACAAGGGACGCAACGTCGTAGAACGCTGCTTCAACCGTCTCAAGCAGTGGCGCGGCATCGCGATGCGCTCGGACAAACTCGCCCGCAACTACCGAGCCGCCGTCAGCCTCGCCGCGGCGCTGATCTGGATCAAGACCGATCTCCGCTGAGCGCTTCGCGCTCCTGCAGCGTGCGCTCAAGCTGTCCCACCGTCGGCGCACCCGCAAAGCCGCGCTCGGTCAGATAGACCCTGCACGCCAAGTCGGCAGTGTTCCCCTGGGACGGGAACAAGTCCTGACCGTCCAGAAGAATCGTGGGCGAGCCCGCGAAACCAGAGCTCACCGCCTCAGCCTCGGTGCGGATCAACACGAACTCCACCGGAACATCGCCCCGTCCGATCGAGTCGAGCACCAGCCGTACTCGATCGCCCGCCTCCTGCCAATTCGGGCAATCCTCGATATGCAGCACCTGGATCTTCACACGCCCATTCTCCCGCGCAACTCGCGGCGGCTGGCCACCCCGCACCTTCTTGATCAACACGCCCTAGCGCTGGTCGGTGGGGGCGGCGCCGGCGGGGGCCGCGTCGTCGATGGCGGCGCGGACGAAGCCGTGCGCGTCCGCGAGTCGTTCGCGGGCGGCGGCGGCGCCGATTCCGCAGAGGACCGCCACGATGGCGGTCTTCGCGTGGCCGTCGGCGTCGGCCAGTGCGCTCTCGGCGCGTGAGCGGTCGCATCCGGTGGCGGCCTGCACGATGCGGACTGCGCGGTCGACGAGCTTCTCGTTGGTCGGGCGGACATCGACCATGAGATTGCCGTAGACCTTGCCGAGGCGCACCATCGTCGCCGTGGAGATCATGTTCAGCACCAGCTTCTGACTCGTGCCCGCCTTCAGCCGAGTGGAACCGGTGAGCACTTCGGGACCGTTGTCGATCTCGATCGCGACGTCGGCATGCTCGCTGATCTCGGCATTCGGGTTGGCGGCAAGGGCCACCGTCGCCGCGCCGATCGCGCGCGCGTGGTCGAGGCCGCCGATGACGTAGGGCGTGCGGCCGGAGGCGGCGATTCCCACGACGACGTCGGCAGCGCTCAGTTCGATGGCCTGCAGGTCGGCGACGGCGAACTCGACGGAGTCTTCGGCGTTCTCCACGGCCTCGAACATGGCGGCGCGCCCACCCGCGAGCACCCCCCGCACCTGTCCCGGATCGGTGCCGAAGGTGGGCGGGCACTCCGCGGCATCCAGCACCCCGAGCCGTCCGCTCGTGCCGGCGCCCAGGTAGATGAGCCGGCCGCCGGCGCCGAGGGCGGCGACGGCGAGATCGACCGCACGGGCGATCTGTCCGATCGCGGCGGCGACGGCCACGGGCACGCGGCGATCCTCCTCGTTCATCGCGGTGAGCAGCTCGGTGACGCTCATGGCGTCGAGCGCCCGGGTACGCGGGTTCTGCTGTTCCGTGGTGACGGCGGACACGGGAGCGGTCATGCGGCCTCCTCGTCGGTGGCGGGCCCGTCGCTGCTGCGCGGGCGTGAATGACTATTTCATAATGTCGACAAAATGTGAAGCATGATTTCATGGAACGTGGGAGACTGGCGCAGACCCGGGAGGCGACATGGACGGCGACGTCATCGAGGCGATCCGCACGGCCGTGCCGCGTCTGCGTCCCGCGGAGTCGCGGGTCGGCACGATCGTGCTCCGCGATCCGGATGCCGTCGTCAGCGCGACCGTGGCCGAGCTCGCCGACCATGCCGGCGTCTCTCAGGCCTCGGTCGTGCGCTTCTCCAAGGCGCTCGGCTTCGCCGGTTTTCCGGCGCTGCGGATGCAGTTGGCCCAGGAGCTGTCGCGCAACGCGGCCGACCTGGAACGTTCGGACATCGCCGAAGGACAGCTCAACCCCTCGGACTCACTGTCCGACATGGTCTCCAAGGTCGCCTTCCACGAGGCGCGCACGATCGAGCAGACCGCGCGGCTGATCGACCTCGCGGCGCTGGAGGAGGTCGCCGGGCGCATCGCCGCGGGCGCGCGCGTGATCGCGGTCAGCGTGGGCGCGTCGGGCCTGGCCGCCGGCGACCTGTCGCAGAAGCTCCAGCGCATCGGGGTGAACTGCCTCAACGCCCCCGACACGCATCTGCAGCTCGTTCACGCCGCGCTCGCCGACACGGATGCCGTCGTCATCGCCTTCTCGTTCAGTGGGGGCACCCGCGACGTGCTGCACGCGGTCGAGGTCGCCGCCCGCACAGGAGCCCTGACCGTCGCCGTGACCGGCGACCCCGACTCGGCGCTCGCCGACGCCTGCGACCTCGTGCTGCGCACACCCGCACGGGAGGCGACGCTGCGCGCGGCGGCGCTGGCCAGCCGCATGGCGCAGCTCGCCGTCGTCGACTTCCTCTTCCTGAGGGTCGGGCAGCTGCGTTTCGATGATCTCGGATCGGTGCTGGACGCCACTCGATAGGCCGTGACACCTCAGCATCTGCCGCGGGGCGAGCGCAACTGAGACCGGAGCGCTCTTTCACGGCGCGCGTGCGCGGCTCACAGCCCGCTCCCAGGTAGCCTGACCTGGGCATCGGCCGCCCGTCCCATCCCCCGCCGTTTCGCCGACCGCACCGCCGAAGAAGGAGCACGACCATGCCCATCTGGACTCAGCACGGAGACGGCCGCACCGTCGAGCCCGGCGCCGTCGTCAAGCCGCACGAACGCCTCGGCTGGCCGGCGACCATCGCGATCGGCGCCCAGCACGTGGTCGCCATGTTCGGTGCGACATTCCTCGTGCCGCTGCTCACCGGGTTCCCGGTCTCGACCACGCTGCTGTTCTCCGGTATCGGCACCCTGCTGTTCCTGGTCCTCACCGGCAACCGCCTGCCCAGCTACCTCGGCAGCTCGTTCGCGTTCATCGCGCCGATCCTCGCCCTCGGCCCGGGCGGCGGCAAGGCGCTGGAGACCGGCGAGCAGATCAGTCAGGCCCTGCTCGGCGTGTTCGTCGCCGGCGTGCTGCTGGCCGGCATCGGGTTGCTCGTGCAGGCCACCGGCACCGGCTGGATCGAGAAGCTCATGCCGCCGGTCGTCTCGGGCGCGATCGTCGCACTCATCGGCCTGAACCTCGCCCCCGTGGCGTGGACGAACTTCCAGCAGGACGCGCTGCTCGGCGGCATCACGCTGGCCGCGTGCATCCTCTTCGCGGTGTTCTTCCGTGGGTTCCTGGGCCGCATCTCGATCTTCCTCGGCGTCGTCGTCGGCTATGTCGTGGCCGCGCTGATGGGTCGCGTGAAATGGGACGGCGTCGCGGATGCCGCGTGGGTCGGCCTCCCCCAGTTCCACCTGCCCGCGTTCGGCGACGCGCACGCCTGGGCGATGCTGCCGATGTTCCTGCCCGTCATCCTCGTGCTGATCGCCGAGAACGTGGGCCACGTGCGCGGCGTCGCCACCATGACCGGCGACCCCTCGATCAACAAGCGCACCGGTCGCGCGCTGATCGCCGACGGCCTGGCGACCACCATCGCGGGCTTGGGCGGAGGCTCGGGAACGACCACGTACGGCGAGAACATCGGCGTCATGGCCGCAACCCGTGTGTACTCGACGGCCGCCTACTGGGTCGCCGGCACCGTGGCGATCCTGCTGGCCTTCTCCCCGAAGATCGGCGCAGTGATCTTCGCGATGCCCGCGGGCGTGCTCGGCGGCGTGACGACCGCGCTCTACGGCCTCATCGGCGTCATCGGCATCAAGATCTGGGTCGACAACCAGGTGGACTTCTCCCGCCCGGTCAACCAGTACACGGTCGCCGTGGCCTTCGTCATCGCGATCGCGGGCTTCACGATGAACCTCGGAACGCTCAGCTTCGGCGCCATCGTCCTGGGCACCGTGACCGCTCTCGTCATCTACCACCTCGGCAACGCCATCGCCCGGGCGCGCAAGACCGGCGCGGATGACGGCGGGCCGATCGTGCCCATCGGCCCGCTCGGCGGCGACCCCGAGAACGTCGGCTGACGCTCAGCGCCGGATCGACTGACGAGGGGCGGCGCCGACCGACGCGGCGCCCCGCGGATGCCGGGGTCAGGCGGAGTCGCGGACGATGAGCTCCGTCGGCAGGATCGTCACACGGTCGGGCGTGCCGCCGGAGAGGATCGACAGCAGCATGTCGGCCATGCGCTCCCCCTGCTCGTGGGAGGGCTGGCGCATCGTCGTGAGCTGCGGGCTGACGGTGCGCGCGACGGGCGAGTCGTCGAAGCCCACGATCGCGACGTCCTCGGGAACGCGGATGCCCGCGCGTCCGAGCGCCGCGAGCGCACCGCGAGCCATCAGATCGCTCGCGACGAAGAGCGCGTCGAACTCCACTCCCGTTTCGAGGATCCGCTGCATCGCGGCCGAGCCGCCGTCGGCCGTGAAGTTGCCGTCCTCCTCGGCGACCGGCTCGAGCCCGGCGGCGGAGAGCGCATCGCGAAAGCCCACGAGACGGTCGATGCCGGCCGGCATCGTCACAGGGCCGGCGATCGTCGCGATGCGGCGGAAGCCTCGACCGATCAGATACTCGGTCGCCTCTCGTCCGCCGGCGACGTTGTCGACGTCGACGTAGTAGTCGCGTTCGCGCTCCCGCACGGGACGGCCGCCGTAGACGACCGGCACGACGTGCGCGATGCGGTCGATGAACGTGTCGCTCGTGTGGTGCGAGACGACGATCGCACCGTCGACGGCGCCGCTGCGCACGTATGCCGAGGTCTTGTCACCCGGATCGTCGCTCGCGATGATCAGGTTGAGCACGTACTCCGACCGGCTGAGGCGCGTGTTGATTCCCGACACGACCGAGGCGAAGAACGGGTCGCCGAAGAACCGGGTGGTGTCCTCGGGCACGACGAGTGCGATCGCCATCGTGGCGCGGCTCGCGAGCGAGCGCGCGGCACGGTTGGGCACGTAGTTCAGGTCCGCGATGGCGCGCCGCACCGCTTCCAGAGCCGCCGGGCTCACGGCCGTGGAGCCGTTGACGACGCGGGAGACGGTCGACCGCGACACTCCCGCGGCGGCCGCGACTTCTTCGATCGTCGGGGCGACTCGCGGGGTGTCGATGGTCACGGGCTACCTCTGAAGCGTCGAGATCGGAGCGCCGGGGTGCGGGACGGTCCCGGAGACCGGAACCGCCGCGTCGTCGAGTGCGCGGGCGGCGATGACCCGACGATACTCCAGCGCGCTGTCTTTCGCGGTGCGCACCTGGGTGTCGTAATCGACGTGGACGATCCCGAAGCGCTTGGCATATCCCCAGGCCCATTCGAAGTTGTCCAGGAGCGACCAGTAGAAGTACCCCCGCACGTCCACGCCCGCATCCGCGGCATCGAGGATCGCCTCCAGATGGGCGAGCAGGAACTGCGTGCGCTCGAGGTCGTGCACGCGGGCGACGCCGTCCTCGACGACGAGTTCGTCGTCGTAGGACGCGCCGTTCTCGGTGACGTACAGGGCGGTGCCGGCCGGCTGGGCGTACTCGGCCCAGACGCGCTGCAGCAGACGCGTCAGCCCCTCGGGCTGCACCTCCCAGTGCATGTTGGTGCGCGGCAGACCACGATCGTGCCAGTAGATGCCCTCGTGCGACGGGAAGGGGGATGCCGCGGGCCGGTCGGTCGGCGCGTCGCCCGGCAGCGGTGGCTGCGGGTCGGGTGCGCCACCCACGAACTCGCCGTGGTAGTAGTTCACCCCGAGCGCGTCCAGCGGCTGCGAGATGGTCGCCAGGTCACCCGGCTGGTTCGCCTCGTCGAGGGCGTCGATGGCCTCGGGCGCGACGGCGCGGATGTCCTCGATCACATCGGCGGGGTACGCGCCGCGAAAGATCGGATCGAGGAACCACCGGTTGAACTGCCCGTCGATGCGGCGGGCAGCATCGGCATCCGCGGCATCCGCGGGGTCGACGGCGTCGGCCACGGTGAGATTCAGGGTGATGCCGAGGCGCAGATCGGCGTCGCGCTCACGGAGCTCGCGCACGACCGCGCCATGGCCGAGCATGAGGTGGTGGGCGGCGAGCACGCCATCGGTCGCGCTGTAGCGGCCCGGCGCGTGGATGCCGGCGGTGTAGCTGAGGAACGACGAGCACCAGGGCTCGTTGAGCGTCGTCCAGTTCTGCACCCGGTCGCCCAGCGCGTCGTGAACGCTCAGCGCGTACTCGAGGAACTGCTCGCTCGTGGAACGGACGGTCCAGCCGCCCTTCTCCTCGATCGCCTGCGGCATGTCCCAGTGATACAGCGTGAGCCACGGCAGGATGTCGTTGGCCCGCAGCTCGTCGACCAGGCGCTCGTAGAAGTCGAGCCCCTTGCGGTTGACCGGCCCCCCGTCGGGACGCACCCGCGACCACGAGACCGAGAAGCGATACGTGTCGAGACCGAGGTCCTTCATGAGGGACACGTCGTCGCGGAAGCGGTGGTAGTGATCGCACGCGACATCACCGTTGTCGGCGGCGATCACGGCGCCGGGCACGCGGCTGAACGCGTCCCAGATGGATGCCGTGCGACCGTCCTCGAAAGCAGCGCCTTCGATCTGGTACGCGGCGGTGGCCGCGCCGAAGAGGAAGCCCTCCGGGAAGGAGCGGGAGAACTCTGTCATGAGTCGACCTTTCTGAAGCGGTCGGGCGCTCAGCCCTTGACCGCGCCTTGCATGATGCCACTGACCAGCTGCTTGCCGGCGAACACGAATAGGATCAGCAGCGGAATGGTGGCCAGGAGCACACCCGCGAGCACGATCGAGTAGTCGACGAAGTAGTTGGACTGCAGGAGCGACAGCGCCACAGGGAGCGTCGGGTTCTGCCGGTCGAGAACGATGAACGGCCAGAAGAAGTTGTTCCACGCCGACACGAAGGTGAACAGCGCGAGCATCGCGGCGGCCGGTCGCGCGGCCGGCAGCCCAACGGTCAGGAAGGTGCGGAACGAGCTCGCCCCGTCGACGCGGGCCGCCTCGATCAGCTCGTCGGGCACCGCCTGGCGCAGGTACTGCGTCATCCAGAACACACCGAACGCGCTCACGAGGGCGGGCACGATGATCGCGCCGAGCTGACCGGTCCAGCCCATGTCGCTGAACAGGATGTACAGCGGCACGACGCCGAGCTGGGTGGGGACGGCCATCGTCGCGATGACGAAGACGAGCAGCCAGCTCGATCCCTTGAACGTGAGCTTGGCGAACGCCCAGCCTGCGAGCGTGGAGAAGAAGACGACCGAGATGGCGATCAGGCCGGAGCTGATGATCGAGTTCCACAGGGCCATCCAGAAGTTCACGGCGGGATCGTTCATGACCTTCGCGGCGTTGGCGAAGAAGTTGCCGCCCGGGATCCACGACATGTTGGGGTCGCGGATCGTGTACGAGTCGCCGGATCCGATCAGCAGCGACCAGTAGAAGGGAAAGAGGCTGCCGACGAGCACGGCGGCGAGGCACGCGTAGACGATCCAGCCCGGGCGGGTGCCCTTGACGTGGCGCGGACGACGCTTCTTCTCGCCCCGGCCCGGGGTCGGCAGCGCGTCGTCGACGACGGGGACGGCCTGTTCGTTGAAGACGCTCATCGCGTCACCTCCGCTGATTCGTTCGTGCGACGGGGTTCGGATGCCGCCGCGCGATCGGCGGCGACCGCGGCACGGGCTGCGCGTCGGGCGGCGCGCATCTGTGCCCGGGTGAGGGTGTTGCGGCTTCCTTCGTCGCGCACCAGGTTGCGGGTGATGAAGAGGTTGATGACGCCGATCACCAGGATGATGATGAAGAGGATCCAGGCCAGCGCGGCGGCGCGGCCCAGGTTCCACTGGCCCCAGCCGAGGTCGTAGAGCCAGAGCGAGATCGTCAGCCACTGGTTGTTCGCGCCGCCGGTGCCGGTCTGGTCGTACATGCGCGGCTCGTCGAAGATCTGCAGGCCACCGATGGTGGACGTGATGATGACGAAGATCAGGGTGGGGCGCAGGCTCGGCAGGGTGATCGCGAAGAACTGGCGCACCTTTCCGGCTCCGTCGACGGTCGCGGCCTCGTAGTAGTCGCGCGGGATGGCCTGCATGGCCGCCAGCAGGATGAGGGTGTTGTATCCGGTCCACCGGAAGTTCACCATCGTGGCGATCGCGATGTGGCTGGCGAAGGTGTCGGAATGCCACATGACGGGAGGCAGCCCGATGCTGCTCAGCCAGGTGTTGATGATGCCGTACTGGTCACCGAACATGTTCGAGAAGATCAGGGCCACGGCGACCGGGGCCATGACGTAGGGGACGAGTACGCCCATGCGCCAGAAGGTCTTGGCCCGGATGTTCTGATCCAGCAGCGCCGCGATGAACACGGCGGCGATGAGCTGCGGCACCGACGACAGCAGGAAGATGCTGAAGGTGTTGCGCAGCGCCGCCCAGAACTTCGGGTCGGAGATCACGGTGGCGTACTGGTCGAACCCGACGAACGTGCCGGAGTTTCGCACCAGGTCCCAGTCCATGAAGGAGATCACCGCGGTGTACCCGATCGGGAAGAGCCCGACGACGAGGAACAGGATGAAGAACGGGGAGATGTAGAGGTACGGCGAGAGCTTGAGGTCCCACGAGCTCAGCCGGCTGCCGAAGCCGATCCGTTTCGACTGACGCGCGGCGGTGGCGGCGGTGCCGCGCACGCGCGTGGAGGTTCTGGTGGTGTCCACTCTTCAGTCCTTCGATCTCGTGGTTGAGGCAGGGAGCGGGCCCGGGAGGGTCCCCCGGGCCCGCTGTCACATGTCTGCCGTCGTCCTTACTTGATGGCGGCGACTTCCGTCTGCCACTGCGCCCACGAGGCGGTCTTGTCCTGCGTTCCCTCTTCGACGCGCGTCAGAGCCTTCTGCATCGCGTCGTTGATCTGGAAGTAGAACTGGCCCTTGAAGGGCGACACGGTGACCGCGTTGGCGCGGTCGGTGAGGATCTGGCCCACCGGAGCGTTGTTGAAGAACTCGTTCTTCGAGCTCAGCAGCGTGTCGGACTTCATCGCGTCGACCTGGCTCGGGAACGTGCCGGCCGCCTCGAACGCCTTGAGCTGCGTGTCGGGGCTGGTCAGCCAGTCGGCGAGCTGCTGGGCAGCCGCGACGTTCTTGCCGTTGGCGGGGACGGTGAGGTACGAACCGCCCCAGTTGCCGCCGCCGCCGGGGAAGACGTTGGCGATGTCCCAGCCCTTGACGTCCTTGGCGTTACCGGAGATGACACCGAGCATCCAGCCCGGGCAGAGCATCGTCGCGAACGAGCCGTTGGACAGGCCGGCCATCCAGTCGTCGGACCACTGGCTGAGGTGGGCGGACTGCGTCTTGGCGGCGTCGAGCACCTGGTTGTAGATCGTCTCGACCTGCGGGTCGATGGTGATCTTGCCGTCCGAGGGGTTCTCGTACGCGGCCTCGACCTGGTTGATCATGCCCTGGTAGGTGCCGCCGGCGGAGTCGAAGAACGCCTTGCCGGTCGCGGCGGTGTACTTGGCACCGGTGTCGAAGTAGGTCTTCCAGTCGCCGGTGAGCAGCTTCGCGACCGACTCGCGGTCGGTCGGCAGGCCCGCCGCGGCGAACAGGTCGGAGCGGTAGCAGACGCCCTCGGGGCCGATGTCGGTGCCATAGCCGATGAGGTTGCCCTTGGGGTCGGTGGCGGCCTTGGTCTTCCAGTCCAGCCAGCGGCTCTTCAGGTCGGCGGGAACGGGCGCGAGCAGGTCGGAGTACTTCATGACCTCGGGCAGCCAGTCGACCTCGATGGCCTCGATGTCGGCGAGGCCGGTCTTGCCGAGCTTCTGGAAGTAGTTGGCGCGCGCGTCGTTGCTCGTGGCCGCCTTGTTGTGCACGATCGTGACGTTCGGGTGCTCCTTCGTGTACTCGGCGAACAGGGCGTCCGAGTATCCGAAGTCGTTGAAGGTCGCAACGGTCAGGGTGACCTTCTCGTTGGGGTCGGCCGTGGCTGCTCCGCCGCCGCCACCGGCGCAGCCGGCGAGGACGAGGGCGGAGGTGGTCGCGACGCCGGCCACGAGGCCGATGCGCCGCAGTGCGCGTGTGTTCACGTGTCACTCCTTTGTGGATGTGTTTCAGGTGCGTGGGTTGCGTTCCCGTCTCCCCGCGTTTGCCGCGTCGCTATCGGAATGGGAGCGCTCTCACCGGACACCGACGACGTTATGGGATCGCTCCCAGGAAGGCAAGGGAGCGCTCCCATGAGCCGATCACGGTTGCGTAACGACAGCCGTGGCAAATCGACGGCATCGGCTCCGCTCGGCGTCGTCCCGCCAACGGATGCCGAGGGCCGGATGCCCGTAGACTGAGAGCGACCCCTTCCCTCCCGCGGCGCACCGGCTCCGGCATCCGTCGGCGGGACGACCCCGCGGCCGTCAGGCGGCCCTCAGGAGGACCGAATGCCCACCATCGTCGTCGATGTCATGCCCAAGGCCGAGCTGCTGGACCCGCAGGGCAAGGCCGTCGCCGGCGCCCTCGGCCGCCTCGGTGTGGAGGGCTTCTCGGCCGTCCGCATCGGCAAGCGCTTCGAGCTCACCGTCGACGTCGCCGACGAGAAGACGCTCGAGACGGTGCGCACTCTGGCCGACGAGGTGCTCTCCAACGCGGTGATCGAGGACGTCGTGGGCATCGAGGTCGTCGAATGACCGCACGCATCGGCGTCATCACCTTTCCGGGCTCGCTCGACGACGGCGACGCCCAGCGGGCGATCCGCCTCGCCGGCGCCGAGCCCGTCGCCCTCTGGCATGGGTCGCACGACCTCGAGGGCGTCGACGCGCTCGTGCTGCCGGGTGGCTTCAGCTACGGCGACTACCTGCGCGCCGGTGCGATCGCCGCGCTCGCACCGATCATGACCGAGGTGAAGGACGCGGCCGCCAAGGGCATGCCCGTGCTGGGCATCTGCAACGGCTTCCAGATGCTCGTGGAGGCTCATCTGCTGCCGGGCGGTCTGATCCGCAACGCCCACCAGCAGTTCATCCGGCGCGACCAGCGCCTGCGCGTGGAGAACGCGTCGACCGCGTGGACCTCGGCGTTCGAGACCGGCCAGGAGATCACCATCCCCCTCAAGAACGCGGACGGCGGCTACATCTGCTCGGCCGAGACGCTGAAGCGAATCGAGGGCGACGGACTCGTCGCGTTCCGCTACCTCGGCGTGAACCCCAACGGCTCGCTGGACGACATCGCGGGTCTCACGAACGAGCACGGCAACGTCGTCGGCCTCATGCCCCACCCCGAGCATGCGGTGGAGCCGGGCTTCGGCCCGAACACCCCCGACGCGATGCGCTCGGGCGTGGACGGACTGGGCTTCTTCACCTCGGCGATCGCCGCCGTGGTGGGCGCCGCCGCCTGAGCGCCGCCGCCGCCGCTGCTGCTGCTGCCATCGCCGCCGCTGTCATCGCCGCCGTCGCCATGCCGGACTGCAAGGCCCCGCGGGCGACACGCGGGTGAGGTGCGCCGGCGGGCGGCGTGTTGCGCGGCATCCCTTGCAGTTGGGTCGCGGATGCGGCGACGTGGGGCGGTCGCGGGCGAAGCTCGGGTGGGGCGCGGGCGCCGCGGTCTGAGCGCCGCCGCCATGCCGAACTGCAAGGCCCCGCGGGCGACACGCGGGTGAGGTTCGCCGGCGGGCGGCGTGTTGCGCGGCATCCCTTGCAGTTGGGTCGCGGGTGCGGCGACGTGGGGCGGTCGCGGGCGAAGCTCGGGTGGGGCGCGGGCGCCGCGGTCTGAGCGCCGTCGCCATGCCGACCTGCAAGGCCCAGCGGGCGACACGCGGGTGAGGTTCGCCGGCGAGCGGCGTCTTGCGCGGCATCCCTTGCACTTGGGTCGCGGGTGCCGCGCGGGCGCGGCGGGGGTGGGGTGGGCGCGGCGGGCGACGGGTGGGCGCGGCGGGCGCGGCGGGGGCGGGGGTCAGTCGGAGGTGTCGCGGTCGCGGCCGTGCCACAGGTCGGCGCACTCCACCCGTTCGGCGCCGTGCGCCCGCAAGTACGCGCCGGCGCCGCGGTCGCCCGTCAGCGCACCGGCCACCCGCGGCCCGTGCGCCCGGCCGATCAGCACCGGGTGGCCCGGGCGACCCCGGTACACGGCCTGACGCAGGGCGTTCGCGTCGGCATCCCGCATCATCCGACGACACGCCGATGCCGGCAGCTCCGGCACATCCACGGGAACGAGGAGCGCAGCGACGGCACCCGAGACACCGGCCGCCTCCAGCCCGAGACGGACGGATGCCGACAGCTCACGGCGCCCGTCGGCGACGCGCACCACGACGGCACCGGCCGGCACGAGCGGCTCCGCCTCGTCGGCTCCCGTACCCAGCACGACGACGACCGGCTCGCACCCGGCGGCACGGAGGGTGCCGACGGCGAGAGCCAGCCACGGCTCGCCCGCGGCGGTGCGGGCCAGCGCCTTCGGGCCACCGAAGCGGGTGCCGGCGCCCGCCGCGAGGACGATCCCGCAGACCGTCATGAACGCCCGGCGGGCGCCCGGCCGACAGCGCTGATCGGCGCGCAGACCGCGGGGCTCGCCGGCACGGTCACCGCCTGCCCCCCGCCGCGAGCGGCGGCGTGGACGGGTCCGGCCAGACCCGACAACCGTGCACCCGACCCGCCGCGGCGGTCGGCGACGATCTCGGCGAGGATCGACAGGGCGGTCTCGTCGGCGCAGACGCCGCCGAGGTCGAGGCCGATCGGCGAGCGCAGTCGTGCGAGCTCGGCGTCGCCCACGCCGGCGTCGCGGAGGCGGCGGAGCCGGTCGTCGTGGGTGCGGCGGCTGCCCATGGCCCCGACATAGTCGGCGGGCGAGCCGAGCGCGACCCGCAGCGCGGGAACGTCCAGACGCGGATCGTGACTCAGGACGCAGATCGCCGTGGCCGCGTCGAGCCGCTCGCCGGCCAGATAGCGGTCGGGCCAGTCGACCACGACCTCTGCCCCGGGAAAGCGGTCGGCGTTGGCGAAGACCTTCCGCGGATCGACCACGCTCACCCGCTGCCCCATCGCCTGACCGAGTCGGGCGAGCGCGACGGCGAACTCCACGGCGCCCACCACGATGAGCCGCGGGCGTGCGCCGACCTCGACGACGATCGCGTCGGCGTGCGGCGCGGCATCCGCCCCCGACGCGTCGGCGGTCCCGTGCTCGACGACACCCGTCCCGCGGAGAGCGCCCGACGTCACGAGACGGAAGCGGGTGGGGATGCCGGCGGCATCCCGCTCGGCCAGCAGTGCGAGCTGGGCCGCCGCGGCGCTGCCGGGCGACACGGGACGCACGAGCACCTCGACCGCTCCCCCGCAGGTGAGGCCCGCGGCGAGGCCCTCGCCGTCGCTGTAGCCGAAGCTGTCGACCGACACCGCTCCGCTGTCGATCGCCTCGAGACACCGCTCGTAGACGGCGCCCTCGACACACCCGCCCGACACGTTTCCGAACACCGCGGCATCCGAGACGATCATGCTCGCCCCGACCGGCCGCGGCGCGCTGCCCGAGACCGCGACGACCGTCGCGATCGCGAACGCACGCCCCTCGCGCACCCACTGGGCCGCCGGGGACAGGATCTCGCGCATGGTCGTCACCGTAATCGCCGCTCGTTGCGAGCCTGTTGCGTGCGCGTGAAACACGGGCGAAACGGCGGTCTGTTTCACTCGGACTCGATCCGGTCCGCGCACCCGACGCCGCGGACGGGACGCGAAACAGATCGGAGCGACACATGGACATCACCACCGTGCGCTCGTTCCGGACGGCGCGCACCCGTGACGACCTCCGGCTCGCGCCGGGCGAGACGATCATGGCGGGCGGCACGTGGCTGATGAGCGAGCCGCAGCCCGCAACGACCGGTTTCGTCGACCTCACCGGCATGGGCTGGCCCGACCTCGACGCCGATGCCGAGGGTCTGCGCATCGCCGCGACGTGCACCATCGCTCGGCTCGTCGCCTTCTCGCGGGAGGCTCCGGCGTCGTGGACCGCCGCCGCGATGATCCCCGATGCCGCGAACGCCCTCCTCGCCTCATTCAAGATCTGGAACACCGCCACCGTCGGCGGCAACGTCTGCCGCGCTTTCGCGGCGGGCGCGATGGTGGCGCTCTGCGTCGGGCTCGACGGGATCGCCGAGATCTGGAGCGGCGAGGGCGACCGTGAGCTTCCCGTCGCCGAGCTCGTCACCGGCAACGGCACGACCTCGCTTGAGCGCGGCGAGGTGCTGCGCGCGATCCGCCTGCCGGCGGACGCGCTGCGCTCGCGCGCCGCGCTGCGCAAGATCGCCCTCGCCGAGCACGGCCGCTCGGGAGCCGTCGTCACGGGCCGGGTCGACCCCGACGGCGCCAGTGTCTTCGGCGTGACGGCGGCGACCTGGCGTCCCACGGTGCTGCGCTTCACCGCCCTGCCGGATGCCGCGACACTCGCCGCCGCCGTCGAGGACTGCCCGGGGTACTACACCGACCCGCTCGGGTCGGCCGACTGGCGTCGCGGTGTCGCCGCCGCGCTCGCGGAGGACATCCGGAGGGAGCTCGCATGAAGTGGGTCGTCGACGGCGCCGAGGTGGATGCCGAGCCGCGTCCGGGCCAGTGCCTGCGCACCCTCCTGCGCGAGACAGGCCACACCGAGGTCAAGAAGGGGTGCGACGCGGGCGACTGCGGCGCCTGCACCGTGCTGCTGGACGGCGAGCCCGTGCACTCCTGCCTCATTCCCGCCGGTCGTGTCGAGGGTCGACACGTCACCACGGCGGCCGGACTCGCACCGGGCGATGAGCTGCATCCCGTGCAGGAGGCGCTGGCCAGCGGCTTCGGCTTCCAGTGCGGGTTCTGCACGCCGGGGATGAGCGTGACGGCGTCGACGCTCTGCGAGAGCGACCTCGACGACCTCGACCGTCGCATGAAGGGCAACCTCTGCCGCTGCACGGGGTATCGCCCGATCCGCGAGGCGATCATGACCGCGGTGCGCGAGACGGGACGGTCGGGCCGGCGGGGCGGGGCGGATGCCGCGGCATCCGAACCGGGCGTCGTCGGCCGCTCGGTCGCGCCCCCCGCCGGCCCGCGGCTGACGCAGGGGCGCGAGAGCTTCACGTTCGACCTCGAGCCGGGTCACCCTGCGGCCGACGCCCTCGTGCTGCGGCTGGTGACGAGCCCGCACCCACACGCGCGGATCACGGCGATCGACACCACGACCGCCCGCGCGGTGCCGGGCGTCGTCGCGATCTTCACCCACGCCGACGTTCCCGACGTCCGCTACTCCACTGGCCGTCATGAGCACCGCACCGACGATCCCGACGACACCCGCATGCTCGACGACGTGGTCCGCCACGTCGGGCAGCGGGTCGCCGCGGTGGTCGCCGAGACCGCCGAGGCGGCGGATGAGGCGTGCCGGCTCGTCCGTGTGGACTACGAGCTGCTGCCCGCCGTCTTCGATCCGGAACAGGCGCGCCGTCCCGGCGCTCCGCTGCTGCATCCCGACCGCACGCCCGCCGACCGGGTCGACGAGGCCGGGCGCAACGTCATCGCGAGCGTGCACGCCGGGCCCGACGCCGCCGAGCTCGAGGCCGCCCTGGCCGCGAGCGCCGTGACGGTGACCGGGACGTGGCAGACCGCGCGGGTCACGCACGCGCAGCTGGAGACCCACGGCTCGATCGGCTGGCTCGACGACGATGGCCGCCTGGTGCTGCGCTCCTCGACGCAGGTGCCGTTTCTGGCGCGCGACGAGATCGCGCACATCTTCGGCCTGGACCGCGACCGCGTGCGCGTGCACACGGCCCGCCTCGGCGGCGGATTCGGGGGCAAGCAGGAGATGTTCACCGAGGATCTCGTCGCCCTCGCGGTGCTGCGCACGGGCCGTCCGGTGGCGTTCGAGTTCAGCCGCGCCGACGAGTTCCAGCGCGCCGCCGTGCGGCATCCGATGCGCGTGACGGTCACCCTCGGGGCCGATGCCGACGGACGGCTCACCGCCATGGCGATCGATCTGCTGAGCGACACCGGGTCCTACGGCAACCACTCCCGCGGCGTCATGTTCCACTCCCTCGCCGAGTCGACGACGATCTACCGGGTTCCGCTCAAACGGCTCGACGCGGAGGTCGTGTACACGAACAACGTGCCGTCGGGCGCGTTCCGCGGATACGGGCTCGGGCAGGTCGTGCTCGGGGTCGAGTCGGCGATGGACCAGCTGTCGGAGCGTCTGGGCATCGACCCGTTCGAGCTGCGCCGGCGCAACGCCGTCACCCCGCAGGACGACCCGGGCCACGACGACCTCGTGTGGGGCAGCTACGGGTTCGATCAGTGCCTCGACCTCGCCGAGTCCGCGCTGCGTCGCGGCAACGGCGTCCGCGCGCCTGCAGGATGGCTCGTCGGCGAAGGGGTCGCGGCGGCGATGATCGCCACGATGGCGCCCTTCGGCCACATCGCGCACACGAGCGTGACCCTCCGCGCCGACGGCACGTACCTGCTGCGAGCCGGCACTGCCGAGTTCGGCAACGGCACCACGACGGTGCTCCGCCAGATCGCGGTCACCGACCTCTGCGCCGACCCCGACGGCATCGAGCTCTGGCACGCCGACACCGACGCCGTCGCCCACGACACGGGCGCGTTCGCATCGGCCGGCATCACCGTCGCGGGCAAGGCGCTGCACGCCGCCTGCCTCGCGCTCGCCGCGCGAATGCGTGCCCGTGCGGCCGAGCTGACCGGCACGGATGCCGCGGCGGCCCGACTCATGCCCGACGGCGTATACACGCCCGTTCGCGTCGTGCCGCTGGACGAGCTGACGGCGGACGGGGAGCTCACCGCCGACGGCAGCGAGCTCGGTGAGCACCGCTCACTGGCGTTCAACGTCCACGCCGTCCGGGTCGCCGTCGACCCCCGCACCGGTGTCGTGCGCATCCTGCAGTCGATCCAGTCGGCGGATGCCGGATTCGTGATGAATCCGGCGCAGTGCCGCGGACAGATCGAGGGCGGGGTGGCGCAGGGCATCGGCAGCGCCCTGTACGAAGAGGTGATGGTCGAGGACGGCAAGGTGACCACCCCCGTCTTCCGCCTCTACCGGGTGCCCCAGTTCGGTGACATCCCCGACACCGAGGTGTACTTCGCCGACACCGCCGACGAGCTCGGCCCGTTCGGCGCGAAGTCGATGAGCGAGTCGCCGTACAACCCCGTCGCGCCGGCGATCGGCAACGCCATCGCCCGCGCAGTCGGCGCTCGACCCTACGAGCAGCCGTTTCGCCGCGACCGTGTCTGGCGCCTCGCGTCACACCACCGAAACACGAACGGGCAAATGCCGGAAATGTGAGACACCTATCGTCTCCAGAATCACCGCAGCCCGTTCTGCATCCACAGCACAAGACACAGCACCCGGGAGACCCGATGCACTCACCCTCCAGCCGTCGCCGCCGCGGCGGAATCATTCTGGCGGTCGCCGCCGCCGCAGCCCTCGCCCTCTCGGCCTGTTCCTCGTCCGGAGGGGCGGCGAGCCCCTCGGCATCCGGTGAGGCCGCCAGCTACGGCGACATCAGCGTGCAGTACTCGTGGATCAAGAACGAGGAGTTCGCGGGCGAGTTCTACGCCTACGACAACGGCTACTACGACCAGGCGGGCTTCTCCAAGGTGACCGGCGTCGCCGGCCCCGACACGGGTGTCGCCAAGCTCCTGTCCGGCTCGGTGCAGGTCGCGCTGACCGATGCCGCATCCGTCGGCGCCGCCGTGTCGGAGCAGAGCGCCCCGCTGAAGATCATCGCGACGACCTTCCAGAAGAACCCCTTCACGATCCTGTCACTGAAGGACAAGGGCAACATCGCGACGCCGAAGGACCTCATCGGCAAGAAGATCGGCGTGCAGGACTCCAACGCCTCGGTGTTCAAGGCGCTCCTCGCCGCGAACGGCATCTCGGAGAGCCAGCTGACGATCGTGCCCGTCGACTTCGATCCGACACCGCTCATGAACGGCGACGTCGACGGCTTCATGGCCTACCTCACCAACGAGGCCATCACGGTCGAGATGGCGGGATACCCGACCACCAACCTCGCCTACGCCGAGAACGGTCTGCCCTACGTCGCCGAGTCGTACGCCGTCACCGACCAGTACCTCGCCGAGCACAAGGACCTTCTGAAGGCGTTCCTCATCGCGGAGATCAAGGGCTGGACCGACACGTTCACCAAGCCCGTCGACGACACCGTGACGGTCGTCACGAAGCACTACAACGACTCGGCCGCGGCCGGCGACCTCACCTTCGGCGAGCTGAACCCCGCCAAGGTCAAGGCCGGCATCGAGGCGCAGGCGAAGCTCATCTCGACCGATGAGACCCAGGCCAACGGCCTGTTCACGATCTCGGACGACCTGAAGAGCCAGACCCTCGCGTCGCTGAAGGCCTCGGGCTGGGAGCTGACGGCCGACCAGCTGTTCGACACGTCGATCATCGACGAGATCTACGCCGAGCACCCCGAGCTCAAGAAGTACCTGCCCTAACGAGATGTCCGTGTCATCCACGATGGATGCCGGTGCCGGCGCGACTGCCGCCGGCACCGGCATCCAGATCTCCGGAGTCTCCAAGTCGTTCACGCTGCGCGGCGGGCGTTCGCTGCAGGCGCTGCAGGGCACCGACCTGCACACCGACAAGGGCTCGTTCCTCGCTCTGCTCGGCCCCTCGGGCTGCGGCAAGTCGACGATCCTGCGCATCCTCGCCGCCCTCGATCAACCGACCGACGGCGTCGCGCTCGTCGACGGCGAGACCCCCGACCAGCTGCGCGCTAAGAGCGAGCTGGGCATCGCCTTCCAGGACCACGCGCTGCTGCCGTGGCGGAGCATCCGGAAGAACATCGAGCTGCCCTTCGAAGTCGCCGGTCGCAAAGTCGATCGCGGCTACGTCGACGAGCTGATCGACCTCATCGGTCTGCGCGACTTCGCCGACGCGAAGCCCGCCCAGCTGTCGGGCGGCATGCGCCAGCGCGCGTCGATCGCACGCGCTCTCGTCCTGAAGCCGTCGGTGCTGCTGCTGGACGAACCGTTCGGCGCCCTCGACGACATGACCCGGCAGAACCTCAACCTCGAGCTGCTGCGCATCTGGACCGAGAAGCCGGCGACGACGCTGCTGGTGACCCACGGCATCAGTGAGGCGATCTTCCTCGCCGACCGCGTCGCGGTGATGTCGCCACGGCCCGGACGGGTCAAAGAGATCATCGAGGTCGACCTGCCGCGTCCGCGGACGCCCGAGATGATGCGCACGCCCGAGTTCCACGCGCTCGTGGACCGCGCCTCCGAACTGCTGTTCGGACACGACGGCCGCGCCGAGGCCGAGGCGTAGCCGTGGCTCGCGTGCGCGTGCCCGGCTGGGTCGCGGGACTCGTCGGCGCCGTCGTGCTGGTGGGCGTGTGGTGGCTGTTCTCGCTGACTGCCTTCCGTCCGCAAGACGGGACGAGCTACACTCCGGTCCCCTCACCGTGGGCGGTCGTGGACTGGCTGTTCGTGCAGGGCAACATCGCGGGCGCCTGGGGCGTGTTCCAGCCGACCATCACCGCGGCGGCGATCGGCTACCTCTGGGGCAACGGCATCGCCCTGCTGCTGGCGACGGTCGTGCTCGTCTTCCCGCGCACCGAGACGGTGATCACCCAGATCGCCGTCGTCACCTATTGCCTTCCGATCGTCGCGGTCGGGGGCATCTCGATCGTCGTCCTCGGTGGCGCGAAGAACCCCGGCGACCCGTCGGCGACCGCGATCTTCCTCGCCGCTCTCGTCTGCGTGTTCACGACGGTGGTCGGCGCGATCCTCGGGTTCACCTCCGCCGACAAGGCGGCGCTGGACGTCGTGCGCGTCTACGGCGGCGGCCGGTGGACCCAGCTGCGCAAGGTGCGCCTCGTCGCCGCCCTTCCGGCGATCCTCACGGCGCTGCAGATCGCCGTGCCGACCGCCTTCCTCGGCGCGGTGCTCGGCGAGTACCTCGGCGCGATCACGGCGGGCGTCGGGCCGACGCTCATCCGCCTGCAGGGCCAGCTGGACTCGGCCGGCGTCTGGTCGGTGTTCCTGCTGTGCGCCGTGTTCGCCCTCGTCGCCTACGGACTGTTCGGCCTGCTCATCAGACTCGTCACCCCGTGGGTGGCCGGAAAGGCGGTGTGAGCGTGGACGTCATCGACACGACCCCGGCAACACCCGCGGCATCCCACGTGGGCACCGCCGACCCCATCGCCGTCGCGCGTCTTCGCGCCGAGCGGCGCCGCGGGCTGCGCCGCACCCTGCTGCGCTCGCTCGGCAACGCCGGCATCACCCTTCTCGTGCTGCTGCTGCTCTGGCAGGCGATCGTAAGCCTCACCGGCATCTCCCCCTACATCGCCAAGGGCCCGCTGGATGTGTGGACATTCCTCGTCACGGCGCCGAAGGCGGAGGCCAACCGGGCACAGATGTTCCCGCTGGTCGGCCAGACGCTGCTCGACGCGTGGATCGGATTCGTCGTCGGCATGCTCGTCGCGATCATCCTGTCCATCGCGTTCAGCCTGTCCAAGGCGATCGAGGCGGGCGTCATGCCGCTCGTGCTGCTGCTGCGCACCATTCCCCTGGTGTCGATCGCTCCGGTCATCATCCTCGTCACGGGACGCGGGACCCCGGCATCCGTCGCCGTCATCGGCACCGTCGTGGTTCTCTTTCCGGCCCTGGCCAACGTGCTGTTCGGGTTGAGCCGCGCCAGCCAGCAGAGCCTGGATGTCGTGCACGTCTTCGGCGGCGGCCGGTTCACGGCGCTGCGCAAGGTCAACCTGCCCGGAGCGCTGCCGTCGGTGTTCGCCGCGGCGCGCGTGTCGGTGCCGGGAGCCGTGACCGGTGCGCTGCTGGCGGAGTGGCTCTCGACCGGCACGGGCGTCGGCGGGTCGATCCTGAAGTTCAACGCGCAGGCGCAGTTCGCCCAGCTGTGGACCTCGATCGCGCTCATCACGCTGATCACGCTCGTGCTCTACAACCTCGTGCAGATCGTGGAGAACATCGTGCTGGCCCGCATGGGCATGGCTGCCGGGCGCTGAGGCCGCTCCGCGCACCCGGCTCACCTCCACCCCCACCCCCACCCCCACGCCCCGCCTCCCACCTCCCACCTCCCACCTCCCGCCGAACCGAACTGCAAGGTCGGCGGGCCGACACGCCGTCGGCGACGGCGCGGATGCCGCGTGTCGCACGGCATCCCTTGCACTTCGGCCGGGCGGGGGGCAGTGCGGGTGGGGGGTCAGTGCGGGTGGCCGCGGAGGGGAATGACGGCGGCGGGCAGCTCGTGCACCTTCGCGGAGGCCTCCTCAGCGAGCGGGTTGGTCGAGACTCCGTCAGCGTTCACGAGACGACCGCCGACGTAGACGGCCTTCAGATTGCGCGGGCTCATCGCCAGCACGTACGAGCGCACCGGGTGCCAGAGCGGCCCGACGTCGGGGCGGCGCGGATCGACCACGACGAAGTCGGCGAACTTGCCGACCTCGAGCGAACCGACGCGGTCGGCGACGCCCATGATCTCGGCCGATCCGAGGGTGTGCAGGCGGAGCATCTGCTCGGGCATCATCGACAGCGGATCCTTCGTGCGCGCCCGCTGTGCGTAGATGCCGATGCGCATGTTCTGCCACGGATCGCTGACGTCGGTGCAGGCCTGGTCGTCGAGGCCGACGCCGACCTTCATCCCCATCGCGAGCATCTCGGGCACGAGCGCGATGCCCGAGGCGAGACGGCCGTTGGATGCCGGCTGCCACGACATCGCCGCGCCGCCGGCGACCGACTGCGCGATGATCTCGGGCGTGGTCTGGATGAAGTGGCCGAACACGAGCCCGAGCTCGAGAGCCCCGGCATCCCGGTACAGCGCGAACTTCGACTGCTGGTGCTCGACGGCCTCGGGCGACTCCAGGAAGTGCGCCTGGTTCGTGACGCCGAAGCGGCGCATCGCCTCGACCTCGAACGCCGCGGCATCCGGGTGGGGAGACCACTGCACCTGGCCCATGATCGACGAGCCGAGCGCGTAGTCCGCATCGAACGTGCGGGTGTGGGCGACCTCGGCGGCGAAGCGGTCGAACACCTCGTCGGGAGTTCCGGCGGTGACGTCCATGCCGGCGGCGTCGACGAAGCGGATGCCGGAATCCCGCGTGCCCTCGGCCTGACGCCAGTGGTACTCGAGGCCCCGCAGGCCCGCGGTGCCGGTGCGCTTGCCGTCGACCATCGGCTCCCACGCCTGCAGCGGGTCGGTGAAGTTGTACGCCGTGGTGACTCCGTTCGAGAGGAAGTCGAGGGAGCCGTGCAGCGTCGCCCAGTAGAGCTGATCGGCGCTCATGTGCGCGGTGGTGCCGAGCATCGCGTCGCACCACCCGTAGAGGGTGTCGGCGACGCCGAGGCCGCGCAGACCGCTCGTGAACAGGTGCGAGTGGCTCGACACGAACCCGGGGGCGACGAAGGCGCCCGCGACGTCGAGGGTCTCGTCCGCGGTCGTGCCGACCGGCGGGGTGCCCGCGCCGAGGGCCGCGATGCGGCCATCGTCCCCGACCAGCATCCAGCCGTCCTCGACGTAGCCCGGGTCGTCCGTGCCGGTGGGGACGGTGATCAGACGGGCGTGTGTGACGAGCAGCGACATGCTGTGCACGCTAATCAGGCCATGTTTCCGACCTGTCACGGCGCGGAAACACCCGTGCACGAAGCGGAAACACGGGCGGATTAGCGTCTGGTCATGTCGCTATTCACGGTCACGGTCTTCTGCGGATCCTCCCCGGGCTTCGACCCGGTCTACGTCGAGGCGGCGCGCGCCGTCGGCACGGCGATCGGCCGCTCCGGCATGGCGCTGGTCTACGGCGGCGGCCACGTCGGTCTGATGGGCACGGTGGCGGATGCCGCCCTCGCCGCCGGGGCGGAGGTCACGGGCATCATCCCGCGGGCGCTCCAGGCCCGCGAAGCCGTCAACGAGGACCTGACCGAGCTGATCCTCGTCGACACGATGCACGAGCGGAAGATGCTCATGGCCGACCGCGCCGATGCCTTCCTGGCGCTTCCCGGCGGACCGGGAACGCTCGAAGAGCTCACGGAGCAGTGGACGTGGGCGCAGCTCGGCATCCACGACAAGCCGGTGGGGCTGCTCAACGTCGCGGGCTACTTCGATCCGCTGCTCGCCTTCGTCGCGAACATGCGCGACCGCGGCTTCACACACCCCCGTTACACCGACATGCTGGTCGTCGCGACCGAGGCCACTGAGGCGCTGGCACGACTGCGCGACTACGTACCCCCGGCACGCACCGAGGCCTCGCCGGGCGCCGAGATGACCGGCGCAATGGCGTTGCCCGTGCGCCCCTGAGGGCGGCTGCCGGCCTCGTCCGCGTCCGCGTCCGCGAGACACCGGATGCGCACCGACACACCGGTACACAGACCGCGTCTCGGTGCACAGGCGGTGTTTCGCGGTCGGAGGACGCGGCGTCGGGTCAGACGCGCTCGGTGCCGCGCAGCAGCACGGCTTCGGCGAGGGCGCGGATGCCGTGGGCGACGTCTCCCGCGGAGACGGACTCGTCGGGGTGGTGGCTGACGCCGTCGGGATTGCGCAGGAACAGCATGCCGACGTCGGTCACGGCCCCCAGCGACATGCCGTCGTGCCCGGCGCGGCTGAAGATCACGGGCGGTGCATCGGAGCGCGGCGGAAGGGCCGCGCGGATGCCGCCGGCCACCACGTCCTGCAGGAGCGGTGCGCAGAACACCGCCGGGGCGCTGTGCACCTCGCGCGAACGCCAACGCAGAGCCCGCCGGCCCATGATCTCGTCGAGCTCGCGTGCGAGCGCATCCCACACGCGGTCGCGCTCGCCGTCGAACTCGCCGCGCAGATCGAGGGAGAACTGCACCTCACCCGGGATCACGTTGACCGCGCCGGGGAACGCTTCGAAACGTCCGACGGTGCCGACGATGTGGTGCTCGGCGGAGCAGATGCGCTCGACCGCCAGCGCCGCCTCGCTCGCGCCCAGCAGCGCGTCGCGACGCATGTCGTACGGCGTGCCGCCGGCGTGGCGGGCCTCACCCTCCACCACCAGCTGGAACCGCCGCGCCGACGCGATCGAGGAGACCACCGCGAGCGGCTCGCCCGCGCGGTCCAGCTCGGGCCCCTGCTCGATGTGCGCCTCCAGATAGCCCACGAGCTCATCGGGCCGACGGGCGGCCTCGCCGACGCGCGCCGGGTCGAGCCCGAACTCGAGGAATGCGCGGCGCAGGCTCACGCCATCGGCATCCGTCAGCTCCCACCACGCATCGCTCCACGTGCCGGCGACCGCGGACGATCCGAGCAGCGCCTTGCCGAAGCGGGTGCCCTCCTCATCCGAGAACGCGACGACCTCGATCGCGAAGGGCAGCGGCACGGTCCAGCCGTCACCGGCCGCGTCGCCGTCACCACCCACCGGCACGCGCAGCAGACGCACCACCTCCAGCGCCATCAGCACCCCGGCGATGCCGTCGTAACGCCCGGCGTCGAGCACCGTGTCCAGGTGCGAGCCGAGCATCAGAGCGGGAGCCGCCGGATCGCCGATGCGGCCGACCTGGTTGCCCGCGGCATCCTGCCACGTACGCATGCCCAGCTCGCGCATCCATTCCGCCGCCAGCCGGTTGACACGGGCGTGCTCGGGCGAGAGGTAGACGCGCTCGATGGATGCCGCAGCCGCGCTCACCCGCGCGAGCTCCTCGCACCGCGCCATGACGCGGCGCGCGGCGGCGGCGATGACGTCGGGCGCGGCGCGCAGGAGGGATGCCGAGGTCACGGCGTCTCCGCGGACACGGCGACGGCCGCACCGGTGCGCGGCGCGTGCAGCGCCACGGGCGCGGCGGCGAACACGTCCGCGGCGGCCTCGACGCCCCCACCGGCCGGAACCGCGGCCCCGAACCGGCGCAGCACGCTCTCGAGGGCGGCGAGGGTGGTGAGCACGGCATCCTTCCGGGCGTTGTAACCCATGGTGCCGATGCGCCACACCTTGCCGTGCAGCGGGCCGAACGAGGTGCCGATCTCGATGCCGAAGTCCTCCAGCAGGGCCGACCGCGCGGCATCGCCGGGCACACCCTCGGGGATCTCGACGGCGACGACGTTGCTCATCTTGTGGGCGACGTCGCCGAAGACCACCGAGCCCAGCGCCTCGACGCCGGCGAGCATCGCTCGTCCCGCCAGCTCATGGCGGGCGATGACGGCGTCCCGGCCTTCGATCAGCAGCAGGCGCGCGCACTCCCGGGCGCCGTAGAGCATGCTCGTCGCCTCGGTGTGGTGGTTGAGTCGGCGCGGACCCCAGTAGTCGAGGATCTGCCCCAGGTCGAAGTAGTTCGAGCGCACGAAATCGGCCGACGACTCGTCGCCGGGCTCGCGGATGCCCGCCTCGACCTTCTTCCGCGAGCGGATCACCTCCACGGCGCGTGCGCTGAGCGTGATCGGCGACGATCCGCTCGGACCGCCCAAGCACTTCTGCAGTCCGGCGGTCGCGGCATCCAGCCCCCACGCGTCGGCCTCGAAGGCGTTGCCGCCGAGCGATGCGGTGGCGTCGGTGTAGAACAGCACGCCGTTGCGGCGGCAGATCTCGCCGATGTCCTCCAACGGCTGCAGCATGGTGGTGGATGTATCGCCCTGCACGAGGGCGAGCAGCGTCGGCTTCACCCGCACGATCGCCTCCTCGATGACGGATGCCGGGAACACCTGACCCCAGTCGGTCTCGATCGTGTGCACCTCGGCGAGCGCCCGCTCGGCGATCTCGGCCAGCAGGTGTCCGAACCGGCCGAACACGGGGACCAGCACCCGGTCGCCCGGCTTCACGAGCGAGACGATCGCCGCCTCGATGCCGGCACGGCTCGTGCCGTCGACCAGCAGGGTCGCCTCGTTGCGGGTGCTCCACACTCCGCGATACAGCTCCTGCGTCTCGGTCATCGTCGCCGTCATGAACGGGTCGTACTGGCCGACGAGCGGCGCCGACATGGCGGTCAGGACGCTCGGATAGGCCGAGATGGGGCCGGGGCCCATCAGCAGCCGCGCGGGCGGGGCGATCGGGCCGGGAAGGTTCGTCGGGCCGGGCGAGGAGGTGCTGCTCATACGGATTCCGTTTCGGTGATGCGGGCGTGGAGGGCACGGCCGAGGCGCACGAGGGCGATGTCGGTGCCGGCGCGCGAGACGAGGCAGACGCCGACCGGTGCGGGGCCGCCCGCAGCATCGACGGTGAGCAGGGGCACCGACAGGGCGGGCAGGCCGCCGACGGCGGCCGGGGTCGTCAGGCGGAGGGTGTCGGTGCGCACGGCATCCACCTGCGCACCCGTGGCCGAGCGTGAGGGCGCCGGCCCGGGCACCGTCGGCAGCAGCAGCACGGCGTCGCGGACGAGCGCGTGCAACGTGTCGCGGAGGGGTTCCAGGGCGGCTCGGGCGGCGGACTCGTCGGCGGCGGTGACCGCGGCAGCGGCGCGGAAGCGCGCGGCCACGGCAGGTCCGGTCGAGCCGGGGTGCGCGCGCAGCCAGTCGCCGTTGTTGCGCCAGGCCTCCGCACCCTGCACCGTCCGGAACGGCACGAGATAGTCGTCGAGGTCGCCGAGCGAGACCTGCTCGATCGGCAGAGCGGATGCCGCGATCAGCTCCTCGAACGCCGCGCGCGTGGCCGGCTCGGCGGCGGCGAGCGCCTCGGTCGGCACCCGGAACCGCCACGGGAGGTCGGCGGCGGAGGCCCCGAAGACGGAGTCGGTCGAGTCGGAGCCGTCGTAGCTCAGACACCAGTCGGCGACCGCCTGCAGCGTCGCGCCGTCGCGGGCGAGCCAGCCGACCGTGTCGAAGCTCTGCGCGAGAGGCAGCAGCCCCTGCCGCGGCACGAGATCGTGCGTCGTCCGCAGGCCCCACAGGCCCTGATACGACGCCGGCACGCGCACGGAGCCGGCGGTGTCGGTCGCGAGGGCGATGTCGGCGTGGCCGAGCGCGACGGCGGATGCCGGTCCGCTCGACGAGCCGCCCGGCAGGGCGCCCGGCACCGCGGCGTTCGGCGGGGTGCCGTAGTGCGCGTTGTCACCCGCGATCGAGTACGCGAATTCGTCGGTGCGGGCGATGCCCCGCAGCGACGCTCCGCCGCACAGCAGGTCGCCCACCGCGGGGGCGCTGGTGGTCTCGGCGCGGGCGGAGTCGAGGTAGGTCGGGTTTCCCGCACCGATGCGATAGCCCTTGATCGCGAAGAGATCCTTCACGGCGACCGTGAGGCCGGACAGCGGCCCCTCCCATGCGCCCTGGTAGAGCGGGTCGCCGACAGTCCGCCAAATCGAACGGTCGAAGGCCACCGAGCGGGGGGTGACGTGCGCGGCCGTGATGAGCCACCGCCCGTCGATCAGCTGCCACACCTGGGTCTGCAGACCGGTGCCGCCGGCAGCGAACCGGGAGACGGCGACGATGAGCGCCACCCCCTCGGCGAGCGGCCGGTACTCGACGCGCTCGATGGTGCGAGCCGACACCCCGCCGCGAGCGCCGCGGAACGCGCTGATCGCGTCGTGTCCGACCAGCAGCCCCGCGCCATCGCCGCGGAGCGTGCGGTCACCGGGAGCGAACGCGGCATCCAGGGCGTCGAGGTCATTCGTCAGGATCGCCCGCTCGTACCCCTCGAACGCCGCGCGCAGCTCGTCGGGCATGGTCTGAGCCGCCGTCACGGGCGCCCGCCCCGGACCATGGCCCCGCGTGCACAACTCCGGAGTTGTGGTCCCAGACGGCCGAAAACAGCCCGGGATGGGCCCGTGGGCACCGAATCTCCGGAGTTGTGAACGGCGGCAGCCGGGCGGCGAACGGCGGCGGCCGGGCGGGGAACGGCGGCGACGCCGCGTGCACAACTCCGGAGTTGTGGTCCCGGACGGCCGGAAACAGCCCCGGACGGGCCCGTGGCCACCGAATCTCCGGAGTTGTGGACGGCGGCGCGCGGAGGCGGCGACATGCCGCGGCGGCGGCGGACGGTCACGAGGCGTCCTCGGCGACCAACCGGGCCGGGCGGACGGCGGCGAAGTCCGCCTCGCGGATGCGCGCATGCACGCCGCAGACGATGTCGACGACCTGCGAGATGTCGAAGTCGGTGGCGGCCGACAGGTACGCGTAGGCCAGGTGCTCGGCCATGCCGTACCGGGCCTGCAACAGGTCGAGCGCGGCGCGCACGGCCTTGCGCATCGCCTCGTCGAGGTCGACGTCGAGCCCCGTCGGCACCAGGTACTCGTCGGTGCGGACGAGCGGGCCGGTCACCTCCCCGAACGCAGCGAACGCCTCCGCGCGCGGCACCACGTCGAAGCGCAGCGTCGCGCGCAGCGACGCCTCGAGTGCTGTCAGCGCGACCTCGCCGTCGCCCTGCGCGAAGTGCGGATCGCCGACGTACGCCAGCGCGCCGGCCACCTGCACCGGCAGGTACAGCACCGCCCCTTCCACGAGCAGGTTGATGTCGATGTTGCCGCCGTGCGCCCCCGGGGGCACCGAGTGGGGGCGCTCGTCGCCCGCGACGGCGACGCCCATCGTGCCGAGGAACGGCGCGAGCGGGAATCGCACGACGCGCTCGCCCCCGTCGACGAGGGGCAGGATGCCGCGACCGTCCGACACCGGCGTGAACACGCTGACGTTCTCGGGCCCGCGCGGCAGCACCCCGACGAGCGCGCCCTTGCCGTGCCGGTTGGAGATGACCCCGTACGGCACGCGCGGCGCGAGATCGACGACGGTGATCTTCAGCAGGTCTCCGACCTCTGCGCCCTCGACGAAGATCGGCCCCGTCACGACGTGCGGCCCGTCGAGCGCGGCGTCGCGGGCGACCGTCGCGGCGATCTCGATCGCGTCGGTGAGCACGTGCGCCGCGGGGACGCCGTGACCGGTGAAATACCCGAGGGGGTCCTGGCCCTGGTCGGGCAGGATGCCCTCGTGGCTGACGGTGTCGATCGTCACCGTCGCGCCGGCGGCGATCGTCAGCACGGGCGCATCGACGGCGCACGGCAGCCGCCCCCAGAGCACCGTCTCGGGGGATGCCGCGAGGTAGTGCGCGCCGGCGATGCGGCCCGATCCGGGCTGCAGGATGTCGATGGTCTCGGTCATGATGTCGCTCCCTCGCGCATCGTGTCGGCGACGGCATCCGCACCGCCGGCCAGCAGCTCGATCCCCGGCCGGGCCCGCACGTCGTCGTCGCCCGCCCGGTACACGACCGTTCCGCCGACCACGGTGGTGACGACGCCGCCCCGCATGGCGCGCCCATCCCACGGTGACAGCTTGTGCCGGTAGAGCAGGCGGTGCGCGTCGACGGTCCACGACCGTTCCGGCGCGAAGACGGTGAGGTTCGCTCGCGCCCCCGGCGCGATGACGCCGAGTCCCGGCATCCCGGCGATGCGGGCCGGTCCGGTCGTGAACAGCGGCAGCAGGCTCTCCAGCGGGATGCCGCGGCGCGCCGCCTCGGTCCAGACGCTGGCGAACCCGGTCTGCACGCCCGCGATGCCTCCCCATGCCAGGCCGAAATCGCCGCCCCCCGCGGTCTTCAGCGCAAGAGTGGCGGGTGAGTGGTCGCTGACGATGGCGTCGATCGTGCCGTCGAGCACGCCCTCCCACAGCAGGTCCTGGTTGGCGCGACCGCGGATGGGCGGGCAGCACTTGAACGCGCTGGCCCCGTCGGGCACCTCTTCTGCGGACAGGGTGAGGTAGTGCGGGCAGGTCTCGACGGTGAGGCGGATGCCGTCGGCCTTCGCCGCGCGGATGGCATCGAGCGCCTGTCCGTCGGCGACGTGCACGATGTGGGCGCGGGCGCCGGTGGCGCGGGCCGCGTCGATGACGGCGCCGATCGCCGCCTCTTCGCTCACCGGCGGGCGGCTGCGCAGAAACGTGTCGTAGTGACGTCCGAGCTCTCCCGCCGGCCCCGCGCCGACGTCGACGGCGGCCTCGTGCAGGTGTGCCTCGTCTTCGGCGTGCGCGATGAGCAGGCCGTCGAAGGCGGCGATCTCGGTGAGCGCGGCGTGCAGGCCGGCACGGTCGAGGTGGCCGAACTCGTCGATGCCGCTCGGCACGAGGAAGCACTTGAAGCCGACGACGCCGGCGCCGGCGAGGTGGCGCAGGCGGCCGAGGTTCTCGGGGACGGCGCCGCCCCAGTAGCCGACGTCGACCGCGAGCTTGCCCGCGGCCGCGGCCCGCTTGGCGGCGAGCGCCTCGGGCGTGGTCGTGACGGGCACCGAGTTCAGCGGCATGTCGAACACGGTCGTGATGCCGCCCGCTGCGGCCGCGGCGGTGCCGGTCGCGAAACCCTCCCAGTCGGTGCGCCCCGGCTCGTCGAGGTGCACGTGCGAGTCGACGAGTCCCGGCAGCAGCACCTCGTCGGCGCCGAGCACGTGGAGGTCGGAGGATGCCGCGGCATCCGCTTCCGCCGAGCGCCCGGGCAGGGTGACCTCGGCGATCACGCCGTCGACGATCCGCACCTCGGCGGGGCGGAACGCCCCGTCGATCCAGGCGCGTTCGGCGCGGATCACGCTCACATCTGCCACAGCATCGCCTCTCGTGCCCTCGGTTGCGGATGCGGCGTCATCGCGGCGTCCGAAGACACGTCAGACGCTATCGAGGCGTCGTTTCGCGGGTGTTTCCGCACGGGCGGGGGCGCGTACTCGCCCCGCCCGCCGGTGCGCACACCCATGCGTGCCATGCCGATCGCGAGCCCCACGGCGGCGGCGACCCCGTCGATGACGGGAGCGTCGACACGCGCCGACAGCTGCGCGCAGAGATCGGCCATGCCGGCGCACCCGAGCACGATCGCATCGACCGGGTCCCCGGACGCCCCGGACGCCCCGACCGCGGGAGGATCAAGCGCGGCCCGGCATTCGCGTTCGATGCGGGCCAGGGTGTGCTCGTCGGGCTTCTCGAGGGCGAGCACGGGGATCTCCACGGCGCGGTACTGCGCGCAGGCGCGGTCCATGCCGTAGCGGGCGACGAGGTCGCGGGCCCGTCCGAGCGTGCGTCCCAGCGTCGTCACGATCGCGAAACGGCGCCCCGCGATCGCCGCGACGTGCATGGCGGCTTCCGCGATGCCGATCACCGGCACCTCGACGAGTTCGCGCGCCGCGTCGAGGCCGGGGTCACCGAAGCACGCGAGCACGTACGCGTCGCTGCCGCCGGTGGCGAGGTCCGCGCGGACGAGCTCCACGACGGCCGCGGCCGCCGCCACCTCGTCGACGTGGCTCTCGACCGCCGCCGGTCCCCGACCGGGTTCGGGGCAGACGGCGACGATCTCGGCATCCGCCCCCGCCACCTCCCGAGCGGCGGCCGCAATGGTCGCGGTCATCGCCCGGGAGGTGTTGGGGTTGATCAGGAGGATCCTCACGGGGTGCCGGGTCCCGCCGTCGTGCCGGTGACGGCGGCCACGGGGATCTCGGCCGAGATGGCGGGCGGCTCGGCCTCGGCGGTCGCGGCGGCGCCGTCGAGCGTGCCGTCCGACACGCCGTCGCTTTCACCGTCGAACGTCGGCACCCGCGGGTCGAGGCGCTCGAAGAGCACGAACGCGGCGTAGCCCAGGCCGCAGCCGATGAACCAGCTGTAGTCGCTGATCCACGAGATGTCGAACAGTCCCATGTCGGCGAACAGCTTCGGGAAGACACCGAGGAAGACGGCGGGGATGCCGGCGACCAGCAGCGCCTTCATCGCGTTCGGGTTGAAGCCGCGGCGGTACCAGTAGGGGCCCGTCGGGTCCATCGTGAACATCGCATCGGTCTTGATGCGCTGGCGTCCGGCGACGTAGTAGCCGGCGATGAGGATGCCGAACAGCGGACCGATGAGCGCCCCGAGCAGGCCCAGCGTGTAGTGGATCGCGTCGTCGTTGGAATACCAGTTCCAGGGGGTCAGGAACACCGACCCGACGGCGGCGATCATCCCGCCGGCGCGCCACGAGATCTTCTTCGGGGCGACGTTGGAGAAATCGAACGCCGGCGAGATGAAGTTCGCGACGATGTTGATGCCCACCGTCGCGGTGACGAAGGTCAGGCCGCCGAGGAGGATCGCGAACCAGCCGTCGATGGCCTCGACTGTCTTGATCGGGTCGGTGATGAGCTGGCCGAAGACGGGGACGGTCGCCGACGCCGTGATCACGGTGAGCAGCGAGAAGAAGAGGAAGTTGATCGGCAGACCCCAGAAGTTGCCGCGCTTGACCGCCGCGAAGCTCTTGCCGTAGCGGGCGAAGTCGCCGAAGTTGAGCATCGGGCCGGAGAAGTACGACACGACCAGCGCGATCGCGGCGCACATCACCGGGATCGACGACCAGAAGTCCAGCTGCTTGGTCGACAGATTGAACGAGATGTTCTGCCAGCCGGCCTGCGACACGAGGTAGACGGCGAGCGCGATCATCACGACGTAGACGGCGGGGCCGGCGAAGTCGATGAAGCGGCGGATGACCTCCATGCCGTTCCAGAACAGCAGGAACTGCGCGACCCACAGGATGCCGTAGGAGATCCACCCGAGGGCCGACAGCCCCAGGAACGACACGTCCAGCAGCGCGGCCGAGCCGGGGATGAACTTGAGGAACACGATGTTCAGCGACTCTGCGGCCAGGAACGTCTGCACGCCGTACCAGGCGATGGCGATGAGTCCACGGATGATCGCGGGGATGTTGGCTCCGCGGATGCCGAAGATCGCCCGGTTGACGACGGGATACGGCACACCTGTCTTCTGGCTGGGCTTGGCGACGAGGTTGGCGAAGTACTGCACGATGACGATGCCGACCAGCAGCGCGATCAGCACCTGCCAGCTCTGCAGGCCCAGGGCGAACAGCGAGCCGGCGGTGACGTAGCCGCCGACGGAGTGCACGTCGCTCATCCAGAACGCGAAGATGTTGTACGCGCTCCACTTCTGCTTGCGCAGCGGTGCGAGGTCCTCGTTGGCGAGGCGCTCGTCGTACTGCGGCTTCATGTTGCCGGCGCCCGTGGGCATGCCGGCGGCTTCGACGATGTCGTAGACACCGGTCGACGGTGCGGTCGATGTTGGGGTCAGAGAGGTCATGGGTACCTTCCAGGGGTTCCGAGTCGGTGACGGAGGTGGGCGGACCGCGACGTGGAGTCCGTGGCCTGGGTGGTGCGTAATGTGAAGTTATTGCTTCACCCAGCCCGGGCGATTTCGCTCGTGTAACGGCTGTGTGAAGTTGGCTCTTCACATGTGACGAACACGTGAAGCCCGATCGGGGCGCCGCCCGCTCGGCATCCGCGCCCGATACGATCGCGACATGAGCCGCGCCCCCGCCGTCGATCCGCCGGAGCTCGATGCCGACCGTGCCGAGAGCGCGGGTGACGGGGTCGGTGAGCGGCTGCGCGCCCTGCGGGTCGCCCGCGGCATGTCGGCGCGCGACCTCGCTCGCCGGCTCGGCATCTCGCCCAGCGCGGTGTCGCAGATCGAGCGCGGGGTGATGCAGCCGAGCGTTTCGCGCCTGATCGCCATCACCGACGAGCTCGACGTGCCGCTGACCTCGGTCTTCGACCCTTCCGGGTCGCAGGCGCCGACCACGCCGACGAGCTTCGGGCTGCGCCGCGCCGAGCACGACACGGCGATCGTGCTGGACGACGGCGTGACCTTCCGCCGCATCTCCCCCGTGCCGACGCCCGGCGTCGACTACTTCGAGTCGACCTACCCGCCCGGTGCGACCGCCCACAGCGACGCCGGACTCTTCCGCCACGAGGGCTACGAAGTCGGCACCGTCGTCTCGGGCGAGCTGACCGTCGACTTCGACGACGAGCGGGTGGTGCTGCGCCCGGGCGATGCCATCAGCTACCCCTGCTCGCGTCCGCACCGACTGCACAACACCTCCAGCGAGCCCGTCGTCGCCCGCTGGCTCGTCGTCCACGGAGCCCGCTGAGCATGGCCGCCGAGATGAGCATCGACGCGTTCGACGCGCTGCCCGCGGATGCCGCGGCATCCACCGTCGGCGTGTGGGCCGCCGTTCCCGCCTGGGTCGACGCCGTCGTCGCGGGGCGTCCCTACGGAACGCGCGACGCGCTGATCGCCCGGGCGGACGCGCTCGCCCGCACCTGGACGCGCACCGAGCTCGACACCGCCCTCGCCCACCACCCGCGCATCGGCGAGAAGCCGCGCGGCGCGGGAGCCGAGGCCGCCGCCTCACGCCGCGAACAGGCGTCGATGTCGTCAGCCGGTGCTGCGACGACGGCGGCGATCGCCGACGGCAACGCCGCCTACGAGGAACGCTTCGGCCGGGTCTTCCTCATCCGCGCCGCCGGGCGCACGCCCGAGCAGATGCGCGCGGAGCTCGACCGGCGGCTCGGCAACGGCGACGAGACCGAGGCCGCGGAGGCCCTCGATCAGCTGCGCGAGATCGCGCTGCTGCGACTGGAGACGACGATCGCATGACCCACCTCACCACGCATGTGCTCGACGGCGCGGCCGGAGCCCCGGCATCCGGCGTCGACGTGAAGCTCCTCGACGCCGACGGAGTCGCCGTGGCGAGCGGGCGGACGGATGCCGATGGCCGCCTCGCCCTCGGACCCGACGAGCTGTCCGCGGGGACCTACGCGCTGGTGTTCGCGACGGGGCCGTACTTCGCGGCGCGCGGCTCCGAGACGTTCTATCCGTCGGTCACGGTGAGCTTCGCCGTCGCCGACACCCGCCACTATCACGTGCCCCTGCTGCTCAGCCCGTTCGCCTACTCGACCTACCGCGGCACCTGACCCCCCCTCCCTCGCAACGTCCGCCCTCCCCCGCGACGGCCGCCCTCCTCCGCGACGTCCGCCCTCCTCCGCGAGACACGGGCCGTGCACCGAGACACGTCGTGTGCAGCGGTGTCTCGGTGCGTAGACCGTGTCTCGCGGACTGCGGGGGCGGGCGGGCGGCGGGCGGGTGGGCGGGGGGCGGAGGCGGGTGCGGTTACCCCGAGGAAACGTCGCGGTGACACGGCATCCGTAGCGTGGCCGGCATGAAGGTGATCGTCGTCGGAGCGGGTGTCGGGGGAACGAGCGCGGGCATCGCGCTGCAGAGGCTGGGCCACGACGTCGTCATCTACGACCAGATGCGCGAGAACCGTCCGGTGGGAGCAGCCCTGTCGCTGTGGTCGAACGGCGTGAAGGTGCTGAACTGGCTCGGACTCGGCGCCGAGGTCGCCGCTCTCGGCGGCGACATGGCCGACATGGTCTACCTCGATGGGCACACCGGCGAGACCCTGTGCGACTTCTCCCTCGCGCCGGTCACCACCCAGACGGGGCAGAAGCCGTACCCGGTCGCCCGCGCCGATCTGCAGGCGCTGCTGATGGAGCGGTTCGGCCTCGACGGCATCCACCTCGGCAAGAAGCTCGTCGGCATCGCCGACGACGGCACGACCGTGACCGCCACGTTCGCGGACGGCACGACCGACTCCGCCGACATGCTCATCGGCGCCGACGGCGCCCGCTCGATCGTGCGCGACTACGTGCAACCCGAGGGCGCGCCGTCGATCGAGCGCGAGTACTCGGGGTACACCAACGTCAACGGGCTCGTGCCGGTCTCGGCATCCATCGGACGCCCGACGGCGTGGACGACGTACGTCGCCGATGGCAAGCGCGCCGCGGTCATGCCGATCGCCGGCGACCGCTTCTACTTCTGGTTCGACATCCCCCAGCCATCGGGCCTGCCGTATGACCCCGCGGCAGGCGTCGCACCGTTGCGCGAGGCGTTCGGCGACTGGGCGCCCGGAGTGCAGGAGCTGCTCGCCGCGATCGACCCGGCCACCTCGCTCAACCGCGTGGAGATCTGGGACATCACCCCGTTCGACACCTGGACGAAGGGCCGGGTCGCGATCCTCGGGGATGCCGCGCACAACACCTCCCCCGACATCGGCCAGGGGGCGTGCTCCGCGCTCGAAGACGCCTTCGCGCTCGGCATCGCGTTCGCCACCAACACGCTGGGCGTCGCCGACACCCTCCGCCGCTACGCCGCGATGCGCGTGGAGCGGGCCGGGGAGCTCGTGCTGCGGGCGCGCAAGCGCGCTTGGGAGACACACGCCTTCGACCCGGCCGTGACCGACGCCTGGTACGAGAGCCTCCGCGCCGCCGACGGCACCGGCATCATCCGCGGCATCGTCGGCAACATCGAAGACAGTCCGGTCAACCTCGGCGGCGGGCTGCTCGCGGGCTGAGCGCGCCGCGGCATCCGTCGCCGGGCCGCCCCGGCGTCACCCGCCGATCCGCGGGCCGAACTGCAAGGGATGCCGCGCGACACGCCGCGGCATCAGCCATCCCGCCGGCGCGTCGCCGTCAAAGCCCTTGCAGTTCGGGCAGGCGTGGTGCGGCCCGCGAGGGCGCGGCGTCAGAGACGACGGGCGATGGATGCCGCGACCGTGAGCCACGCATCGCGGGTCTCGGGCGACAGCGCATCGAAATCGATGGGACCGCCGTCGACGAGCGCGGCATCGAAGGGCACGTGCACGACCTCGGCCGTGACCTGCGAGAAGTGGCGCTCGAGGCGCTCGGCGAGCTTGCGATCGGGCTTGGTCGACGGCGCCGCGAGAATCGTGACGGCCTCGTCGATCTTGTGGTCGAAGCCCTTCTCGCGCAGGCCGTCGAGCAGCCAGGCGGCACTGGCCGCGGTGTCTTCGCGCACCGTCGAGACGATGACGAGCTGGTCGGCTGCGGCGACGGCGGCGACCCAGTTCGAGGCGCGCATGTTGTTGCCGGTGTCGACGATGAGCAGGCGGTAGTAGCGCGAGAGCACGTCGTGGAGGCGGTCGAAGGCGGTCGCGTCGATGGTGGAGGATGCCGCGGCATCCTCGTCCGAGGCGAGCACGTCGAAGCGGGCGTCGACCTGCGTGCGTACGTAGGTGTCGAGCGCCGCGAGGCTCGCTCGATCGGGCGTGGCGAAGCGGTCGAGGTCTTCGAGCAGGTCGACGGCGGTGCGGTGGTGGGGCGCGTTCTGCGCGCGCCAGCCGAGCGTGCCGCGGGTCTCGTTGTTGTCCCAGGCGAGCGTGGCGCCGCCGCGCTGGGTGCCGAACGTCGCGGCCAGCAGCAGCGTCGACGTGGTCTTGTGGGCCCCGCCCTTGGGATTGAGCACCACGATCGTGCGCGGCGCGTCGAGGCGGCGCTGCACGAGTCGCTCGCGGTCGAGGCGCGACTGCTCGGCCTTGCCCGGGCGGGGCGAGATCGCACCGCCCGTGAGGCGACGGATCGCTCCGCGCCACCCCTCGGTCGCCCGCGGACGCGCGCGGTCGGCGCGAGAGTTGAGCAGGTCGTCGACCGTCGGCGTAGCCCGCTGGGCCGGCGTGCGCTGCGCGCCCTCGCGGCGGGTGCCGCCGCTGCGCAGCGGCCCGTCGGTCACCGCCACCGCGGTCGTCGCGGGGGCGGACTCCGCAGCCGCCGCGGCGGACGGGGCCGCCGCGACGGGCACGGCGGAGATCGGTGCGGCATCGGATTCGCCAGCCGCAGGCGACGCCGCCGCGACCGGTGCCGGCACGGCATCGGCCGCCGGCGCAGCCGCAGCGATGGGCTCCGCGACCACCTCCGTCGCCGACGCTGTGGCCTCGGTGAAGCTGCCATCGGGGCTGACGACGAGGGCCCACCGTGTGGCGCCGTCGACGACGGTCGCGGTGACCGGCTCACCCGCCGACGCGGCCATCAGCCGGATCGACTCGACGATGCGGCTGCGCAGCCCCTCCTGCGTCGAGGCGAAGACTTCGTCGACCTCACCGGCGAGGTGGATCTCGGCGGCGGTCTGCGAAGTCACGAGCACGGTGGGTTCGAAAGTCACGCCTCCGAGTATCCCATCCTGCCGGGCGAGGAGTCCCGGAACGCCGGGCTTCAGATCGCTCTCCCCCACGTCGACGATGCCGATGCCGTCGTGGGTGTCGAGCACCGTGATGGTGTTGGCGGGCCGCATGGTCAGCCACTGCGCGAGCGGGCGGAGGTCGTGCTCGTGGAGGGCGTGCAGCACGAGCGGGGGGAGCGCGAAGTCGTAGCCGGAGAGATGATCCGCGGCGCGATCGAGGCGGCACGTGCCCGCGGCTATATGGTCTTCGTCGGCGAGACGGCCGGTGACGCGCATCTGGAGCGCGACCTGCTCGACGCGATGTTCGACTGGCAGGTCGACAGGGTGGTGCTGGCCACGATGATGACCCACGCGCGCGCTATCCCGGTGGAGGCGACCCGCATGCCGACCGTGCTGCTGAACATCGAGCCGACCGACGACGCCGACTACGTGCGCGTGCTTCCGGACGAGGTCGCGGCCGGTGCCGCCGCCGCGCGCCTGCTCGTGGACACCGGGCATCGGCGCATCCACCTCATCGGCGTCGGCGACGACCCGGCGAACGCGCACCCGTTCGGCCTCGCCGCCGCCCAGCGTCTCAGCGGCGCCCTCTCGGTCTTCGCCGAGGCAGGGCGGCAGATCGTGTCGGCTCGTCCGACGGTGCAGTGGCTGCCGCCGGAGGGCTTTCGTCTCGTGTCGGAGGTGCTCGACAGTGGCGCCGAGGTCGATGCGCTCCTGTGCTTCAACGACCGTCTGGCGATGGGCGCCTACCAGGCGCTCCAGGAGCGCGGGGTGCGCGTGCCCGAGGACGTCTCGGTGCTCTCGTTCGACGACACGTCGTTCGCCCGCTGGCTGCGACCGGGCCTCACGACCTTCGCCTTCCCGCAGCGCGCGCTCGGCCGCGCCGCCGCGGACGAACTCATCGACCTGATCGAGCGCGGTGCCGCGACGGACGGATCATCCCCTCCCCCGGCGCACCTGGTTCCGCTGCCGTTGCGGATGCGCTCGTCGGTCACCGACCGGACTTAGACCCGGAAGACGGAATGGACCGGGCCGCACACCGCGCGCCCCTGAAGCTCGACGAGCTCCATCAGCACCGCCGTCCCCGCCAGCTGCAGGCCGAGCTCGTCGAGCAGGTGCTGGCCCGCGCGCAGAGTGCCGCCCGTGGCGAGGATGTCGTCGACCAGCAGCACGCGCGTGCCCGCCTCGAGGTCGTCGCTCATCTCGATCTCGGCCGTGCCGTACTCGAGGGCGTAGGAGACGGATGCCGCGGGCCGCGGCAGCTTGCCCGCCTTGCGGATCGGCGCCATCCCCACACCCGCCGCGATCGCGACCGCGCCGGCCAGTATGAACCCGCGCGCCTCGATGCCCGCGACGACGTCGAACTGCCCCGCGAAGGGCTCGATCACGGCATCCACGACGGTGCGCAGGGCCTGCGCGTCGGCGAGCAGCGGCGAGATATCGCGGAACAGCACGCCCGGCTGCGGGAAGTCGGGGATGCCGGCGATGAGCGATTCGGCGTGGGCGAGGGCCTCGGAAGTCACCGGTCAAGGCTAGTCGCCGCCGGACGCGACCCGTCGCGCGGGAACCGCCACCGGGTGCGCAAGCGCTTGCGCTACGCTGATGCCATGACGTCGCAGTTGACCTTCTCCCTCCCCGATATCGGCGAGAGCCGCCCCGGCGCCGAATGGTGGCGCACCGCGGTGATCTACCAGATCTACCCGCGCTCGTTCGCCGACGCCTCCGGCGATGGCATCGGTGACCTCCCCGGCGTGACGGAGCATCTCGACGACCTGCGCGCCCTGGGCGTGGATGCCGTGTGGCTGAGCCCCTTCTACCGCTCTCCGCAGAAGGATGCCGGGTATGACGTCGCCGACTACTGCGACGTCGACCCCCTGTTCGGCACGCTCGCCGACTTCGACGAGATGCTCGCCGGCGCGCACGAGCGCGGCATCCGCGTGATCGTCGACCTCGTGCCCAATCACAGTTCCGACCGGCACGTCTGGTTCCAGGAGGCGCTGGCCGCAGCCCCCGGCAGTGCCGCGCGCGCCCGCTACCTCTTCCGCGACGGCAAGGGTGAGAACGGCGAGCTGCCGCCCAACAACTGGGAGTCGGTCTTCGGCGGCCCGGCGTGGACCCGCGTCACCGAGGCCGACGGCACGCCGGAGCAGTGGTACCTGCACCTGTTCGACACGAGCCAGCCCGACTTCGATTGGTCGAACCCCGAGGTGCAGGAGGAGTTCCGCGGCATCCTGCGGTTCTGGCTCGACCGCGGCGTCGACGGCTTCCGCGTCGATGTCGCGCACGGCCTCGTCAAGACCGACGGTCTGCCCGATCACCTTCCCGCGGTGGATGCCGACAGCATGGGCGGCTCCGACGACGACGTGCCGTACTGGGGTCAGGAGGGTGTGCACGAGATCTACCGTGACTGGCACCGTGTGCTCGCGGAGTACGACGGCGACCGTGCGCTCTGCGCCGAGGCGTGGCTGCCCACCGTCGACCGCACCGGCGAGTGGGTGCGCTCCGACGAGATGCACCAGGCGTTCAACTTCCCGTACCTCATGACCGAGTGGGATGCCGCGGCCATCCGCGAGGTCATCTCCGAGTCGCTGCGCGCGTTCCCTGCGGTCGGCGCCCCGGCCACCTGGGTGCTGTCGAACCACGACGTCGTGCGCCACGCGTCGCGGCTCGCGCTGACCGCCGAGAACCCGCAGGGCCACGGCATCGGTCCCGACTCGCCCGGCCAGCCGATTCCCGAGGTGGGCCTGCGCCGCGCCCGCGCAGCGACGACCGTGATGCTCGCCTTGCCCGGCTCCGCATACCTCTACCAGGGCGAGGAGCTCGGCCTTCCCGAGGTCATCGCGCTGCCGCCCGCGTCTCGGCAGGATCCGACCTGGTTCCGTACCGACGGCGAGCGCTACGGCCGCGACGGGTGCCGGGTGCCGATCCCGTGGACCGCGGATGCCGCCGCCTACGGCTTCAGCCCGACGGGCCAGTCGTGGCTGCCGCAGCCGGCCGAATGGGCCACGCTCGCCCGCGACGCGCAGGAGTCCGACCCCGACTCGACGCTGTGGCTGTACCGGACGCTCCTGGCGACCCGCCGCGCCGAGGGCCTCGGAGCGGCGACGCTGGAGTGGCTCGACGGCTACGGCGACGACGTGATCGCGTTCCGGTCCGGTCGGGTCACCGTGATCGCCAACGCCGGGGCCGCGCCGGTGATGCTGCCGTCGGGTACCGTGCTGGTCTCGAGCGAGCCGTTCGACGGCACGGAGCTGCCCGTCGACGTCGCGGTGTGGATGGTCGCGGACTGACGTGACCGGCATCGAGGAGGTCGCGCGCGCCGCCGGCGTCTCGACGGCGACGGTGTCGCGCGCCCTCAGCGGACGGGGACGCCTCTCCGAGGCGACGCGCGAGCGTGTGCGCGCCGCGGCCGCCGACCTCGGCTACGTCGTCTCGGCCGCGGCATCCACCCTCGCCTCGGGCCGCGCCGAGAACATCGGCGTGATCGTGCCGCTGCTGGACCGGTGGTTCTTCGCCACCGTGCTCGACGGCATCGCCGCGCAGCTCGCGCCGCGCGGCTACGACATGACGCTGTACAACCTGACCGACGATCCGGCGCAGCGGCGGAGCCTGTTCGAGGCGTCGCTGCGCCGCCGACGCGTCGACGGCCTCATCGTGCTGTCGGTCGAGCTGAGCGCCGACGAGCTGCGCCAGCTGAACGAGCTGCCCGTTCCCGTCGTGGCGCTCGGCGTTCCGCATGCCGAGCTGCGGGGGCTGCGCGTCGACGACACGGCCGTGGGCCGGCTCGCCACGCAGCACCTGCTGGAACTCGGCCACCGCGACATCGTGCACCTCGGCTGGAGTCTGCCGGACGATGCGGGCGAGACCCTCGACATCCCCACGCGTCGGCGCCGCGGATTCGCGCAGGCGATGAGGGATGCCGGTGTCGCCGCACCCCGCTTCGTCACGGCCGACTTCACCGTCGAGGGGGCGCGCCGCGTATCGCGTGAACTGCTCTCCGGCCCCGACGCGCCCACCGCGATCTTCGCCGCATCCGACGAGATGGCGTTCGGCGTGCTGGCGGCGGCGCGCGAACTCGGCATCGAGGTGCCCGGCCGGCTGTCGGTCATCGGCGTCGACGGGCACGAGCTGGCGGAACTGTTCGAGCTGACGACGATCGAGCAGTTCCCGCACGCACAGGGCGAGCGCGCCGGACAGACGATCCTCGCGGAGTTGGGCGTCGACGAGCCGGCGGCTGCCTCGGCATCCCTGCCGTTCGAGCTCGTGGTCCGCGGCTCCACCGCGCCGCCGCACTGACCACCGGTTCGCGCCGCCCGCCCTCCCCTGTTCCGTATTCAGTCTGCGCTTCGGGACCTCGGCGCCCGTGCCGCGGAATCACGCGGACCACACCGGATGCCGGGACCGGCCAGACTGAGTACGGAACGGGGAGATGCCGCGACGCGGCGCGAGCAGTCCCCGCGACGCGGCGCGAGCAGTCCCGGCGACGCGGCGCGAGCAGTCCCCGCGACGCGGCGCGAACGGCCGCAGCGCGCGCTCTCGGCGACGGCCGAGTGACCGCCGCGTACTCTCGATGGCATGAGCATCGACCTCGAAGCCCTCTACATCGACCTGCACCGCCACCCGGAACTGTCGTTCCAGGAGACCCGCACGGCGGGTGTCATCACCCGCGAGCTCACCGCTCTCGGTCTCGAGTACGTCGAAGGCCTCGGCACCACCGGCGTCGCCACGAGCATCACCGGCACGGCCACCGACGACGGACCCGTCGTGTGGCTGCGCGCCGACATGGACGGCCTTCCGGTCGCCGAGCAGACCGGTCTCGCCTACGCCAGCACCGTCCGCGGCATCGACCCGGCCGGCACCGACGTGCCCGTGATGCACGCGTGCGGCCACGACATGCACGTGGCGGCCCTGCTCGGCGCTCTCGAGCGGCTCGCGGCGACCCGCGACGAGTGGTCGGGAACCGTCGTCGCCGTCTTCCAGCCCGCCGAGGAGCACGGTGCGGGCGCCCAGGCGATGATCGCCGACGGCGTGCTCGACCGTTTCCCGAAGCCCGACATCGTGCTCGGCCAGCACCTGACGCCGCTCCCGGCGGGCACGATCGGTGTGCGCCCCGGAACGCAGATGGCGGCCTCGGACGGCCTCACCGTGCGCCTTCTCGGCCGCGGCGGCCACGGTTCGCGACCGCACGCCACCATCGACCCCGTCGTCATGGCCGCCGCCACCGTCATGCGCCTGCAGACCGTCGTGTCGCGCGAGATCGACCCGCGGGAGATGGCCGTCGTCACCGTCGGCTCGATCCACGCGGGACTGAAGAACAACATCATCCCCGCCGAGGCGAAGCTCGAGTTGAGCCTGCGCTACCCCGACGACGAGGCCCGCGCCGACGTGCTCGCACGCGTCGAACGCATCGTGCGGGCGGAGGCCGCGGCATCCGGAGCGGAGGAGGAGCCGGTCATCACGACCGACCACTCGCTGCCGCCGACGATCAACGACCACGAGGCCACCGCGCGCCTGTCCGCCGCGTGGGAACGCGCCTTCGGCGAAGGGACGGTCGTCGACCCGGGCATGTTCACCGGAAGCGAGGACGTCTCGTGGTTCGCCCGCGAGGCGGGCGTGCCGCTCGTCTACTGGTTCTGGGGCGGGCTCGACCCGCAGCAGTTCGCGGATGCCGTCGCGCGCGGCACCGTGAACGAGGACATCCCCACCAACCACTCGCCCTTCTTCGCCCCGATCCTGCACCCCACGATCGAGCGCGGAGTGGACGCGCTGGTCGTCGCGGCACGGGAGTTCCTCGGATGAGCCTCGAGGATCTGTTCGGCCCCCAGCCCGACGAGCCGGAGCGCCCGGCTCGCGAGCCCCGGGCGGAGCGCGAGCCCCGGGCGGAGAGCGAGCCCCGGGCGGAGCGCCAGCCTCGGCCTTCGCGCGAACCGCGCCCTCCGCGCGAACCGCGTGATCCGAAGCCGCCGCGCGAACCGCGCGAACCCCGCACCCCGGGCGGTGGGGGCGGTTCTCGCACGACGCTGATCCTCGGCATCGTCGCCGGCGTGCTGGCGGTGGCCGTCGTCGCCGTGGTCGGCTTCGCGCTGACCCGCCCGTCCGATTCGGCGCAACCGGCCACGTCGGCGACGGCGGTGGCGACCGACGATGCGTCGGTCCCGGCATCCACTCCCTCCTCGACGCCGAGTCCCACCACGACCGCCGCGGCCACGGGCGTGGCGTTCTCGGCGACCGGCTTCACGCTCACGACCGCCGCCGGCCAGCCCTTCACCTACCGATGGGCCGACGAACCCGCCGCCGCCGTCGCGGCCCTCACCGCGGCCTTCGGGGCGCCTCCGACGCAGCGCACGCAGGCGGGCAACGGATCGACACTGCCGGATTACACCGTGTACACGTGGAACGGATTCTCGCTGTTCGAGATGGTCCCGACCGCGACGCTGACGCGGGCGGACTTCTCGCAACCGGCCTACGCGCTGTTCACCGCGAACGAGGTGGGCGGAGTGCCGGTCACGGCGGAGTTCGGCCTGAAGATCGGAATGAGCGCGGCCGAGGTGCGCGCCCTCACGCCGGCGCCGGCGAGTGAGACGCCGCGCGCCTCGGGCAGCATCCGCTTCGCCTTCGACCCCCAGCGTTCCTCGTTCAAGAACGGCACGCCCTCGTACAGCGTGTTCGCCGACACCGACGGTGCCGACGGCCCGGTCGGCACGATCCTGTACTTCTACGCTCCGCAGTAGGTCGCCGCCGCGGATCGGACGGGCGCCCTTCCGCTCGGTTCACAACTCCGGAGACTCGACGCCGCCAGCAGCCGGCGCCCGGCCGTTCACCCGTTTCGGGACGATTTCTCCGGAGTTGTGAACACCGTCCCGCCGTCGCCCACCGCGGCAGCCGGCTCACGCGCGTCGACGAGCCGCTGCCCGCTCAGCAGCCCGGGCAGCCCGCGGCCGTCGCGCGTCGTGAACACGAGTACGACGGATGCCGCGGCGAACACGAACTGCACGAACGTCCAGGGCGCCGGCACGAGCCCCAACAGCAGATAGCCGCCGATGCCGGCGACGAACCGCAGCGGCCGCGCCACCGGGGCCGGCAGCGGCCCGCCGCGGTAGCGCAGTTCGACGGCCAGGTCACCGGGCGTGCGGCCGGTGGCGAGCACGACGACGGCCCAGATCGCGATCGGCGTCACCGCCAGGGCGAATCGGCCGGCGGCACCGTCCAGGACCGCGGCGTGGTCGCGGACGACGTACTCGAGGAACACCTGCACGGCGACGGCCGAACCGTACCCGACGAGCACGACGCCGAGCAGATCGCAGAACATGGCGAGCAGCCGGCGTCCGCGCGTGACCGGGTGCGGGCGGCTCCCGGCATCCGTCGATCGACGCACCCACCACCGTCGGGGGACGATCAGCGCGACGAGCGAGCCGAGCACCGCCCCGACCGTGTTCGTGAGCATGTCGTCGACGTCGAAGACGCGGTACGCGCACGGGTACAGTCCCCACACCCCGGTGAGCTGGGTGGTCTCGATGGTGAGCGACACCAGCAGGCCGGTCGCGAACGCGACGAGGATGCCGCGACCGCCCAGCACACGGAGGAAGAAGCCGAGCGGCAGGAACAGCAGCACGTTCAGCGCCAGTTGCAGGACGGCGAAGTCGGTGAGGCTGCGGGCACCGCGGAGGTCGTCGACGAAGGCCCAGATGTTCAGGTTCACCCTCGCGCAGGCGTAATTCTCGGCGTCGGGCAGGGGAAGCAGCGTGTACGTCCAAATGGCCCAGAAGTAGACGAGGGCGGCGGCCCACAGCAGAAATCGGCCGACGGTGAGCCGGCCGCGGCGACGGTAGCTGATCGCCACGAACGGCACGAACAGCACGATTCCGACCGCGAATCCGATGGCCAGCGCGACGACACCGGAGTAGACCTCGTTCCGCATGCGTCGATCCTTGCAGCCTCGCGGCGTCATTCTCACGCTCGCCGGGATTGCGCGGCGACACGCGACCGCGTAATGTCGCCCGCCGTGACAGACGACAGTCGCGGCCCCGGCGAAGAGACGCCGATCGCCAAGCGCATCCTCATCGGTGAGCCCCTCACGAGCGAAGAGCTCGAAGGCCAGCTGCTCCCCAAGAAGATGGCGCTGCCGATCTTCGCCTCCGACGCTCTCTCCTCGGTGGCCTACGCGCCGCAGGAGCTGCTGATGATCCTGCTGATCGGCGGGACGGCCTTCCTCGCGCTCAGCCCCTGGGTTGCGGCGGCGGTCGTCGCCCTGCTCATCGTGGTGGTGCTCAGCTACCGCCAGCTGATCAAGGCCTACCCCTCGGGCGGCGGCGACTACGAGGTCGCCCGCACGAACCTGGGCGAGAAAGCCGGCGTCGTGGTCGCGGCGGCCCTGCTGGTGGACTACATCCTGACGGTGGCCGTGTCGGTCGCCTCGGGCGTGGACAACATCATCTCGGCCCTGCCGAACCTCGACCCCTGGCGCGTCGAGCTCGCGGTCGGCTTCGTCGTGCTCATCATCCTGGTCAACCTCCGCGGTGTGCGCGAGGCATCGACGGCCTTCGCGATCCCGACCTATCTGTTCATCGGCTCGGTCATGCTCATGATCGGCACCGGGCTCGTGCGCTGGATGCTGGGCGACGCGCCGATCGCCGAGAGCGCCCAGTTCGCCGTGCAGGCCGAGGATCTCAGCCAGGCCGCTCTCATCCTGCTGATCCTGCGCGCGTTCTCCAGCGGCTGTTCCGCCCTGACCGGCGTGGAGGCCGTCTCCAACGGTGTTCCGGCGTTCCGCCAGCCGAAGATCCGAAACGCCCAGACGACGCTCGTTCTGATGGGTTCGATCGCCATCACGATGTTCGCGGGCCTCACGGTGCTCGCCCTCGTCGCCGGCGTGCACTACTCGGAGGACCCGTGCCGACTCGTCGGCTTCAACTGCGAGGCGCTCGTGCAGCCGAGCCTCATGGCGCAGGTAGCCGCTGCGACGTTCGGCAACGGCAGCATCCTCTTCTTCGTGGTGCAGGCCGCAACCGCCGCCGTCCTGCTGCTGGCCGCCAATACGGCTTTCAACGGCTTCCCGCTGCTGGGTTCGGTGCTCGCACGCGACGGCTATGCTCCGAAGGCCCTGAACACGCGCGGCGACCGTCTCGTCTACTCGAACGGCATGATCATCCTGGGCCTGGCCGCGGTGCTGGTGCTCGTGATCTTCCAGGCGAAGCTGACCACGCTGATCCAGCTGTACATCATCGGCGTCTTCGTCTCGTTCTCACTCGGCCAGCTCGGCATGGTCAAGCACTGGCGGCGCGAGCTGCGGCTACTCTCCCCGAAGGCGGCGAAGGCACGGCGAGAGGCGATCTCGGGCCTGTTCATCAATGCGCTCGGGGCGACGTTCACGATCGTCGTCCTCGTGATCGTGACGATCACGAAGTTCACCCACGGCGCCTACCTCGTCTTCATCGCGATCCCGCTGCTGTCGTTCCTCATGATCGGGGTGCACCGCTACTACCGCGACGTCTCGCACGAGATCGCCATGGACGACGACGTGCACTACGGCTCGACCGGAGATGTCGCGCTCGTGCTGGTGGGCACGCTGCAGAAGCCGACGGCGAAGGCGATCGACTACGCCCTGTCGGGCAGGCACGACAAGACGTTGGCGGTACACGTCGCGGTCACGGCGGAAGAAGCCCGCGACGTGCAGGAGGACTGGAAGTTGCACAACATGCCGGTCCCGCTCGTGGTGATCGAATCGCCCTACCGCCACTACGCGCCTCCGATCGCCCAGTTCATCACGAAGTATCGCGAGAAGCACGGCAGCGCCGTCGTCACGGTTTACATGCCGCAGTACATCGTGGGTCACTGGTGGGAGACGTTCCTGCACAACCGACGCGCGCGCCGCATCGCACAGCAGCTCATGCTCGTGCACGGCGTGCAGATCACGCTGGTGCCGTGGCTGCTCGACTCGTCGGAGCTGATCTACGGCCGCCGCTCCCGCCCGCTTCTCGGAGATGACCGTCGTGACGGACGGCTGCCGAGCTACGGGCTGGTCGCCCACACCGAAGACGAGAGTTGACGGCATCCGAGGCGGCTCCGTCGCGCCGGAGCCGTGACGGATGCCGGGGCGTAGCCTAGAGGGGTGACTTCCGCGACCGCGTCTCCCGCTTCCACCGCGCCCGTAACGGCCCTGGACGCCTCCGCGATCAAGGCCGACTTCCCGATCCTGGCCGAGCAGGTCAACGGCCACCCCCTCGCCTATCTCGACTCCGCGGCCACCAGTCAGAAGCCGCTCGCGGTGCTCGACGCCGAGCGCGACTTCCTCACGCACGCGAACGCCGCGGTGCACCGTGGGGCGCACACGCTGGCCGCCGAGGCGACGGAGCTGTTCGAAGACGCGCGAGCCACCGTGGCCGGGTTCGTCGGCGCGCAGCCCGAACAGCTCGTCTGGACGAGCGGCGCCACGATGGGCCTCAACCTCGTCGCATACTCCATCGGGAATGCGCGCCTCGTGAGACCGGGTGACGAAATCGTCACGACCGCGATCGAGCACCACGCGAACCTCATTCCGTGGCAGGAGCTCGCGGCCCGCACCGGCGCCGTGCTGCGCCACATCCCGGCGCACGACGACGGCACGCTCGACATGGATGCCGCGGCATCCCTCATCACCGAGCGCACCCGGGTCGTCGCCTTCACGCACGTCTCGAACGTCCTCGGCATCGTGAACCCCGTCGCCGAGCTCATCGCCCTCGCTCAGGGCGTCGGCGCGATCACGGTGATGGATGCCTGCCAGTCAGCGCCGCACCTGCCTCTCGACCTGCCCGCTCTCGGCGTCGACCTCGCGGTCTTCAGCGGACACAAGATGCTCGGCCCGTACGGTGTCGGCGGCCTGTATGGGCGCACGCCGGTGCTCGAGGCGCTGCCGCCGTTCCTCACGGGCGGCTCGATGATCACGACCGTGACGCTCGATCGCGCCGAGTACCTGCCGCCGCCGCAGCGCTTCGAGGCGGGCACCCAGCCGGTCGGCCCCGCGATCAGCCTGGCCGCCGCCGTGCGCTACCTCGACGACATCGGCCTCGATCGCATCCATGCCCACGAGGGCATGCTCGCTCAGCGCATGCACGCGGGCCTCGCGGAGATCCCCGGCGTCCGCCTGCTCGGCGACGCCGCCGGGGTCGAGCGCGTCGGGCTGTGGGCCTTCGACGTCGACGGCGTGCACGCCCATGATGCCGGCCAGTACCTCGACGCGCTGGGCATCGCCGTCCGCGTCGGCCACCATTGCGCCGCGCCCCTGCACTCGCGCTACGGCGTCACGGCCAGCGTTCGCGCCAGCACCGCCCTCTACAACACCACCGACGACGTCGACCGTCTCATCGAGGCCGTCGCCGGCATCCGCCCTTACTTCGGAGTCTGACATGAGCGATCTCGACGCCCTCTACCGTGAGCTGATCCTCGATCACTCCAAGCACCCGCAGCACTTCGGCCTCACCGACGAGGGCGACGCACCCGCCACGGTCGGCACGATCGGCACCTCGCACCAGAAGAACCCCGTCTGCGGCGACGAGATCACGCTGCGCGCCCGCGTCGACGGCGAGACCATCGCCGACGTGCGGTGGGAGGGTCGGGGCTGCTCGATCTCGCAGGCCTCGGCATCCATGCTCGCCGACCTCGTCGCCGAGGAAGGGCTCAGCCGGGCCGAGGCCCTGCAGCTGATCGAGGGGTTCCGTGAGGCGCTGCGCTCGCGCGGAACCCTCGAGCTCGACGAGGAGGTCTACGGCGACGCCGCGGCCCTGTCGGGGGTGTCGAAGTTCTCGGCACGCGTGAAGTGCGCGATGCTCGCCTGGGTCGCCCTCGAAGACGCCATCGCCAAAGCCTGACCCCCTCCCCGCCCCGGTGCGGATGCCGAGCCGCTAACGGGTGGGGGGCTTACGAACCCAGGAACTCGAGGGCGGCGCCGCGGAAGACGCGGGAGCCGGGCGCGTTGAAATGGTGCCGGTCGGGGATCTCGACGAAGCGTCCCTGCGGGCAGGCGGCAGCGAGCGTCTTCGAACCCTCGATGATGCCGTCGAGCGATCCCGTCGCGAACATCACCGGCTGCTGCGGCGCATGGGCGGGGTCGGGGTCGACCGTCTTCGACGACCGCATGCCCTCGGCGATCGCGAGGAGCGCACGCAGGTCGTTGCCGGGCACGCGCTCGGCGAGGGCGATGTAGTTCTGCGTGACACGGTCGGTGACCGGCGTGCCGTCGGCGATGAGCGCCCGCACCTGATCGAGGTCGAGGCGGGCGAGCGGGATGCCGTCGGGAACCCCGCCGAGCACGGCCCGCGGGATGCGCGGGGCGATGTCCTGCACGACCTCCCATCCCACGCGGGCGCCGAGCGAGTAGCCGACGTAGAACGCCTCGTCGACGAGGTAGGTGTCGAGCATCGTCTCGACGTCGCCGGCGAGCTGGCGGATGTCGTACGCGCGGGGCTCGTGCGGCTTGTCGCTGGCGCCATGGCCGCGCTGGTCGAGCGCGAGCACCCGATATCCGGCAGCGGTGAGATCGCGCACCCAGCCCGTCGCGACCCAGTTGTCCTTCGTGCTCGACGCGAAGCCGTGCACGACGACGACGGTGGGTGCGTCCTCGTCACCCCACGAGTACGTCGCGATGCGGTAGCCGTCGCCGACCATCAGGTACTGCGGGTCGGGCATCTGCGTGAGGTTCTGAAGCGGCGCGGTCACGGCTTCTATCCTGCCGTCGATTCGGCGGCCCCGGTCGCCGCGACCGGTCACTCCTCGACGCGGACCTCTTTCCAGAACGCGACATAGCCCGAGAAGTCCTTGCCGACGCGGGCGATGCCGCTCTCGTACGGCGTCGGGTACGACCAGGCGCGATCGGCGAGCAGCTCGTCGCCGGAGCGCACGGAGTAGTACTGGCACTCGCCCTTCCACGGGCAGGTGTAGGGCGTGGGGCTCTCCTGCAGGAGGTCCCAGTTCACGCTCGACGGCGGGAAGTACCAGTTGCCTTCGATGGAGATCAGGTCGTCGCGGTCGGCCTCCGCCACCGTCACATCGCCCAGAACAGCCTTCATCGCGTCCTCCGCTTCGCTCGCACCCCACCCTTCCACCGTCGCACCCGGCCCGCAACGAGGTCGGCGGCGGGCTGCTGCGGAAGCGGGATGGACTGGGTGACCACGGCATCCACCACCATCGAGCCGTCCGTCGGGCCGATGACGGCGATGGGGGTGGTGAGAGTCGGCTCTGCGGGCTCGACCGGCATCCGCTCGAGCGCCCGGTGGGCGCGCAGGTACGCGGGGATGAGGATGACGCTGGCGCCGACCCAGGCGAGCGGGTTGCTCCACACGACGCCGACGAACCCGAAGATGTGGCCGAGGATGACCGCCGCGCCCACGCGCATCGCCAGCTCCACGAGGCCGGTCACCGTCGGGATGACGGTGCTGCCAAGACCCTGCAGCGTGCCGCGCAGGATGAACAGCACGCCCAGCGCCGTGTAGCTGGCGCCGTTGATGAGCAGCATGAGCGCGGCCAGCTGTACGACGGTGTCGCTGCCGTCGCCGACGAACAGGCGCACGAGCGGGGCTCCGAACGTGATGAGCAGCGCGCCGAGCACGACGGCGGCGGCAAGCGCCATCCAGACCGCCTGCCCGACGCCGCGACGGATGCGATCCGGGCGACGCGCCCCGAGGTTCTGGGCGGCGTACATGGATGCCGCGAGCCCGAGCGACTGCAGGAGCGCGATGGCGAGGCCGTCCACGCGCGACGCGGTCGTGTAGGCGGCGACGGCGTCGGCGCCCAGGGTGTTCAGCGCGACCTGCACCGTCAGGGTGCCGATGGCGATGATCGACGCCTGGAAACCCATGGGCAGGCCGAGTCGCAGGTGCTCGACGAGATCGGCCCGCGTGATGCGCCAGTCGGCGCGCTGCACGTGGAGCACCGGCAGCCGACGGCGGACGTACACGAGGCAGAGGATCACCGAGAGTGCTTGCGAGACGACGGTCGCGAGCGCCGCGCCGGCCACGCCCAGACCGAACGGACCGACCATGAGGATGACGAGCACCACGTTGAGTCCGCAGGCGATCGTGAGGAACAGCAACGGCGTGCGCGAGTCGCCGATCGCCCGGATGATCGCGGAGAGGTAGTTGAAGCCCATGATGGCGCCGGCGCCGACGAAGCTGACCTGGGCGAACACCGTCGCCTCGTCCATGAGCTCGGGCGGCGTCTGCAGCAGGTGCAGGGCGGGACCGGCCAGCAGCGGCGCGCCGACCGTCAGCACGATCGTCGTGATCGCGGTGAGGATCGTTCCCGCCGCCACCGAGCGGCGCACCGCCGTGACGTCGCGGGCGCCGAAGGCTTGCGCCGTGGGGATCGCGAATCCGCTCGTCAGACCCCAGGCGAACCCGAGCAGCAGGAACAGCAGGCTTCCGGTCGCGCCGACGGCGGCGAGTGCATCGACGCCGAGATGGCGCCCGACGACGATCGCGTCGACGAACTGATACAGCTGCTGCACGACGTTGCCGATGAGCAGCGGCACCGCGAACGCGAGGATGACGCGCCAGGGGCTACCGGTGGTGAGAGAACGTGACATACGACCGGGTTCGAGACGGGGGCGGAAACGGCGAAAGGCGCTCCTCACGGGAGCGCCGGATTCCAGGCTATCGAATCGATTCGATGAGCGCAAGCCTCGGCATCCGTCGGTCGGGTCCTGCCCGGCCGGTACTGTTGCAGGCATGTCCGTAGGTCTGCTCGCCGTCGTCGATGACATCCTCAGCGCGGCGCTGAAGGCATCGGCCAAGTCCGCAGGCGTCGTGATCGACGATGCCGCCGTCACCCCGCAGTACGTGCAGGGGCTCTCTCCTGCACGGGAGCTTCCGGTCGTGGGTCGCATCGCCCTCGGGTCGCTCGCGAACAAGTTCCTGATCATCATCCCGATCGCGATGCTGCTCACCGCCTTCGCGCCCGGGGTTCTGCCGTGGCTGCTCATCGTCGGCGGCGGATACCTCTGCTTCGAGGGCGCCGAGAAGGTGCTCGAGTGGTTCGGCTTCCACCACGGCGGCCACGACGACGAGGGCGGGCGCGACGAGAAGCGACTGGTCATGGGCGCGATCCGCACCGACCTGATCCTGTCGACCGAGATCATGCTGATCGGCCTGTCGAACGTCGATCCCGACCTGGACTTCTGGCTGCGCCTGGCCGTGCTCGCGGTCATCGCGCTCTCGATGACGGCGCTCGTGTACGGCGCCGTCGCCCTGCTCGTGAAGATCGACGACATCGGCCTGAAAATGGCGAAGAGCGGTTCGGTGCGCGTGCGTCACACCGGTGCGCGCATCGTGCGGTCGATGCCCGCGGTCTTCCGCGTCATCTCGATCGTCGGCACCGTGGCGATGCTGTGGGTGGGCGGCCATCTCGTGCTCGCGAACCTCGGCGAGGTCGGCTGGCACGCCCCGGTCGAACTCCTGCACGCCGTCGAGCACGCGCTCGAGCCCCTCGGGCCCGTGGTGGTCTGGGTCGGCGACACCTTCGTGTCGGCCGTTGCGGGCCTGGCCGTGGGTCTCGTGATCGTCGGCATCGCGCTGATCATCGGCAAGGCCTTCGGCAAGAACCTCAGCTTCAGCGAGGGCCACCGCGCCGCCCACGGCGAGACCGACTGACGCCGGCGGGCCGCGGTCGAGAAACCACTTTCGCTCCGAGAAATCGTCGGCACGGTGGTTTCTGACGGCGGATGTGGTTTCTCGAGGTGAATGCGGTTTCTCGCGCCGGCCGCCCGGTCAGTCGAGCGTGACGACAGCCCCGCCGTCCGCGTCCCGTGACACGTGGATGCCGCGGGCATCGGAGACCGTCCACGTGGGCGCCGCCGCGGCGGCGTGGGGGCCGACGCCGATGACGCGCATGCCGGCGGCGAGTCCGGCGGCGATGCCGTTGGCGGAGTCCTCGACCACGATGCAGCGCGCGGCATCCACCCCGAGCGCCGCGGCGCCGGCGAGGAAGCCCTCGGGATCGGGCTTGCTGCGGCTCACGTCGGCCGCCGCGATCACGACGGGAGGCATCGGCAGCCCGGCAGCCCGCATGCGCGCAGTGGCCAGCTCGGTGGTCGCCGACGTGACCAGGGCGTACGGCACGCCCTCGTGAGCCAGCGCGGCGAGAAGGTCGGCCGCACCGGGGATCGCCACGACGCCGTCGGTCTGCGCCGTCTCGGCGGCGAGCAGCTCGGCGTTCTCGGCGAGGTTGACCTCGTGCGGACGGTCGGGCAGCAGCAGCGCCATCGAGTCCTGGCCCTGCCGACCGTGGATGATCCCCAGCGTCTGCGCCGGATCGACGCCGTGATCGAGCGACCACTGCGTCCACAGGCGCTCGACCACGGCGTGCGAGTCGACGAGCGTGCCGTCCATGTCCAGCAGCAGCGCGGCGGCCCGCGTCTCGATGCGAACGACGGATGCCGGCACGCGCAGCACCTCCCACCCTCCGCCGAGCGGTGGCACGTGCCACCCGGCGTGGACGGTGCCATCACCGTCGCGCGACACGATCACCCGGTGCGGCGAGGTCGTGTCGACGAGGTGCACGAGCGCGGCGCCGTCGTCGCGGCGTTCCCCGCGCGTCGCGAGGCGCAGATGAGTGGCGGCGGGGGCGTCCTCGAGGGCGGGGCCCGTCACGGACACCTCCTGCCAGAACGTGTCCACCGGCACCGAGCCGACGCCCGGCAACACCAGCGTCCAGCCGTCGCCATCGGCGCGGTCGTGCAGTGCGGCACCGTCGAACGGGTCGGCGGCGAGCAGCCGGTCGCGCGCGGCCCAGGTGTCGCGCTCGACGCGGCGCGCCGACACGGCGGCATCTGCCACACCGGCATCCGCCCGGCCGGCGGCATCGGCCCCGCCTGCGACATCCGCTCCGCCTGCCGCGTCCGCGACCTCGACGGCCGCGACGAAGGCCCAGAACGCGCGCAGCGTCGCCTGGGTATCGAGGGTGGCGCCCTGGTAGGCGATGACCAGGTCGTGGTCGGGCAGCACGAGCGCGAACTGGCCGAACGCGCCGTCGAGCCGGAACCCCTCACGGCCGCGCCACACCTGGTAGCCGTAGCCGAGGCTCCAGTCGTTGACCTCGCCGTCGGCGGCGATCGGCCCCTCGAACACCGAGGTATCCGACCAGGGGCGCGACATCTCCTCGACGTACCACGCGGGCGCGACCTGCACGCCGTCGAACGCCCCGCCGGCGCTCAGCATGATGGCCGTGCGCGCGAGGTCATCGACCGTCAGGTGGAAGCCGGACGCACCGTGCTCGATGCCGCCGTAGGGCTGCATCCACCGCTCGCCGATGCCGAGCGGGTCGAGCAGGCGCGGGCGCAGGTACGCGGTGAGCGGCTCGCCGGTGAGGGCGGTGACGATCGCGGACAGCGTGTGCGTGGCCGGGGAGTTGTACGCGAAGTGTGTGCCGGGAGCGAACGCGGGCTCTTCGCGCAGCAGTATGAGCGGATCGGTGCCGATGCGCTCGATCTGCTCGGCCGTGTGGCCCGTGTTCATCGTGAGCAGATGACGCACCGTGATGCCGTGCGGGTTCTCCTCCCCCACGTGCAGACCCGCTGAATCGTCGAGGCCCAGCCGCCGCTCGTCGGCGAGGAAGCCGATCGCCAGCGCCGTGTACGTCTTGGATGCCGAGTACACGAGCGCCGGCCACTCCAGCCGGTACGGCGCCCACGCGGTCTCGAAGGCCACCTCGCCGTGGCGGGCGACCAGCAGCGCGTGCGGGTCGAGACCCTCCGTGGCGAGACGCTCGGCGAGCGCCAGCACGGCGGCTTCGCGGATGCCGAGGCGCTCCGGGGCCCGACGGGCCAGGGGGCGGGACGACAGGGGACGACGGGACTGCGACGAGGAAGTCATCTCCTCCACTCTACGAGCGGAGCCCGTGCCGGGGCCGCCCGCCCGCCGCACCTATCCGCGGGGGCCGCCCGCCCCGGCATACCGCGGTCGCGCTCAGTCGCGGAGAGCGCCCAGCACGGCGTCGAGCGCGGCGACGAACCGGCGCGCATCGACCTCGGTGAGCACGAGGGGCGGTTTCACCTTCAACACGTTCTGCCGTTCGGAGGCGGCCTGCACGATGAACCCGTGTCCGAGCAGCAGATCGCACACGCGCGCCGCCTCTTCGCGCGCGGGCTCGAGCGTCTCGCGGTCACGCACCAGCTCGATACCGAGATACAGACCCGTTCCGTGGACGGCGCCGATGAGCGGATGCCGAGGCATCAGCGCCCGCACCTCCTCGGCGATGATGCCGCCGACCCGCGCTGCATTCTGCTGCAGCCCTTCCGCGTCGATGATGTCGAGGATCGCCGATCCGGCGACCGCGCTGACGGGCGTGCCGCCGGCCGAGGAGAAGAACGTTCCTTCGCGGGCGAGGGCATCGACGATCTCGCGGCGCGTGATGACGGCGCCGAGGGGGTAGGCGTTGCCCGCCGCCTTCGCCACCGAGACGATGTCGGGCACGAGCCCCTGCATCGTGCTCCCCCAGAACGAGCATCCCAGGCGTCCGTAGCCGACCTGCACCTCGTCGGCGATCACCAGGCCGCCGTGCGCGCGCACCGCGTCGGCGACGGCCGTGAGATATCCGGCCGGCGGGATGACGCCGCCGGCGTTGCCGAGCACCGGCTCGCAGATGAAGGCGCCGGCCGGGCGGCCCTCGTCGGCCAGGGAGCGCGCGAGGTCGGCGACCTCGCGCGCGTAGGCGGCCCCGGCATCCGGTCCGCGGTGACGGCCGCGATAGGCGTTCGGCGCGTCGACGAGGTGCACCCAGTCGGGACGCGAGTCGGCGGCGTGCGGGTTGTCGAACGCCGAGGTGCTGACCGCGTCGGCGGCGCTCGTCCAGCCGTGGTAGCTCTCGCGCACCGCGATGACGTCGCGCCGACCGGTCGCGACCCGGGCGAGCGTGAGGGCGAGGTCCACGGCCTCCGACCCGCTGTTGACGGGGATGACGGTGTCGAGCGACGGGTCGGGGCTGTGCGCGACGAGCCGCGCGGTGAACTCGGCGAAGGCGTCGTAGAGGAAGCGCGAGTTGGTGTTCAGCAGGTGCAGTTGCCGGGCGATGCGGTCGGCGAAGACGGGATGAGCGTGTCCGATCGCGGTCACGTTGTTGACGAGGTCGACGTAGGCGCGTCCCTGCGTGTCGATGAGGAGCGCGCCCCAGCCGCGCTCGATCTGCGGCGGCTCGGCGTAGAAGCGTTCGGCGGCGGCGCCGATCGCCTCCTCGCGCACCCGTCGGGCGTGCCGCGTCGCCCGCACCGGATCGGCCACGCGATCGGTGCCCAGGATCGCCGACGGATCTGCCGCGCCCGGGGTCTCGGCTTCGCCCTCGGCATCCGTGAATGCCGCGTCGGCGGCGGCCCCACGCAGACGGCGAGTGATGCGCAGGCGGCCGAGTCCCGGTTCGAGCTCGGCAACGCGACCGAGCGGGGCGCCGGGGTGCACGGAGTGCTCCGGTGCCGTCTCGACGACCAGACCCTCGATCCGCAGCACGACACCGGCATCGCGCACCTCGACCGCGCCGGCGCCGCCGCCCGGATCGGTGTCGACCGTCAGGATGCCGCCGAACGGCGCGGTGACCTCGACACCCGGGCGGGTCCACAGCTCGACGCACCGCGCCCGGGTGGCAGCGGGTCGGGTGGTGTCGGTCGACACGCGGCTCAGGCGGCTCTCGCCGTAGCGCAGCACCGCGACCGGGGCGGAAGCGAGGGTCTCGCGGACGAGCGCCTGCTCGGTGCCGGGAACCGTCCAGCGACCGCGATCGAGATGCGCGCTGCGGATGCCGAGATCCACGGTGGCCGCGGCATCCAGCTGCGACAGGACGGGACGGTAGACGAGGCCCGCGCGGTGCGGCCGGCCCGCGGCCAGGCGCAGCTGCGCCGTCACCTCGGCGGACGGCACCCGCGCCGTGCGCGCGAAGACCTGCCATTCGTGCTCGACCCGCTCGCGCGCGTAGTCGTTGCCCGGGTCGATGCGCAGCTGGCTCCACCCGCTGACGGCGAGCACCGCTCCGCGCAGCACGACGAGGGGCCACAGCGCCTCGATCTCCGCGTCGGTGAGGCGCGCGCGCCGATCGAAGCCCGCGACCGCGCGGGCGACGATTGCGAGGTCGTCGGTGCGACCCATGAGGTCGGCGAGGAGCATCGCCAGCTCGGCGGCGCGCCACGACGTGGCGACATCGCCCAGGTCGATCACCCAGTGCCGTCCGCGCCGATCGCGCATGACGTTGTCAGCGGTGAGGTCGCCGTGGGTCACCTGCCGCGAAAGGTCGGCCGCGACGGCATCGAGCTCGGCGGCGGCGCGGCGGGCCGCCGTCAGGCACTGCTCGCGACGGTCCTCGGGGAGGTCGTCGATGAGCTGCTCGACGACGGCGAGGGCGTTGCCGAGCTCCCACTGCAGGTTGCGGTCGGTGTCCTCGGCATCCATTCCGGCCAGCACGTCGGCGACCTCGGCGACCAGCTCGCCCAGCTCCTCGGCCTGGGCGCCGTCGGCGTCGGTGAGGTCGGACAGCGGCTCGCCGTCGACGATCTCGAAGCCGGCCACCCGAGAGACCTGCCCGTCGGCGCAGACGATCTGCGTCGTGCGAACGCCGTCGACGGTCGTCAGCACTTCCGGTGTCAGCAGTCCCTCTGAGCGCAGGCGATCGGAGGCCGCGATGTGCAGGTCGACGGCGAACGCGTCGACCGTCGGGTGGAAGATCTTGACGAGCATGCCCGCCCCGTCCACGCCGCGCACGAGGACGTTGCGGTCCTGCTGACTGCCCAGCTCGGTGAGCTCGCCGTCCACGCCGTACTCGCGCCGGGCGAGCGCGCGGACCTCGTCGAGGTCGACCTCGGGTCGGGCGAGCAGCCAGTTGTCGGTCATCGGGTCACGTCCTTCGGGAGAGGGCGGTCGAGCGGAGATGCCGCCGGTGCGCGCCGCGCGGGCACCACGATTCTGGCGGATGCCGCGGCATCCGTGTGTCCGGATCAGCGGCGTCGACCGGTCATCCCGTCCGCCGGTCGATGCCGAGGCTGTGGTGCCTCGCCGCGCCTACTGCACCGTCCACCAGGCGATGTCGACGAGACAGAGCTCGCCGCCGGCCTCCCGGTAGAAGACGTCGCCTGGATACTGCGCACCCGCGACGACGCCCGACGCAGGCAGCGAGAGGTTGATGCTCCACGTCGGATCATGATGGGCCATCTCGGGCCAGTGGGCGGCGACGAACCGCTCGGGCTCTTGAGCGGTGAGCCCTCCCCGTCCGCCGGATCGCGCACGTCGGGTTGCGATCCCGGGCAGACGAGTGCCGCAGCCTCGCCCGCCGCGGCGGCCGCGATCAGCCTCTGCGTGGTGTCGATGACGTGTGCACCGGCGTCATGCGGCGACTCTGTCCGCCACAGACGGGCACCGCCACGCCCAGCCGCAATGCCCCCTCACCGCTGCCGCAGCGCGGTGGCGAGCTCCTTCGCGTAGCGAGAGCCCTGGGCGGTCGTGCTCCAGGCGATGCCGATCGCGCGCACGCGCTGCGGCTCCAGCGGCAGATAGACGACGCCGGGGTCGTCGCGACCCGGAGTCCGAGGAAGGATCGACACTCCGAGCCCGCCCGCGACCAGGCTGCGCATCGTGTCGATCTCGCTGCTCTCGAAGGTCACGTTCACCGTGACGTCGGCCTCGTCCAGGATGCCGGTGACCGCCGTCCGCAGCTCCGCGATGCGCGAGAAGCCGATGAAGTCGCGCCCCGCCAGCGCGCGCACGTCGACCGGGCCGGATGCCGCCGCGAGCGGGTGACCGGTGGGCACGGCGATGCACAGCGGCTCCTCGGCGAGCGCAAGCCAGCCGATGTCGTCCGAGGTCGCCGACGTCGCCAGCGGTGCCGTGCTCAGAGCGACGTCGATCGTGTCGAGCGCGAGCCAGCCGTAGAGGTCGCGGGCGAAGCCCTGTCGCAACGAGACGCGCACGTCGGGTCGCAGCGCGCGGAAACGCTGGATGACGTCGGGCACCATCCACCGCGCCACCGAGTGCAAGAACCCGACGCGCAGCAGGCGACCCTCGTCGGCGATCAGCTCGGCGTGGCGGCGGGCCGACTCGACCGCGTCGAGGACGCCGGCCGCATCGGCCCGGAAGGCGAGACCGTTGGCGTTCAGCTCGAGCCGCTTGCCGTGTCGCGAGAACAGCGCCATGCCGACCTCGTCTTCGAGGCGGGCCAGCGCGCGCGACACGTTCGACTGGTTGATGCGCAGCTCCGCAGCGGTGTCGCGAGTGTTCTGCGTCTCGGCCAGCGACAGGAAGATGCGGAGGGTCTGCTCGTCCATGACACCGATTATGCGCCGATCGCATCACAAGCGGCATCCGTTTCATTTCCGGCCCATCCGTGACCGGACGACGATGGTCCGCATGGCCGTCACCGTGCTCGATCGCACCCCCACCGGGTCGATCGCGCGCATCGCCGCGGGCACCCCCTCCTACCGACGCGTCGTGGGCCTGCTCGCCGTAGGCGGACTCGCGAACTTCGCGATCATCTACTTCCCGCAACCGTTGCTGCCGGCGATCGCGGCGTCGTTCGGAGTGGATGCCGGGGCCAGCGGACTCACGATCTCGGCGACGACCGCGGCCATGCTGCTCGGCCTGCTGCTGTCGGCGCCGCTGTCCGACCGCATCGGGCGGGTGTCCGCGATGAGCGGATCGCTCGTGATGGCCGGCATCCTCTCGGTGGCGTGCGCGTTCGCACCCACGTGGGAGGCCTTCCTCGCCCTCCGCGCCGCGGGGGGCCTGGCACTGGCGGTGCTGCCGGCCGTCGCGCTCGCGTACCTGCGCGACGCCGTCCGCGACGACGCGCACGGACGCGCCAATGCGCTGTACATCTCGGGCACGGCCCTCGGCGGCGCCGTGGGCCGGCTCGCGCCGCTGCCGCTCGCGACCCTCGGCGGCTGGCAGCTCGTGAGCACCGTGCTCGGTGTGCTCAGCGTCGTCGTGGGCGTGCTGGTCTGGTTCGCGCTCCCCCGCGACGGCGCCGCCCCGCTGCCGCTGCGGATCGGTGACCTGCTCGGCGGCACGGTCGCCTCCCTCCGCGACCCCGTCATCCTCGCCGTGTGCGTCGCGGGGGCGCTCGCGATGGCGACCTTCGTCGGGCTGTACAACGCGGTGCCGTTCCGGCTGGATGGCCCGCCGTTCTCGCTCGGCGCGGCAGAGGTGTTCGTCTACGTCGCCTACCCCCTCGGCATCCTCGCGCCGGGCCTGTTCCACCGGATCTCGAGACGCCTCGGCCGCGCGGTCACCTCGCTGCTGGGCGCGCTCGCGATGCTCGCCGCGATCGGCCTGGTGTTCTGGCCGGACGTCATCGCGGTGTTCGCGGGTCTCGGACTTCTGACGGCGGCCTTTCTCGGAACGCACTCGATCCTCAGCGGGTGGGTCGTCGCGCGCGCTCAGGCGGTGGGGCGCAGCACCTCGCGGGCATCGAGCGCCTACCTGCTGACCTATTACCTCGGCAGCACGGTGTCGGGCGCGGCATCCACACACCTGTTCGCGAGCGCCGGCTGGACGGCCGTCGTCCTTCTCGCGGCGGGGCTGACGACGCTGTGCGCTGCGCTCTTCGTCGCGCTGCGCGTGCGCCGCGCCGGCTGAGCAGGGCGCCGACGGGAGCTCCGCGGCACCCCGCCCTACGAGAGCACGACGAGGCGCTGGGTCGCCCGGGTCATCGCGACGTAGCGGTCGACGGCGCCCGAGACGCCGTCGCCGAACCGGTCGGGGTCGACGAGCACGACCAGGTCGAACTCGAGCCCCTTCACCCGCTGCGCATCGAGCGCGGCCACGCGCGGGCGCGGCACGAAGGCGGGCGCGCCGATCACCACCGCTGTGCCGTCGGCGCTCTCGCGTTCCCAGGCGTCGACGATCGCGTCGAGGTCGCGGCGCGAGCCGTAGCTCACCGGGACTCCCGTGCTGCGGATCGACGCGGGGACGTTGGCGTCGGGCAGCGTGGCGCGGATCACCGGACCCGCGACATCCATCACCTCGCTCGGCGTGCGGTAGTTGACGGTGAGCGTCGTCACGTGCGAGCGGTCGATCCCGACGCGCGTGAGTCGATCGTCCCAGCTCTCGGCGAACCCGCGTCTTGCCTGCGCTCGATCCCCGACGATCGTCAGGCTGCGCGAGGGGCACCGCTGCAGCAGCATCCGCCATTGCGCGTCGGTGAGCTCCTGCGCCTCATCGATCACGAGATGCGCGAACGGCCCGGCGAACGGCTCGCGATCGGATGCCGTGGGCTGCGCGAGCGTGCGGCGCAGGTCCTGACCGCGCAGCATCGACATGAGGCGCAGGTCGCCATCGTCGGCGGCGATGAGGTCGCTGACGACGTCCGACATCACCCGATGCTCCTCGGCGGCCGCGCGTCGGTCTCGGCGCGCACGCACCTCGCTGTGCGGGTCGCCCACGCTGCGGCGCGCAGCGTCCAGCAGGGGCAGGTCGACGTCGGTCCATCGCGTCGGAGCGCCGCGCGTGATGAGCACGTCGACCTCGACAGCGCTCAGCCACGGCGCGCAGCGCCGCAGCATCTCTCCCGTCGTGAGCAGACCGCACAGCAGCGCATCGGGATCCAACAGCGGCCAGGCCCGGTCGAAGAGCGCCTGCAGCTCCTCGTCGTTCTCGAGCGTCTCGCGCGTCGACTCGTCCGCGTCCCAGCCCGCCCCGTAGGCGTCGAAGTCGTCACCGGAGCGGGGCGAGGAACGGGACGCCTCTCCCCAGCCCTCGCCCCACCCGTCGCCGCCTCCTCCGCCGTCGCGCAGCTCGTCGTCGACACGGTCTTCCAGAACGTCGAGCAGACGCTCCCACGCGTGCACACGAAGCGCATTGTGCGGCAGGCCGTCGGCGTCGGCGAACACCTCCGACCACTCCGCGGGGCCCAGCACGACGGCGCCCCATGCGGTCTCGATCGGCGTGCGTCGCCGCGGCGGGCGTTGCCAGAGACGCACGGCGGCTCCGACGGCGTCCACGACACGGCCGTCGCCGAGCAGACGGCGAACCTCCGGATCGTCCTCCTCCCCCACATCGCCGCCGTCGACGAGGTCGTTCACCGCGCAGACCAGTGCGCCGTCCTCGCCGAGGCTCGGCAGCACGTCGTCGACGTAGTCGACATAGGGGCGGTGCGGTCCAACGAACAGCAGTCCGCCGCCCCCCGACTGCACACGCGGATCGGCGTAGAGCAGATACGCCGCGCGGTGCAGCGCCACGACGGTCTTGCCGGTTCCGGGGCCGCCGTCGACGACGAGCGCGCCCCGGGAGTCGGCGCGGATGATGGCGTCCTGATCGGACTGGATCGTCGCCAGCACGTCGCGCATCTTCGGCGACCGGCTCTCGCCGAGACTGGCGATGAAGGCGGACTGGTCGTCGAGGGCCGCGCGGTGATCGATGCCGTCGTCGGCGAAAACCTCGTCCCAGTAGTCCACGACGCGCCCCTCGCGCCACCGATACCGGCGTCGACTGGTGAGCCCGAGCGGATGCGCCGCCGTCGCGGCGAAGAACGGCGCGGATGCCGGGGCCCGCCAGTCCATCAGCAGCCGCTCCTCCGCGGCATCCGCGAGGCCGAAGCGTCCGATGTAGGTGACGATGCCCTCCTCGTCGACCATGCGACCGATGCACGCGTCGAGGCCGAACCGGCGAAGGATGCGCAACCGCGCCGACAGGCTCCGCACCTCCAGATCGCGTTCGAGTGCGCGCTGGCCTCCGTTGACGGCTTCGTGCCGGAGCGCGACCAGCCGCGTCTGGGTGCGCTCGACCTCGGCGGCCAGCACCCTCGCGATCGCCGCGAACTGTCGTTCGTCGCGGTCGATGAGCGCGGGGTCGGCCTTCCGCCGAAGCCGCGATGGAAGATCGAACACGCTTTCCTGAGACTTTTCGCTCGGCATCCCACTCCCCCTCTGGCGCCGAAAAGCCGACGCGACCTGCGATTCTGCCTCACGCAGGGGGCCTTGCGGCAAGTCCCCCTGCGCGCGGGATAATGGAAAGGGCACCCCGGATGGCGTGAAATGTACTCATGCGAGCAACCGTCATGTACGGCGCGGGAGACGTCCGCGTCGAGAACGTCCCCGATCCCGTCATCCAGCAGCCGACCGATGCCGTGGTGCGCATCGTCCGCGCGTGCGTCTGCGGCTCGGACCTGCACCCGTATCACTCGATGACCGAGAGTTCGACGGGCCGGCGGATGGGGCACGAGCTCATCGCCGTCGTCGAGGAGACCGGCGCGGACGTCACCACGGTGCGCCCCGGCGACTTCGTCGTCGTGCCCTTCGTCTACTCCGACAACACGTGCGTCTTCTGCCGTGAAGGGTTCCAGACCTCCTGCCAGCACGGCGGCTTCTACGGCAACGGGCGGGTCGGCGGGCTGCAGGCCGAGCGGGCCCTCATCCCGCAGGCCGATGGCACGCTCGTGGTCGTGCCGGGTGTCGACCCCGACGCGGCATCCGATTCCCTGCTGGCGTCGCTGCTGACACTGTCGGACGTGTATCTGACGGGCTATCACGCCGCGCATCTCGCCCGCGTGCGGCCCGGCCAGACCGTCACGGTCGTCGGCGACGGCGCCGTGGGCCTGTCGGCGGTGCTCGCCGCCCGCACCCTCGGCGCGGAGCGCATCATCCTGATGGGCCGCCACACCGACCGCACCGACCTGGGCGTCGAGTTCGGCGCCACCGACGTCGTCGCCGAGCGCGGCGCCGAGGGTGTCGCCCGGGTGATGGATCTCACCGACGCGCTGGGCAGCCATGTGGTGATCGAGGCGGTCGGGCACATGCCCGCGTATGAGCAGTCCTACGGCGTCGTGCGCCCCGGCGGAGTCATCTCGCGGGTCGGCGTGCCCCAGTACGAGAACGCCCCCGTGGGCTTCGCCTCGCTGTTCGGCAAGAACATCACCCTGACCGGCGGCGTCGCCCCGGTGCGCGCCTACCTCGACGACGCGATCCCCCTCGTGCTCGACGGCACGATCGAGCCCGGCCGCGTGTTCGATCGCATCATGCCGCTCGCCGACGCCCCCGCCGCCTATGCGGCGATGGATTCGCGCGAGGCGCTGAAGGTGATGCTGACGGTCTGAGCCGTCGGAGCGCCCGGCGGCAGGCTCACCCGTTGAGCAGCTCCCAGTTGCCCTCGGAGATCACGTCGACCTCGCCGTCGACGACACGGATCGCCGTCTGGTCGTCGATCGCGTAGGCACGGCCGCCGATGCCCTCCGCCCACCGGTGGGCCGCCGCGGTCGTGTTTCCGGTCCAGCCCGGGTAGTCCAGGTGCGGGAAGATCGAGAAGTCGACCAGCCCCAGCGTCTGGTCGGTGCCACCCGGATGCCGGTCGACGAACTCCGGTCCGATACGCGGCGTGAGGGCCATGCTGCCCGCGCTGATGCCGACCCAGACGGTCTCATGCAGCTCCGGCAGGAGGTCGGCCAACCCCGAGGTGCGAATCCACTCGGCCAGGTACACCGCCTCGCCGCCGTCGACGAGCAGCGCATCGGCCTCGCGCACCCACGGCATCCATCGCTCCGGCGCGATCGTCGGCAGGGCGGTGAGCTCGAGCACCCCCACGGAGCGCCAGCCGAGCTCGACGGGACTGTGGATGCCGCCCGGCCACCGCCCCGCCGTCGAACGCCACACCGTCTCGGGCGAGCACATCGGCTGGCCCCACTGCGCCGTCGGGATGAACAACGCGGAACTGTCGGCAATGGGTGTGCCGAGCAGGTCTTCGAGCGCGGTGCGGATGCTGTCGTTGGTGACCCCGCCCGAGGTCAGCAGAAGCTTCATGCGCCCAGTCAATCGCGTACGGCGGCGCGCGGCCAGGGGGTGAGCCTCCGCCTGCCGGCGGTGCAGTGTTAGCGTTCGAGAGTGACCTCGACGCCGCCGGCCCCCGACTCCGCGACTTCTCGCTCGATCCGCGTGTCCGCGGCTGTCATCACCGACGTCGACGGACGGCTGCTGCTCGTGCGCAAGACGGGGACGACCGCGTTCATGCAGCCGGGCGGCAAGCCGGAGGCGGGCGAGGATGCCGCGCAGACCCTCATCCGCGAGCTCGCCGAGGAGATCGGGCTGCGCCTGCAGCCGACCGACCTCACGCCGCTCGGCGAGTTCACCGCCCCGGCCGCCAACGAGCCGGGCTTCGCCGTCGTCGCCGACGTCTTCCGCGTCGACATCGGCGATCAGCAGCCCGTGACGGATGCCGAGATCGAGGAGCTGCGCTGGGTCGACCGGGGCTCGGCATCCGCTCTGGAGGTCGCCCCTCTCGCCGCGGCCTACTTCCTGCCCGAGGCTTGAGCGCCGGCGCCGGCCGACCGGCTCACCACGAGCTCTTGCGGTAGTCCTTGAGGAAGATGCCGAAGAGGTCTTCGCCCGCCTCGCCGCGCACGATCGGGTCGTACACGCGGGCGGCGCCGTCGACCAGGTCGAGCGGGGCGTGGAAGCCCTCCTCCGCGAGGCGCACCTTCGTGTAGTGCGGGCGCTCGTCGGTGATCCACCCCGTGTCGACGGCCGTCATGAGAATGTTGTCGGTTTCGAACATCTCGCGAGCGCTGGTGCGCGTGAGCATGTTGAGCGCCGCCTTCGCCATGTTGGTGTGGGGGTGTCCGGGACCCTTGTATCCACGACCGAACACGCCCTCCATCGCCGAGACGTTCACGACGTACTTCCGCCGGGCCGGCGAGGCCGCCATCGCGGGCCGCAGACGCGAGACGAGCAGGAACGGCGCGGTCATGTTCGCGAGCTGCACCTCGAGCATCTCGAGGGGCTCGACCTGGTCGACCGACTGCGTCCAGCTGTTGATGTGGTTCTCGTCGGGCACGAGCCCGCCCGCGTCGATCGCCGTGCCGGCGGCGAGACGCTCGAGCGACGACGACCCGGCGGCCATCGCCTCGGCGGTGAGCTCCTCGGCCGTGCGTGCGGCGGCCGCGAGGATGGGATGGCTCGAGACCGACTGGGCCAGTGCGAGCGGGTGGGCGTCGTTGGTGTGGCCGAAGGTCAGCAGTTCGGGCAGCGGACCCTGCGGCAGCGGCGCGAGCTCGGCATCCACGAGCGGCTTGTACGCCCCGGCGGAGCGACGCACGGTTTGCGCCGCGTTGTTGATGAGGATGTCGAGCGGTCCGTCGGCGGCGACGGCATCCGCGAGGCCGATGACCTGGGCGGGGTCGCGCAGGTCGATGCCGACGATCTTGAGTCGGTGGATCCAGTCGCCGCTGTCGGGCAGTGCCGAGAAGCGGCGGACGGCGTCACGCGGGAAGCGGGTCGTGATGGTCGTGTGGGCGCCGTCGCGCAGCAGGCGCAGTGCGATGTACATGCCGATCTTCGCGCGGCCTCCCGTGAGCAGGGCGCGCCGGCCGGTGAGGTCGGTGCGGGCGTCGCGCTTGGCGTGGCTCATCGCCGCGCAGTCGGGGCAGAGCTGGTGGTAGAACGCGTCGACGATCGTGTACTGCTCTTTGCAGATATAGCAGGCGCGGGGCTTGATGAGCTCGCCCGCGGTCGGAGCCGCGGTGCGGGACGCGAGCGGGATGCCGCGGGTCTCGTCGTCGATGCGGTCGGGCGCTCCCGTGGCGGTCGCGGCGACGACGGCACGATCGGCGTCGGCGATGCGCTGGCGCTTCTCCTTGCGCGACATGCGCTTGACGTCCTTGTACATCTTGCCGGTCTGCCGGCGCAGGGCGATGTAGGCGGGGTCGTCGCGATCGAGCAGGGATGCCGCGTCGATGACGCGCAGCGCGATCTCCAGCTCGTGGGGGTCGATCGCGATGGGGGCCGGGGTCGCCGCGTCGTCCGGGTCGGGCGTGATCTCGGTGTCTGCAGGCGTTTCGGGCACGAGGGATTTTATCGGACGCGGCTGAGCGCGAGCCCGACGGGACGAGAGGTGCGGGGCGTCCGGCGCGTCCCGGGGCCTCAGCCCGCGATGCCGAGCAGCTGCTTCGCCGCGGCGACAGCCGGTGCGCCGAAGAGACGCGGGTCTTCGTTGAGCGCACCCGAGCTGATCGAGACGCCCACTCCCGGCATGTCGACGAGCGTGCCGTAGATGCGGAGGTCTCCCGTGGACTTCGTGCCGTAGGCGATGCCGCCCCGCGCCTCGACGGCCGCATCGGCGATGTACTCCGACCCGATGGCGGCGATGTCCTCCTTCTTGGGCACATCGCCGGCTCCGTTGTTGGTTGTCACCGTGAGCAGAACGGTGTTCACGTAGTCGCCGGTCGTCGACATCCAGTTGCACTGCACGGTGCCGTCTTCGTTGCTCTGTTCGCCGAGTTCGAGTCCGTCGATCGCCGAGCCGAGCACAGAGCCCATGGCGGCGCAGTCGGGGTAGCGGGCGAGCACATCGGCGAGCGCCATGCTGGGTGCGGCCGGCGCAGCGCCACCGCCGGCATCTCCGCCCCCATCCCCGTCCCCATCGCCGGGGTCGCTCGCGCCGTCCGACGGCGCACTCGTGCCGCCACCGATGGCTCCGGACGCAGAGACCGAGGGCGACGCAGCCGTTCCGCTTCCGGCGGCGCATCCCGCGAAGGCGAGAGCTCCGGCGGCGACGAGGAGGGCGAAGGCGGCACGGGAAACGAGGCGGGGGGCTGTCACCCCGGCATCCTAGCCATCCGCGTGAGCCCGCCTCGGAAGGTCTCCACAGCCCCTCTGCCCCGCGAGCCTGGCGCCATGTCCGCAGAGCAGATCGACGATGGCGCCCACGGGGCCGCTCAAGGCGAGAAGGCCCTCGACCGGCTCGTCGCGTTCAGCGATGCGGTCGTCGCGATCGCGATCACTCTCGTCGTGCTGCCCCTGGTGGATAAGGCGATGGATGCCGAGTCGGCGTCGGCCTTCTTCGCCGACAACGTGACCGGGATGATCTCTGCGGCGCTGAGCTTCGTGGTGATCGCGGCCTTCTGGCGCGCCAACCACGTGATGTTCGTGCATGCCCACGGCTACAACCGCCTGGTCGGCCGCCTGCAGACCCTCTGGCTCGCGACGATCGTCTTCCTGCCGGTCGCGACGGCACTCGATCTCGCCGGGCCGGGTACAGACCGGGTCGGGCTGGGGGCATACATCGGAACGATGCTGCTGGGCGGGGTGATCCTGCGCGTGCAGGCGATCGCGCTGCAGCGGGCGGGGCTGAGCGACCGTGCACCCGCACCGCCGCTGAGGCACTGGATCGGCGCGATCCTGATGGCGGTCGCGCTCGTGCTCGTGCTGCTGTTTCCTGAGTACGGCGCTCTCTGGCTGCTCGTCCTGCTGCTGGAGATCCCCCTCGGCCCCCTGCTGAGCCGCCGGCCCCGCTGACGCTCAAGATCCCATCGCCGCCTGGAAGAGTCTGAGCGCTATCAACAGCCCCGCCACGATGCCCGCACTGGCGGCGAGCGGAACCCCGGTGAGATCCTTCTCCGTCCGCCGCGCGAAGCGTGCCGCCGCTGCGGTGCAGACAAACATCACGACGGCGACGAGGTAGTAGACGACGCCCGCGAAGTCGGCGCCTGACCAGTCGCAGCGAGGCGCACATGCGCCCCCGGCGAAGATCGTGCTCCCGACCCAGATCGCGGTCGTGATCGCGAAAGCGACGACCTGGATGACGGCGACGGCAAGAACGGATGCCGCGGCACTCCTGCCTGACCTTGTGCTCATCGGCTCAGTTTGTCGTTCTCGGTCGACGCCACGCTCCCGTTGAACGCATCGATCGGGTCGCTCGCGCCGTCCCCGCCTGAACAGCAAGGGATGCCGGGCGACACGCCGCGGCATCCCTCACCCACCCCCGCGTGTCGACGGCGATCCCTTGCAGTTCGGCACCCGCCCCCACCCGCAACGCGACCGGCCGGATCAGCCCCCCGTGATCCAGACCGTCGTCTCCCCCGGCACGGTGTCGCCGTCGAGCGGAGTGCTCGACAGCACGACACGCCGCAGGGCGAGGGCCCGGCGGTAGAGCGAGAGGGTGGATGCCGGGTCGCTCTCCTCCGCCTCGACCGACGCGTCCGCGAACCACGACGGCTGCGGCAGGTGCGCACCCCCCGAACCGAAACCGAACGAGGAGCCCTCGCGGGTCCACGTCAGCGGCACGCGGCATCCGTCACGTCCGTACTGCTCCTAGTGGGTGCGGAAGAAGGTCGGGTCCTGCCGCTGGTCGGCGGGGATCTCCGCCACCTCGTGCAGGCCGAGCTCCTCTCCCTGATAGAGATACGCCGATCCCGGCAGCCCCAGCAGGAAACAGCGACGCCGCCCGCCCGCGCCGACTGATCGCGCCGCTCCCCCCGCGCCCCCCGCGCGTCAGTGGAACGCCCATTCCCGACCCGAACTGCAAGGGATGCCGAGCGACACGCCGCAGCATCCGGGCCTGACCCCGCCTGTTGCGGTCGACGCCTTGCAGTTCGGTCACCGCGGAACGGAACCCCGAGCCCCCCGGGCCAACTCATACCCGGCAGGCACATAATGGCGGGCGTGCGCCTGAGCATCCCGAGCCCCGACCTCAGCTGGTCCAGCTTCCACGTCGGCCCGCTGACGATCCACGTCTACGCCCTGTGCATCATCGCGGGCATCATCGCCGCGGTGATCATCACCGAGCGGCGGCTGCGCGCCCGCGGGGTGCCGGCGGGCACCGTGCTCGACGTGGCGCTGTGGACGGTTCCCCTGGGCATCGTGGCGGCTCGGATCTACCACGTGCTCACGCACATGGGCGACTACTTCGCCCCCGGCGACAATCCGTGGGCGGTCGTCGCGATCTGGGACGGCGGCAACGCCATCTACGGATCGATGATCGGCGGCGCGATCGGCATCTACATCGCCACGCGGCGCGCCGGCATCCGCTTCTTCGCCTTCGCCGATGCGCTCGCGCCGGCGCTGCTGGTCGCGCAGGCGATCGGGCGGCTCGGCAACTACGTCAACCAGGAGCTTTTCGGCCTGCCGACGACGCTCCCGTGGGGGTTGGAGATCTCCCCCAACGCGCCGATGTTCCCGCACGGCGTCGCGCCCGGCACGCTCTTTCACCCGCTGTTCCTCTACGAGATGATCTGGAACCTCATCGGTGCCGCGCTCATCATCCTCCTCGAGCGCACGGTGCGTCTCGGCTGGGGCCGCAGCATCGCGGCGTACTTCATCTGGTACGGCCTGGGTCGCAGCTGGCTGGAGGCGATCCGCATCGACCCCACGAGCGACGCACCTCTCGGCATCCCGGCGAACATCTGGGCATCGTTCGCCGTCGTGCTGCTGGGCGTCGCGATCTTCGTCGTGCAGACGGTGCGCCATCGTGGCGAGCCCGATACGTCGCCGCTCACCGCCGCGGAGCAGCAGCGGCAGGATGCCGAGAAGCTCGCCGTGACCCGCGAGGACGCACCGCAGCCGTCGTGACGAGCGCCGCCCCACCGGGGGGCTGACGTGGACGCGTCCCGCGGGAGCTCAGCTCGGTGCGTCCGCGCCGAACGCTGCTGCGCCTGGACCGTGGAGGTGCCCCGTCGCGGGATCGACCCAGTTGCCGGAGCCTGTCATGCGGTGCCAACGCGTGTGGAACGCGAGGTCGGTGTCAAGGACCCGTCAATCTATCCGTGTACAACTCCGGAGTTTTGGCGACGGCGAGCCCCGAAGGGGCGCTGAACCGGCAGACAGCCCGAGATTTCCGGAGTTATGAACGCACGGCCGGAGTAACTCCACCCGAGAGGGCCGGCGCCAGCAGCGGCAGGATGCCGAGGCGCTCAGTCCCGCGGGGTCTTGATCATCGCGCCCGCGACGAGGAACACGATGGCGGCGGCCGGCTGCACGAGCGACCAGACCAAGCCGTCGAACCCGAACGGGATGACGGGGTTCCAGGCCACCGCGATCACGGCGAACACCGCCGCCCACACCCATTGACGCGCCTGCACGGCGAACCAGCCGACGATCAGCGCCAGGATCGCGGCGACGAAGAGCACCACGATCCCCCAGCCCGCCGTCAGCAGCACGGGCGCGAGGAACAGCACGGCGGCGGCAAGCAAGGCCGGCGCCAGGGCGTTGCGCTGGAAGGTCGGCTCGGTGCGCTTCGTCCCGCTCATGCGAGAACTCCCGGATCGATCATCGTCATACCGGCAAGCGTGGCACGGTCGAAGGTGGGCAGTAGCGCCGCGGCCTCGGCGAGCGAGATCGTGCGCTCGATGAGTTCCTGCGGACGCAGGCGTCCCTCGGCGATGAGCTCGAGCATCGCCGGATAGTCGACGGCGGCCATGCCGTGGCTGCCGAGCACGTCGAGTTCCCACGCGATCACGCGGGCCATCGGCATTGCCGACAACCCCGTCTCCGACGGGAGCAGCCCGACCTGCACGTGGCGGCCGCGACGACGCAGGCTCAGCACGGCGTCGGCCGCCGTCTGCTCCGCGCCCACCGCGTCGATCGAGACGTGCGCGCCTCCGCCGGTGATCCGGCGCACGGCATCGGGCACGTCCACCCCGTCGGCGACGACGACGGCATCGGCGCCGAGAGCGGATGCCGCGTCCAGCGCGGCCTGGTTGCGGTCGACGGCCACGACGTGAGCACCGAGCGCGCGGGCGATCATGACGACACTGAGTCCCACCCCACCCGCCCCGACCACGACGACCCACTCGCCGGGTTGCGCGTGCGCGCGTCCGGTGAGCGCACGGAACGCGGTCGCGAAGCGGCATCCGAGGGCGGCAGCGGCGGCGAAGGAGACGTCGTCGGGAATGCGCACGAGGTTGGTGTCGGCGGCGTGCAGCGCAACGCGCTCGGCGAACGAGCCCCAGTGCGTGAACCCGGGCTGCTGCTGATCGGGGCACACCTGCGCGTCGCCCGCGCGGCACCACCCGCATGCCCCGCAGCCGCAGACGAACGGCACGGTCACCCGGTCACCGACGGCGAAACGCTCGACGCCCGCGCCGGTCTCGACGATCACGCCGGCGAGCTCGTGGCCCGGAACGTGCGGCACAGCGATGTCGTCGTGACCCGCCCAGGCATGCCAGTCGCTGCGGCACAGCCCCGTCGCCCGCACCTCGACGACCACGCCGCCGGCGGGTGCGACCGGGTCAGCGACCGCACGCACCGCCAACGGTGCGCCGACGGCATCCATCACCACTGCACGCATCCGGACCCTTTCGTCCCCTTCACGCTAGTTGGTGCACCCCGCTCACGCGGCGGCCGGAGCCGCTGCCGCGGGAACGGGAGGTGCCGGCGCGGCGGCGTCCGCATACGCACGCGCCTGGCGGACGAACAGCATCAGCCACGCGAACAGCAGCCCCGCGATGATGAACTCCGAGCCGGTGAGGTTGTAATAGTCGATCGGCACCCAGAGAGCGACCGCCACCACGATGCCCGCGACGACCAGCACCGAGAAGACCGCGATATCGCGGCCGATCCCGGGAACGAGAGTCAGCAGGCATCCGACCAGCACGCCGAAGATGACGACCATTCCGGATGCCGCGCCCACGTGCACAGGGAAAGCGACGGCGTCCGGGACGAACCCGGCCACCATCAAACACAGGCCGATCACGGCGAACAGCCAGGCGAACAGGCGGGCACGGCGCTGTGGGGTGTCGACGTGCGCACGCAAACCCACCTCGAGGTCGTGAGCGACGAAGTTGGCGAGCGCGGTGATGACGGCGCCGGTCGTGATGAGCGAGAGGTTGAACTGGTAGCCGGCGTAGCCCGACTCGTTGCCCAGTTCGGAGAAGTGGAACCTCCACCAATCGCCCTGTGAGGCGCTGACCATGCTCGCCAGCGTGCCGATGAACAGCACGAGGGTGGCCAGGGAAGCGACCCCGGTCGAGGTGACACGTGCCCCCGAGACCGATGCAACGTAGGTCATCGTGCCGACGGCGGCGGCGACCAGCGCCGCGGCACCGAACGGGTCGATCGTGAGGCCTCGGAAACCCAGCTGGAACAGCTCCGCGACGGCCACGACGACCAACGCCGCCAGCATCATCATCGCCGCAGACAGGGCGATCAGATCGGTTGCCCGTTTGGCGCGCGGCAGGCTGTTGCGCCAGGCGAGATATCCACGGCGCCGTTCGCGCGCGAACGAGACGGCGAACGCCGGACCGGCCGCGATCGCCGCGAGCAGCGCCGCAAGGCTGCCGACCGACTCGCCGCCGCCGAGCGGCATCCGCGCCCCGCCCATGACGAGCACGGTGGTGGCGGCGGCAACGAGCGCGGATCCCAGCGACCAGCGGGTGGCGCGGGACTCGACGCTCGGTGAGAAGCGGGGCGTCTCGGATGCCGCGTGGTGTGTCCATCGCGCGGGGGACGGCCGCCATCTGCTCACGCGTCGAGCTTACTTTCGACCTGCTCGCACGCCGGTCGCCGCCGGGCCAGGACTTCGCTCGCCTGCTGCATCCCACCCATAGCCCGAACTGCAAGGCGGCCGCGGGAACACGCCGCCCGGGCGCGCGTCGCACCGGCGTGTCGCCCGGCATCCCTTGCACTTCGGATGCCGGGGGTGTGGGCGTCGCCCGGGCACGCACGCCCCCGGCGCGCCGCGCGCCGATCCGGGCCACCCCACACCGCCCCGCGGGCACCCCAGGCCATGGCTACCTCCCCCAGCGCACCCCGGCCCGAACTGCAAGGCCACCGCGGGGACACGCCGCCCGGGCGCGCGTCGCACCGGCGTGTCGCCCGGCATCCCTTGCACTTCGGATGCCGCCGCCGCATGCCGCCGCTCCCGCCGGCGGTCGGCACGCCTGCAGACCCCCGCCCATCGCACGCGCTCAGCGCGGGGGCCGCACCACGCGGTAGGGCAACGCCTGGATGCCGCGGGCCCACCGGTGGCTCGAGACGAGTCCGAGGCTCGTCGGACCGACGCCCGGCGGATAGAACGGGGTGCCCCCGCCGAGCAGGATCGGGTACACGACGCTCCGATACTCGTCCACGAGTCCGGCTGCGGCCACCGCGGCCGCCAGTGTCGCACCCCCGATCGCGATCTCCCCGACCTCGTCGTCGTCGCGCAGGCGCGCGATCTCCTCCACGAGATCGCCCTGCAGCAACCTGGTGTTCTGCCCGGGCGCAGCATCCAGCGTCGACGAGACGACGATCTTCGGCAGCGCTTTCCACACCTCGGCGAACTCGCGCTCAAGCGACTCGAAGGTGGGCTCGACGTCGGGATCCTCCCAGTACCGCATCGTCTCGTAGAGGCGCCGGCCCAGGAAGTGGGCGCTGAGACCACGCACCTCCTCGAGGGCGGCACGGAAGATGTGCTCGTCGGGCGCACCCCAGTCGAAGCGCCCCTCGGCATCCGTGATGTAGCCGTCGAGCGAGTGCGACATGGAGAACACGATCAGTCCCATGTTCCGCTCCTTCGCGTCGGTGCCGTCGATGTGGGCCCGAGGCTACACCGAGCGCCCGCGGCGCGACACGGGGTCGGCCGCCGCGGCCGGCCTCCGATTCACACGGATGCCGAGGTCAGCACGCCCCCGTTCGAGGCCCGCGGCACGAGGCGCTCGAGCTGCGTCACGTGCCGCGGCTCGAGCTCGGCGAGGGTCGACACGCCCAGGAGCTTCATGGTGCGCTCGATCTCGGTGCGGAGGATCTCGATCGTGCGGTCGACACCCTGACGTCCGCCCGCCATCAGGCCGTAGAGGTAGGCGCGCCCGATCAGCGTGAACTTCGCCCCCATCGCCACGGCCGCGACGATGTCGGCGCCGTTCATGATGCCGGTGTCGATCATGACCGTGGCATCTTTGCCGACCTCGCGCACGACCTCCGGCAGGAGGTGGAACGGGATGGGCGCCCGGTCGAGCTGCCGTCCGCCGTGGTTGGAGAGGATGATGCCGTCGACGCCGCGGTCGATGAGACGCTTCGAGTCCTCGACGTTCTGCACGCCCTTGACCACGATCTTGCCGGGCCAGAGGCTGCGGATGACGTCGAGGTCGTCGTAGCTGATGGTCGGGTCCATCGCGGAGTTCAGCAGCTCGCCCACCGTGCCGCCGGTCGTCGACAGCGACGCGAACTCGAGCTTGGGGGTGGTGAGGAAGTCGATCCACCACCAGGGCCGCGGGATGGCGTTGATGATGGTGCCGACCGTCAGCTGCGGCGGGATCGAGAAGCCGTTGCGCTTGTCGCGCAGGCGCGCGCCCGCGACGGGGGTGTCGACGGTGAACTGCAGCGTGTCGAAGCCCGCGGCCGCCGCCCGTCGGACGAGACCGTACGAGATCTCGCGGTCGCGCATGACGTACAGCTGGAACCAGTTGCGCCCGTGCGGGTTCGCGGCCCTGACGTCCTCGATCGAGGTGGTGCCGAGGGTCGAGAGGGTGAACGGGATGCCGGCGGCACCGGCGGCTCCCGCCCCCGCCGTCTCGCCCTCGGTCTGCATCAGCCGGGTGAAGCCGGTGGGCGCGATGCCGAAGGGCAGCGCCGAGGGGCCACCGAGGATCTCCGTCGACATGTCGACCTCGGCGGCGGGGCGCAGGATGTCGGGATGGAACTCGATGTCCTGGAAGGCCTGGCGGGCGCGCGCCAGCGACAGCTCGCCCTCCGCCGCACCATCGGTGTAGTCGAAGGCGGCCTTCGGCGTACGACGCTTGGCGATCGTGCGCAGGTCGGCGATCGTGAGGGCGCCCTCGAGACGGCGCTTGCGGCCGTCGAGTTCGGGCTTCTTGAACTGCATGAGCTCCAGGAGCTCGCCGGGCTTGGGCAGCTGACGCTTCACGGGTGACATGGCGGGCCTTTCAGGTGGGGACGACGGTGTGTGGTGACGCGGGCCGGATCAGGGCAGCATCCACGAGAGGACGGAGGACTGCAGACCGACGAGCAGACACATGGCGGCGAGCATGCCGATGCTCCACCAGATGACGCGGCGGAAAATCGCCGACTCTTGGCCGACCAGGCCCACGGCGGTGGCGGCGATGGCGAGGTTCTGCGGGCTGATCATCTTGCCGATGACACCGCCGGAGGTGTTGGCCGCGACGAGCAGCGCCGGGTCGAGGCCGGCCTTGAGCGCGGCGCTCTGCTGCAGCGTGGCGAACAGCGCGTTGGCGCTCGTGTCCGAACCGGTGACCGCCGTGCCGAACCAGCCGAGGATCGGCGAGAGGAAGGCGAACAGGGCTCCGGTGCCGGCGATGAACGCGCCGATCGTCAGCGTCTGTCCGGAGATGTTCATGAGGTAGGCGAGGGCCAGCACCGATCCGACCGTGAGCAGCGAGAAGCGGAGCTTCACGAGCGTCTGCCACCACGTTCGGGCGGCGTCCTGCAGCGGCAGACGGTAGACGAGCGCCACGACGACGCCGCAGATCACGAGCAGGCTGCCTGCCGACGACAGCCACGGCAGCGTGTACACCGTCGCCCCGGATGCGGCGCCGGACGAGGTGAGGATGTGGCCGTTCAGGCCCGGCCAGGGGATCTTCACGTCGGTCGCGCCGAGGGCCGCCTTGAGGTCGGGGACGAGCTTGGCGAGCGAGAACACGACGATGACGAGCAGGTACGGGAAGGTCGCGAGGAAGACCGTCCGCGCGTCGAGCGGGACGTCCGATACCGGGACGGTGCCGGTGGTCGCAACGGGGCCGGTGGCGGTGCGCGTCGACGCGGATGCCGAGGACGTGCCCGTGGCCGACCCGGCACGGGCCGCGCGCGACCCGGCCCGACGGGTGCGGATGCTGCCGGTGGCCGCCTTCTCGCTGGCGAGCAGGTCGACGGCGGCGTTGGTGAGCAGACGTTCACGGGCGGCCTCGGTGCCGCGCGGCTGCCAGAAGCGCAGGAGGATGACGGCGGCGAGGATGCCGGCGAGCGAGGCGACGATGTCGGTGAGCTCCACCGAGATCCACGTCGCACTGACCCACTGGGCGATCGCGAACACGACACCGAACACGACCGTCGCGGGCCAGGTCTCGCGGATGCCGCGCCACCCGTCGGCGAGCAGCACGATGATGAGCGGGACGAAGACCGCGATCAGGGGCGTCTGGTGGCCGACGATGGCGCCGATGTGCCGGTAGTCGATGCCCGTGAGGGCCCCGGCGGTGACGATGGGCGTGCCGACCGCGCCGAACGCGACGGGCGCGGTGTTGGCCAGCAGCACGATGACGGCCGCACGCATCGGCGAGAAGCCGGCGGCCATGAGCATGACGCCCGTGATGGCGACCGGTGCGCCGAAGCCGGCGAGCGCTTCGAGCAGTCCGCCGAAGCCGAACGCGATGATGACGGCTTGGATGCGCGGGTCGTCGGAGAGGGCGTTGATCACGCGCCGGAGGTCCTCGAAGCGGCCGCTGCGCACCGTCAGCTCATAGAGCCAGATCGCATTGAGCACGATCCACATGATCGGGAACAGCCCGAAGACGAAACCCTGCGTGGACGCCAGGAGTGCGAGGTCGATCGGCATCCGGAAACCGAGCACCGCGACCAGGACGGCGACCGCGAGTCCGGTCAGTCCCGCCCAGTGCGCCTTCCAGCGCAGCACGCCGAGCGCGAGGAACACCGTGAGGAACGGGAGGCTGGCCACGAGAGCGGAGAGCGCGAGGCTCCCGCCGACCGGGGCGAGTTCGGGTGTGTACATCTCTGTCTCTTTTCGTACGTCGTTGTGCGAAGGGCCGAGTGACCGGGGTGCGGATGCGGACCCTTTTAGAGGTCTGACCGCTAGCGCAATCTATGTGACTGACCGCTAGGCTGTCAAGAGATTCGAGAGAGGTGGCGCGGATCCGATGGCGGAGAACGCACCCGATTCCCTGTGGCAGCCGGTCAAGAAGGCGCGCGCCCACGAGCTCGTGATCGAGGCGATCGAGGACCGGATCCTGTCCGGCGCCCTGCAGGTCGGTGACGCGCTGCCCCCCGAGCGGGAGCTCTCGACGAGCCTGGAGGTCAGCCGGGCGGGAGTGCGCGAAGCGGTCCGTGTGCTCGAGGCACAGGGCGTACTGCGCTCCCAGCCCGGAGCGGGCGCCACCGCCGGGACATTCGTGGCGGCCCTGCCGCGCGATGCGCTCACCCGCTTCCTCCGCCTGCACGTCGCGCTGTCGAACTTCACGATCCAGGACGTGACCGATGCGCGCGTCGTGCTCGAGCGCGCCAGCGCGGCATCGGCGTCCCGCCGGCACGACGACACGGCGCGGTCGCGGATGGTCGAGGCGCTGGACCGCATGGATCAGCCGCACTCCTCCCGCGACTCGTTCAACGAGGCCGACACGCAGTTCCACCTCGCGATCGCGGAGGCCTCGGGCAGTGCCCTGTCGGCCGCGCTGACCGCGGCGATCCGCAGCGCCATGAAGGTGCCGATCCTGCGCGCCGCCGAACGCACCGAGGAGTGGCCCGACGAGGCGCAGCGCCTGCGCCGCGAGCACCGCGCGATCTATGCAGCCATCGACGACGGAGATCCGGCCCGCGCCGCCGACCTCGCCGAAGCGCACATCCGTCGCGCGGCATCGGTACTGTTCGGCCTCGAGTCGCCAGACAGTCGCGCATGAGGGACAGCCGCCTGCGCCTGCCACCCCGTCTCGGCGGCCGGGGCGCTCGCTTCGCAGGCGCGCACGCACACGCTGGAACACCTCCGCCGTGGGCCGCGACGACGGGTCGAGGGAGGTCATCGCGGTGAGTATCGACCTCCATCCTTGGCCGAGCCCTCCGGGAACCTCGGGGTGTCGAGTGAGTCGGGCGAGGATCGTCGCCTGAATCGACTCACCGACGAACTGCTTCGTCCCGGTGAGCGCTTCGATGGTGAGCAGACCGAGCACATAGATGTCGGACGCCGGCACGGTGGGTTCACCTCGCACCTGTTCGGGGGCGGGATAGGAGGCCGTGCCGATCACGACTCCGGGCGAGGTGACGCGGGCTGCGTCGAGGAGGTGTGCGACGCCGAAGTCCACGAGAGCCGGCCGGAACGGGACGACTCCGTGCCGGATAGGGCGCAGCAGCACGTTCGCAGGCTTGATATCGCGGTGGACGATGCCGGCGTGGTGGACGACCGCCGGCGCGCCGGCGAGACCGATGATGAGCGAGACGACCTCCTCACCGGTCAACGCGTTCTGCGCAAGACGGTCGTGAAGCGTCTGCCCCGGCACGAGCTCCAGTGTCGTCCTCCTTCCAATATGCGACGCATCCGACTCGCCTCACCGCGCATGCCCCCCAGAATGCGCGGTGAGACAATTCTCCTCGGCCTGCTGTACGCGGCCGGCGCCGCGCTGGCAGCGCTGATCCTGGTCGGACTGCTCTACGTGTTCACCTGGGGCCTCTTCAAGGCGTGAGGTGAGTTCGGCAGGCCCCCTTCGTGTGCTGCGCGGATGCCGGGCTCCGACCGTACACCGACGGCGATGAGCCAGACGGCGAACCAGATCTCGAAAGCGAAGACGGGCACCGCGGCGACGCCGGCGGCGACGCCGTTCAGCGGGATCGCTCCGGCCAGCTGCAGCCCGTTGCTGACGAGCACGATCACTCCGCCCGCGATTCCCAGTGCGGCGAGGGCGCGGGGCACGGCCCGCGCGTCCCACAGCAGCCAGCCGAGGATCACGGTGTTGACGCTGATGACGAGGCCTTGACCGAGCAGGAACGCGGCCGTGTGCATCGCCGTAGACTCGCCCTCGGCCGTGGCGTTCACAAGCGCCGGTCCGAGCATCGGGAGCGCCCCCGCGACGATCACCGCCGCTTCGAGCGTGCGCAGCAGCGCGAAGCTCGCGGCGCGGGCAGGACCGCGCGACTGCAGCAACACCCAGAGCAGCACGCCGGTGCCGAGGCACCCGAGTGCGAGCACGAATTCCAGGGCGACACCGGCTCGGAGGAGACCTCCGCCGTAGGCGATCACGGCGGCGACCGAGGTGACATGCGTGACGAGATAGAGGACGCCGGCGAGGCGGGCCTGGCGTCGGGCGAGCTGAGACACGGGGTTCCTTTCGCGGGTGGTATACGGCGTACACCGATTCGGCAACAGACTAGGTGTACGGTGTATACGTGTCAACTATGCGTCCGCGTCTCGACCTGGAGCGCATCGTCGACGCGGCGACCGCCATCGCCGACGAGGGCGGCCTCGACGCGGCGAGCATGCGTGCGGTCGCCGAGCGCCTGGGGGTCACGCCGATGGCGCTGTACAAGCACCTCGATGACCGCGCCGCCCTCGTGGACGCGATGCTCGACCGGGTTCTCGCCGGCGTCGCTTCACCCGCGCTGACCGCGTCATGGGACGACGCCGTGCGTTCTCGGATCATGGCCGTGCGCGCCGCACTGTCGTCGCACGCCTGGACCCGGCAGGCGATCGAGACGCGTGAGCGCGCCACGCCTCGCGTCCTCGCGCACATGGACGCGCTCATGGCGGACATGTTCGAGGGGGGACTGTCGGCGGATCTCGTGCATCACGCCATGCATGCGTTGAGCACCCGCATGTGGGGATTCACCCGCGACGTGCTGCCGACGCCGGTTCCGCCCGACGACCCGCGGGAGCGCGCCGCCACGATGGCCGCGTTCGCGACGGCCTACCCCGCGATCATCCGCATGGCCACCACGGCGCCGCACGCCGGGGAGGCCTGCGACGACGACGCGGAGTTCGCCTTCGCCCTCGACCTGCTGCTCGACGGCATCCGCCGCCGGCACGAGCAGGCGTGGACATCGACCGGAGCTGGTGACGCGCTCCGCCGTTGACGTGGAGTCAGCGAGGGCCGCTTGCGCGAGCATGCGTGGGTGCGGGGCGCCTACGAGGACATGGTGGTTCTCGGGCTGTTGCGCGCGGAGTGGGAGCGCAAGGACGGGTGACGTCGCGCCCCGCTACTGAGCGGATGCCGGCGGCACGACCGTGCCCTGATGGAAGCGCAGGCGCGGTGCGGTGCCGCCGACGTCCCACAGTGATGAGTGCCGACTGATCCGCGAGGGCGTCGTGAGCCGATAGGTGACCAGCACCAGCTCGGGCGAGAGTTGACGGAACTGCCACTCATCGGTCTGCGGCGTGACGCGCGAGTCCGCGCTCTCGGCGGCGAGCGCACCGACGACCTGCTCCCGCGTCCAGAGGGTGCCGGAGCGGCCGATCTCGACGAACGCAGGGTGCAGCAGGTCATCGACCGTCTCGGCGTCGCGGCGCACGTCGGCATCGAGCAGCGCCGTCTCGGCATCCTTCACCGCGACCCACTGCGGCACTGCGGCGTGACGCACCAGCCGCACGATGTGGATCGGATGCCCGGCCATCACTTGATCGCGTTCGAGCCCGTCGCGGACGAAGCCGTTGCGCAGATAGAACGCTTCGGCGCGGGGGTTGTCGTCCATCATCCAGAGGTAGGCGTCGCCGGCACCGATCGCCGCGTCCAGCAGCAGCTGCCCCGCACCGGTACCGTGGTGCGCCGCCAGGACGTAGATGCCCTCCAGCTCCCGCGACGTCGGCCGATCGTCGTCGCGCCCGTCACCGGCCGTCGCCCAGCCGACGATCCGCCCGTCGACCTCGGCGACGAAGACGTCGGTGACGTCGTCTTCGATGATCGACGCCCACCGCTCGATGCGCGGCTCGACCCGCAACCCGGCGAGGACCGTCGCCGGAAGCTGGCGGACATACGCCTCGCGCCAGGCCTGGACATGAACCGCGGCGATGCCCCGGGCGTCGTCGACGGATGCCGGGCGCACGCGCACGGCCCGGGATGGCGGACTCATGGTCATACGCTCATGCTCGCAGACGGATGCCGGGCGTGCGCCTCAGGCGGTGAGGGCCGAATCGACGATCTCGAACACGGCGGGATCCCACGTGGGGGCCCGCTCCCACGGCAGGTCGAGGCCGTTCGCGAAGAGGATGCTGTGCCGCGGCGGCCAGGACTGTGAATTGCAGCGATAGATGTCGCGGTTGTCGCGTCGTTCAGTGTCCGATGAGGAGGGCTTCCTGGGCGGCGTCGACGGCCTCGGGCGTGAGGTGGGTGTGCCCGTTGATGTCAAGAACACGTCGGATCTGAGTGACGAGGCGATCGGCGAGGCGGAAGTTCCCGTTCGTGGCGCGCACGATCGCGGCGAGGGCGGCGGTGTGAGCGAGCCCTGAATCACCGGGGTCTGGTGCGGGGAGGCGTTGCGTGACGACGGCGGTGAGTTCGTCACTGCGGAGAGAACGGTATTCGTGGGCGAAGCCGACGCGGCTGTAGAGCTGGGGGTAGCGCGCGAGGCGTTTTTCAATGCCGGGCATGCCGATGAGGATGACGCCCATGTGGTGGCGGTCGTAGAAATCGCGGACTTGTTCGAGGCCGGCGGTTTTGAGGCGGTCGGCTTCGTCGATGATAAGCAGTTCTGTGTTCCCGCTGTGTTGGGATTCAGGATGGACGTAGGGGTCGACGTGACCGTACCGGGCATAATCAATGGCCCACGAGACTTGTTGGCACGCGCGGGGCAGGCCCTGGTCGATCTGCTTGATGGTGGCGGCGACGGTGGGGGTGAAGAACGCCGTTCGACTCTGCTGGACGCCCTCGGGGACGGGAGGGAGCAGGCCACCCTTTCGGGCCGATGTAGCGGTGTGAGCGTACGGTGTCGGCGAACTCCACGAATCGTCGGTGCTCTCGGGTGCTGACGAACGCGGGGCGGGTGTCGGTGTGCGGTGGGGGCGCCTGGGTGAATTCGTCGAAGGTGCCGTTGAGGAACCGTCGCCCGTCGTCGTCCGCGCCGACGAGGACGGACACCGGCTTTCCGACGGTCGATTCAGTCGTTGGCATAGGTCCTCAGCCTGTGTCTCTTCGATTGCGGGGCTGGCGCGTCGGGCTCGGAGGGAGAGAGAGGCGCGGCCGCGGGTCGGTGCCGAGTGTCTTCCGGCAGAGAGCTGGCGACGTTGCTGAGGGAGCGGAGTTGCTGCTTCAGCGCCCGGCGCCGGGTGTTCCTTGCGCTCTGCAGGTCGGCGAAGGTGATCGTTTCGGAGGAGCGTTCAGGGGCGATCGCGCGGCATAGGAACGCGCTGTCGCGAAACAGTCGGATCTCGCCGAGGTCGCGGGGGTCGTATCGGACGGTGACGTCTTCACCGACGTAGGCGGCGAGGACGGGCGAAACGTATCGGGTGGAGGCGAATCGGATGCCGTCGCGCTGCACTCGTCTGGTGGCGGTGGCGGTCAGCAACAGCATGTCGAGGTCTTCCGAGTGTGCGGGCATACGCGGGATGAAGCTCCCGCTGCGCCAGCGCGCGTGCGGTGCCGTCCCGGTCGCGGAGTGCGGGCGCTCGTTGTACTCGTCGACGATGAACCGCTCGAGGACGTCGTCGAGCTGGTGCAGGGTCAACATGGGGGCGCTGGTGGGTGTGCCGCTGGTGCCGTGCGGGATGAAGCCAGGTAGGTGCGGGAGCAATTCGGTCGTGATGGTGCGGTAGAACCGCTCGATCTTGCCGCGTCCTTGCGGAACGCCGACCCGCGAGTGAATGAGGCGCACGTGCAGATCCAGACACACCTGTTCGATCCGAGCAGAGGTGAAATCCGACCCGTGATCGCTGTAGAGAACATCGGGGACCCCCGACACCACCCACGAGGCATGTCGTTTCCGGCTCGCGGCCTGGTGAAACGCCAGTGCGGAGCGCTCGGACGTGGGCGCCGAAACCGCTAAGGCGTATCCGGCGACGGCACGGGAGTAGTCATCGAGCACGATCGTCAGCCAGGGGCGCACAGGCGTCTGCTTGTCGTCGAGGATCATCACGTCCAGCAGCGTGTGGTCCATCTGCCATTGCTCATTCGGGGCGGTTGTCGTACGCCGGTAGACGAGCTCGAATTTGTCGCGATAGGCGGCGTCACCGCCCTCAGCGAGAGCTGTCAGGCCCGGGTCGATAGCGTGCACGATTTGGCGAACGGTCGTGTACCCGGGAGCTGGCAAACCTCGATCGCGCGCGATATCGCCGACGCGCCGATGGATGTACGCGATGGTGGGAGCCGGCCGGCGCACGGCCAGCGCCTCGATCGCCGTGACCAGTTCCGTGGGGATACGGGAGGCACCTTTATCTCGGCGAGGCGGTCTTGCGAGCTGCCCCGCACCGATGCGAGCGGCCCATCGTTGCAAGGTTCGCACCGTGACGCCGGAGTGCTCCGCGATCCGCGTCCACGGCACACCGTCGAGGTGTTGGCACACAAGCTCGGCTTTCTGCCGGTCGCTGAGGTGCGCCATGATCCCTCGTCAGGCCCGCTCGACGTGATCGGCCAGGTGCCGGTAGATCGTGGGCCGGGATACCCCGAAGGTGTCGGCGATCTCTTGCACGGTGTGCGCACCCTCGTCGTACATCGCGCGGGCCTGTCGAATCTTCGTCGGCGTCATCTTGAACTTTGGGCCGCCCTTACGCCCCCGAGCTCGCGCCGCCGCCAGGCCATCATGCGTCCGTTCCACAATCAGGTCGTGCTCGAACTCGGCGATCGCGGCGAGCATGTGGAAGAACAACCTCCCGCCCGGTGTGGTCGTATCGATGCCCTGGGACAGCGCTCGAAAGCCCACCCCACGTTGCTGCAGTTCGTCGGCGATCTGCTTGAGGTTGCGGACGGATCGGCCAAGCCGGTCGAGCTTCGTCACGACGAGCGAGTCCCCCTCCCGCAGGTAACCGAGAGCATCGGTCAGCGCGGGTCGCTTCGCCAGGGCGCCAGAGGCGTGCTCGACGAAGATCTTGTCGCAGCCGGCCGCTTCAAGCGCGTCGGTCTGACCGTCGGGGTTCTGCTCGCGCGTCGAGACGCGGGCGTATCCGATCGTGGCCATGCCCTCAGAGTAAGGCGAACGCCGCGTCCGTTACATAGTTTGCGGACACGGGTTATGAGACACGACTCGCGGACGTAGCTCGGCTGCGGGAGGACCGTCTCATGAACGGTCGTCAGTAAGACCGCGCCGCGCGATCGACCGCGAGGTCAGCAAGACAGAAGATCCGTCGATCAGCTGCGCTTTCGATATCGCTCCAAGCGAGGAGCGATGACGTCGACCATGACCCATCGGGCGGTGGGTGCCATCGCGATTGCCCACGCGATGGAGGCCAAGACATCAGTTGGGTAGTGGAGCCCGTCGCTGACGACGGCGAGGCCAACGATGACGGTAGACACAGTGCCGGTGATGAGAGCGATCGACGCCCCACGGGTACCGCGCAGAAGAAACCAGAAGGCGATGCTTAGCGCAGCGATGAAAGCGGTGTGTCCGCTGGGGAAAGATCCATCCACCTGCGCGGGCGTGAATGGGTGGACAAGGGTGAAGATATCCGGTCGAGGTCTGTCCACGACGACCTTGATGGCGGCGGTAGGGAGCCATGTCAATGCAACGATTCCGCCGAAGACGATCGCTGTGCGCACGGATCGAAGAACGGCCGCGATGGTGATGAGGATGAGGAGTGTGAGGAATGCGGCGGGAACGGGCTCGAGCATGAAGTAGATGGCGTCGGCTATTTGTCCCCATGCGCCGGTGTGAGCGCGGTTTAGGGCTTCGACGGCGGGTGCGTCGAAGGGCGCCACCCGGAGGATAAAGCCCAGGGCGGTGAGTAGAATCCCCGCGACGCAGGCGAGCCATACGACGCGGCGACCGCGTCGTGTGGGCGTGAGTAGGCCGCTCCCAACGGGGTATGTGTGGGCTCTCATGTGTTCGCCTCGTTCGTTCCGGCACCGTCTGGCGTGGGCCGATTGCGGCGGTTGGTGCTCCATTTGCGGATGACGGCGATGATGACGGGTAGGACGGATACGAGAACGACGACGATCATGAGTGCGTCGATGTTGTTGACGACGAACGGGATGCCGCCGAGAGCGAGACCGATAGCTGTCATGCCGACCACCCAGAGGGTTGCCCCGGTGGTGTTCCAGAGGAGGAATCGCCGGTAGGGCATGTGAGCGGTTCCGGCGGCGAGGGGAATGTAGGTGCGAACAATGGGGACGAAGCGTCCGAGGACGAGGGATGCGCCGCCGTACTTATGGAAGAAGTTTTCTGCGTCGTGGAGGCGGTCCGGACGCAGAACGCGTGCACCGTCTTTGAACATGCGTCGCCCGAAGCGTCTGCCGAGCCAGTAGCCCGTCTGATCCCCCAGGATCGCTGCAGGTATTCCGACGAGGAGAACTTGCCACGGTTGGATGCCGAGGGTGCTGGCGAGGACCGCTGCGGTGACCAGAAGAGAGTCACCGGGAAGGAAGGGGAACAGTACGCCCGATTCGATAAAGATGATGAGCGCTATCCCGACGAGAACCCAGGGTCCGAAGGCGTGGAGGATGGCTGTCGCGTCGGGGAGCAAGCTCGCTGTCAGAACGTGGAGGGCAGTATTCACGGGAGAGATCATCATGAGGAAAGGGTGTTGAGAAGGGTGCTGAGGGCGCTTTTCTCGGCTGTGGGATCCGGGGTGGAGGCGCGCACGGATTTGAGAACGGCGTCAATTTGCCCGTCAAGGATGGTCCACCCGGTGCCGTCCAGCGGTTGAAGGGTGGGCTGATCCTCATCCCATGCCTTCTCGAGGTCGGTGATGCGGGTTTGCGCACCTGCGGTATCGCCGGCCATGACGAGACCCAGGGTGTCTTCGACGATGGAGCGGTAGTTTGCGACGCTCCCATTGGGGAAGTTGATGGTGGCCGACTCTTCAGGCGCGAGGGTGACGACTGTATTGGGGCCCTCCTCGCTGGCCGCAGCCGTACTGTGAGGCTGTGCGTGCGCCCAGACGAGGACGGCGGCGGCGATGGCAGCGACCGCGGAGAAGTAGATGAGCGTGCCGCGACGGCGGCGAGGTGTTGTCTGTGGCCGGTGGGTCTGGGCGTTCTCCGTGGCATCCGTTCGGGTGATGGTGAGGTACACCACGGTGGCGAGGATGGCGCCGAGGAAGAAGATGCTCGTGGGCCCGACACCGATTCCCAGGCCTCCGTCGCTGACAGGGAAGCTCATCCAGTCGCCCAGATTCGCGCCAAGCGGGCGGGTGAGGATGTATGCCAGCCAGAAGGCGAGGACCGGGTTGCCTCCCATGCGCCAGCCAACGATGACTGCGACGAGAAGGCCGGCGGGGAGAAGGACGGATACTCCTGGACTCCAACCGGTCAGCTCGAGGATCCCGTCTCCCGCGGCGGTTCCGAGAGCAAACGTCACGAAAATGGCGAGCCAGTAGAAGAGTTCACGGCGGGTGGTGGTGATGCTGTGGATGGATAGGGTGCGTTGACTGGCCCACCATGCGCCGAACACCGCAGCCAGGACGATGGCAAAAACCAAGGTGCTGACACCGAGAGGGACCGCCAGGTCGTCGGTGAGGATATCCGTGTAGAGGGTGCCGGTGACGCTCACAACCACTACGGTCAGCCAGTAGACAAAGGGCACGTAGCGCCGCAACGCCAGCTGCCAGGAGAGGACTGCGGCGAGAACCACCGTGAAGATCACGGAAGTTGCTTCTAGTCCCACCCCGAGGGTGGTGTTGATCCAGTCGGCGAAGCTTTCTCCGACCGTGGTGCAGAGGATCTTGATGATCCAGAACCACAAAGTGATCTCGGGCACCTTGCTCAGCATGACCCGGACAGGTGCGGCTTCAGTCGCGGATGAGGTCGTCATACGCGGGACGCTAGGGATCGCGTTCTAAGAATCGACTCAGAAGTTGCGCTCGCTCGTGCGAGCAGGAAGAGGCGAGCCGTCACAGAGCACGTGTGGGCGGCTGGTGGCCACCCACACGTGCTCAGGTGATCAGTTCGCCGGGGTGGCGGCGACGTCGTCGGCGGTTTCGCCGTCGTTCGTGCCGTCCTCGACACCCTGATCGTCGGCGGTCTCGCCGTCGTTCGTGCCGTCCTCGACACCCTGATCGTCGGCGGTCTCGCCGTCGTTCGTACCGTCCTCGACGGCGGGATTGGAGGATGCGGGTGCGGGCGAGACCACCGATGTGGTGGCGGCCGATGCGGGCAGGGCCATGGCGGCGACCCCTCCTGCGCTGAACAGGACGAGCGTTGCGACGCCGAGTCCGGCGCCCACCCCCTTGCGTTTGACAGTGCTCATGTCGTTCCCTTCTGCGACTCTCGGTGAGCCCTGAAGAGATGGTCCCTGGCGGCCTCTAAGAAACCGCGAAGGCTCAGAACTGCCCCACGCGCGGCGCTTCTGTGTGATTTCTTAGAGCGCACGAGGCAGGCTCGACCGAGTCAACGACCGTACTTCCGTTGACGTCCAACGCTCACGAAAAGCCAGAGTGCGACGCGATTGAGGGCGCCGACGAGGGAGAGACAGAATGGCCGACACGGTAGCGACAGCGCCGACACAACCCCGCCTTCTGCTGATCGAAGATGATCCCCAGCTCGGCCCTTTGATGGCGCAGGTCCTTGCGGAGGTGTACGACGTGACGCTCTGTGCAGATGGCGGCGAAGCATTCGATATCGCCATGGAACAGTCATTCGATGCGATGGTGGTCGATCGCCGGCTGCCCACTGTCGACGGGCTCACCCTCGTTGAGTCCCTCCGCAGAGCAGGGTCACAGGTGCCGATGCTCATCCTCACGGCCATGGGAACCGTACAGGACAAAGTCAGAGGACTGGACGCCGGAGCCGCTGACTACCTGGTTAAGCCGTTCGAGTTCGACGAATTGTTCGCCCGGCTCCGCGCCATCAGGCGCGTCACCAACGGAGAAGGCCCGTTCGTTCGCATCGGCGAATGGGAGTTCTATCCGGACTCACGCGCGGTCTACTCGCCCTACGACGGCCGCACCATCCTTACGGAACGGGAAAGTGCGCTCCTGCGATTATTAGCAACAAACCCGCAGCAAACCTTCACTCGCGCTGCAATCCTTCGAGCCGTTTTCTCTTCCGACGACACTCCGGGGACCGTCGACACGTACGTGCATTATCTGCGGAAGAAGACCGAGCCAAGCATCGTCCAAACAATCCACGGCCGCGGCTACCGGCTGGGCCTGGTGTGATGATCAGACGACGCCCCACGCAAGACCCAGACGCGCAGCTCATCCGCTCCGCCGCGCGACGGGTCGCCCTCACCATCTCTCTGGCAGTTTCCGCACTCGTCGTTGCCGTCCTAATCGCAGCATTCGCCGTTGTCTTCACCCAGATCCCCCTGCCCGACCTGCTCAACCCGCAGCAGAAAGAAACAGTCGTGGATATTCAGGGTCTCGACATCATCGTGGGTGGAGTCAGCATCGGTCTCATCGCGATCGCCCTCGCCGGCCTCTTGGGATGGCTCGTCACGCGCCGGGCAGTCCGGCCTTTGGTGGATGCCCTCAGACGACAGAGGCAATTCGTTGCCGACGCTTCACACGAACTTCGAACGCCGCTGGCTGTATTGGACGCACGTATCCAATTGCTGCAACGCAGCTCGCGCGCATCAGATCCCCACCAGGAACTCGTGACACAACTCCGCCACGACACCCTATCCGTCATCGGAGTCGTCTCTGACCTCCTGCACGCGGCCGAAGTCCCCACAGAATCAGAGGCAGAACCAACCCCCGTGGCAACATGCGTCGCATCAGCGATATCGGCCATGTCCATCCTCGCGCGCGAACGACGCGTGCGCTTGATGGGCGCCCACATCGCACCCGACTTGTCTGCCTCGATCCCTCACACAAGCTTGCGGCGAAGCCTCATCGCCCTTCTCGACAATGCGATCAAACACTCCCCGGTGGGAACAGTCGTCACCGTAAGGGCGAGCCAGGTGGGCCGTCGGGTTCATATCAGTGTGACCGATCAAGGTCCCGGTATCCGAGGCATCGAACCGAGTCGTGTCTTCGACAGATTCGCTCGGTCCGCGGATGCCGTTGATGGCGGTGGCTCATCAAGAACCGGGTTTGGAATTGGATTGTCGCTCGTACAGGACACGGTGAGCCGCTACGGCGGGTTGGCCCGGGTGTCGTCATCGACCAACGAGGGAACCACGATGACGCTCATAATCCCAATGCCTCGGCGACGAGCTGAGATCCACTCCCGTCCTGCCTGAGACGTGGCTGGGCCTCTGCGCCGACATGCCGCACACAGCGGAAACAACCGCCGATCGGAGCAAGCTTGAGGTACCGCCCTTCCCTTCGTGTGGCTGGCCCACCTGCGGCGCGATAAGGGCGACATTTATCGCCGCAGTTCACAGCCAGGACCTCGGCAACGTCGGAGAAGCCCTGCCACGTCCTCGCCTCGGGCGCGTCCAGCCGAGAGCCGCACGGCCGGAAGTGCCCCCGGGCCTGCCGCGCGTGCGATCAGGGCGCGACGGCCCCCCTCACCGGGAGTCATGGCGCGCGACGGGCAGGGCGTCGCCCCGGGCATCCTTCCGCGTCTTCAGGAGGCTCGCGATCGTCGCGACGGCGACGGTGGCAGCGATGAACAGCAGCGACAGCCAGATGGGGATCTCGGGAATGAACGTCACGTGCTCGCCGCCGTTGATGAACGGGAGCTCGTTCTTGTGGAGCGCGTGGATGAGCAGCTTCACGCCGATGAACGCGAGGATCACGGCGAGTCCCTGGGCGAGGTACACGAGGCGCTCGAGAAGACCGCCGATGAGGAAGTAGAGCTGGCGCAGACCCATCAGTGCGAAGGCGTTCGCCGTGAAGACGAGGTAGGCCTCCTCGGTGAGCCCGTAGATCGCGGGGATCGAGTCGACGGCGAAGACGAGGTCGATGAAGCCGATCGCGACGATGACGAGGAGCATGGGGGTGACGAAGCGGCGACCGTCCTTCTTCACCGTGAGCCGGTCGCCGTCGTACTCGTCGCTGACCGGCAGCACGCGGCGCACGAGGCGCATGAACCAGCCGTCGGCGGGGTTGGACTCGCCGTGCGCGAACGCCTGTCGGTAGGCGAGGAACAGCAGCAGCGCGCCGAAGAGGTAGAACACCCAGGAGAAGTTCTCGATCAGCGCCGCCCCGACGGCGATGAAGGCGCCGCGCATGATGAGGGCGATGACGATGCCGATCATCAGCACTTTCTGCTGGTACATCTTCGGCACCGCGAACCCGGTCATGACGATGAGGAAGACGAACAGATTGTCGATCGACAGCGCCTTCTCGGTGAGGTAGCCGGCGAAGTACTCGCCGCCGTACCCCCAGCCGGACACCATGCCGACGCCGACGCCGAACAGAAGCGCGAGACCGATGTAGAAGGCCGACCAGCGCGCGGACTCGCCGACAGTCGGCTCGTGCGGCTTGCGCACGTGCGCGAAGAACTCCCACACGAAGAAGGCGATCGTGACGGCGATCGTGATGATCCACACGAGCGGGGTGATGTTCACAGGGGTCTCCCGAAGAATGGCGTGACGTGGTCGACGCCAGAGTCTCCCCCATCCCTTGCGGGACCGGTCGGCCCGGGCCGCGATGCGACCGTATTGACGAGCCGTCCGTGTCGGAGTACTCCCCCTGGACTGCTGACACAGTAGGGCAGCGAAGTGACGCGAAGCTGGGAAGTCGCCGGATGCCGCGGCATCCGGCCGCCGCCGGCGATCAGGATGCCGTGCGGATGCGCACCTCGCGCTCCATCCGCTTCTCGTGGCGGGCGCGTCCCTTGACCGCCTCGGCCTCGCGGTTCTTCGGCGGTGCGGTCGTCACGAGCGCGTCGAGCAGGCGACGCGTGGCGGCGGCGATCTCGTCGATGGCCGCGTCGAACGCCTCGGCGTTGGCGCGCGAAGGATGCGTCGATCCACTCACTTTGCGGACGAACTGCAGAGCCGCTTCGCGCACCTCGTCATCGGTGGTGGGCGGTTCGAAGTTGTGGAGCACCCGGATGTTTCGGCACATGCGGCGAGCGTAGACCGCGGCTCGCCGCAGCGACAGAGGTGGCGGCGCGCGCGGGCAGCCCGATCAGCCCTGCGCGGCCGAGCCGTAGGCGCTGGCGCGGATCTCCTCGAGCAGCGACGGGCGGGTGGGCGTCCAGCCGAGGGAGCGCGCCTTCTCGCCGCGTCCCTGCTGGTCGAGCATGAGCGCATCGGCGAACGGTGCGCCCAGACGTGCACGCGATGCCTCGACACCCTCCGGAACGACCGGACCGCCGGCGACCGCTTCGCCGAGCTCGGTGACCGTCGCGTTGTGGCCGCTGAGACCCAGCACGCGTCCGACCGGCTCGGAGCGCTCGATCACCCGCACGTACAGTTCGGCGAGGTCGTCGACGTGCACGGTCGCCCAGTGCTGGGTGCCGTCGCCGATGACGGTGAGGCGGCCCTCGCCGTCACGAGGAGCGGAGGCCAGCATGGCGGGAATTCCGGCGCCGTGGCCGTGCACGATCCCGGGCTCGACGATCGTGAGGGCGAGCTCTGCGGCGGCGAGCCGGGACTCCACTCCCTCACGCCAGGCGACGATCGCGGGCGGGTGGAACGGGGTCTGCTCGGTGAGGTCGTCCGACGGGCCGTGGATCCACAGGCCGCCCGTGTGGATGTAGGGCTTGCCGGTGCCGCCGAACGCGGCAATGACGGCATCGGCGACGGCGCTGTCGAACTGGGGGGCCGTGCCGTCACCCGGTGCGGCGGTGTGGATCGCGGCATCCACTCCCTCCAGCAGCGGAGTGAACCAGTCGGCGTCGGTGACGTCGCCGACCACCGCGGTCGCTCCGGCCGCCGTGGCCTTCTGCGCGGCGTGCGCACTGCGCACCGGCGCAACGACGTCGTGACCATGGGCGCGCAGAACGTCGAGGACGGACGAGCCGATGTAGCCGGTGGCACCGGTGAGGAGGATCTTCATTCCGTCATCGTAGGCACGCCGCCGGGCGGCGAGGGCGGTCTCGGAAAGCTCGTCAACCCCGAGATCGAATGCCGCGCCCTCCGTATGCTGGCCGCAGGCGACGGCGCGACGGGGGACCCCGGACGCGTCCGACGACGGGAGGCGGAGCGGCGATGCATGACGTCGTGGTGATCGGAGCAGGCCTCGCGGGGCTGCGCTGTGCGGTGGTTCTGGCCGAGCGCGGTCTCGAGGTCGCCGTGCTCGACGCCGGAGACGAGGTCGGCGGACGTCAGCGCACCGACCTCGTCGACGGGTTCCGACTCGATCGTGGCTTTCAGGTGCTCAACCCGGCGTATCCGGCGCTGCGTCGCACCATCGATCTCGATGCCCTCGCGCTGCGATCGTTCCCGGTCGGCGTTCAGGTGCGCACCGATCGCGGGGTGGCCGCGGTGCGGCATCCGCTGCGCCATCCGTCGTCGATCGCGCGCGGGATCGGCAGCGGGCTGGTGAGCGCCGCGGATGCCGTGGCGTTCGCGCGCTGGCTCGCACCGGCGTTCACGCGGCGACTGTCAGACCGCGCGCGCGATGACCGCCCGCTGCGCGAGGCGTGGGATGCCGCGGGCCTGCGCGGACCGCTGCGCTCCGCCGTGCTCGAGCCGTTCCTCGCCGGTGTCGTCGCCGAGGCCGAGGGGGTGACCTCGAACGCATTCGCGCAGGAGTTGGTGCGGTACTTCGCGCTCGGGCGGCCGGGGCTTCCCGCGGAGGGCATCGCGGCGGTGCCGGCGCAGCTGGCGGCGCGGGCGCGTGCTGCGGGAGCGGAGATGCGACTCGGAGCGCGAGCGGAGCGCATCGACGCGGACGGCCCGATCGTCGAGGTCGGTGTCGCGGGTGGCGAGGCCCTTCGCGCCGGGCGGGTCGTGGTGGCTGTCGGGCCGGAGGCGGTGGCAGAGCTGACGCCGGTGCCGCGACCGGCGACCAACGGACTGCAGACATGGTGGTTCGCGGCGACGCACGAGCCCTCGGCATCCGCGCTGCTGCGCGTCGACGGACGCGGCGCCGCCCGCCGCGGGCCGGTCGTGAACACGGCGGTCGTGTCGCACACCGTGCCGTCGTATGCGCCCGTGGCGCGCCATCTCATCGAGGCGACGTGCCTGCTGCCGCGGGGCGGCGCGGCCGCAGGCGAGAACGAGGTGCGCCGGCACCTCGCCGAGCTGTGGGGTGCCGGAGTCACGGACTGGCAGCTGCTGCGTCGCGACGACATCCCGGATGCGCTTCCCGCCCAACCGGCACCGCTGCGCGCGCCCCGCCCGCCGCGCGTCACCGACCGGATGTACCTCGCCGGCGACCACCGACATGCGGCGTCGATCCAGGGCGCTCTCGCCTCCGGCGAGCGCGCTGCTCGCGCGGTGCTCGTGGACGCGGGCGTGTGATGGGCGAGGCGGAGCCGCTGCGGTCAGTGGGCCTGCCGTCGCGAAGGCATTCGACCCCGTGCCCCCGCCGCCGGGAGCTCTCACGATCACCGCCATCGGAGCCCTCCTAGTCAACCTCACCGCGGCATTCCTGCTCGTGCGTCACCGCCACCACCGCGGCAGCCTCACGAAGGCGGCATGGCTCTCCGCCCGCAACGACGCCCTCGCCGATCTGGCGATCATCGCCGTCGGCATCCTCACGTTCTGGTTCGCCACCGGCTGGCTCGACATCATCGTGGACGCTGGCATCGGCCTCCTCAACGCCGATGCCGCCCGAGCTGTCTGGATGGCCGCCCGCGCCGAAACCGACCCCACGCCCTGACGGGCACGAGCACCGTGCGCCCGCAGGTCATCGTGCAGCGGCCGATGAGCTTCGAACGCTGATCAGGAACTCGTCGACGTGGGGCAGGTGCGCGCGGATGCTTGCCTCGGCGAGGCCGCCGATCTCGGTGCGCTCCGGGTCGGCGGTGACGAGCGCGTCGCCTTCGAGGCGATGACCGACCCACCGTAGCCGGATGCGCTCCACGCTATCGATGCCGTCGACGTGGGCGAGAGCGTGCTCGGCGCGTTCGAGAAGCTCTGGTTCGATCGCGTCCATGAGTCGGCGTCCAATCGAGCCGATCGTGCCGAGCAGCAGGACGAAGATCGCGATGGAGATGATGATGCCGACGATCGGGTCAGCGAGGGGAAAGCCGAGCAGCACTCCGGCACCGCCGATGACCACGGCGAGAGAGGTGAAGCCATCGGTACGCGCGTGGACGCCGTCCGCGACCAGAGCTGCCGACCCGATTCGTCTCCCGATGCGGATCCGGTAGATCGCGACAAGCTCGTTGCCGGCGAAGCCGATCACACCGGCGACGACCACCCACCAGACGTTCTGCAACGGTTGCGGGTGCAGGAGCCGGTCGATCGACTGCCACGCCGCAACAACAGCAGACAGGGCAACGACCACGACGATGAAGAGGCCGGCGAGATCTTCCGCGCGACCGAACCCGTACGTGTACCGGCGGTTCGCGGCACGCCGACCGAGGATGAACGCGACCCACAGCGGGATCGCGGTGAGAGCATCCGAGAAGTTGTGCACGGTGTCGGCCAACAAGGCCACCGAGCCGCTGAACAGGAACACGACGGCCTGCAGAATCGTCGTCACCAACAAGATCACGAGGCTGATCACTAACGCGCGCACACCCTCGTGACTAGCCTCCATCGCATCATCGATCGAGTCGGCCGCGTCGTGGGTATGCGGCACGAACAAGCCGCGCAAGAAGCCCTTCAGCCCCGAGGGGTGATCGTGGTCATGGAGATGCACGCCACCGTCACTATGCAAGGCGTGGTCATGGTCATGGTCATGGTCATGGTCATGGTGCGAGGAGTGCACGTGCGACGGCGTCATCGGGCTTCCTCCTCGGCGTGATGGTGACGGGGGGTCCCGCCAAGCGAGTGCTCGGCTTGGAAGATCGCGTCGGCGACGAGCTGAGACGCGTGCTCATTCTCGAGTCGGTAGAACACCCGCTGCCCCTCCTGGCGGGTCCCGACGATCCGGGCGAGCCGCAGCTTCGCGAGATGCTGAGACACCGCAGCGGGCGACTTGTCGACGATGTCGGCGATGTGATTCACCGAGAGTTCCCCGGCCGCGTCCAGCGCGAGAATGATTCGTACCCGCGTGGCGTCGGCAAGCATTCCGAAGACCTCGACCGCAAGCTCCACGTACGGGCTCTCGACCGAAAATCCGCATTGCTGCTTATCTGCACTCATACGCAGATACGTTACTTCATCGCGGGAGGCCACTCGCACCCTTCGGTGACGCCGGATGCCGCAGGCACGTCCCTCACTCCCAGGTGGCGGTGTCGGGGTCGATGCCCGCGGCACGCGCGCTCTCGTCGATCGCGCGGCTCAGCCAGTGGGTCAGGCCGGGGCGCACCGCGTCGTAGTGCGCCGCGAACCGTGGGTCGGCGACGTACATCCGCCCGAGGCACACCTGCATCTGCCGGGTGATCGGGAAGAACTGCGAGAGCAGGTCGCGGTGTCGCTCCACGAGGCGGTGGGCCGCGGCATCCCCGGGTGTCGCCCCGTCGTCGACCGCGGCGCCGAGCTCGGCCTCGAACGCCGTCATCGCCTCCGTCACCGCCGCCCAGTCGCCGGCCGAGCGCGACGCCGCACGCTCCGCGTACTGCTGCCACTGCGTCGACTGCCCGTAGGCCTCGCGTGCCTGGGCGGGCCACTCGGTGTTCCAGTCAGGGCCGAAGATCTCGCGCTGCTCGTCGTCGGAGAGCAGGATGCCGCGCTCCTGCGCCTCGATCATGCGCGCGAGGTCGTCGTCGAGGTCGTTCAGCTGTGCGATCCGCTGCGCGAGCTGGGCGCGCTGCACCCGCAACTGGTCGGCGACATCGCCCCCCGGCTCATCGAGAATGGCCCGGATCGCGTCGAGGTCGAGCCCGAGCTCGCGGTACACGACGATGCGCCGGAGGCGTTCGCCATCGGCATCCGTGTAGAGCCGGTAGCCGGCGCGCGATCGTGCGGCGGGGCTCGCGAGGCCGATCTCGTCCCAGTGGTGGAGGGTCCGCACGGTCAGGCCGAGGCGCGCGGCCGTCTCGCCCACCGGCAGACCGTCGTCAGACATGGGACTCATTGTCGTCGGCGCCGATGCCGACCGCACGGAGGGTGCGGCCCTCGACGCTGTCGGGGTCGAACACCTTGCCCGCCGTGAAGACCACGCGGGTGTTCTCGGGGGTGATGACCTCGATGTCGCGGGTGTTCCACATCGTGTCGCGCGGGTGGGTGTCAATGCCGAGGGCGCGCAGGGCATCGGCGATCTGATCGATCTGGTCGAGCACGCAGGCGAAGCTCACGCTCGCGGCCGGGGCGGTGTCGTCCGGCGCGCCCGCGACGAGGAGCACGTCCTGGAACGCCCACCGGCGCAGGTGCGTCATCTGACCCGGAATGCCGAACAGCTCGAAGAACCCGAGGCCGCGGGTCCAGAAGTCGATGGATGCCGCGAGATCCGCCGTCGGAATCGTCACGAACATGGGCATGCCGTAGATGCCGCGAAACAGAGGCGGGGCGACGGCGTCGGGTCCCGGGGCAGGGACGGGGCTGATGTCGAAAGCGTCGGGAAGGTCGGTCCTGAGACCACGATCGAGCCTCACGTCGCGTGAGGGTCAAGCCCCGGATGCGATCCGTGTCTGCAGCGTGTGGATGGTCGATCCCAGGATGCCGCGGGCCAGCAATCCGTCGGCGACGAACGGACCCGCGGCATCCTCGCCGACCGGTGGAAGCTGACGGAGGGCGGCGCGGACGTCCGGTGTCATGCGCTGCAGTTGCCATTCGATCTCGGCATCCACGTCGTCGGGCCTGGCGGTACTGACGGACTTCACGGCGTAGGCGGCGGCACCGAGGGCGTGCGCGCCCATGTGCGCGACGCCCGACGCCTGCGCCGCCGACCGGGCCGCCGCGATCGCGGCCGGCGAGGTGACCGAGGCGGCGGCGCGGCCCGCAACGAACCGGCGGCGGATCTCGCCCGCCGAGTCGAGCTCGCCGCGGGCGTACGCGCGAGCTCTCGCGATGGCGTCACGCGGGCGATCGTCGTCGGGAGCCTCACGTTCGAAGAGAGGGAGCACGCGTTCGGCGCAGTCCGCAGACCACGCGGCGACGAGGCGCCGGTCGGGCTCGCTCAGGGTTTGCGGGGAGAGCATCTGCCCATGCTGTCATCGGAGGTGTTCGCGCGGCGGCCCCGGGCTGCGGCGGGGCGGGGAGAATGGCGTGATGACACGTCGCGCGAAGAAGCCCGCCGCCACCGTTCCCTGGATCGTGATGGTGCCGTTCGCGGTGTCGGGCGTCATCCACCTCGTGCGACCCGGGGTGTTCACGCCGATCATCCCGCGGGCGCTGCGGCGGTGGGATCGGCCGCTCGTGGTCGCGTCGGGCATCGCGGAGCTGGCGTGCGCGGTGGGGTTGGTGGTGCCCTCGACCCGGGCCGCCGCCGGGCGAGCGAGCGCGGTAGTGCTGGCCGCTGTCTGGCCCGCGAACATGCAGATGAGCATCGACCTCGGCCGCCGGGCGGCGCGCCGGCGCACGGCGAAGGCATGGGCCTCGTTCGCGGTGTCGCTGGTGCGGCTGCCGCTTCAGGTCACGTTGATCAGGAAGGCGCTCGGCGCCTCACGCTGAGCCAGAGGTGTGCCCAGGCCTCGACCGGGTCGGGCACAGGACACCATAGGCTCAGCGCCCTTGAGGCCACAAGCCTACGGATTGTCGATACTCCGTAGCATCGGGTTCCTCGGTGAACTCGAGGATGTTGCCGACTTTACTGAGGAGAACCTCACGCACCTCGGTAGGACTGGCGAAGAAGAACTCCCTGCGGTGGTTCGCGCGATTGAGCGCGCGATCCGCAAAGTGACGGTGAAGCTCAGCTTCTAGGCTGACGGCGTCTTCGGAGAAGAACAGAGTGTGGGTGTCGAAGCGGAACGGCACGGACGCGCCGCCAAGCTCATAGATCCGCTCGCGGGGTTCGAGTCGTCTCGTGAGTCCAATCTTCACGACGCTCTCACCGAACGCGCCCTGGTTCGAAATGACGCAGAGGTAGCCTGCACGAATGTTGGCGGCTCGGTTGTCGTTCTGCCCGATGGCGACGTCGACCTCTGCGAGTCGCTGCGCGAGAGTCGGATCATCTTGCCCGTTCTGCCGCAGGGTGGCCGACGTGTTGAGGAGGTTCGTTGGCGAGGCGTGCGCATTCCTCTGCGAGTTCCCTCTCGCAGAACGGGCACCACGCGGCGGCAACGACCGCGAGCACGGAAGAGATCAGGCCTGCGAGCTCCACGATTCAGCGAATCCCGTCGAAAGTCGTCGCGGGCGTATCGGAAGGCTATGACTCAGTAGTGCCCCGTAGCGCGGTGGGGCGAGTTGCCCCTACACACGGGTCGGTCGACTCTCCGACGTCATCATGGCGGCGCGGCCACGACTGCGCCACCCTGGGGCCTTGACCCCGGATCGTGGACACGGTGTCATTTCGGTTATGCCGCTTCCGTGAGGGTAGCTGATCTCGCGGCCGCGTAGGTGTTCTCGTAGCTGTTCGGGGTGATCTGGCCGATCGCGGAGTGGCGTCGGCGCGTGTTGTATCGGTTCGTCCACCGGAACACGGCCCGGTAGGCGGTGGCTTGATCGGGGAACGCCGACGCGCCTTGGAGGAGCTCGCGTTTGAGCGCGGCGTTGAAGCTCTCGGCCAGCGAGTTGTCGGCGCTCGTGCCCACCGCGCCCATGGACTGGGTCACCTTGAGCTGCTCGCAGAGTGCTGCGTAGGCTTTCGACGCGTAGACCGAGCCGTGGTCGCTGTGGAACACTGCGCCGGCCAGCGATCCGCGGTCGCGGTGCGCGCCGCGGAGAGCGCCTTCGACGAGTTCGGTGCGCATGTGGTCGGCGACCTGCCAGCCGGCGAGCTTGCGCGACCCGAGGTCGATGCAGGTCGCCAGATACAGGTTGCTGCCGTCCGCGATGGGGAGGTAGGTGATATCGCCGACATACCTGCGGTTCGGCTCCCCGGTGCTGAAGTCCCGCCCGACCAGGTCGGGGAACTTCCGTCCGGACTGGTCCGGGATCGTGGTCTTCACCCGGCGGCGCAGTCGGATCCCCGCGAGCGCGTGTTCCCGCATCACCCGAGCGACCCGCTTATGATTCACCCGCCCGGCGGCGGGGACGCCGTCGTTGAGGTCGGCAGTGATCCTCGGTGCCCCGTAGGCGCGGTCACCACCCTGCGCGGGGTCCTGCAGCACCCGGATCCGTGCCGCCAACCGGGCGTCGTCCGCGGCTCGCGCGGCCCGTCCCGGGGCTGCGGCCAGCCACGCGTAGAACGAGGACCGGGCGATCTCGATGACCTCACACAACCGCTTCACGCCGTAGGCGTCCTTGTGGTCCTCGACGAACTGGAAGCGGTTCACCAGTTCGTCTCCGCAGCGAAATACTTCGCCGCCTGACGGAGGATGGGCGGATTCAACCGGTGGTCGCAACGAGTTCTGTGAACTTCTCCGATGGTGTCAGATAGCCGAGCGTTTTGCGTGGTCGTCCGTTGAGCGAGTCCTGGATCGCGGTCAGCTCAGCGCGGGTGACGATGCTCAGATCGGTGCTCTTCGGCAGGTACTGGCGTAGCAGTCCGTTGGTGTTCTCGTTGCTTCCGCGCTGCCACGGGGAGCGCGGGTCGCAGAAGTAGATCGGGATGCCGGTCGCTGTCGTGAACTCGGAATGCTTGGCCATCTCGGCACCCTGATCCCAGGTGATCGTCCGCGCCAGCGACGCCGGCAACGCGGTGATCGCCTCGCGCATTGCGGCCTCCACCTTGTCTGCACTCTTCCCGTCGGGCAGGTGCAGCAGAAGTGTGAGGCGGGTGCTGCGTTCAACGAGGGTTCCCACGGCGCTGCGACTGTTCTCACCGAGGATCAAGTCGCCTTCCCAATGCCCCGGCACGGCGCGGTCTTCGACCTCCGCGGGGCGCTCGCTGATCATCACCATCCCTGGCAGCCGGCCTCGCCGGTCCGTCGCGGTCCGCGACTTCCGTGCCGCACGCCCTGACCGCAGGCAGCGGGCAAGCTCGCGGCGCAACTGCCCGCGTCCCTGCACGAACAGGGACTGGTAGATCGTCTCATGACTCACGTGCATCTCCGGGTCGTCGGGATGCTCCAACCGTAGGCGGGCGGCGATCTCCTGCGGAGACCACAGTTGCTCCAGCTGCGTCGCGACAACCTCGAGCAGCCGTCCACCGTCAAGCTTGAACGGCTTCGGTCGGCGGGCCTGCTCTCGCGCGTCCTCATGCGCCCGCCACGCCGAGTACCCCTCCCGCCCGCCGCCGCGCTTGACCTCGCGGCTGACCGTCGACACCGCCCGTCCCAGGGCGAGCGCGATCGCGGTCAACGTGTCACCGCGCGCGAGACCAACCAGGATCTCCTCACGATCGAAGACCGTCAGATGCCCCTCGCGCGGCTCCCAGCCGAACGGCTTCCCGTCGAGGTGACGGCCTTCCCGCGCCATGCGGCCGACCATCGGGGCCGTGCACCCGATCTCGCGGGCGATATCGATGAGCCGCCACCCCTTCGAGTGGAGACGGAGCGCGAGCTGCTTCTGCTCACGACTGAGATGACCATGCTTGCCCTGCAACGAATGCCTCCCGAGATCAGCGTCTGCTTCATCTCACAGCACTCATTGCGACCACCGGTTGAATCCGCCATGTCCCGCTCCGTCTCGAGCTTGACCTGCTCCGCTCTCGAGACCGCTAACTCGGCTTCCAACCGGATGATCCTCGCCGCCTGCGACTCCGACCGCACCGACACCGGCGGCGACACCGAACCGGCCGCAGCGGTCCCGGATCCGAGCTTGTCGACCCATTCCTTCAACGCACCACGGGAGATCCCCAAATCGGCCGCGATCGCTTTCAGCGTCGCGCCCGGCGTGGACTCGTACAAATCCACCGCACGCTGCCGGAACTCGTCCGTGTAGTTCTTCCTTGCCATCCCTCAGATTCTCGCTTCCCCAGCATCGTGCTGGAATCAGCGTGTCCAAGATCAGGGGTCAAGCCCCCTGCGCCGCGATGGACCGGTTGGGACGCGATCGGCATCTCGAACGAGACGCTCACCGAGTGCGCCGTCGCCTATCAGGGGGTCAGCACAATCTTCCCCGCGTGGACGGAGCCGCGAAGCGCGTCGACCGCGTCGGCGGCGTGATCGAACGTATAGGTCTGTGAGTGGGTGGAGCGCAACTCCCCGGACGAGAGCGCCGCTGCAAGCTCCGCGATATCGTCCCCGCGGGCTGCAGCCATGAGCGTGATGATTTTGATCCCGCGGGTGAAGGGGGCGCGTAGGGATCGATCGAGAGGGCCGAGCACTCGTCCGCCCCGCTCACTGCCGCCCAGAACGAGGGTGCCGCCCGGGATGGTGGCGCGGCGCCAGGCGGCGAGGGGCAAACCGCCGGCGAAGTCCAGCACCGCGTCGAAACGCTGACCGCCCGCGGTCGGGTCGGTGCTCGCGTAGTCGATGACGTCACGGGCGCCCAGGCCGCGGACGAAGCTGGCCTTGGACGCGCTACAGACTGCCGTGACGTGTGCGCCGCGCTTCGCGGCTAGCTGCACGGCATACGATCCGACGCCCCCTCCCGCTCCGGTGATCGCGATGGTCTTGCCGGCGAGAGTGCCGAGAGTCCGGAGCGCTTGCAGAGCGGTGTATCCCGACATCGGCACGGCGGCCGCCTGTTCGAAACTGGTCCCCGGCGGCATTCGCTGGAGCAGATCCGCACTCGCTGTCGCGAGGGTGGCCCACGAGGCGCGCGCCGAGCCGAAGACGCGATCGCCCACCGCGAAGCTCTCGACGCCCGGTCCGACGCTCGCGACGGTGCCGGCGACGTCCTGCCCGAGTCCGGGCCGCTTCGGGCGACGGAGCCCCGTGCCCAGCCGCATCATCGTCGGCTCGCCGGACATGACGTGCCACTCAGCCATGTTGACCCCGGCCGCGGCGACCTCAACAACCACCCGCCCCGGCTCGGGCGCCGGGTTATCGACCTCTTCCACACGCAAGACGGATGTGTCACCGTACTCATGCCTGACAACTGCTCGCATCAACTGCTCTCCTCTGTCTCGTAGCTGAAGGCGTCGTCGAGTCCGACGCCGAAGACACGTGCGATCTGAAACGCCACCTCCAGTGACGGCGAGTACTTTCCCTGTTCGATCGCGATGATCGTCTGGCGGGTCACGCCCACGCGATCGGCGAGTGCGGCTTGCGTCATCTCCCCTGCTGAGAAACGCAGGGTGCGGATTCGGTTGGTGACCCGGGTGGGCTTCGTTTTGGCCACGTCAGAAGCCGCGTCGGTAGGCCACGAGCTTCGCCGCGGACTGGAGGATCGCAGCAAGAACGAAGCCGAGGTAGAGCACATTCGCGACGTAGACCTGCGAGGCGTCCATGAAGCAGAGGACGAGCGCACCCACGCCCCCCAGAACGATCATCATGTTGCCGATCCGCGAGCCGAACCATCCGATCTCCTTGTCCCGCTGATCGACGCGACGGGATCCGGCCATGCCGATCACGATCCCTGTCAGGATGCCGGCCACGATTCCCCCAGTGATCGCCCACGCCATCGGCCATACATATGTCTCGGCATCGAGCGGTCCGCCGCCGGTCATGAAGCTGAGCACGAGGTACAGCGCATACCCGACCGGAGCGATCACGATGAACGCCCAGGTGTTTCTCTCCTCATACGACATGGAGTACTCCTGCTGTCAAGAAATCTGTACACATGCAATGTAATGAAGACCTAACTCTGTGTCAATGTTTCTTTACCTTCGTGAAGCGGGAGCCGCTGTGGTCGGCGCCACGTCCAGCCGGAGCGCGTGGGCGGGCGAGAGGAACTGGTCGGTGACAACTGATCGTTCGAATCGGAAAGTGATTCGCCCTGAGTTTCGTTCCTATCGGGCGGCTTGGGAGACGGGTGTTCCCAAGGGTGTGTCGAGGCCAGCGTAGTAGTCGGCTTCGACCGCGGCGGGGGTGCGCATGTCGAGCTCTCCGTGGAGGCGCTGGTAGTTCCACCACCACACGTATTCGAGCGTCGCGAGTTCGACCTGCTCGACCGTGTGTCCCGCGTCAAGTAGTTGGCAGGATTTCTTCTGTTTCAAAGGTGGGGGTGGTGGGGTCGGCCAGGCCGAGGTGCACCTCCAGTGGCCGGTTCCAGGCGATCGCCTCATGAGGGCGCTCGGTGTTGTACTCGACTCGGTAGTCCTCGGCCCGCTCGATGAGCGTCAAGGCGTCCGGGATCTCGTCGAGGAACAGCCGCTCGTACTTCAGCGTCCCGAACCCGCGTTCGCGTGACCCGTTCTGGCCTGGCGACTTCACCCGGGTGCGGACATGCCGAAGCTCGGGGTGACGCATGATGAACAACTCGAAGTTCAACGACCGGAACGGGCCGCCATTGTCCGTGACGATGGTGAGGACCGGCAGCAGCTCCCCGGTGTCCGCATCGACCTCACACTCGTCGACGAGCGGGTGCCCGAACAGACGCTCGTACTCGGCCAAGGCGAGTTCGATCGCGGCGATCGCGTCGTACTGGTTCGCCGTCGGCGACACATGGAACGGGTACTCGAGCTTCGAGAACCAGTCCCGACACCCCGCGATCCGCCAGGTCCCGCCCTGGGTGGTCTCGAACTCGCTGAAGTCCAGCTGCCACACCTGGTTCGGTCCGTTCGGGTTGCGAGCGAACGCTGCCTTCCGGTCCTTCGCCAACTCCCGACGCTGCTTCTGGTACTCCGACGGCAGGATCAGCCCGTCGTCACGCAGCAACCGCAGCACCGTCGCCTGCGACACCTTGTGCCCGTCGTGCCGCGTCATCGCCCAGATCTTCCGGTGACCCCACGCCGGCTTCGCCAACGCATGCTTCACCACCAGCGGCCGAGCGGCATCCCTCGCCGGCTGCGGCCACGGCCCCTTCGGCGGCTGTTCCTGCCGCGCCTTGGCCTGCCAGCGTCGCCAGGTGCGTTCGGGCATGTCGATCAGCTTGCAGAACCTCGCGGTCGACATGCCCGCCTCGACGCGGATCACCTCGAGGTCCTCGAAGGGCCCAAGCGTCCCTCCGCGGACTTCTTCCATACCCGGATCTCGACCGCCGCCTCACCGAGCGCCTGGGTCAGCTCCGCGACCTCCGCCTCGAGCTGCTGCTCCCGGGTCGAGGGCCCGTTCTTGCCCGCCGCGAGACTCGTCTTCCCGGCCTCGAGGAAGTCCGCCTTCCACCGGCCGATCGACTGCTCGCTGACCTTCTCGCGCCTGGCCGCCTCGGCGATCGTCATCTCGCCGGCGAGGATGCTCAGCACGATCCTCGTCTTCTTCTCCACCGGGATCACTGGTGGTCTTCCCATGTCGAACTCTCCGCTCAGGACTCAATCAATGGTCCTGCCACAAAGTCTGACGCGCGACACGTCGACCCACACTTGGTCAACTACCTCCGCCGCGTAGCCGACGGAGACGTGCAGCTCTACCTCTGGCGCCCCGAGAAGGGCGCAATCATCGAAATGGCCGGGGACCCACGCACCGCGAAGTCCGCACTGTTCGTGGTGCCCGGCACGAACGCGAGCATAAGCGAGTTCACCAGCGACAACCCCACAACCCGCTTCGCAAGCTGGCAGGTTGAGAAATCGGCGAGCCACAGTGTTCTCGCGTTCACCGTGTTGACGGGGCCAATGCCCTACCTCACTCCGGCCCCCGTGGACTTCTGGTCCAACGGGCCACAGAACAACGCCTTCGCTTCCGCGCGCGCCCCAGAGCTTGCCGCGTTTGAGCGGGGCATCTTCGCCGCCATGCCAGGCGTTCCCGCCGTGAGTTACGAGCACTCGTACGCCACGGCCGTAGGGTCTGCCGCGGAGGCATATGGGGCTCATCGCAATCGAGGGTGTAGGAGTGGTCTGAAGCCGCCGGCTTCGAGCAGCGACCGCGCGATGTAGTGAGTCAGGTTGCGGAAGCCCAGGGCCGATCCGCGGAGGTGTTCGAGGCGCCCGTTGATTGCCTCGGTGGGTCCGTTCGAGGTGCCGGGGCGGTCGAAGAACGCGAGCACGTCGGCTGCGCGCTGCTTCAAGGTCCGCCCGAGTCGGCGGATCTCGGTGAGAGCGGCGGGGACGCCGCTGCTGACGGCGTCGATCACTGCGCGCATCATCTCCTTGGCCTTGTTCTTGTCGGGTTCGCGGTAGGCCGCGACGATGCGCTGGTAGATGCCCCAGGTCGCTTCGACCTCGATGTGCTCCTCGGCGGCGAACACCGCGTCGAGGCGTGCGGTCTGCTTCTCGGTGAGCAAGCTCGCGCCGGTGTGAAGGGTGCGGCGGACACCGTAGAGCGGGTCACCGGCGTGGCCGCGGTGGCCGAGGTTGTCCTGCTGAACACGCTGCCGGGTGCGGTCCAGGGCGTCGCCGGCGAGGCGGACGACGTGGAACGGGTCCATGACGGGGACGGCGTCGGGGAGTTCCTCGGCCGCGGCGGTCTTGAACCCGCTGAACCCATCCATCGCGACCACCTCGATCGCCTTCGACCAGTCCGCGGGCCGGGCGGCGAGCCACTGCTTGAACACCTGCTTCGACCGCCCCTCGACCATGTCCAGCAGCCGGGCCGGGCCGCTCTTCTCGCGGACCGGGGTGAGGTCGATGATCACGGTCACGTACTTGTCGCCGAACCGTGTGTGGCGCCAGACGTGCTCGTCGACACCGATCGTGGTCACCCCATCGAACCGCGTGGGGTCGTCGATCAGCCGTCGCTTGCCTTCGGCGAGGATCGCGGTGTTCGCGGTGTGCCACGACACCCCGAGTCCTGCTGCGGCGCGGGAGACGGTGAGGTGGTCGACCACGATCGTGGTGAGTGCCCACCCGATCCCGCCGCGCGAGATCTTCGCCCGTGGCGCCGCCGCTTTCGTCGTGTCCTGCCGCCAGGTGCGCCGGCAGTGCGCGCACCGGTAGCGGCGCACCCGGATCAGCAGCGTCGTCGGCCGGTGCCCGAACGGCTCATGCGCGAGCGGCCGCGTGACCGTGTCACGCGCCACGCCCTCCGCACCGCACTTCCGGCACCACGGGTCATCATTGATGACACGGCACTCAAGCACTGCCCGGTCTGGCTCGAGCAGCTGTCCAACAGCCTCGAGGCCGAGCTCGTCGAGGCGGCAGAACGTGGTCAGGTCAGGGGTCGCGAACGTAGGGTGGTGCACGTCGAGGTCTTTCGGATGGGCAGCGTAGGAACTTCCATCCTGGAAGACCTCGACGCCTATCCGCGAACCACCAGCCGGCCCACGACTACACCCTCATCTGCGAAGAGCCCCGAAAAGCATGTGGGCGCTTCAGTGACCGATGCGTCGGATCCAGCCTCAGGTCCACGGATCAATATCCTGGCAACCTCTGCATGCGGGAAGAAGTCGTCGGACTAAGATCGCCGGTCTTATTGGGGCTCGCAAGACCACCTTCTACTGCGAGGTGGCCCGCTGCGATCAGGCGAACATTGCTTGCTCCACTCCGGAGTATGAGTCATCGTGAGCTCACTCGAATTTGCCGCACTCTGGAGAGACGAAGTAGCGCTCGCGTGTCGCGCGTTTCCACCTTGGCCGCGACATCGCAGTCGCTCAAAAAAGCGTCAACGAGCGCGTGACTTAGCAGATGACCCCGCCTATCTGAGACCCGGCATAACATCCTGAAGAGCCCCTCAGCCCGATCAGGCTTTGATTCAATTGTCAAGCGTGCTACTACTTCCGACATATCTCCTGCATGTGTGACTACAGTGGCTACGAAACAGGTGGACCCGACTACCTATCACCGAACTAACTCTGAGAGAAGCACCCCTCATGGCACAGAAAGTCATCGTCGAACTTGTTGACGATCTCGACGGTACCCCCATCAAGGACGGCAAGGGCGGGACGGTGAGTTTCGCGCTGGGCAAGAAGTCCTATGACATCGACCTTTCCGACGCGAACCTCGCCAAGCTCGAGAAGGCCCTCGCGCCGTTCATCGACGCCGCACGCCCTTCCTCCAGCGCACCCGCCGCTGGTGCGCGTCGTGGCACTTCACGTTCGGCCCGCAAGGCTTCAGGTGTCGATCTCGCGGCCGTTCGCGAGTGGGCACGCGCCAATGGCCACACGGTCAGCGAGCGTGGACGTGTTCCCGCCGCGGTGCTTGAGGCGTACGCCGCCGCGCAGTAATCAGCACGGGCTGCACCGACGGCGAAAGGGCCGATGTGCAAGAAGTGAAAAGCGGTGGGCGCTGGCAGAGAATGACTTTTCGCCGGCGCCCACCGCTGTGCGGAGGTGGCTACTCGCTCTGACTGTCACTCGTGGGAGTGACGCGGACCTGTAAACCGGGCGCGTACTCCTGAAGCAACGTGGCCCAGATGATCGCTTCGAGATAGTCCTCGTGCACATCCGGCTCGGATCGCCACCGCTTGCTATCCGGCTCGCGGGTACTGACGTTGCATTCTCCGGAGCCGAGGAGCAGCTTCGAGACCGCAGGTGAAAGGTCGGTGCTATGGCCGGCGGAGTTCACTCCCCCGACCAGTACCGCATTGCCGACAAGTTGAGCGTGTGTCGGCGGCGCGTGAATCCTGGTCACTTTCGGCGCTCGAAAAGTGAACGGTTGCGGGTGTCGCGCGTCAGACTTTGTGGCAGGACCATTGATTGAGTCCTGAGCGGAGAGTTCGACATGGGAAGACCACCAGTGATCCCGGTGGAGAAGAAGACGAGGATCGTGCTGAGCATCCTCGCCGGCGAGATGACGATCGCCGAGGCGGCCAGGCGCGAGAAGGTCAGCGAGCAGTCGATCGGCCGGTGGAAGGCGGACTTCCTCGAGGCCGGGAAGACGAGTCTCGCGGCGGGCAAGAACGGGCCCTCGACCCGGGAGCAGCAGCTCGAGGCGGAGGTCGCGGAGCTGACCCAGGCGCTCGGTGAGGCGGCGGTCGAGATCCGGGTATGGAAGAAGTCCGCGGAGGGACGCTTGGGCCCTTCGAGGACCTCGAGGTGATCCGCGTCGAGGCGGGCATGTCGACCGCGAGGTTCTGCAAGCTGATCGATATGCCCGAACGCACCTGGCGACGCTGGCAGGCCAAGGCGCGGCAGGAACAGCCGCCGAAGGGGCCGTGGCCGCAGCCGGCGAGGGATGCCGCTCGGCCGCTGGTGGTGAAGCATGCGTTGGCGAAGCCGGCGTGGGGTCACCGGAAGATCTGGGCGATGACGCGGCACGACGGGCACAAGGTGTCGCAGGCGACGGTGCTGCGGTTGCTGCGTGACGACGGGCTGATCCTGCCGTCGGAGTACCAGAAGCAGCGTCGGGAGTTGGCGAAGGACCGGAAGGCAGCGTTCGCTCGCAACCCGAACGGACCGAACCAGGTGTGGCAGCTGGACTTCAGCGAGTTCGAGACCACCCAGGGCGGGACCTGGCGGATCGCGGGGTGTCGGGACTGGTTCTCGAAGCTCGAGTACCCGTTCCATGTGTCGCCGACGGCGAACCAGTACGACGCGATCGCCGCGATCGAACTCGCCTTGGCCGAGTACGAGCGTCTGTTCGGGCACCCGCTCGTCGACGAGTGTGAGGTCGATGCGGACACCGGGGAGCTGCTGCCGGTCCTCACCATCGTCACGGACAATGGCGGCCCGTTCCGGTCGTTGAACTTCGAGTTGTTCATCATGCGTCACCCCGAGCTTCGGCATGTCCGCACCCGGGTGAAGTCGCCAGGCCAGAACGGGTCACGCGAACGCGGGTTCGGGACGCTGAAGTACGAGCGGCTGTTCCTCGACGAGATCCCGGACGCCTTGACGCTCATCGAGCGGGCCGAGGACTACCGAGTCGAGTACAACACCGAGCGCCCTCATGAGGCGATCGCCTGGAACCGGCCACTGGAGGTGCACCTCGGCCTGGCCGACCCCACCACCCCCACCTTTGAAACAGAAGAAATCCTGCCAACTACTTGACGCGGGACACGGGCAGTCTAGCTAGGTGTTTCGTCGGTGGTGGTGCGGATGCTGGGGAGGCTGTCGATGCCTCTGCCGCGGAGTCGGTAGCTGGCGCCTTTGAGGGTGAGGACGTCGGCGTGGTGAACGATGCGGTCGATCATCGCGGCGGCGACGGCCTGGTCGCCGAAGACGCCACCCCAGCTGGAGAACGGCAGGTTCGAGGTCAGGATCAGCGACGCGTGTTCGTAGCGTGACGAGACCAGCTGGAAGAAGAGGTTGGCGGCGTCTTGTTCGAACGGGAGGTAGCCGACTTCGTCGACGATGATCAGTCCGTAACGGCGAAGCCGGGTGAGCTCTCGTGGCAGGTTGCCTTGCCGGTGGGCGTCGGTGAGGCGGGTGACCCAGTCCGTCGCAGTCGCGAACAACACCCGGTGCCCGTGGCGGGCAGCGACGATCCCGAGCGCGGTCGCGAGGTGCGTCTTCCCCGTCCCGGGAGGGCCGAGCAGGACCACGTTCTGCGCTTCGAGGAGGAACCCTCCCGAAGCGAGCGCGGCGATCTGCTGCCGAGTGGCCGGTTGCGCGTCCCAGTCGAAGTCCTCGAGCGTCTTCCGGCTCGGCAAGCCAGCGGCTTTGATCCGCAGCTCCGCGCCGGAGGCGTTGCGAGCGCTCACTTCGCGTTCGAGGACGGCGGCGAGGTAGTCCTCGAACGACCAACCGGCGTCGCGTGCTTGGTCCGCCATCCGGGCTGCGGCCTCCGTGATCCGGGGTGCCTTGAGTGCGCCGGCGAGATAGGTGATCTGCTTTGCGACGTCGGTCTTGCCGGCCATCAGTTGCTCCCCTCGACGAGCCCGAACGCGCGGTCGTAGTCCGCGAGATCCCGAGTCAGATCGTCGCCGACTGGAACAAGTCGCGGCTGCTGGAACTCGCGTCGTAGGACGGCCGCAGCTTCTCGATGCGCGGGGTCGGTGATCACCATTCCTCGCGCCCAGACACGGGTGTGGTCGGCGATGATCCGTCCATCGAGGCGGACGCGGACCCGGTCCAGGTCCGCGGTGACGTCGACGATCCTGCCGATCGCGCGCGGGTCGACGGAGTAGTCGTTCGTGTCGATGCGGACGTAGTAGTCGCGGCCGAGCCGGATCCGGTTCCGCCAGCCCAGATGCAACGGGATCGGCGGCAACGGCAACATCGCCGCCAGATCCGCAGGCAGCAGCGAGATCGGAGAGGCGGCCAGGGTGCGCACCCTCCGCTGGTTGGCGACTCCGAGCCAGTCGGTGAACTGCTCGTTGAAGTCCGCGGGCGAGGCGAATGACCGGCCCGGCATGAACGATGTCTCGAACCAACCGTTGCGGCGTTCCACGATCCCTTTCGATTCCGGATCCCGCGGCGGCAGCAGCACGAGCTTGGCCGCGAGGGTTCCCATGAACGCGTCGACTCCGTCCGCGTGACGGCGTCCTCGCCCGATGCCGGGCTCGTTGTCCCAGATCAGCCGACGCGGAACCCGGCCGAGCTGCTCGATCAGCTGCCAGGTCCCGAGCAGCAGATCCTCGGTCTTCCGAGTCGGGATCATCACTCCCGTCGTGAACCGGCAATGCGCCGGGGTGATCACCAGCACCGGCAACAGCTTCGCTGTCCCGTCCTCGAGCGGGATCTTCTTCGGCGGGAACCACAAATCGCACTGCGCCGCGTCCCCCGCCGCCCACGTGATCCGATCCGCGGGATCGAGACGCTGCTGCTCGGGCCGCAACCGCTTCACGTTGTCACGGAACCACCGGATCGAGCCCGTCCACCCGACCCGCTCCGCGAGCACCGTCGCCGGCATCGTCGGCGTCTCCAGCAGCAACGCACGCACCCGCGACTCGAACGGTGTGAACGACGTCGGCGCCGCTGTCCGCTCATAGTGAGGCGGCGATTCCGAGTTCACCGCCTTGATGACCGTGGTCCTCGAGATCCCCAACCGCTCGGCAATATGCGCGTTCGGCACGCCCTCGCCGGCCAGCCTCCGGATCAACGCCCAGTCCTCCAAAGTGATCACTCTCCAATCGTTGAGTGTTCACTTTTCAAGCGCCGCTACTGTCCAGTTTTCGAGCGCCGTCGACACACAAATGTCCCGATGGACATCGCGTGGACATTTCATTTGCGAAATGGACAACTCCAAGCTGGACCTACACCTACAACTAATGTAGGTTCCCGGTCAAGGTGGCGGAGAACTCGGGGATTCCACGCTAATTGGCAGCAGTTTCGTCAGCAGGATTCCGCGCGAAATGGCAGATCCCTACATAAGAGTAGGAAGTCCACTTAGACTTGACGTCCGCCGCCGCCGTCCGATCTCCCGCGCGATCATCCTCCCGTGCTGGGGGTGAACGCGCGGTTCATGACTGGTATCCCAGCACCGTGGTCATGCCGGTCTCGGCGTGGTAGATGTTGTGGCAGTGCGCGACCCACTGGCCGGGGTTGTCGGCATCGAAGTCGACCGTCAGGGTCTGGCCCGGGAGGATGATGGAGGTGTCCTTCCGGGGGCCGCCGTTCGCGTGCTGGTAGGTGTGGCCGTGCAGGTGGAACGGATGCCACATCTTGGTGTCATTACGGATCCGTAGCTGAACCCGTTCTCCCCTGCTAATCGCGTGCACGTCCCTCAAAGGGTCGGTCATGTCGAATCGCCGTCCATCGATTCCCCAGTCGTAGGCCGCCATCCCGCCCGTCAGTGAGACGTCGATCAGGCGGTCTGGGGTGGCCCGGCTCAGGGCAACCTCGGCGGTTGCGGTCAGATTCTGCGCTGTCCCCACCTGACGGCTATCCAGTTCCGAAACCTCGACGTCGCTCATCGGCGCGGTGCCGCTACCAGTGCGGACTAATGCGAACGCGCGGTCTCGTTTTCCTTCAGCTTCTGCCACGACCGGGAAGACCCCGTCGCCGAGTGTTACCTGCACGTCGTAACGTTCGCCCATCCCGAGCAGGATGCTGTCGACCTCCACCGGCTCGACAGGGAATCCATCAGTGTGCGTAATCGTCAGCGTGTGACCACCCATCGCGAACCGGAAGGCGGTGTCGCTGCCCGCATTGATGAGGCGGATGCGCACCACGTTGCCGGGGGTGCCGGTGAACTGGGCAGGGTCGGCCGGGGGTTTCCCGTTGATCAGATAGTGGGGGTAGTAGACGTCACCAGCGTCACCGCCGAGCAGGTCGGAGGTGGCGCCCATCAGCCGGTTCCCCATCCGCATGAACATGTCGCCCATCCCGCCCATGCCTCCCATGCCCTTCGAGAGGTCGGTGAGGACCTGGTCCGGGGTGGCGGTGACGCCGTCGAGCCAGTCGTCGAGGATCAGCACCCATTCGTCGTCCCACGTCACCTTCTCGTCCGGGTCGTCGATGATGAGCGCACCGTAGAGGCCGTGGTCCAGTTGCGGGCCGACGTGGGGGTGGAACCAGTAGGTGCCCGGATGCGGGGTGACGAACTCGTATGCGAACTGTCCGCCCGGGGCGATGGGGGCTTGGGTTACCGGAGGGACCCCATCCATGTCGTTGCGGAGGGCGAGTCCGTGCCAGTGCACGGAGGTGTCCGCGTCGAGCTGGTTGCGGACGGTCGCTTTCAGCGTGTCGCCTGCGGTGAGCCGGATTACCGGGGCGGGGATACCTCCGAACGCCCAGGTGGCGGCGGAGGTACCGGCCAGGTCGAGCGTGGTGGGGGCGGCGGTGAGGTCGACGGTGGTGACTCGGCCGGTGCCGCCGCGGTTCTTCTCCGTGCCGGACACCGCTGCGCCGGTGGGTGTCACCCATTGCGGCGCGGGGGTGCAGGAGGCGAGCACGGCTGCCGCGACGGCGCCCAGTCCGAGTCCGAGCACACCTCGTCGGGTCAGCAGCATCGGGGAGGACGGTGTGGGAGAGAGCGGACGGTCAGGCATGTTCGGGCTCCTTCTGCATGGTCGTCGCAGCGGGCGCCTGGGCGGGCAGGCGGAGCCGCTTGAGGAGGAGGGCGTTGACGGCGACGATCACGGAGGAACCGGACATCGACAGGGCGGCGATCTCCGGGGACAGCATGATCCCGAACGCCGGGTAGAACACGCCGGCGGCGATGGGGAGGGCGGCGGCGTTGTATCCGATGGCCCAGCCCAGGTTCTGCCGCATCTTTCGCAGTGTGCCCTTGCCGATCTTGAGTGCGATCGCAACATCGAGCGGGTCCGAGCGCATCAGGACCACGTCGGCGGTCTCGATGGCGACGTCGGTGCCGGCGCCGATCGCGATGCCGAGGTCGGCCTGGGCGAGGGCGGGGGCGTCGTTGACGCCGTCGCCGACCATCGCGACCTTCTTGCCCGTCTTCTGCAGCTCGGCGACCTTCGCGGACTTGTCCTCGGGGAGCACATCCGCGATCACGGTGTCGATGCCGAGGAGAGCGGCGATCCGGTCGGCGGTGGGCTTGTTGTCCCCGGTGAGCATTGCGACCTCGACGCCCTGCTCGTGGAGAGCGTCGATCGCGGTCTTTGCGGTGTCCCGGGGTGCGTCGGCGAGACCGATGATCCCGGCGACTTGCCCGTCCACGGCGAACAGGATCGCGGTGCGGCCGGACCCAGCCAGGTCCTGCTGAGCGGCCTGCACCCCGCTGATGTCGATCCCCTCCCCGGTGAGAAGGCGCGGGTTGCCGAGGACGACCTGTCGACCGTCGACGGTGGCGATCGCGCCCTGCCCGGTGACGTTTCGGAACGCGGTCGCGGTGCGACGGGGGATGTCGCGGGCGTCGGCGTAATTCACGATCGCTTTCGCCAGAGGATGCTCGGATTCCCGCTCCAACGCGACCGCGAGGGAGAGAGTCTCGAGCTCGTCGCCGCCGACGGGGATGTAGTCGGTGACCTCCGGCTCCCCCTTGGTGAGGGTGCCGGTCTTGTCGAACACGACCGTGTCGATGTGGGCGGCGGTTTCGATCCCGGAGGCGTTCTTGAACAACACGCCCCGTTTCGCGCCGAGCCCGGTGCCGACCATGATCGCCGTCGGGGTGGCGAGGCCGAGCGCGTCGGGGCAGGTGATGACGACGACGGTGATAGCGAACAGGATCGCCATCGGGATTGCAGCGCCGGCGAGCAGCCACACCAGGAAGGTGAGGGTGCCGCCGATCAGGGCGACCAGGACGAGCCAGAACGCTGCCCGGTCGGCGAGGCGCTGCCCGGGGGCTTTGGAGTTCTGCGCCTCCTGCACGAGCTTCACGATCTGCGCCAACGCCGTGTCCGAGCCGACTTTGGTGGCTGTGACGCGGAGGGTGCCGACGGTGTTCACGGTCGCTCCGATCACCTCCGACCCGGGCGCTTTGTCCACCGGCATGGACTCGCCGGTGACCATCGACTCGTCCACCTCGGACTCTCCGGATTCCACGACACCGTCGGTGGGGATCTTGGCCCCCGGCCGCACCAGCATCAGATCCCCCGGGACGACCTCGCTGGTGGGGATCTCGACCTCCTGCCCGTCACGGATCACGACCGCCTGCGAGGGTGCGAGCTCCAGGAGGGTGCGGATGGCGTCGTTCGCGCCGCCGCGGGCGCGCATCTCCACCCAATGCCCCAGCAGCACGAAGGTGGCAAGCACCGTGGCGGCTTCGTAGAACACTTCACCGCCGCCGGTGAGGGTGACCGCGAGGGAGTACAGCCAGCCGGCGCCGACACCGACTGCGACGAGCACCATCATGTCGAGGGTCTTCGCGCGCAGCGCCCGGTAGGCGCCGTCGAAGAAGATCCACGCCGAGTAGAAGATCACCGGTAGCGACAGGATCAGCATGAACACGTCATCGCGCAGCCCGAACGGTGCCGGCACCTCGAATCCGATCACCTCCCGCCCGATCGGAGACCACAGGGTGATCGGGATCGACAGGATCAGCGCGACCAGGAACCGGTTGCGCATGTCGCGGATCATCGCGTCCATCGACATCCCGCCGTGATGCCCACCGTGGCCCATCATCTCCTGCGCACTGTGACCCGACGCTGCACCATGATCGTGCCCACCCGCGGCCTCGGTGTGACCGGCGTGCTCGACGTGGTGACCGGCATGCTCACCGTCATCCGCCGTCGCCGACGGGGCGTGCGTGTGGTCGTGGCCAGCGGCGTGGTCGTGGACGGGGTCGTCGTGATAGCCCGCAGGACCCTTATGGCCCGCGTGGCTGGCGTGACCCGTGGCATCCGTGTGGCCCTCGTGCGCGTCGTGACTCGCGTGCGGTTCTTGTGCGCCCTCAGCTGCGGGGCCGTGGTGGGCGCTGTGGTCGTGCGCACCCTCGTCGTGCGGGTCGTGCGCGGGGTCGCAGATATGGTCGGGGACGGACTGGCCGGCGCAGTGATACCCGCAGTCGATGACCCATTGCTGGAGGTGGGCGACCGAGGTGGTCTCGGGGTCGTAGGTGACGGTCGCGGTCTGTGAGACCGGGTTCGCGTCCACGGCGATCACTCCGGGTTGTCGGCTCAGGTGGGCTTCGGTGACGTTCTTGGAGGTCGCGCGGATCATGCCGCTGACCTGCAGGGTCACGGTTCTGGTGTCGCTCATTTCGGTTCCTTCCCGAGGGTGGGGTCGGTGGTGTCGGGGTGGGGCCATTGCCAGTCGGCGACGGCGGGGATGTCGGTGCCGTGCTCGCGGGTGTGGGCGCGGGCGTGCAGGCGGGCGTCCTGCAGCCCCTGCCGCAGGCCGGCGTGGCGGGCGGCGAGGCCCGGGACGTGGTCGAGGACGTCGATCGCGAGCCGGTACCGGTCGAGGTCGTTGAGCATGACCATGTCGAACGGGGTCGTGGTGGTGCCGCGCTCCTGGAAGCCGTGCACGTGCAGGTTCTGGTGCCCGGCGCGCTTGTAGGTGAGTCGGTGGATCAGCCACGGGTAGCCGTGGTAGGCGAAGATCACCGGCTTGTCGGGAGTGAAGATCGCATCGAACTCCCGGTCCGGGAGACCGTGCGGGTGCTGGTCCTCGGATTGCAGCCGGGTCAGGTCGACCACGTTCACCACCCGCACTCTCAGGTCGGGGATGTGCTCGCGCAGCAGCGCCGCCGCGGCGAGGGTCTCGAGGGTGGGGACGTCGCCGGCGGCGGCGAGCACCACATCCGGCTCGGTGCCTTCGGTTTCGGTGCCCGCCCACGGCAGGATCCCGAGCCCGCGGGTGCAGTGCTCGATCGCCTCGTCCATCGTCAGCCACTGCGGGGCGGGCTGCTTCCCGGCGACGACGACGTTGATGTATCCGGCCGAGCGCAGGCAGTGGTCGTAGGTGGACAGCAGCGTGTTCGCGTCGAACGGCAGGTAGACGCGGACGATGTCGGGGCTCTTGTTCAGGGCGAGGTCGATGAACCCGGGGTCCTGGTGAGAGAACCCGTTGTGGTCCTGCCGCCAGACGTGGCTGGAGAGCAGGTAGTTGAAGCTCGGGATCGGGTCCCGCCACGACACCTCCCGGGCCGCTTCGAGCCATTTGGCGTGCTGGTTGAACATCGAGTCGACGATGTGGGTGAACGCCTCGTAGCAGTTGAACAGCCCATGCCGGCCGGTAAGGACGTAGCCCTCGAGCCAGCCCTGGCACTGGTGCTCGCTGAGCACCTCCATCACCCGCCCAGTCGGGGCCAGGTGCTCGTCGACGGGCTCCACGGCCGCGTTCCACTGCTTGCCGGTGGCCTGGTAGACGGGTGGGGCGAGCCGGTTGGAGGCGGTCTCGTCCGGGCCGAAGATGCGGAAGTTGTCCGGGTTGTCCCGGATCACCCCCGCCAGCCACTCGCCCAGCACGCGGGTCGCTTCCCCGGTTCCCGCACCCCGCTCGGCCGGGTCGACCGGCTGCGCGTGCTTGTGGAAGTCCGGGAGCCGCAGCGGGACGGTGAGTTGTCCGCCGTTGCCGGCCGGGTTCGCGCTCATCCGCCGATCCCCGTCCGGGGCGATCGCGACCGTGGCCGGGCGGGGGGCGCCGGTCACGTCGAACAGCTCGTGCGGGCGGTAGGACGCCAGCCAGTCCTCGAGGATCCGCAGGTGCTCGGGATTGTCGCGGACCTCGGCGAGCGGCACCTGGTGTGCCCGCCAGGTGCCCTCCACCGGCAGACCGTCGATGATCTTCGGGCAGGTCCACCCCTTCGGGCTGCGCAGCACGATCGCCGGCCACGCCGGCCGCCCCTCCAGCGTCCCGGCCGCCGCGGCGGCCTTGATGTCCGCGATCTCATCCAGCACCGCATCCAGGACCGCCGCGAACGTCGCGTGGGACTCCTGCGGGGTCTCGCCATCGAAGCCAACCGTGACGACGTGGGGGTGATGGCCGTAGCCGCGCAGCAGCGCGACCAGCTCTTCCTCGGGGATGCGGGACAGCACGGTCGGGTTGGCGATCTTGTACCCGTTCAGATGCAGGATCGGCAGCACCACCCCGTCATGGGCGGGGTTGAGGAACTTGTTGCCGTGCCACGCGGTCGCCAGCGGCCCGGTCTCCGCCTCCCCGTCACCGATCACGCAGGCGACCAGCAGGTCGGGGTTGTCGAACGCGGCCCCGTAGGCGTGCACGAGGGAGTAGCCCAGCTCCCCGCCCTCGTTGATCGACCCGGGCGTTTCCGGGGACGCGTGCGAGGGGATCCCGCCCGGGAAGGAGAACTGCCGGAACAGCGCCCGCAGCCCCTCTTCGGTGCGGTCGATGCCCGGGTAGCGTTCGGTGTAGGTGCCGTCGAGGTAGGCGTTGGCGACCATGCCGGGTCCGCCGTGCCCGGGCCCGGTCACGTACAGGGTGTTCAGGTCGCGGTCGCGGATGGCGCGGTTCAGGTGGGCGTAGAGGAAGTTCAGGCCCGGGGTGGTGCCCCAATGCCCCAGCAGCCGCGGCTTGATGTCGTCCCGGCTGAGGCGGTGGCGCAGCAGCGGGTTACCCTGCAGGTAGATCTGCCCGATGCTCAGATAGTTCGCCGCCCGCCACCACGCATCCACCGCCGCCAACTGCTCGGCGGTGGCATCAGTGGTGCGGTGCGCCCACGCGGGGGGTGCCGGTGTGGGGGTCATGGTCGGTCTCCTTCCGATCCGCGACCGCTCGGGTCGCGCCAGGTGCGAATGACGGTGGTCATGGTGTTGCCGCCGGGATGAGAACGGTGGCGGTGGTGTCGCGGATCCAGACCACGCCGCGGTCATCGACCAGGACGATCGCACCGTCCCCGGTGACCCCGAGGGCTTGGACGGTTCCCGTGGTGGTGCCGACGTTCTCCCAGCCGGTGCCGACTAGGCGTCGCAACGTCCCGTCGGTGTCCACTCCGACCACCCCACCGGTTGGGTCGGTCTCCACCAGGTACAGCACTGGCGCGTCCGGCGCCGGGGTGAAGGTGGCGCCACCGTCGGTGCTGTGCTGCAGCCCGTCCTGGGTGGCGGCGTACAGGGTGCCGTCGGTCGCGGCGGCCAGGTCGACGGCGGGCAGCTCGGCACCGTCCGCCCAACTCTGCCCGCCGTCGCTGCTGGTGCGCAGCAGCAGCCGGGAGGATCCGATCCCGTACAGGGTGCCGTCGCCGGTGACGGTGAGGACGTGGAAGTCCTCTTCCCCGGTGAACGCGACCGGTTCCCACGAGGCGCCGGCGTCGAGGCTGCGGATGATGCCGAGGTTGGGGGCGCCGAGCTCCGCCGGGGTGGACGGGCCGGGGTGCCCGGACGCGTAGAGGGTGTCACCGGTAGCGGTCAGTCCCATCGCGTCCAGGTCGATGCCACCGACCGGGCCGGTGACGGTGCCGTCCTCGCCCAGCGTGTACAGGCCGGTGTGGGTGCCCAGCAGCACGGTGCTGTCACCGGCGTCGACGATGCCGTGCACATGCCCGAACCCGGCCGCGGTGCCCGCGGGGGCATCGGGCTCCGCAGGGGTGGTGCTGCAGCCCGTGAGCAGCAGCGCGACGGTGACGGTGGCCGTGATCGCCAGTCTGCGGGTGGTGGGAGAGATCATGAACGGAGGTCCTTTCCGTGCGGGTACGCCGGATACCGGTGACCGCACAGGGGTCGAGGGTGGGGCCTCGGACGGGACCGGCATCGGGAGCGCGGGTCCCGTCCGAGGGGTACCGGGTCAGAGGCTGGCGAGGATGTCCTGCATCGTGGTGATCTCGGCGGTCTGCCCGTCGATGATCTGCTGCGCGAGGGCGGCCACGTCCGGGTTCTGTCCGTCGGTGAGCACCGACTGCGCCATCGTCACGGCGCCCTGGTGGTGAGCGATCATGCCGTTCAGGAACAGGCGGGTCGCCTCGACCCCGGTCGCGGCATCCAGAGCGGCCATGTCGTCCTCCGACATCATCCCGCCGCCCATGTCCATGCCGTCCATCCCGGACATGGAGTCGTCGTACGGGACGCCCCACTCCTCCAGCCAGCCCTTCATGGTCTGGATCTCCGGGTCCTGTGCGGCCTTGATCTGCTCGGCGAGGGAGACGACTCGCTCGTCGATGCCGTCTTTCGCGAGGATCTGATCGGCCATCTCGATGGCCTGCTGGTGGTGCGGGATCATCATGGTCACGAACATCTCGTCCGCGGCGTTGAACGCGGCGGCGGACTGGGAGGGGGCGGTGCTGGTCATCCCCCCGGGTCCGTGGTCCATGCCGGGCATGGTGCCGTCGGTGGGGGCGCAGCCGGCGAGCACGAGCACGGTGGCCAGGGCGCCGGCGGTCAGCGTGAGAGTACGAAAACGCATCAGGGGTGTCCTTGTCTATTCAGTCGGTGAGGGTCTGATTCAGTGCCCGGGAGGGCAGGGTGCAGCATCCCCGGCAAGGGTCGCCGGGGTTCAGGCGGAATCAGGTGCGACTGATGGACAGGACAAGCAGTGAAGGCGGGCGGGGATGCGGCAATCCGACCAGCAGAGTCCGGGTATGGGAGCGCGAGCGGGCTACGGCGTATGTGAGAAGGGCACGGGACGTCGGGGCGAGCAGGACGATCACCGCGGCCAGCAGCGCCAGCACGCACACCATCATCAGCATCGAGTGATCCGGCATCCCCGCAGGGCTGCCGCACCCGTCCTGGCAATGCCCTCCAGCGCCCTCCGCCGCAGCTGCGGTCATCGGCGTATCGTCGGCGGCGGCTGGTGCGGAGCCGACCTGGCTGTGCGTGCTCATCGCGCTGGTCTCTGATGCCAGGGCGGGCTGGTGGGAACCGGTCAGGACGTGCATGGACAGCAGCCCGGTGATGATCGCCAGGGCGATCGGAGCGGCCAGCAGGAGCCGTCGCACCCCGGGGGTCAGACGCGCGTGCGAGCGAATCACGTTCACGACCGACCTCCTTCCCGTCCAGGGTAGCGGTGCCTTGCCTCCGCGACACGGTCAGAACACCACGCACGGGAGCGCGTGCCCCCTACCACTCAGCATATACCCATCCGGGGTATCCAGGATGGGTATCGCTTCGGGGATGGCTACCCGCCCGGGGTATGCTGGGCGTGATCGAGGAAGGGGCGTCGACGGTGAACCAGGTGGTGGCGCGACGGCGGGCACTCGGGTCCCGGCGTGCCCTGTGGTTCTACCTGGCCGCGGTGACCGCGATCATCGCGGGGCTGCTTGCGATGCATTCGCTGAGTCTGGAAGAGGACCAGGCGGGCACTGTCGTGTCCGCCTCCGCAGTCGTTGTGGCCCCCGATGCCGCCGCTGATGTCCTGGTCAGCGGGGTGGTGACGCCCTCGTGCGATGAGACGGTCTGCGGGACGTCTCATGCTTTCGCTGCCGTGACGTGTCTGCTCGCGTTGCTGACCCTGCTCATCCTGGTGCTCCCGGCCCGGGACGGGTGGATGTCGCTGCTGGAGTGGCTGCGATCCCTCCCCGGCAGGTCGAGCTCGTTCACGTCCGGGTCGCCTCTTCTGCGGCCCTCCCTGATCGTGCTGTCGATCAGCCGCACCTGATCAGCACCCCGCCCGCGCCCGCCGCCTGAGCCGCCGCCGGCGCGTGATGTCGCCGACGGTCCACGATGTGCGGCCCGCAGGCGAGCGCGACCCGTCTGCGGCAGCGCCATGGGTGATCCGATCCCGGATTCTCGCCGTGCACTCCGGGCCGCGGCTCCCGGTTGGACCGTGTGACGGCGACCGTGCGCACCTTCATCGTCCCCCTCATCCAGGAAAGTCTTGTATGCCCGAACCCGCCCCCTCCACCCCGACTCCCGGTACCGGAACGCGCCGTGCGGCGAGAGCCGCCCTGTCTTCCCCACCCGTCCAGACGCGACGCGATCGACGCCGTCGGCCCACCCGTGCCGTCCGGACACCTCGACACGCGCCGCGCCGCACGCTCACCCGATCCCGGATGCTCGCCGGCGCGGTGATGCTCCCGGTCGCGTCGATCGCCGGACTGCCGTTGCTGATCCCGTTGACGCCGGAGCCGGTGTTCGCCGTCGAGGCGACCCGCACCCCGGTGCGCGCCCAGTCGTTCACCACCCCCGACACCGTCACCGGGACGGTGATGGTGCGCGGGGACTACACGGTGGCGGTGACCGCCCCCGTCGGGACCGAGTCGTACGCGCACACCGCGGACACATTCACCAACGACCCGGCATCGGCGGTGCAGTGGCCGTTCACCGTGGGAGTGCCGATCAGCAGCACGTTCGGGTACCGCACCCCGCCATGCCCGTCCTGCTCAAATTTCCATGCCGGACTGGACATGACCCCCGGGATCGGCACCCCGATCCAGGCGATCGCCGACGGGGTGGTCACCACCGCGACGGAGCAGGGCGGCGCGTACGGGGTGTACGTGGTGATCCGGCACGAGATCGACGGGCAGGTCGTGGAAAGCGCGTACGCGCACATGCGGGAAGGGTCCCTCGCCCTGACCCCGGGACAGACCGTGCGGGTGGGGCAGATGGTCGGCCGGGTCGGGGACAGTGGACGCAGCTTCGGCGCACACCTGCACTTCGAGATCCGCACCGGAGGCGAAGCGGTGGACCCGCTGGCGTGGCTTCCGGCGAGGGTGAGGCCCTGATGGACGCACTCCTCATTGTGGCTCCGGCGCTGATCCCGAGCCCGGGGATCAGCTTCGTTCAGGTCGGTCCGTTCCAGATCCGGTTCTACGCGCTGGCGATCCTGGCCGGGATCGTGCTGGCGGTGCTGATCACCGGCCGTCGGCTGCGGGCGGTCGGGCACCCGGCCGGGGTCGTGGTGGATGTGGCGATGTGGGCGGTGCCGTTCGGGATCCTCGGCGCCCGGATCTACCATGTGCTCACCCATCCCGGCGACTACTTCTTCCCTGGCGTGGACCTGTGGCGGGTGCTCTACATCTGGGAAGGCGGGATCGCAATCTTCGGTGCGATCCTGGGCGGGCTGGTCGGGATTGTGATCGGCACCCGTCGCGCCGGGATCCCGGTGCTGCTGTTCCTGGACGCGCTCGCGCCGGGGATGCTGGTCGCCCAGGCGGTGGGACGGCTGGGGAACTACTTCAACCAGGAGCTGTTCGGCCCGCCCACCACCTTACCGTGGGGGCTGCAGATCGACCCCTCAGCCCCCGCGATCCCGCCGGGGACCCCGGCGGGGACCCTGTTTCATCCGCTGTTCCTGTACGAGCTGCTGTGGAACCTGGCCGGTGCCGCCGTGATCGTGCTGCTCGAGCAGCACCGCCGCCGGCACGGCCGGATCACGCTGGGCGCCGGGCGGAGTCTGGGCGTGTACCTGCTGTGGTACGGGGCGGGGCGGGCGGTGCTGGAGTCCATCCGGCTGGATCCCACCGAGCTGCTCGCCGGCGGACTGAAAGCGAACGTGCTCACCGCCCTGGTGGCCGCCGTACTGGGGGTCGGGCTGCTCGCCCACGCCTCCTGGCGCGCCCGCCGCCGCGCACCCGTCCGGGGGAGGGGGGATGCGCGTGTCGATCCGCAGTGAGCAGGCCCCGCAGCTGCCCGCCGATCACGTCGACCGGCCGGTGGACGAGCCCACGAATCCGCGCCTGAGCGTGTCGGGGTGGGCGCGGTGGGCGTGGCGGCAGCTGACCAGCATGCGCACCGCCCTGGTGTTGTTGCTGCTGCTCGCGGTGGCCGCGATCCCCGGGTCGTTGATCCCGCAACGCTCCTCCGACCCGAACGGGGTGATCCAGTTCGACAAGACCAACCCGGGCTGGATGTGGGCGGTGGACCTGCTGCAGCTGCACGACGTGTTCGGGTCGGTGTGGTTCTCCGCGATCTACCTGCTGTTGTTCGCGTCGCTGATCGGCTGCGTCATCCCCCGCATCCGCCACCACCTGACCGCGCTGCTCGCCCCGCCCCCGGCCACCCCCCGCAACCTGTCCCGCCTGCCCGCCCACACCCGCCGCGTCCTCCCCGACACGCCCCCCGGTGCGGTCTTGGACGCGGCCGAGAAGGCGCTGCGTCGGCAGCGGTACCGCACCCGCCGGGTCCGCGGCGACGGCAGCACCCTCACCGGTCTGCCCGCCGGACAGGCCGGGGCGATGATCGCCGACACCGACCTGCGCGCCGGGCTCACCCCCGCCGTCCTCATCGGGCAAGGCGTTTCCACTGTCACCCTATGGGGTGGGCTGGGTGGTCTCGCCCTCACCGGTGCGATCGCCCGGCGGCGACGCCCCCCTGCCGTGGCCTGACCAGGCATGCCCGCCAGACAACCCGGGGCTATCCGACGGGCGGGAGGACGAGGCGGCGGATCTCCGCAGCGATCAGGTCCGGTTCTGTGGCGGGGATGTAGTGGCCGGAGCGGGCAGCGACCACGTGCCGGCCCTGCCGGGACTGTGCGGCCCGATACCGCCCGGCGGCGGTCGCGGCATCCCGGACCCGTCGCGGCATCCCGTCCGCGAGACTGCCGGAGATGACGGTGACCGGGACATCGGGCAGCACCGGCGGGTCGCCGCGCCAGGCGTGCAGCTCGGTGAGGAACGTGCGCGCCTGCCGACCCTGGGTGACCACCACCGCGGGCCGGAACGCCTCCCGGTGAAGATCCGCCCGCACATCCTCGGGCATCCCCTCCCCGAGGAACCGGAAGAACCGCTCCAGCAACCCCACCCGGGCCAGCACCCACTCCACGGCGATCACGATCTTCTCCCCGACCCGGAACGGCACACCGAACTGCTGGGTCGCTGCCTCGTCGGTCGGATCCACCAGCACCAGACCGGCCTCCCGGTCCGGGCGGCCGGTCTGCTGCCTGCCGCACGATCGGGCCGCCTGCACGAACCCGCTGCTCGGCTCGAGGCCGTCCAGCAGATCGTTCAGGTCGTCGGCCATCCGGTCCAGGGTGTGCCCTGCACTATCCGGGACGGACCGGCCCAGCCCTGCCCGGTCATACACCACGGCCCGCGTGAACGCGGCGACCCGGGTCTGCACCGACGCCCAGGTGGACCGGGTCGCCGCCGATCCCGCCTCGAACACCACCGTCGGCACCCCGGTGGCCCCCGGCGGGACCCGGCAGCACCATCGCATACAGGGCGCGCCCGTCACGGGTGCGCACCCACACCGGCTCCCCCTGGGTGTGCACACCAGACCCGGTCACGACCCACCCCCTACCGGTCCGTGCCCTGGCGGGAGGCGCCGGTCGCGGCGCGGTGGGCTTTCTCCCGCAGGGCCAGCAGGGCGAGGGTGTCGTCCTTGATCTGAGTGCGGCCGAGGATCCCCCAGTGCGCGCTGAGATGGTCTTCTAGGTAACGCAGCACCCGGGCGAACGGTATGGTGTGCCACGGCGCCCGCGAGCCGGGCGGGGAGGTGGGATTGCCGAACACGACCGTGCGGATCGTGTGCCCTTCCGGCGCCACCGTCCGTCCCGTCTCCAGCAGTTCGGCGACCAGCCGGGCGGCATCGGTCGGGGCGCAGCACCCGAACCGGGTGAACGCGGCTTCCAGCACCGCCGGGTCACGCATCGCCGGGTTGGGGTGCGGGCGGCCCTCCTTGACCTCGCCGACGATCATGTCCGCCCCGCCCCCGGCGCCCAGCGCCGGGTCCAGCGGTGCGTCGACGGTCCCGGACGCTCCCGGTGCCCGGTGCAGCCGCACGGCGAGGATGTCCAGGTCGGTGATGGTGCGCGGCCCGGCCAGCCCGGTGGCATCCAGCACCGGGTATTCGGCGACGGTGAAGTAGCCGTTGACCCGCAGGTAGGCCTGCACCAGCCCGATCGCCGTGTCCACCCTCTATCTCCGACCGGTTGTCTGGCCGGTCAGGCGGCGTTTGTGTAGCGGGCGGGGTCGGCGTCGAACAGCGGCCCGCACTCGGCGCAGCAGAACCAGTACCGGCTGCCCTGGTAGTCGCGGAACAGGCCGCGCTGCTCGGCCCAGGCCGGGTCGACCTGGTTGCCGGGCATCACCGGACAGGTCACCAGGTTCGTCGCCCCCGCCGGCGGCTCGTGATGGTGATGCTCGTGCGCACCATGCTCGTGTCCTCCATGGTCGTGCCCGTGCGTGTGGTCGTGCCCGGAGTGGTCGTGGTCGTGGGACATGGTGTGTCTCCTTCTCGAGCGATGGTTAGGCCTGGACGGGCGCGGGCTCTCGGGTGGCGGGGGCGCCGGCACGGGTCGGGGTGGGCAGGGGGCGGAAGCGGCGCAGGCGGAGGCTGTTGGTGACCACGAACACGCTGCTGAACGCCATTGCCGCGGCGGCGAGGATGGGGTTGAGCAGGGCGAGCATCGCGACCGGGATCGCGGCGACGTTGTACGCGAACGCCCAGAAAAGGTTCCCCTTGATCGTGCCCAGGGTGCGCCGGGCCAGCCGGATCGCGTCCGGGACCAGCATCAGGTCGCCGGAGACGATGGTCAGGTCCGCGGCGGTGATGGCCGCGTCGGTGCCGGTGCCCATCGCGATCCCGAGGTCGGCGGCGGCGAGGGCTGCGGCGTCGTTGACGCCGTCGCCGACCATCGCGACCACCCGGCCCGCGGCCTGCAGGTCGCGGATGGTGTCGAGCTTGCCCTGTGGGGTGACCCCGGCGCGGACGTCCTCGATCCCGGCCTGGTTGGCGATCGCGCGGGCGGCGCCGGGGTTGTCGCCGGTGAGCAGGATCGGGGTCAACCCGAGCTCTCGGAGCCGGGTGACCGCCTCACGGCTGGTGGGTTTGATGGTGTCGGCGACGCTGATCGCCCCGCGCACCTGCCCGTCCCACGCCACCACCGTGACCGTCGCCCCCGCAGCCTCGTCCGCCGCGATGGTGTCGGCGAGCTCGGCGGGGATGGGGAGCGCCCATTGGGTGGTGATCCAGGAGGCGCGGCCGGCGGCGACCAGGCGGCCGTCGACGATGCCCTGCACGCCCTGCCCGGCCACCGCGGCGAACGATTCCACTGCCGCGAGCGGGCCGCTGGCCGCGTTGGTGATGGCGCGGCCGATGGGGTGTTCGGAGCCGTGCTCGAGCGCCCCGGCGACCTGCACCAGCTCCGTCTCGTCGGTCCCTGCGGCGGGGTGGGTGGCGGTCACGGTCATGGTGCCGGCGGTGATGGTGCCGGTCTTGTCCAGCACCACGGTGTCGATGCGGCGGGTCTGCTCCAGCACCTGCGGTCCGCGGATGAGGATGCCCAGCTGCGCGCCTCGCCCGGTGCCGACCAGCAGCGCGGTCGGGGTCGCGAGCCCGAGCGCGCAGGGGCACGCGATGATCAGCGTCGTCACCGCGGCGGTGAACGCGACCTCCGGGGAGGCGCCGACCAGCAGCCACACCGTGAACGCGACGATGGCGAGGGCGATGACGATGGGGACGAAGATCGCGGAGACCCGGTCGGCGAGGCGCTGCACCTGCGCCTTCCCGGTCTGCGCCTCCTCCACCAGCCTGGCCATCCGGGCCAGCTCCGTGTCCGCGCCGACCCGGGTGAGCTCTACCAGCAGTCGGCCGCCGGTGTTCACGGTCGCTCCGACCACCTTCGAGCCGGGGGCGACTTCGACGGGGACGGACTCGCCGGTCAGCATCGACTCGTCCACCGCGGAGACACCCTCGGTGACGACACCGTCGGCGGGGATCTTCTCCCCGGGCCGCACCACCACGATGTCGCCGGGCACCAGCTGGGCGACGGGGACGCGCTGTTCGCTACCTGTGCGGAGGACGACGGCGTCTTTCGCGCCGAGCTCCAGCAGGGCGCGGAGGGCTTCCCCGGATTGCCGCTTGGCGCGGGTTTCCAGGTAGCGGCCGAGGAGGATGAACACCGTCACCAGGGCGGCGACCTCCAGATACACCTCGTGACCGCCGGACTGCGGGGTGCCGACGAAGGTGACGCTCATCCGCATCCCGGGCATGCCGGCGCCGCCGAAGAACAGGGCGTAGAGGGACCAGCCGAACGCGGCCAGCACGCCGAGGCTGATCAGGGTGTCCATCGTCGCGGCCCCGTGGCGGGCGTTGATCGCCGCGGCGCGGTGGAACGGCCACGCTCCCCACACCACCACCGGGGCCGCCAGGGTCAGGGTCAGCCACTGCCAGTAGGTGAACTGCAGCACCGGGATCATCGACAACACCGCCACCGGCACCGCCAGGACCGTCGAGACGATCAGCCGCTGCCGCAACGACACCAACTCCGCATCCCGCGGCACCGTGGCCTGTTCATCGGGGGCTTCGGTGGCCGGTGGGGCGGGGACGGAGGCTCCGTACCCGGCCTGCTCGACCGCCGCGATCAGCTCCTCCACCGGCACCGGGGACTCGGCGTGCACGCGGGCTTTCTCGGTGGCGAAGTTGACCGTCGCCGCCACCCCGGGCAACTTGTTCAGCTTCCGTTCTACCCGGGTCGCGCACGACGCGCAGGTCATCCCGCTGATGTCCAGATCGACATCCGTGGTCGTGGTCATGACGCTGAGGCGAGGCTGTAGCCGGCCTCCTCCACCGCCTCCCGCACCCGCGCCGCATCCACCGGCGTCGCGCTGGACACCGTCACCGTGGACACGCCACCGGCGCGCAGATCGACGGCGACGTCGGAGACGCCGTCGATCGCGGAGACCTCCTCGGTCACGCTGCGCACGCAGTGCGAGCAGGTCATCCCCTCCACCAGGAACTGCGCCGACACAACGTCACCCGTCGCCGGGACTGCGGTGGCGTCGGCGGCTGCCGCGCCGTGTGAGGTGGGGCTGCAACACGCGCACCCCGCGCCGGTGCTCGTCGCCTGCAGTCCGAGGTCCTGGAATCCCTGTCCGGTCATGATGTGCTCCCTTCAAGAGCGTTGAACGATGTGAGTGGGGCGAGGTTAGGAGCGCACGAGGCGCGCGATCGCGGCGTTCGCCTCGCGGAGCTTCTCCTCCGCGAGCGGGCCGCCTTCGGCGGTCGCCTGCGCGACGCAATGCGCGAGGTGGTCTTCCAGCAGCGACAGCGCGACGGACTCCAGCGCCTTCGTCGCCGCCGACACCTGGGTCAGCACGTCGATGCAGTACACGTCCTCGTCGATCATCCGCGCGATCCCGCGCACCTGACCCTCCGCGCGGCTCAGCCGCGCCAGCAGCGCCGGCTTGTTGTCCACATACCCGTGTGCCATCTCGCACCTCCACCCACAATCTACCATACCCTGTAGGGGTACAGGGTGTAGGGTGAGGTCATGACCGGCATCCAGGAGCCGCGGCCCGCACAGACCACCCGTTGGCACGTCGTGACGGGCGGTCCCAGCTCGGGCAAGACCACCACGGTCAACCTGCTGCGGGGCCGCGGGTACACGACCACGATCGAGCACGCCCGCCACTACATCGACCTGCAACGGATCACCGGGCGCAGCACCGCGGAGGTGCGGGCACGGCAGAGCGAGTTCCAGCGCGCCGTCGTCGACATGCAGATCGAGCAGGAACGCTCCCTCGACCCGCAACAGACCGTGTTCCTGGACCGTGCTCTGCCGGACTCGCTCGCCTACTACCGCTTCCTCGGCCTCGCCCCCGGCACCGCCCTGCTGGGCGCGCTGGCCGGCGCCCGGTACGCGACGGTGTTCCTGCTTGACCTGCTCCCGCTGGCGCCCGACTACGCGCGCACCGAGGACCCCGCCGCGCAGCGGCGCATCCACGACCTGCTCGGGCTGGTGTACCAGGAGCTGGGCTTTCCCGTCGTCACCGTCCCCGCACTCGCCCCCGACGCGCGCGTCGACTTCATCCTCGAACGAGCATCGGTCGGCACTCCAGCCGAGAGGGGCGTGAGCTGATGGGCGCGGGGAGTAGCCGGTACCGGCAGATCGGGGCCGTGCTGCGCCGGCACGGACTCGGCGTCCTGGCCGGCGTGCTGGGCCTGGGCGGCTTGGTGCCGTTCCACCGCGGCGCCCTCGGACACGCCCGGCAGGAGGACCCCTACACGAACCCCGAGCATGTGCGGGTCGCGTTTGAGGAGCTCGGGCCGACGTTCGTGAAACTGGGCCAGATCCTCTCCACCCGGCACGATCTGCTCCCCGCGGCATGGGTCGCCGAGTTCGCCAAACTGCAGGACGACGTCGCCGCGGCACCGTGGGAGGGCATTCGGGACGTGCTCCGTGAAGAGCTCGGCGCCGACCCAGAGCACGTGTTCGCCCAGTTCGACCCGGTGCCGCTGGCGGCGGCGTCCATCGGGCAGGCGTACGCGGCAACTCTTCACGACGGCACCGAGGTCGTCGTGAAGGTGCGCCGGCCCGGCGTGGTCGCGCAGGTGCATGAAGACCTGGACATTCTCCGCAACCTCGCCGACCGCGCCGACCGGCGTTGGGATGCCATCCGGCAGTACGACCTGCCCGGGCTGGTGGAGGAGTTCTCCCGCACGCTGCGTGCCGAGCTGGACTACCTGCAGGAGGCCCGCAACGCCGAACGGTTCGCGCAGGAGTTCGCCCACGCGGCGCGGGTGCGGATTCCCCGCGTGCACGGGGAGACCACGACCTCGCGCGTGCTGACCCTGGAGCGGATGAGCGGGGTGCGGATCGACGACCTGGAGGGCCTGGACGCCGCCGGCATCGACCGGGTCGCACTCGCGCGGCTGGGTGCCGACATCGTGCTCACGATGGTGTTCGACAACCGGTTCTTCCATGCCGACCCCCATCCCGGGAACATGTTCGTGCAGCCCGACGGCGCGCTCGCGCTGATCGACTTCGGGATGGTCGGGGAGCTCACCGAACAGACCACGGACGGCCTCGCCGGCATCGTGCTCGCCTTCACCCGCGACGACCCGGACACCCTCACCACCGCCCTGACAGAACTCTCCCGGACCGCCGACGTCGTCGACCGGGCAGGGCTGCGGCAGGCGATCACCGCGTTCACGGCCCGCTACCGGGGCCGTTCGCTGTCGGAGATCAGCCTCGCAATCATGCTCCAGCAGCTGCTCGGCATCCTGCAGCAGCACCAGCTGCACCTTCCGCAGGAGACGGCGCTGCTGTTCAAAGTGCTGATGATGGCCGAAGGGACCGCGGCGCGGCTGGATCCGGACTTCCAGATGCTCGACGCCCTGCAGCCCTACGCTGAGCAGCTCACCCGCGCCCAGCTGTCCCTGCCGGCTCTGGCCCGGCGATGGGCGCGCGCGGGAGCCGACACCGGGGCACTGCTCACCGAGCTGCCCGCCACCCTGAGCCGGCTCCGGCATCTCCTCGAAGACGGCGGGTTCGAGGTGCACCTACGCGCGACGGAGCTGGAACCTCTCGTCGGGCGCGCCGAACGCGTCGGCAACCGTGTCGTCGCGGGAATGATCGCCGCCGCGCTGATCAGCGGGATCGGCACCCTCGTCGGCGGGAACACGAAATGGCGCTCCCGGGAAGGCGTCCTGATCGGCGCCGGGACCGGCACGATCGGCGCCCTCGGCAGCTATCTGCTGTGGACGCTGCGGCGCCGCCGACCCCGCCCCTGACCCGCGCACGGCTCAAGAACACCACGAAAGGAGACGAAGATGGACAGGATCAGAGTCGGCGTCAACGGGTACGGAGTGATCGGCAAGAGGGTCGCCGACGCCGTCCACGCCCAACCCGACATGCACCTGGTGGGCGTCGCGGACATCGTCACCGACTGGCGAATACAATCCGCCGTCCCGCGGCTGCCCGTATTCGCCGCCACCCCCGACGCGCACAGCGGCATGGTGGACACCGGCATCCGCCCCGAGGGAACCCTCGACGATCTCCTCGCGCAGAGCGACGTGATCGTCGATACGACCCCCAAGCACGTCGCCGCCGGAAACCTGCCCCGCTACCAGGCGGCGGGAGTAAAGGTGATCGTGCAGGGCGGGGAAGCGCACTCGACCACCGGGCACTCCTTCGTCGCCCAGGCCAACTACGCCACCGCGCTCGGCCGGGACCTGACCCGGGTGGTGTCCTGCAACACCACCAGCATCGTCCGCGTCCTCGGCGCGCTCGAAAACGCCGGGCTGCTGCTGCGCGCCCGCGGGGTTACTGGTAGGGCCGAATGTCGCAGGGTGCACTATTCATCCTGGGATTAGTTCAGTCAACACTGTATGATCAGTGCATGCTGACCATTGCTCCACGTCTCGACGTCATGAACCGGCTCGGCCGGGCCATGGCGGACCCGACGCGCTCCCGGATACTGATGACCCTGCTCGACGGCCCCAGCTACCCGGCGGTGCTCTCGCGTGAGCTGGAGCTGACCCGCTCGAACGTCTCGAACCACCTGACCTGCCTGCGCGACTGCGGCATCGTGGTCGCCGAGCCGGAAGGGCGGCAGACGCGCTACGAGATCGCGGACCCGCACCTCGCGGCGGCGCTGACCGCGCTGGTGGACGTGACGCTCGCGGTGGACGAGCACGCGCCCTGCATGGACGCTTCGTGCACGGTGCCGGGCTGCTGCGGGACGGGAGCGGGCGCGTGAGCGCGGCGTGCGGCTGCGAGCACGACGAGCCTGAGACCGCAGTCGGCGAAGAGGCCGAGGAGGCGGAGCGCCCCTGGTGGCGGGACCGCGGGATCATGGTCCCGGTCTTCTCCGGTGTGGCGTTCCTCACCGGTCTGGCGCTGGAGTGGTCCGGGATGGAGATCCCTGCGCTGGTGCTGTTCTGGATCGGCCTGCTGCTGGGCGCGTCGACGTTCACGCCGGGCGCGATCCGGAACCTCTTCAAGGGCAAGCTCGGCATCGGGCTGCTGATGACCATCAGCGCGGTCGGCGCGGTGATCCTCGGCTACGTCGAGGAGGCCGCAGCGCTGGCATTCCTGTACTCGATCGCCGAGGCGCTGGAGGACAAGGCGATGGACCGTGCCCGCGGCGGGCTGCGGGCACTGCTCAAGCTCGTCCCGGAGACCGCCACCATCCGCCGCGACGGCGTCTCGGTCGAGGTCGCCGCGAAGGATCTGGCTGTCGGGCAGCTGATGTTGGTGCGGCCGGGTGAGCGGATCGCGACCGACGGCGTCGTCCGCACGGGACGTTCCAGCCTGGACACGTCCGCGATCACCGGGGAGTCGATCCCGGTCGAGGTCGAACCCGGCGATGCCGTCTCCGCCGGCGCAATCAACACCGCCGGGGCACTGGAGGTCGAAACGACCGCGGCAGGCACCGACAACTCACTGACCACGATCGTCGACCTCGTGGAGAAGGCTCAGGCGGAGAAGGGCGACCGCGCCCGCCTCGCCGACCGCATCGCCCGCCCTCTCGTCCCGGGCGTGCTGATCCTCGCAGCCCTGGTCGCGATCATCGGCTCGCTGCTCGGCGACCCGGAGCTGTGGATCACCCGCGCCCTGGTCGTGCTGGTCGCGGCATCGCCCTGCGCACTGGCGATCTCCGTGCCGCTGACCGTGGTCGCGGCGATCGGCTCGGCGAGCAAGTTCGGCGTGATCATCAAGTCCGGTGCCGCGTTCGAGCGGTTCGGCGTGATCCGCCACGTCGCCGTCGACAAGACCGGCACCCTCACCCGCAACGAGCCCGCCGTCACCGCCGTCCTCACCGTGGACGGTGTGAGCGAGGCGGAGGCGCTGGCGTGGGCGGCCGCTCTGGAGCAGCACAGCACCCACCCCCTCGCCGCCGCGATCACCGCCGCAGCGCCGGATGCCCCTGCGGCGGAGGGCGTGACCGAGCAGGCCGGGCACGGCGTCGAGGGCGAGCTCGCCGGCGCGCGGATCACCGTCGGCAGCCCGCGCTGGCTCGACGCCGGGACCCTCGGCGACCGGGTCGCGGGGCTGGAGGAGCAGGGCATGACAGTCGTGATCGTCCACCGCGGCGGCGTCCCGGTCGCCGCGATCGGCGTCCGCGACGAGCTGCGCCCCGAGGTCCCTGAAGTGGTCCGCACCCTCGCGACCCAGGGCATCGGGGTGACCATGCTCACCGGCGACAACGCCCGCACCGCCCGCGCCCTCGCTGCGCATGCAGGGATCGATGACGTCCGCGCCGAGCTGCGCCCCGAAGACAAGGCCGCCGCGATCGCAGAGCTCGGTGCGAAGGGGCCGGTCGCGATGATCGGCGACGGCATCAACGACGCCCCTGCGCTGGCCGCCGCGGACATCGGGATCGCGATGGGCGCGACGGGCTCCGACGCCGCGATCGAGTCGGCCGACGTGGCCTTCACCGGTCACGATCTGCGGCTTCTCCCGCGCGCGTTCGCCCATGCCCGTCGGGGGCGGCACATCATCAACCAGAACATCATCCTGTCGCTGCTGATCATCACCGCCCTGCTCCCGCTCGCCCTCTTTGGCGTCCTGGGGCTTGCGGCGGTGGTGCTGGTGCACGAGATCGCCGAGGTGATCGTGATCCTCAACGGCCTGCGCGCCGCGTCGACGCGGAAGGCAAGCACGTGACCGCGCAGGACGTCGCCGCCGCGTGACGGCTTGATCCGGGACCATGCGGATGACCTTTAGATTTCACATCAGAGTTCGCGCGCGTTGATCGGCGACTTGCCTGCTGGCTAGGGGCCTATCGGGCGGGCCGTATGCCGGGGTCTAATGGCCATGATCATTTGGTTCCGGTTTCCCTTCGCCTCGGGTCTGTCTTCGTTATGGTCGGGCGAAGGGGCGGGCAGCAGTCGGGGTCGTTTTCGCGGCGGTGTCGCCTGGCACGCGCTGTCATCACGATGCTTGCAACCACCGCGAGGATCAGGAGTGCGGCACCGCCCGTGATCACCCACGGGTTGCGGAGGAGGGTGCCGATCCCTGTGATCGTGCCTCCGACGACGAGAAGTGGAAGGAGGGCGCAGCAGCCGACCACGAGCAGTGCGGCGACGGCCCCAAGGAGCAGGCCACGGCCGCCTCGCTGGTCGTCCTGGTTGGGAGGCATTGGTGTTCTGTCCTCTCGTGGTGCCGTCTCAGCAGCAGGTCTCGGGACCGCAGCAGCTTCCAGACAGTTCGTCGGCACCGGTCCGGGGGCGCTCGAGCATCTCGGTGATCAGGGTGCTGCCAACCTCGAAGGCATCGGCGACCGTGAGGATTTGGGCCATCGGGTGTTCCGTGAGCCATCCGGCGGCGTCCTCGCGGGAAGCGAAGTAGTGGACCTGGTTGCAGAACGAGGAGCGAATCGAGTGCATGGCCTCGGGGCTGACCAAGGACACCACCGCGGTCGCCGGTTCCACGCTAGTGACACCGGCGGTCGAGTCGACGGTGACGCGGATCGTGTCGCCGCTGGCCGGGGAGATCGATTCGACCCGGGCGGGCCGATCGAGGAGCGGGCGAGGCTCCAGTTTCTGATGGGGTGGATCCGCTGTCTGGCGCGCGGTCAGGCGCAGCAGGACAGCATCGACACATCGGTGGTGAAGGCCTTGGCTACGATCCGGATGCCTTCGGCCGTGGTCAGGTACGGGGCCCACGCGTCGGCGACCTCGGTGATGGTCTTGCCGAGGATGTGGACACCTGCGGCGGCGAGTTCGCCGGCGTCCTTGGCGACCGCAGTGAGGCCGAGGATCTCGCCGGTGTCCGCGTTGGCGACCATCTTGATGAACCCGCGGGTGTCCCGGTTCACCAGCGCGCGGGGCACGTACTCCAGTGGCAGGACACGGCAGTCGCAGCGGATCCCGGCCGCGATGACCTCCTTCTCGGTCATCCCGACCGCGCCGACGGCAGGGCTCGTGAATGTGACCCGCGGCATCCGCGTGTAGTCGACCGACGTGCTGGCGTCAGTGAAGGCGTTCTCGGCGACCAACGTGCCGTGCCGGGCTGCGACGTAGACGAACTCGGGGTGCCCGGTGACATCCCCAGCCGCCCAGACGCGAGGGTTGGAGGACTGCAACTGGTCGGTGACCACGACCTCTCCGGCCGCGCCGGTCTTCACTTGCACGGTCTCGAGGTTGAGCCCGTCGGTGACCGGGGCGCGGCCGAGCGCGACGAGGATCTCGTCGGCACGGAACTCCTGCACGCCGCCCGAGACCTCGGCCGCGGCGACGATCTGGCCGGTGCCCGGGTCGCGGGTGACGCGGGTGGGGATGGCGCGGCGGACCACTCGGATGCCCTCGTCGGCGAAGATTTCCTGCAACGCCTTGGAGACTTCCGGCTCCTCCTTCGACGCCAGCCGGGACCTCACCAGCAGAGTCACCTTCGAGCCGAGCCGGGCGAACAACTGTGCCATCTCCAGCGCCACATAGCCCCCGCCGAGCACCAGCAGCGAGTCAGGCACCTCGGACAGCTCCATCGCCGACGTCGAGGTGAGAAAGTCGACGCCGTCCAGCCCCTCGATGGCAGGAGCCCACGGGCGGGAGCCTGTGGCGATGAGGTAGTGGGCGGCCTCGATGGTTTCGACGGTGCCGTCCGCGGCGGTGACCTCGAGGACCGACGCATCCGGCGTGCCGGCGAACGCCGCCTCGCCCTGGCGGACCGGCCAGCCGTAGGCTTCTGCCACGTCGATGTACTTCTCACTCCGCATCGCCTCGACCAGGTCCTGCTTGCCACCCACCAGCCCGTGCATGTCTACCGGGCCAGCGGTGGCGGCGATCCCCGGGAACCGGGAGCCCGCATCCGCGGCCACGTGGCGGGCCTCGGCGGCCGCGAGCAGCGCCTTGGACGGAACGCACCCCGTGTTCACGCACGTGCCGCCCAACGTGCCGCGCTCGATCATCACCACCGACTTTCCCAGTGTGGTGGCGCGGATCGCCGCGGCGAATGCCGCGCCACCCGACCCAATCACGGCCAGATCAAACCTCGATGGCATCCTTATTCCTCCCTGGACATCTTGGAACATCCCGCTGATACACTCATCATGAACCTTCCACCACAGGGGAAGGTCAAGCACGAAATTTGCGACCAGCGAAAAGGGGGGGGCGGGGAATGCGGATCGGAGAGCTCGCCGACGCGGCCGGCACCACGGCGAAGACGTTGCGGTTCTACGAGGACCAGGGGCTCCTGCCGCCGGCCGGGCGCACGCCCAGCGGCTACCGCAACTACACCGCCGAGACCATCGCCCGAGGGCCTTGACCCCGGATCGTGGACACGGTGTCATTTCGGTTATGCCGCTTCCGTGAGGGTAGCTGATCTCGCGGCCGCGTAGGTGTTCTCGTAGCTGTTCGGGGTGATCTGGCCGATCGCGGAGTGGCGTCGGCGCGTGTTGTATCGGTTCGTCCACCGGAACACGGCCCGGTAGGCGGTGGCTTGATCGGGGAACGCCGACGCGCCTTGGAGGAGCTCGCGTTTGAGCGCGGCGTTGAAGCTCTCGGCCAGCGAGTTGTCGGCGCTCGTGCCCACCGCGCCCATGGACTGGGTCACCTTGAGCTGCTCGCAGAGTGCTGCGTAGGCTTTCGACGCGTAGACCGAGCCGTGGTCGCTGTGGAACACTGCGCCGGCCAGCGATCCGCGGTCGCGGTGCGCGCCGCGGAGAGCGCCTTCGACGAGTTCGGTGCGCATGTGGTCGGCGACCTGCCAGCCGGCGAGCTTGCGCGACCCGAGGTCGATGCAGGTCGCCAGATACAGGTTGCTGCCGTCCGCGATGGGGAGGTAGGTGATATCGCCGACATACCTGCGGTTCGGCTCCCCGGTGCTGAAGTCCCGCCCGACCAGGTCGGGGAACTTCCGTCCGGACTGGTCCGGGATCGTGGTCTTCACCCGGCGGCGCAGTCGGATCCCCGCGAGCGCGTGTTCCCGCATCACCCGAGCGACCCGCTTATGATTCACCCGCCCGGCGGCGGGGACGCCGTCGTTGAGGTCGGCAGTGATCCTCGGTGCCCCGTAGGCGCGGTCACCACCCTGCGCGGGGTCCTGCAGCACCCGGATCCGTGCCGCCAACCGGGCGTCGTCCGCGGCTCGCGCGGCCCGTCCCGGGGCTGCGGCCAGCCACGCGTAGAACGAGGACCGGGCGATCTCGATGACCTCACACAACCGCTTCACGCCGTAGGCGTCCTTGTGGTCCTCGACGAACTGGAAGCGGTTCACCAGTTCGTCTCCGCAGCGAAATACTTCGCCGCCTGACGGAGGATGTCCCGCTCCGTCTCGAGCTTGACCTGCTCCGCTCTCGAGACCGCTAACTCGGCTTCCAACCGGATGATCCTCGCCGCCTGCGACTCCGACCGCACCGACACCGGCGGCGACACCGAACCGGCCGCAGCGGTCCCGGATCCGAGCTTGTCGACCCATTCCTTCAACGCACCACGGGAGATCCCCAAATCGGCCGCGATCGCTTTCAGCGTCGCGCCCGGCGTGGACTCGTACAAATCCACCGCACGCTGCCGGAACTCGTCCGTGTAGTTCTTCCTTGCCATCCCTCAGATTCTCGCTTCCCCAGCATCGTGCTGGAATCAGCGTGTCCAAGATCAGGGGTCAAGCCCCCGAATCGACTTCATCCACCGCGGCCAAGCCGCTGGACTCACCCTCGCCCAGATCCAGCAGATCCTCCACATCCGCGACCACGGCCAAGCGCCCTGCAGCCACGTCCGCGACCTCCTCGACGCACGCCTCACCGATATCGACCAGCAGCTCAGGCAGCTCCACGACCTGCGCGACACCCTCGCCGGGCTCCGCGACCAGGCCGAGCACGTCGAGCCCGACACGTGCAGCTCGGATCAGGTCTGCCGCTATCTGTAGCCAAGCCCGGGGGTCTGTCCGATAATTCAGGCAGTCCCACTGGAGGCGCAAGCGTAGCGGGAGGCCATTGGTGCTCAGGTCGAGGTTGAGCGCAGCGCGGGATAGTCGGACCATTCGCCCCCGGAGAGGCGTGCCCAGGCGGCAGCTGATGACGCCGTGATGCCGAGCAGGTCGGACACGATTCGAGGATGCAGTTGTCGGGTGAGGTCCATCAGCGCGGTGACACGAGCGCTGCCGGCGAGGAGTCCTTCTTGACGGAGTCGACGGCTGAGCGGCCCGGGGGTGATCGGTCGGCCCGGGTTCCTGCCCGGGAAGAGCCAAGTGTCGGAGCGGTTGCCGTCGAGCAGCTGGACCATTGCTTCGGCGAGGACTTGGGCAGCTCGATCGGTTCAGTTCCGACCGTCAGCGTCATGGGGCGCGCGGTCGTATCGACTTGTGCGCGGGTGATCGCTGCGATGCGGGTCAGGTGGAGCCCGTAGAACAGGACGAGCAATCCGCTGACTCGCGTCACGGGATCCATGTCGTCTCGCGTGATGAACGCGCGTGCCATCGTCCACCGATGGTCGGCGGCGTAGTCGCGCCCTTCGAGGCGATGGCTGCGGAACTCGACCCGGAGGCGGCTCAGGCGGTGCCGTCGCAGCCACCGGGTGAACGGCGCGAGGGCATCCCGTTGTGAGGGCGAACCGGTGAGGAAGCCGTCGAGAGATCGCTGCGGGTATGTCGTCAGCGTTTCGCCGCTCGCGCGGATCTGCTGCAGGAGGGCCGCGCACCGCTTCAGCGCCGCACGCACCTTCTGATAGGTGGAGCCGGATCGGACGGCCGTAGCTGGTCTGCCCCTGAGTGATCTGCCCGACGGCAGCAGCTCCCAGGTGCAGTACCGCCGTAGGAGGAGCCGGTCCTCGGGATGGGGGACGGTCGGAAGCCACCGTTGGAACCAGTGCTCGAACCTCGCCGCTTGGATGTCGAAATCGGGCAGCACGCCTGAGCGGATGAGGAGCGAGAGCAGGAATGCCACGGACTGGCCGGCGTGCGCTCTGGTCATGATCGCGTCCGCGGTGAGGGGCAGCGTGCCATCGGCGAGCTCACGGAGGACGACCGCACAGCGGCTCTTGTACAGCCACCGCTCGAGGGAGATCGCACTGCCGTGGTGAGAATGTCAACTCGACTCGGTACCGGCATGTCGGCTTGATCCGGGACCATGCTCGATGCTTGGTGTTCGGAGGAATGCGGGTGCGCCAGCGTTCGTCGGGCGCCAGCGGGAGTCCGCTCGCTGTCAGCGGTCGTTCAGTTGACGCAGGGGATGGCGCCGGATTGCATGGGCTGCTGGGAGTTCGTGTAGCTCGCCGGTCCCGTGCTGGTCGGCTGGGTGTTGACGGGCGTCGATGCGGTCGAGTGAGGGGATGCCGACGCGGTCGGCGCGGGCGGAGCGGGCGTGGGCGTTGGTGGGTGGAGAAGTCCGGCGACGGTGGCCTGGATCTTCTTCACGTCGACGATGTTCACGCTCTCCCCGCCGATTGTGCCGAAGCGTTCCACGGGCAGGGTCTGGAAGCTGATGCCTCCGCCGGAGAAGTGCTGCATGTCCGAGGCGAGCGACAGAAGGTCCAGGCCTTGGTCGAGGGCGATGTACTGCTTGGCGGTGTCGATCAGGGTCTGCAGGGTGCCGAAGTTGGTGAACGTCGCCGCGTTACGCAGTTTCACGGCGAGGGAGACCATGAACGCCTGCTGTCGGCGGGTGCGGTCCAGGTCGGTCAGGAACACGCCCCGGTATACGGTGTCGCGGCGCTGACGCACGAACGACATCGCCTGCGACGCGGTGAGTTGCTGCATCCCGGCGGGGAAGTTCGCGCCCGAGTACTTCGGGTCCGCTGTCGCGTGGTTCAGGCAGACCGTGATCGGCTGGACGGCCTGCGCGACACGGTAGAACGCCGCCATGGTGACCTCGACGAAATGATCGATCCGCACCCCGCCGAGGAACTGCGACACCGTGCGGATCTCCGCCTCGCGTGCCGCATCGCGCGCCTGCTGATACGCGTCCGCCTTCGACAGGCCCTGCTTCAGCAGGACGGGGAGCTTCGCGGACAGTTCCCGCCCGTACGCTTCCTTGATCTTGCCGTGCGAGACACCGCCGATGTTGCCCGCGTATTGGACATAGTCATCGCGCGGGATGGATATCCCCACCGCCGGACCGCCGCCGGCGGGGATGTGGATGTAGAGCAGGACGTTCGTGTTGTACCCACCGACGGACGCGTCTTCAGCGTGGATCGCGTTGTAGATGTCCTGCGGGTACGGGTTGCCATTCTCATCGACCCGACTGTCCAGACCCATCACTAGTATGTTCACCTCGCCGGTGTCCTGCGCCACACCCGGCGCCGCGGTCTGCCCCGTGCCGGCGGGCATCGCGATCGCGGACCGGTGGATGCCCGTGTTCAGACTCACCAAGTTGACGACCACGACTGCGACCCCGGCGAGCAGGACGATGACGACCGCCCCGGCGATCAGAGCGACAAGACGTCGCCGGTTGCGGCGGACACGGGCGGAACGAACGACACGACGCGACACCCACCGATCATGCAGACATGAACCTGTGAGGAAGTCGAATGTTTCCGGCACTGGACGGGCTGGCTCCAATCGGCACCCGATCAGCGCGCCGTCAGCGCGTCCTGGCCCGCATCCATCGATCGAACGCGTACACCACGGCGTCGCCCCCGGCGATCGTGCCCTCCAGGCGGGCGGGCGCGATGATCCGCAGGAAGGCGTCGAGCAGTTCGGCGGGCGCGACGATCAGGATGTGGGTGCGGCTGAGCAGGAGGGGTGTGAGGTACTCGGTGAAGTAGTCGCCGGCCTCCTTCATTTCGTTGAGCGAGTTCTGGATGCGGGTTCCCTCGACGGTGGTCGTGATGACCTCGTCGGGGAGGTGGTGCAGGCCCGACATGAGGGTCTTCGCGGTCACATCCGACGGTATCCGGTCGGCCACGATGATGAGGTCCGGTGAGATGCGGCCGGCAAGAGCCTTGATCGCGGCCTCGCCGGCTCCCTCGGCGAGGAGGGCGAGCATCCCGAAGTCACTCATCGCGCGTCCTCCTCGTGATCGCCCGCAGGGCGCTGCCGTGCGTCGGTCGCCCGTTCCCCTCGTCATCGCCGATCGGAGCTGGATCTTCCGACCGCCATGACAGCCCGCGCACCCCGGGCTCGAGCGACAGGCGCGTCACGATGCCGTCGAGGAGCGTGGCGGCGTGGCCTTCGACGAGCAGTTCAGCCTCGAGCTCCTCGATCTCCTGCCCCTTCCCGCCGCTGTCGTCGAGGTGGCTCGTCATGCCGTGCACGACGACGTCGGGCGAGTCGAGAGCGGCGGACAGGCGGGCGCGCAGTTCGGCTTCCCTCCGCTCCAGGACCCGGACGGTCAGCCTGTACGCACCCACCGTCTCGCTCTTGGCTGCGGGGGCGCGGTCGACGAGTCGGCCGAGCGGGCGCAGCAGCAGGTGGATCGCCAGCACGAGGCCGGTCGTGGCGAGGGCGGGGATGACGTGTCCTCCCGCGGCCTGGCAGCCGACCGCGGCGGAGCACCAGAGGGTGGCGGCGGTGTTCAGCCCCTGCACGGTGAACCCTTGCCGGAGGATCACCCCGCCACCGAGGAAGCCGACGCCGGAGACGACGTAGGCGGTGATCTGCAAGGACGCCTGGGGCACGCCGACTTGGATGCCGTAGAGGACGAACGCGGCGGCGCCGAGGGCGACGAGCGCTTGGGTGCGCAGACCCGCGGTGCGGGACCGGTACTGCCGTTCCAGTCCGATGAGCATGCCGCACCCGCCGGCGAGGAGGAGGCGGAGGATGAAGTCGAGGTTGGTCAGCGTCATGGGACGCTCCTTCAGGGTCGTCGAAGTCAGCCCCGACCTGATCCAGGCAGGGCCGGGGGTGACTTCGGAATGATGATGCCGGTGGAGGCCGGGCGGGTCAGCTGCTGCGGGTGCGGCGTTCGCGCTGCCGCCAGTCCTCGGGGATCGCCTCCTCGAGCGGGTCGTCGACGGTGATGACGCCGAGGATGTGCTCAGTGTCGTCGACGACGGGGACAGACAGCAGGTTGTAGTCGGCCATGACGTTGACGACCTCGATGATGTCGTCCGTGGGCACGAGGCTCACCGGCTCGGCCTCCGCCACGTCGCGCAGGAGTGCGGCGGGGTCGGCGCGCAGGAGGGCGACCAGGTCGACCGACCCTGCGAGGCGCCCGGTGTCGTCGACGACGTAGACGACCGCGAGGGACTGCGGCTGCTGTGCGTCCGCGGCGCGGACGGCGCTCCTCGCTTCCTGGACAGTGACGTCCTCGCCGAGGGCGAGGTATTCGACGCCCATGAGGCCGCCGGCTGTCTTGTCCTGGTAGGTCATCAGGCGGAGCACGTCCCGTCTTTGCGTGGGCGGCAGCGCGTCGAGGACCGGCTGGCGGCGTTCTTGCGGAAGGTCGAGGATCGCGTCGACGACGTCGTCGGCGTGCATGCGGCTGAGCACGGCGGCGATGTCGGCCGTGTCGCGGGCTTTCAGGACTTGCGCCTGGTCGTTGTCGTCGAGTTCCTCGATGACGTCGGCCTCGAGCTCGGGGTCGGTGTGCAGGTGCTCGAACAGATCGTCTCGCTCCCGGGATGACGCGTCCTCGATGAGGTCGGCGATCTGCGCGGGCCGCAGACCGCGCAGCCGCTTGAAGCGGGAGCGTGCCGCGGCGGACGGCTCGTGGCCGATGAGCGCCTCGAACGACTTCCAGTCCCGGAAGGCGTGGGCGCCGTGCCCGCGGCGCGAATACCAGGGCCGGGCGTGCACGTCGAGCGCGGCGGCGACCCACCCGCCGGGAATGCTGTCGATCGCGACATCGTAGGCGCGTACCAGCCGGGCGTTGTCGACGTCGATGAGCCGGTGGCCGAGCACCGCCTCTTTGAGGAGGACCTCGCCGTCGCGGCGTTCGAACGGGCGCAGGTCGAGCTTCGCCGTATCGAGCACGACCCGGTCGTCGTCGAGGGCTTCGATGTTCACCGCGGGGACGAACACGGCGGTCGACCCGACCCGGGCCACCAGCCCGGTCACCGCCGGGTAGCCTTCCGGGCCGAGGCGGACGATCACGTCGGCGAGAACGCCGATCTGGTTGCCTTTGGCGTCCTGGATCGGCTGTCGCAGCATGCCCGACAGGAGCGTCCGGGGACGGGTGGTGGTCATGATTGCATCGTTCATCTGTCTCACCGTTCTTTCAAGACCAGCAGTTCAGTGCCCGAGGGCGAGTTGGATGACACGGACGATGACGAGGATCATCGCGATCAGCAGGTAGATGCGCAGCACGCTCAGCCCGAGCCGCCGCCCGGTGGACAGCTTCGGCGGGTTCAGCAGCGCGATAGGAGGCATCCGCCACGAGGCGCGCGCGCTGCGCGGAACCTCGTCCGGGTCGCTGCGCGCGGGGCGACGGACCCGGGCGACTGCGAACCCGACACCGGTCAGCATCGAGAGCACGGCGCCGGCGACGAGGATCATGATGATCTGGTCACCGCTGATGTCCGGGAAGATGACACTCGCCGTCAGCACCAGGGAGAGGATGACGAGCACCGCGATCACGGCGGAGGTGAAGATGTTCAGCCGCCGCCCGTTCACCCATGGGCCGAGCACCTCCTTGTCGTTGCACAGCAGCAGCAGAAAGACGGTGGCCGAGGGCAGCAGCACCCCGGCGAGGACCTGCACCCCGACCGTGATCAGACCCAGCGGGCTGCCCGGGATGACGACGATGATCGCGGAGACGATGAGCAGCCCGGCGAACGCGGCGTAGAAGCCCTTCGCGTCCGACACCTTGCGGTGCAGCGAGTGCTTCAACCCGAGCGTGTCGCCGAGTGCGTACGAGGTGGAAAGGCCCACCGCGGCCGCACCGATGATGGATGCGTCGATCAGGGCGATGGCGAACAGGATGCCGGCGACCCGGCCCACGTACTTTCCGATGCCGGCGGCGACCCCGCCGGCGTCGGTGAAGTTCCCGAACTCGGGGGTGCCGGCGAACACCGCGGCGGGCACCGCGATGAGGATCGTCGCCCCCACGATGACGATCACGATGCCGATCCACAGGTCGGCCTTCTCGTAGTTCATGAACCGCGGCGTGATCCGCTTGTCGATGATGTACGACTGCTGGAAGAACAGCTGCCACGGCGCCACGGTGGTGCCCACGATCCCGATGATCAGCAGCATCACCGTCGACAGCTCGGCGCCGGGCGGGAAGCCGGGGATGAACCCGTGCGCGACCTCCGCTGCGGAGGGGTGTGCCAGGAATGCGAGCGGGACGAGAATGAGGGACCCGAAGATGAGGAACATGCACAGCCGCTCGAACCGGCGGAACGACCCGGTGCTCACGGCGGCGACGATCACGACCGCGGCGATGATCACGCCCGGCACCTCGGGAAGTCCCAGATAGCTCAGCCCCAGGCTGATGCCGAGGAACTCGGTGATGATCGTCAGCGCGTTCAGGATGAACAGGTCGATGACACTGAACGCGCCCCAGAACTTCCCGAACCGCTCGAGGATCAGCCGGGCATGCCCGACCCCGGTCACCGCGCCCAGGCGCAGAACCATCTCCTGGTTCACGTAGAGGACCGGCACCAGCAGCAGCAGCACCCACAGCAGTGCGGTGCCGTAGTTCTGCCCCGCCTGCGTATACGTGCCGAACGCGCCGGCGTCGTTATCGCCGACCATGACGATCAGGCCCGGCCCGACGATCGCCACGAGGGTGCGCAGCTTCGCGGACAGCTTCGTGCGGGGCGCCGTGTCATCGAGCTGGATCGTGCCGAACGCGCCCTCGATGTTCCCCACGTGGGCGGAGTCGAGCACCGCGTGCTGCTGCGTCCGTGGAGTGTTGGTGGTCGTCATGATGCATCGCTTTCTCACCCCGAGTCGGGTGGGCATGGAAGCGGACCCCCAGGCACGGTCGATCAACGACCGCACGGAGGGCACGGAAGAAGACGGCAGGCGAAGAGGCCCGCCCAGGCAGCCCGAGTGGGCGTCTAGAGGAAGAAGGGGGGCGTGCGGAACGCCCAACTATCGTGATCGCTCATCGCTCACCTCCCCGATCGGATTCCTCGCACCTTGAGGCTCGTCGATACGACTCAGCCTCTCCACGTAAGACCTTTGGCACTTCGTGACGTCACCCGGGAGCGGGAGCCAATCGGGGCGACCCCTTAAGCCGGGGAAGCCTGTCCTGACCCGGAGCGTCTCTCGACGTGTGGGGTCGCTGGCGTGTGTTCACGAAGGAGCCTCAGCTAACGATCGGCGCCTAACGCGTCAAGTGTAGGCCACGGACGGCGCGACTTCGTCCCCGAAGGCCGAATCCGGTGCCCCGAAATTCTGGGAACTGTCGGCGGCGCGTGAATCCTGGTCACTTTCGGCGCTCGAAAAGTGAACGGTTGCGGGCAGTCTAGCTGTACTGACCGGACACATTGGTTGAAGCAGGCAGGGTGAGAGGTCACCGATGGTGCCGCGCTAATTCTCGACCGACTGAAGCGATGCCTGGTACACAGCGACGAACCGCCCCACCGGACCTGCGCTGTCCTTGCTCGTGCCAATAATCGGACAGTTCGGATCGAACAGCTGGTTTGCCCAGAGGGTTGAGTCACAACGCAGGTCGGCGTCATCGATGACAGTCGACTCCCGCACGACGAGCAGGCCTGTCCCGTCCAGCTTCACGCGGTAGGTGTAGTCCTGCGGCCGCGTGCAGCGACTGTCGAACAGTGTCAGGTCGAACTCGAGCGTGCTGCCAGGTGAGGTGAGGCCTGCGGCCATCGTCTTCATGGCGAGGACCGCCGCATCGGGTGTCAGGCCGCCGCTGGGATCCCAGGTGGGCGACGACTGAGCCCACCGGGCAATGCCCTCCAAGGGGCGCTCCAGCTCGTGGCCCCAGCTCGTCAGCTGGTAGATCGAGCCCCCAGCTGGCGACGTCGTGTCAAGTCGCTGCACAAGGCCCCTGGTGTCCAGGTCGCGTAGGCGGGCTGTCAATACGGCTGGGGTCACGCCGTGCAGCAGTAAGGACAGCTCCGAGAACCGCTTGGGCCCAAGGAACAGTTCCCGCAGGATGGGATAGGTCCACACGTCACCGATGAGCTCGATGCCGTGCGCTGAGGCGCAAGCGTCTCCATGCTCCGCGTAGGTCTTCTTGATGGGCATATGACAAGCCTACCCATCAGCTATGGACAACATAGTTGTTACTATGTTTAATATAGTTCATGAGTGCGCAGCCGACGGACACCGTCCTCACCACAGCCGACGGGGCCACCCTTGCCTTGACCACTCAGGGCAGCGGACCCCAACTCCTCATCGTTCCCAGCGTCGCCAGCTCGCGGACGATCGACCCCCAGCCTGACCTGGCCACCACCCTCGCCACGTGCTTCACGGTGACCACCTATGACCGTCGTGGCACAGGGAAGAGCACCCTGCCGCCCGGCTCCGACCCCGACTGCTACACGGTCGACCAGGAGATCAACGACATCACCCTGATCGCCCAGCATCTCGGCGCCACCGTCGACGTGTACGGGTTCTCCTCGGGCGCCGACCTCGCGCTGCTCGCTGCCCAGGCTGGCGCACCCATCCGCACCTTGTACCTGCTCGAGCCGCCGCTGTTCGAGCCCGGCACCCTGGCCGTTGAGCGGGCCCGGATGAAGGACCTGCTGGCGCGTGACCGGCAGCAGGCTCGCGACTACTACCTTCGCGATGTCGTCGGCATCCCCGCCGACATCGTTGGGCAGATTCCCACCTTGGAGCAGCACCTCGCAGACGTCCCGGCCAGCCTGCACGAGTTGACCTTCCTTCCTGGCTGCAACGCCCAGCGGTTCGAAGGCCTCGCGACCCCGACAGTGCTGATGGTCAGCACCCACACCGCCCCGCGGCTCAAGCGGTGGGCCGCCGAGTTGGAGCAGGCGCTTCCACAGTCGACGCTGCACGAGCTTCCCGGCGAGTGGCATGGCATTCCCGCGGAAGTGCAGCTGGCAGCGATCCGCAATCACTCTGACCAGCAAGCCTGACCAAACGCAACCGCACATCCATACTCCCTGGACGGGGCCCATCCTGATCGGGTGGGCCCCGTCCAGCAATTGCAGGAGCCCCATGTCTCACGCCAACGCAGCACTCACCCCGCGCCACCGCCTGATCGTCGCCCGTCTGGTCATAGACGAGGGCTGGCCGATCAGGGAGGTAGCCGCTCGCTTCCAGGTTTCCTGGCCAGCCGTCAAACGCTGGTCCGAGCGTTATCGCAATGGCCAATCCATGCAGGACAGAAGCTCACGACCCCATCGCTCGCCGAACAGGACCATCGCCAGGATCGCGAAACGCTGTATCAGCTTGCGTTTGCGCCTGAGAGAGGGACCCGTGCAGTTGGCCTGTCGGCTCGGGATCGCCCCGTCGACCGTCCACAGGATCCTCGTTTCAGTCCATCTCAACCGGCTCACGCACGTCGACCGCGCCACCGGAGAACCGATCCGCCGCTACGAGCACGACCATCCCGGCGCGATGCTGCATGTCGATGTGAAGAAGCTCGGCAACATCCCCGACGGGGGCGGCTGGCGTTATGTCGGCCGGCAGCAAGGCGCGAAGAACCGCGCCGCCACACCCGACAAACCCAGGAACAAGTACCGGGACGGCGGATTCAACCGGTGGTCGCAACGAGTTCTGTGAACTTCTCCGATGGTGTCAGATAGCCGAGCGTTTTGCGTGGTCGTCCGTTGAGCGAGTCCTGGATCGCGGTCAGCTCAGCGCGGGTGACGATGCTCAGATCGGTGCTCTTCGGCAGGTACTGGCGTAGCAGTCCGTTGGTGTTCTCGTTGCTTCCGCGCTGCCACGGGGAGCGCGGGTCGCAGAAGTAGATCGGGATGCCGGTCGCTGTCGTGAACTCGGAATGCTTGGCCATCTCGGCACCCTGATCCCAGGTGATCGTCCGCGCCAGCGACGCCGGCAACGCGGTGATCGCCTCGCGCATTGCGGCCTCCACCTTGTCTGCACTCTTCCCGTCGGGCAGGTGCAGCAGAAGTGTGAGGCGGGTGCTGCGTTCAACGAGGGTTCCCACGGCGCTGCGACTGTTCTCACCGAGGATCAAGTCGCCTTCCCAATGCCCCGGCACGGCGCGGTCTTCGACCTCCGCGGGGCGCTCGCTGATCATCACCATCCCTGGCAGCCGGCCTCGCCGGTCCGTCGCGGTCCGCGACTTCCGTGCCGCACGCCCTGACCGCAGGCAGCGGGCAAGCTCGCGGCGCAACTGCCCGCGTCCCTGCACGAACAGGGACTGGTAGATCGTCTCATGACTCACGTGCATCTCCGGGTCGTCGGGATGCTCCAACCGTAGGCGGGCGGCGATCTCCTGCGGAGACCACAGTTGCTCCAGCTGCGTCGCGACAACCTCGAGCAGCCGTCCACCGTCAAGCTTGAACGGCTTCGGTCGGCGGGCCTGCTCTCGCGCGTCCTCATGCGCCCGCCACGCCGAGTACCCCTCCCGCCCGCCGCCGCGCTTGACCTCGCGGCTGACCGTCGACACCGCCCGTCCCAGGGCGAGCGCGATCGCGGTCAACGTGTCACCGCGCGCGAGACCAACCAGGATCTCCTCACGATCGAAGACCGTCAGATGCCCCTCGCGCGGCTCCCAGCCGAACGGCTTCCCGTCGAGGTGACGGCCTTCCCGCGCCATGCGGCCGACCATCGGGGCCGTGCACCCGATCTCGCGGGCGATATCGATGAGCCGCCACCCCTTCGAGTGGAGACGGAGCGCGAGCTGCTTCTGCTCACGACTGAGATGACCATGCTTGCCCTGCAACGAATGCCTCCCGAGATCAGCGTCTGCTTCATCTCACAGCACTCATTGCGACCACCGGTTGAATCCGCCGACCCGTTGATGGGCAAGGCCTATGTCCACACCGTCATCGACGACCACTCCCGAGTCGCCTACGCCGAGATCCACGACGACGAAACCGCCCAAACGGCCACCGCCGTCCTGGTCCGGGCCGTCGAATGGTTCAACGCCCGCGGCGTGATCGTCGAACGGGTCCTGTCCGACAACGGCGGCGCCTATCGCTCACACCTGTGGCGTGACACCTGCGCAGAACTCGGCATCCGGCACAAGCGCACCCGCCCGTATCGGCCGCAGACCAACGGAAAGATCGAGCGCTTCCATCGCACCCTGGCTGACGGCTGGGCCTATGCCCGCTGCTACACGTCTGAGGCCGAACGACGGGGCGAGCTCGAGGGCTGGTTGCACTACTACAACCAGCACCGGCCCCACACGGCCTGCGGGAACCAGCCGCCGTTCTCACGCTTGATCAACGTCCCCGGTCAGTACATTTAGTCATGGTGAGGTTCTCAGCCGGCAGCCGGCCGCGGCGGGGTGCCCGCGGGCGGCCTCTCAGAGGGGTGTCAGCCGCGGGCCAGCCTGGGGAGGCCAGCCTGGCGGTGTCAAACCCCTGCTAAGGAAGGTCGGTCGAGGCGAGCGCCTCCTCCAGCTGTCCGAGGGTGAAGATCCAGCCGTGACGGTAGGACTCCGCAGGAGCGTCGTCGGGCCACGGACCGGAGTGCAGGATCATGACGCGCGTGCCGCCGTCGACGGCGTCGAGCCGCATGTCGACGGCCTCGTCGGGCATCTCCCCGTCGTCGTCGCGCCAGGCCCAGGTGTACGCGAGATGGCTCGGTGCGTCGACGGCAAGGTAGTTGCCCTGCAACTCGACGCCCGCTCCGTGTGCGGCGATGCGGTAGGCGCCGCCGGGGCGAACGTCGGCGTCGATCTCGACGTCGCTCCAGTGGCTCCACCACCAAGAGCGCAGGCCCTCGGGGCTCGCGAGTGCCGCCCAGACGCGGTCGACGGGTGCAGCGACGACGTGCTCGAGCCCCTCACACCGGTCCGTCGCGTTCGAGGCGGATCTCTGTTCTCCGGTGTGCGGACTGCCTCGCTGTCAAGAACGTCTTCAGCGCCGAGGCCGTCTTGCCGTCCAGACCAAGGAACCCGTCCCGCGCGTACTCGCGCACCCCTGGCCGGTGTCCGTGTCTGGGGCGTCTTGTCAGTCGAGCTGGTTGTGCTGGGTTGGGGACTGCCGCAATGGATTCGTCGGCCCCGCACACGTTGTCGAGCGCGCCGTCTGTTGCCTGCGCGCACCCGGTCTGTCCCTGTCCGCAGCACCGTCAATCTGATCGATGAGGCCATGCCCTGTCAGTGCGAGCACAACCGCGACGGCCGACACCACGGCGCACCTCGTAGCTCGCGTCTGCGGTCGGTGAGCCGTCGGCGCGTGCGAGAGCGCTGCGTCGACGACCATCATCACAGGTCCACCGAGGCAGACTTGCCGGATGCAGATCAGGGATTACCGACGGTACCTGGCGGCCGTAAACGCCCGAAACTGGAACGTGGCCGCAGAGCACGTCGCGCACGAGGTCAGCGTCAACGGCGAGCTGATCGACGGTGCCACCTACGTTGGCAACCTGCGCCGTCTGGCCGCCACACATCCCGACCATCGCTGGGAGATCACCGACTTGCTGTGCAACGGTGATCGCCTCGCTGCACGACTGACCACCACCTGCTCGGAGGGGCAAGGCTTCGAACTCGCGCACTACCGGTGGGCCAACCGGCGGATCGTCGAGGTGTGGACCATCGGCACGGAGCCGGTTGTGCAACCTCACGAGCATGTCATCGGCGAGGGCGAATAGGGATACGGTTCGGCTGGGCGCCACGACAGAGACGACTCTGGCGAAGCGCGGCCGCCTGTAGGGTCAGGGCACTCGGTTCCGGCCCGAAGGAAGGCGCCGCAAGCTCACCTTTCGAGGGAGCGGGTCATGATCAGGAATACGGGACCAGCGAGGGTCTGGACCACCGCGGCTGCAGAACGGGCGAAGCCGGTGTCGACAGCCGACTTGGGAATCCGCGATTCGGGATCTGGGCGTACGCGGTCCTGACCGCGATATACCCCACGCCGTGCCCGCGACTCGGCCTTGGCGTCCACCCGTCGGACGACGGTGCCGGCGGCAGCGAGTGAGGCTGTCGGTGCCTCGGATGAACGCGCGCCGCACCGCGGAGGAGTGCGCGGGGCCCGCTGGTCTCGCCGGCCTCAGCTGCTTGGGGAGTGCGTCAAGTACACGGTGAACTCCTCACCCGGCTCACCCTCTGCGGCGGTGTCCGACGGCTCCACGCTCCGGACGGTCAGGCCTGCCCGCGAGGCGAGCGCGGTGATTGTCTGCCGCGTCTGCCAGTGGATCACCCACTCGCGGTCAGCGCGCTGGGGTGGACCCGACCGGGGCACACGTTCGTAGGTCACCGTGGTGCGGCGGGTTCGAGCGTTCTGGTTGTAGTCCTCCGACACCGGCGTGTAGCGCAGCAGGTCACCGCGGTGATCGATAGTCTCGCGCGCCACGCCAAACTGCTCCCGGGGCGTCGGGCCGGCGACCCACAGCGGCACCATGATCGTGCCGTCGGTGGCGAGGTGGCGGCGGAAGGACTTGAGGGCTCGCAGGGCCGCGTCGTCGTGCGGTAGCAGCTCGAAGGTGGGCCCGGCCAGGTATACCGACCGGTAGGACCGTCCGAGGTCCATCTCTTCCATCCGCGCGACGTGAAGCCGGACGTCCAGCCCTTGCGTGCCCGCCGCCAGTCGCGCCTGCTCGATCATGTCGGGTGAGGAGTCGACGCCGTCGACATCGAGTCCCTCGCTGACCAGCTGGAGCATCGGTTGACCGGCACCGCAGCCGACTTCGAGGGCCGGTTCACCGTGCGACCGGACGAAGTCCGCGTATCGACTCGGATCGAATGTCTCAGCCTTCAACGCCGAGTACACCTCCGCGACCAGTCCAGTGTAGAAGCTCGCAGGATCACTCATGAAGCCTCCTGGGGACCTGTAGGGGCGCTCACTGCCCCGCGGTGCGCTGTGATGACGGTGTCCACGGCGTCAGACCGAGGAGACGTAGTTCGTGAGCGCGGTAACGAGGTCGTCGACGCGGGTGTGGGTCCACTGCACGCCGGGGTCGGGTTCGATGTAGGCCAGGACCGTTGAGGCGACCATGTATACAGCCGAGTCCCATTGCGCCGGCTGTGTGCTGCCGAAAGCGCGCATGGGGCGTGGGGTGTCGGTGGCATTTTCTCCCAGGGTCAGTCGGGTGAGCAGGCCGGACATGGTGGCGCCGGCTGCTCGGCTCATCAGCTCGAAGCCGTCCGGTCCGGCCAGTGGAGCGACGAGCCGGTAGCCGAGCAGACCGGTGAACTGCGCGTACGCACGCGCCCGAGCATCCGTCACCCGACGTTCCGCACTGGCGAGGGCGGCGGTGACCTCATCGCGCACCTGCGGGTCGGTGATGCCCTGATGACTGGCCAGCAGGACGGTGAACGTGCGCCACTGCGGTGAGGTGCTGACAACCCGGTAGTCCGCGCCGATGGACACCCGCAGCAGCTCGACGACGAGGTCGCGGTGCCCCTCCGGAGACCCCAGGCGCGCAGCGTGTTCGAGGACGACGTCCGCCGCCGGCCCGACGATGCTGGCCTCGGGGGCAGGGAGCGTGGTGCCGCCGGCCAGCTCCAGCAGGACATCGCCGTAGAAGTGATCGCGTTTGGGCCAGCGCCGGTAGGCGGACGTGCGTGAGACTCCCGCCTGCCGGACTACCTCGTCGAACGGGATCGACTCCAGCCCGGTCGAGATGCCCTGCTCGTGCACGAGCGCGACTGCGGCGTCGAGCATGCGCCGCTCCGTCTCCCGGTCACTCATCCGCGTTCCAGCCATGAAGCAAGTCTAGCTCTTCGAGTACCGACAGTGGTACTCTGAGTACCGTCAAAGACATTGAGAGTACGAATGGATGGTGGGCACGTGGAGGTTCTACTGGTCGTCGAATCGTGGTTCGGCAACACTCGGACGATCGCGGATGCGATCGCGCAGGGCCTGTCGCAGCAGGGCGGACGCGTGCAGATGCTCAACGTCGAGGACGCGCTCGCCGAGGTGCCCGCAGGCGTCGACCTGGTGGTTCTCGGAGCGCCCACGCACAACCGGGGCCTGTCCACGACTGCGACCCGGCAGAAGGCCATCGCGGCCGGAGCCAAGCACGGTGCGACCGGTGCGCAGGAATGGGTCGACACCGTGCAGCTGCGGGACGGGGTGAAGGTCGCGGTCTTCGACACGGTCACCAGCAAGAGCTGGTTCAGCGGCTCGGCGGCCAAGGCCGCCGCCCGAACCCTCGCCCGCCGAGGACTGGCTGCCGCTGCCGAGACCAAGAGCTTCACGGTCAGAGGGCTCAAAGGCCCCCTGCGTCCAGGACAGGTCAACGCCGCCCAGAGCTGGGGCCAGCACCTCGCCCGCCAATAGACCCAAGCGTCCAGACTCACGAAGAAGCGAAACTCGCCATGATCACGCCTCCGACCGCACCGCCCCTGTCGAGCGGTCTACCGCATGCCGCTCCCTTGACCAACGCCGACGGCCGCCCCCTACGGGATTGAGGAGCCTCCACCGTGCCCAGCCACATCGCGGTCGTCTACCTGACCATCGCCCTGGTGCCCCTCGCCAGCATCCTCACCTGCGTCTACGCGCTGTCGACGAGAAGCCGGGCGCGAATGCGCCTGCCGACCATCCTCGCCAACGTCGCCGCCGTCACCGCGGTCATCTGGGCATCCAGCGAAGGGCCAGCGCTCCTGGAACACGTGGAGCAGACAGCGACATCGGCGGAAGCAGCCGCAGCGAACGAGCACGCGCTGGGCAGCGCGAACCTCTTCTACGCCACCGGGGCCATGCTTACCCTCGTCCTGATCACCGTGTGGTGGGTCCTCCGCCCCGGCCGAGAGCCATCGGTCCTCTCACGGATCGCTTCGACCTTGCTGGTCATCGCCGCTGGCGCGTCCCTGATCACCCTCGCTCTCGTGGCTCAGGCCGGCGCCACTGCCGTCTGGACCGCCGCGTGAGCCCCATCCGGTTCGACTCCACAGCCACGGACGGCACCACGATCAGCACGCCATCCACCCCGACGACTGCCCGGAGTCGCGGCACCAGCTTGCACGCCGAGTTCTCACGCACACCTGAAAGGAAGCGCCACCCATGCCCAATCCCGTCACGTTCGTCAACATCATCGACGTCGAACCAGAACAGCAGCAGGCCGTCATCGACATCCTCAAAGAGGGCAGCGAGAAGGTCATCTCCCACCGGCCCGGCTTCATCTCCGTCACGATCATCGCCAGCGCCGACCAACGGCGGGTCATCAACATCGCGCGATGGCACAGCGCAGACGACGTGCGAGCGACCCAAGCCGACCCTGCCGCAGCCGAATACGCCCAGCGCACCGCCGCGATCGCTCAGGCACACCCCGGTCTCTATGCGACCGTCGCGGAGTACACCGCCCGCGCGTGACCAAACCAGGGAAGACCTCGAGCGGTGACCAGCTAAACCAGCGACGCCACGATGTCAGGCGAGCGGAACCGACGCGGAGGACCTGACAGCACCGGTACTCCCGAGTTCTCACCCATCCTCGCCCGCAGCAGGACGATGTACGCGCCTGTGGCGCCCGTCGCCTTCGACTGCGTCCAGTTGGTGTTCGTCCGCGCCGGCTCTGCGATCACCTTCAGCGAGTTCGGCGCTCATCCGGTCAGAGTCGGCGACGTCGTCGCCCTGGCTGCGAACACGCTTTGCGGGAGCGAACTTGAAGGGTCATTCACCGTCACCACGCTCTACCTCGACGGCGACTACATCGTCGACCAGGTGTTCTGGCAGAACGCCGCAGTGCTGGCCGACCGACTCGACGCCCGAGACTTCGCCGACGAGCTGTACTGCGAGGCGGCACAGATCCTGCACCTGGGTGAGAACCGAGTCGGCATGCTCAGCCCGTGGCTCGACGAGCTAGTTGTACTGACCGGGGACGTTGATCAATCGTGAGAAGGGCGGCTGGCCTCCGCAGGCGGTGTGTGGTCGGTGCTGGTTGTACTCGTGGAGCCAGTCGGCGAGGGCATCGCGGCGTTCGTTCTCGCTCGTGTAGCAGCGCGCATACGCCCAGCCGTCGGCCATGGTGCGGTGGAATCGCTCGGCCTTGCCGTTGGTCTGTGGGCGGTATGGCCGCGTTCGCTTCGGAGTGATCGATAGAGCCTCGCACGTGTCTCGCCACAGGTGAGAACGGTACGCACCACCGTTATCGGACAAGATGCGCTCAATAGCGACCCCTCGGTCGGCGAACCACTCGACCGCTCGATGCAGGACTCCGACGGCGGTGACAGCGGATTCGTCGTTGTGAACCTCGGTGTAGGCGACGCGCGAGTGGTCATCGATGATGGTGTGCACGAACGCATACCCGAGCTTGGGGTTGCGCCACTTGTTCTTCGGCTTGCCGGGAGTGACGGCACGATTCCTCGATCCTTGACGTCGCCCGACGTATCGCCAGCCCCCACCGTCGGGGATGTTCCCGAGCTTCTCCACGTGCACGAGCGAGCCAGGGTGGTCGTGTTCGTATCGGCGGATCGGCTCGCCGGTGGCAAGGTCGACGTAGGAAAGTCGATTCATGCGCGCGGTCGTAAGGATGCGGTGGACCGTGGCCGGGGCGATGCCGAGTCGGGCTGCGAGTTGAACAGGCCCTTCCCTCAGGCGCATTCGTAGGCTCACGCACCGTTTTGTCGTCTTCTTGCTCGTCTTGTTCGGCGAAGATTTCGGCCGTGACGACCGGTCCTGCATCGGCTCGCCAGCAAGGTAGCGGTCGACCCACCGCTTCACGGTCAGCCACGACACCTGGAAGCGGGCAGCGACTTCGCTGATCGGCCATCCTTCCTCGATGACGAGGCGTGCGACTCGTAGACGATGACGTGGGGTCAGCGCGGCATTGCGATGCCTCAAAGTGCCTCCTGAGATAGATCGGTGGCCGGCCGCGTTTGCGACCGGCCACCGGATGATGGAGTTGGAGTAGAGATCTCTACTCGGCGCCTTGCGCTGCATGGAAGGTGAGTGCTGGCTCGAGCCAGGACTCGAGCCCAGGTCCCTGGAGTGCGGCCTGCTCGACGCAGATCCAGCCGTCACCCATGGGGCGGTCTGCGCCCATGAGCGCAGGGTGAGCACCAGGGCGGGCGAGTAGGTCTTCTGCGTCAGTGGGGTCGATGCGTAGCAGGAGTGTCCCTTCCCGACGAGCGGCGACGACCATCCGGTCCTCGACCATGAACGACACTCCCCCGAACATCGACACCTCACGAGGGTTGCGAGCTCTTAGCGCGTCACGAACTCGCTCGACCAGGTCCTTCTGTGCTGTCATCGTCCACCCTTCTCGATGTACTCGGGGCCGCTGTAGTGAAGGTTCAAGGACGCGATGCGTCCGCCGTCGAAGGTGAAGAACTCCGCGAAGGTCATGGGACCGCCGGGCATGGTCGCCGTATAGAGCACGGCGGAGCCGTTAGGGCCGTGCACGTCGTGGATGATCTCGATCTGCTTGACCGTCGCAATGAAACCGGCAACCCCGCCCAGGAAGCCATCGGTGGCGTCGGGGAGGTGTCCAGCGAGGGAGCCCGTGAAGTCGAGGTGGTCACCCAGCAGAGGCCGTAGGTCAGCCCCATCCTGGTAACTGTCGATGCCGGACTCGAGGATCCGGTAATAGTCCTTGAGGGTCTGAGGTGAGGCAGAAGACAGGGTGGCGGGCATGGCTCTCCTTGGTGTGAAAATGGTGCTTGATACTTTCAAGCAGGCACTTGATAAAGTCAAGGGGGTTCAGGTGAAGTCCTACGGACAGCTCTGCTCGATCGCTCGCGCCCTGGATGTCGTCGGTGACCGGTGGACTCTCCTGATCGTGCGTGAGCTGCTGATCGGGGGCGCATTGCGCTTTGGCGAAGTCCAGCGCGGCCTGCCTGGCGTCGCGACAAACCTGCTCACCCAGCGTCTGCGGGACCTCGAGACCAACGGTGTCGTCGCCCGCGAGCCCGCCCCAGGAACCCCGGGCACGCCAACGTATCGGCTTACCGAGCGTGGCCGGGCCCTGGACGGAGTGCTGCGCGAGCTTCTGAAGTGGGGTGCACCGACGGTTCCAGACGCGCCGAGTGATGCGATCTTCCAGATGCACTGGCTCAGCCAACCGGCACGCTTCCTCCTCGCGGATCACAGACCGGACGAGCCACCGATCCTGATCCGGTTCGGCACCTTCGACGACGGCTTCGACCTCACCGCCGCCGACGGGACCATCACGGTGGACCCTTGCCAGCGCGATGTCAGCCCCCTGGCGGGTGTTACAGGCCCCGGGCCGGTACTGGTTGCCCTCCTACAAGGCGCAATGCCTCTGCCCGCCGCTATCGCGCAGGGCGTGGATGTCACCGGCGATGCCGCGGCCCTGACGCGAGTTCTACCAGCACCGCAAGCGTCGACTAACGTCCCCGGTCAGTACAACTAGCTGTCGATTTCAGAGGCCCGAGATTGGAGTAGCGATGGGGAAGGCACGAGCCGCGAAAGCCGCGCGGAAAGTGGCACGCGATCGACTCGCCGGTGCAGAGTTCTGGCACGGCGGGATCGGGGGGCTCGCGGTCGGAGATGAGATCCTCCCACCCACCGCCCAGGCCGCCGGTGCGCCAGGTCACAGCGCCCTGTACATGGACGAGGCACGAGCCGATCGGGTGTACTTCACCACGGATCGAGAACTCGCCCGAGTGTTCGCGTCGATCGCGCTCAGATGCCGAGGGGCCGGTGCGCTCTACCGCGTGCAGCCGATCGGGAACGTGGACACCGATCCCGACTTCCCGGCCGTCGGGCTCCACGCCCGGCGGGCGCTGATCCTGGACGTCGAAGAGTTGACTTCTCCGCTGAGCTCGGAGGAGGAGCGGCGCCGCGAAGCACCATACGTGACGTGGGATGACGGCCGGCCGATCTACGACGCTAACGGCCGCATCCAGATCACCTGGCAGATGGAACAATACGGCCTCACCCAGTCGGATCTCGACCGACAGCTACCCGCCTGGATACACCCCAACGACGCCGCCGACCGGGTGGCCGCTCTGCTCGGGACACGTCATGCCTGAGTCATCGAAGCGCGCGAACATCGACCGCCTGTGGCCTCTCCTGCTGCAGAGATCGGAGCAGTGATGCCAGGCGAATCGTGGCCGCTGCTCCTGGTTGCAGCGATCATCCTCGGCGCAGCGGCATGGCTCCTGCTGCGTGCCCAGCAGTCTCCATCGCTACCCACCAACATCGGCGGCATACGGATCGAAGTGATCGCGCCGGTGCTGTCGGAGGATCGTGTGCTGGAGCAGGTATGGGAGGTGCCCGTCGTGCTCACGAACAAGACCCGCCGGCCTCGGGCTGTGCCGGTGCTCGCACAGCGAGCTGAGGTTCGGACGAAGCGGGCGCGGTACATCGCCGAGCTGACGACGGAGGTCAGCTGGGAGCGTGAGGAGGATGGGGCGCGCCTAGAACTGAACCCGGCAGGCACCACGATCGGCAGTGTGTGGGTGGTTCTGCCGGCGGGGGAGCCCCCGCTGAGGTTACGCCTCCAGGAGCTCCAACCGAAGCAGCGCCGCCTGCTCGCCCGACTGACGTCGTGAGCCTCCCGGACCTGACGGGCACCCGCCCGCCGCGACTGCGAGATCGCGCACGAATGGGCGGGTGGGGTGTCGCCTGGTTGTTCGCTGCCGTGTTCCGGAAGCCGTCGCTGGGCGGGGTGTTCATCGCCACACTCCTCTGGGTTGTGGACCCCCTGAGAACCCTCAAACGTCAAACGCTCTGTGTGTGAAACGGTTCTATGCCGCGGGGTGACCGTGAGGCCACCCCCCCCCCGGGGTCTACCCCCTAGGGCGTGTTGATCAAGAGGTTCCGCTCCTCGGTGGGTGAGTCTTGAACGGTGACGCGACAGGAGATCTCTGACGAGGTGTGGGCCGTGATGGAGCCGTTGATGCCGACGGTGACCGGTCGGTCGCGGCCGTGGACGGATCACCGGCTCGCTATCGAGGGGATGGCGTGGAAGTACCGGACCGGTGCGCCGTGGCGTGACGTTCCGGAACGGTTCGGGAAGTGGAACTCGATCTACAAGCGGTTCAACCGGTGGGCCGGGGACGGCACCTGGCAGAAGCTGCTCACCGAGGTGCAGAAGCAGGCCGACGCCGCTGGGGAAATCGACTGGGTCGTCTCGATCGACTCCACGATCGCGCGCGTGCATCAGCACGGCGCGACCCTCGCCCGGGACACAGGGGGCTGTGCCGAATCACAAGAATCCGTGGTCCGAGCCGCCTGATCACGGGATCGGACGCTCCCGCGGCGGGCTGACGACCAAACTGCACCTGGTCTGCGACGGCCGCGGCCGGCCGCTGAGCATGATGATCACCGCCGGGAACATCAACGACACCACGATGATGAGCGCGGTGCTGGAGAACATCCGCGTTCCCCGCGACGGGAAGGGCCGCCCCCGCACCCGCCCCGACCGGGTGCTCGCCGACAAGGGGTACCCCTCAAGGGCGAACCGCGCCTGGCTCCGCGACCGGAGGATCGCGGCGACCATCCCCGAGCGGGACGACCAGATCGCGCACCGCCGCAAGAAGCCGGGCCGGCCGATCGCTTTCGGCGACAAGCAGAAGGAACGCTACAAGGGACGCAACGTCGTAGAACGCTGCTTCAACCGTCTCAAGCAGTGGCGCGGCATCGCGATGCGCTCGGACAAACTCGCCCGCAACTACCGAGCCGCCGTCAGCCTCGCCGCGGCGCTGATCTGGATCAAGACCGATCTCCGCTGAGCGCTTCGCGCTCCTGCAGCGTGCGCTCAAGCTGTCCCACCGTCGGCGCACCCGCAAAGCCGCGCTCGGTCAGATAGACCCTGCACGCCAAGTCGGCAGTGTTCCCCTGGGACGGGAACAAGTCCTGACCGTCCAGAAGAATCGTGGGCGAGCCCGCGAAACCAGAGCTCACCGCCTCAGCCTCGGTGCGGATCAACACGAACTCCACCGGAACATCGCCCCGTCCGATCGAGTCGAGCACCAGCCGTACTCGATCGCCCGCCTCCTGCCAATTCGGGCAATCCTCGATATGCAGCACCTGGATCTTCACACGCCCATTCTCCCGCGCAACTCGCGGCGGCTGGCCACCCCGCACCTTCTTGATCAACACGCCCTAGGCAACGACCGGAGCGTTCCCGCGCAGTAGTGTCATCGCAACCGAAGCACGTAAGAAGATCTCATGCCGCAGGGACTCTGGGTATCGTCGTCGTATGCGCCCACCGTTCATGAAGACCCCGGAGCAACTCGAATCTCTCGACGGGCAGCAGTACCTGGTGCTTCGCCCAAATTCAGAGGTGGCGGATCGCTATGCGACGGAGCAGAACGACGCGTTGGCTCTGGCTGGACTCCCGCACCCGCACACGGGGCACGTGACGCTTCGAGGTTTCTACGAGCCAACACGCCGTGGCGAGCTCACGGCGCTGGTCCGCAGTTGGGCTTCCCAGCAACAGCCGATCGAAATCATCGGCGACGCCGTCGATTCATTCCCTGAGCCGTGGCAGATCCTTATCCTTCGACTTGCTCGCACTCACTCTCTCGTCGCCGCCTACGCAACCTTGACCGACCTGTTAGATCAGACCGATTTCCACCGCCTCGGTGAGCTGCCTCTCGATGACTGGACTTTCCACATGTCCGTGGCCTACGGCAAGACACTGTCGAGCGAGGACTGGAAGGCGATCGAGTCCGCACGAGTTCAGGAGTTCAGGCATCCAGTTCGCGAGACCGTCAACGAGATAGAGCTCGTCTCGTACGCAAACGGCGAGGAGCACAGCGAGGTCATCCAACTCGGCATTTGAGGTGCGGTGCGCCCTCGCACCGATCGCCCCAACACCACCCGCCGAAAACGATGGCGGTCTCAACCGATCAACGCACCACCCCTGGGATGATGCGGACGATCGGAGAGGCGGCGCGTGAGCTCGGCGTTGACATTGGAACAACAGGACGCGATCTGGGACAGATGGCGGGCCGGGGAACCGGCGCGGATGATCGCGCGCGCCGTCCGTTGCGGCCCCGCGGCAGTGCGAAGGCACCTGGCGCTCACGGGCGGCATCCGACCGTTGCCTCGGAGTCGTGCTGCTCTGAGACTCTCGCTTGTGGAGCGCGAGGAGATATCGCGGGGCATCGCCGCAGGCGAGTCCGCTCGGGCGATCGCGTCGAGGATCGGTCGCTCGGCGTCTTCGGTGTCACGAGAAATCGCGCGCAACGGAGGCCGGGACGCATACCGGGCCGCGAATGCCGATGCGGCGACGTGGGAGCGGGCTCGCCGGCCGAAGGCGTCGAAGCTGGACCGGCACGAGGGGCTGCGTGAGTTGGTGCGGTTGAAGCTCACGGACGATTGGTCGCCGGAGCAGATCGCTGCCTGGCTGCGGCGCAGCTTCCCCGACGAGCCCGAGTGGTGGATCTCGCACGAAGCGATCTACCGCCACCTCTATGTCTCGACCCGGCATGCTCTCCCGTCCGTGTTGACGTCGCACCTGCGCTCCGGACGGCCGGTGCGGATGTCGCGCCTCGCACGGAAGACCAAGCAGGGGCGCGGCCGGTTACGGAACATGCTCTCCATCCACGACCGACCAGCCCAGGTCGAGGACCGGGACGAGGTGGGGCATTGGGAGGGCGATCTTGTGATGGGTGCACGGCCGAGCGCGGTCGCGACGCTCGTGGAACGGTCGACGCGCACGGTCCGGCTCGTGCGACTGCCGGGGATCAAGGGGCCGGACGTGCGCGCCGCCCTGGTCCAGAACCTCCGAACCCTTCCGAAGGAGCTGCTGCGGACGCTGACGTGGGACCGCGGCCGCGAGATGTCCGAGCACGAACGCATCGCCCAAACGCTGGGCATCGACGTGTTCTTCTGCGACCCGCGTTCCCCATGGCAGCGCGGCTCGAACGAGAACACGAACCGACTGCTGCGGCAGTACCTGCCGAAACAGGCCGACCTGACCCGCTTCACCCAGACCGATCTGGACCGGATCGCGGAAAAGATCAACACACGGCCCCGCCGGGTGCTCGGCTGGGACACCAGCCACGACCGACTCCTCGACGCGCTCATGACCTGACTACGCGCGAAGGGATCGGTCAGCGTGCGATAAGAAATCCACGTAGCGCGACGGACCATTGGTCGAATGCGTCCAGGTGCGCATCGTGCGTCGCGCCGGTGAGGTCGGCTCGTTTGGCGTTCTTGCCACGGGCGACAAACTCGGCTTTCTGCCCTTCGGTGAACATGCCGCCGTCGGCGTAGACCACGAGCGTGGGCACGGTGATGCTCTCCCACTCGCTCCAACGTGGCACCGCCACCTCGGAGATGGCGCGAACCATCACGTCGGCGGCGAACCGCGGGTACAGGCCGTCCTCGCGCTCCTCCAGGTCCGCCGCCCACGCTCGCGCCAGCGGGCCACCGCCGAGCAATTCGCGCGCCTCCTCCCGGCTGGAGAAGGGGGTCTCCCAGGAGCGGAAGTAGTCGCCGAGCGCGGCGTGTTCTTCCGCCGACCCGCCGCCTTCGTTGCCTTCTAGGAGCACGAGGCGGTTAACCAAGTCTGGGTGCGCGGCCGCGACGAGCATTGCCGTGTGGGCTCCCATCGACTGGCCGATGAGGTCCACCGGCTGCGCTCCCTCTGCCTCGATGACCCGGGCAACGTCGTTGACGAACGCCGCGCGCGACACTTCAGCCGGCATGCGTGTGGACAGCCCGTGGCCGCGCTGGTCAATCAGGAGCACTCTCCGAGGGGCCAGCGCGTGAGCGGTCGGGATGAATTCGCGGCCGCTGCCTGCCAGTCCGTGCAAGATCACGACCGCCGGGTCCGCCCCGTCGAAGACCGAATACGAGATCGTCGTGCCGTCCTCGACCGTCACTGCACGCCGCGCCTCACCCATTCCACGAAGCTACAGCGGCTCGGAGCCTGCGCGCGATAGCCGGTCGTTCACCGCTCCACCCCTCGGATGAAAAGAAGCCGCGTCAACATTGGGCTACGGATGCGCGTATAGCCCGCACGAATTATTGCGCGGTGACGGTGCCGTATCTGCAACACTGGTCCAGTGAGCGGAGCGAAGGTCGGGTACGCGCGGGTCTCGACCGCCGGGCAGGACGTCGCGGCGCAGCGTGAGGGGCTCGCAGCGCTCGGTGTGAGCCCGAAGCTCGTCTACGTCGATCACGGATTGACGGGCCGTAACCGGGACCGGCCGGGCCTGGCCCAGGCCCTCGCTGCGGTGCGGGAGGGCGACACGCTCGTGGTGACGAAGCTCGACCGGCTCGCGCGGTCGCTGCCGGACGCGCGGGACATCGCCGACGAACTGACGAGCAAGGGCGTCGCGCTGAGCATCGGCGGTTCCGTCTACGACCCGAACGATCCGGTAGGCCGGCTGTTGTTCAACGTCCTCGGCATGGTTGCGGAGTTCGAAGCCGACCTCATCCGGGCCCGCACGCGGGAGGGCATGCAGATCGCCAAAGCCGCCGGTAAGCTCCGCGGCCGCCAACCCACCCTGAGCAAGGCAAAGCGGAAACATCTGCTCGACCTCGCCGCCGCAGGCAAGCACACCCAAGCCGAACTCGCGGAACTGTTCGACGTGTCCCGCACCACCATCTACCGCGAGCTCCGCCGCGAGTCGAACTGACGCGGATACGCTCGACGGCACGGGTGGTGCGTTGATCGGTTGATATCACCATCGTTATCGGCCCACACAAACCGAGCGCTCACACACCCACTCGCTGCCGTCAGTGGCGGGGATCACAACTTCTGCCGGAGCATGCGCGCCCCGAAGGGCGGCGCGCTCGCGCTCATCGAGTCGATGCACCCGCAGCTCGTAGCGGCCGTCGACGAGGTAGACGCGGACGTGCACATCACCGCAGCCCACCCCGCTCTCGCGGAGAGGTACAAGGGCATCGACCCGCTCCTGATCGACATCGGCAGAGCGTTCCCGCGCGGAACCAAGCTCTACCGTCCTCGCAGATCCGACCCGAAGCGCAACGCTCCGCAGCTCTCCTAGCGCCCTCACGGCCCGCGACCGCGAGGTCGGATGCGGCCAAGGCGCGGAGATGATCGCCGACCATCCCGGGGGCGTCGAACTCCTCGAGCCCGGCGACGCGGATCAGACTCTCAGGGGTCACGTGCCGCACCGGGCTGCCCGGAGGGTCGGCGGCAGCGACGACGACTGCGACGACCGTGCCGTCCGACCGGAGCGCATCGTCGGCGGCAACGGCCAGCGCGTGCAATGCTCCCAGGCTGTGTCCCAGGAGCACGGTGGGGCGCGCCCTCGACGCCATGAACGCCCTCAGCGTTTGTACGAGCTCCTCGACGTCGGAGTGCGGGGGAAGGTCTTCGAGCGCACCTCGCCCTGGCGAGCACACCCCGAAGACGTCGACCGACGCCGGCATCGTCTCGGCGATCGCCTGCAGGTACGACGGTGCGGCCAACGCGGGGGGGAGCACGATACAGTCGCCGGACCGCGCAAGTTCGCTGGATCGCGACCCGAGAGGGTCGATGCGGATCATGAGATCGCGGCCAGCCTGCGCTGGAATGCGGCGGCGACCTCGTCGACGGCCGCAGCCGGTAGTCGCCGTCCGTCGTACTCGAGGAGTCCGACGAGCCCCGTACCGCGATATCCGAGGGTCAGTGACAGCAGGAACCTCGAGCCGCTGCGGGCGTAGAATTCGAAGACGGGTGCCATCTCGGGCTGCGACCGGTCACGCATGACATCTACGGTGCAGTCGGGGAGTGCCTCAGCGCCACCCGGGGCGTTTTGCAGGACGAAGAGCACGCCGTCTTCGGGCATCGGAGACCACGCGCCTGCGGCTGGCTGCAGCAGCCGTGCCAGCACGGTTCGAGCGTGCGCGCCTTCATGGTCTGCCGCGCGCACGAGTGCACCGAGCCCACCAACATCCACCACGCGCACGAACATTCCAACGGCAGCCGCATCGTCGACCGAGTCGCGCCCGGCATGCGGACTCCAGACGCGGACATCCGGCGAAACGATCTCGCACTCCTCTATCGCCCGGAGGAGGGAGTCTAGGAGCACAAGATAGGGCGTCGTGTCTACTCGCCTGCAGTGCTCCTCGATGCGTGCCCTGGCGGACTCATCGATACGCACCTCCAGCGTGCCGGGTGCGGCCTGCGCCTCGAGGTGGGCTGCGCTCGGCGGCGGCTCCACGACACGCTGTCGCCCGAGGAAGTCCGCATACGAGCCTGCGGCTGGCGACTCCGATCCGCCGCGGTAGGCGACGACGAAGTCGTCCCACAGCGTCCCCAACGACCACCCGTCCACAACCGCATGCGAGAACGACCAGACGAGGATGTGGTGCTCGGCGTCCATCCGATGCAGCGTCGACCTCGCTAGCGACGCGCCGGGCAGTAGCGCAAGGGGCGCGGCCCGAGCATCGCGGAGCAATCGTTCCGCCGTCTCCTGGTCGACGTCCGAGACGGTCCCGCGCGCAAGCGGCCAGTCGCCGTCCGCATGGAGCACGAAGCTGTCCATGCCATGCGCGGCGACGAGCCGGAGCGCATCATGCCGTTCGACGAGAATTCGCTGCGCCGCGAGCACCCTGAGGGGGTCGAGCGGGCCCACGATGCGGAATGCGAAGTGCAGCTGGTCCGTACCTAACCGGATCTGCGCACGTTGACGCTCGACGATCTCGTGATGGATCGGCAGGAATGGCAGCGTCATCGTCGACAGCTGAGCGAACAGCTCGTCGACGGCTTGGCCGTCGAGGGCGGTGAGCAGGCGCTCGAGCTCGTAGGCGGACGTGTGGTCCTGAGCGCCCGTCATCCGCGCGCCTCGTCCTTCTCTACCCCCGCTGCGACGGCGGCGATAGAGGACCCCGCGAAGAAGTCGGCGACACTCACAGCCACGCCGAGGCGTTCGCGCAGCAGGGCGACGACTCGGGTCGCCTGCAGCGAGTTTCCTCCGAGCCGAAAAAAGCTCACGTCGGGGTCGAGCGACCCCTCCCCGAGGACGGCTACGAACACCTCGTCGTGGACGCGCTGCTCCGTCTCGCTGAGCGCCCGACCGGCAGCGGTGGGGTGCACGGAGACTGGGTGGCGTCGCAACATGGCGTCACGCGCCACCTTGCCGTTAGCGGTTCGCTCGATCGCCTGCACGACCGTGAGCGCGGCGGGGACAGAGTATTCGGGCAGCAGGGAGCTCGCGTGGTCCAGAGCGACCTTAACGGCGCCTGGCGCTGCGCTCTGAATCCACCCCACGATTCGCGCGCCGGCGCCCTCGACGGCCTGGATGGCGACCGCAGCATCGGACACCTCAGGCGCCTGCCGCAGCGCCCCCTCGATCTCTGCCAGCTCAATGCGGAAGCCGTTCACTTTCGCCTGATCGTCCCTCCTCCCCAGGAATCGGAGTTGACCGTCCCCGTCCCACCTGCACAGGTCGCCCGTGCGGAAGTAGCGCCGGCTGCTGTTTCCCAGTTCGAGCGTCACGAACGCCTGCGCCGTGGTGGCCGCATCACCGAGGTAGCCGTCCGCCAGAGTAGGGCCTGCGATGAGCAGCTTACCCACTGCGCCACGCGGCAGCACCCTGCACTCGTCGTCGACGATGACGGCAGTGACACCGGGGATCGGCCGACCAATTGGCGGGTTCCCCCGCCATGGCACCTCGCACCGAAACAAGGTGACGGCGACCGTGGTCTCGGTAGGTCCGTAGCCGTTCCAGAACTCCCGGCCGTGGACGCCCCACGATCCGATGAGCGCTCCGTCAAATGCCTCTCCTCCGACGCTCACCAACCGCAACTCGGGCAGTGCTGCCGGTGCGAGCTGCGGCATAAGGGCCGGCGGGAGCTCGGCGACCGTCACGTGATGCCGTTGCATGAGGCTCATGAGCTCCGCGGGATCCATACGCTGGCTCACCGAAGGAATTGCCATAGCTGCGCCCGCCGCTAAGGTCGCGAACAGGTCGAAGACCGCCACATCGAACGTCGGTCGGGCGAAGGCGAGCACCACATCGTCCCGATCGATGCGATAGGCCCCCACGATCTCGCGGGTGAAGTGTGCCAGAGCACCCTGACCGACCGCCACTCCCTTGGGTGTGCCGGTCGTGCCCGAGGTGAAGAGCACGTACGCGTCGTCGCCCGGCACGACGTCGACCGACGACGACGCAGTCTCGGCCCAGACTGTCGCGATCTCAGCGACGGGTGCACTGAAACCGGTCTCGTCGTCAAGTCTCGCGTCCACGAGCACGGCGCGCGCATCCGCGAGGTCTGCGACAGCCTGCCGACGACCGCTCGGCCATGCGAGATCGAACGGCACGAACGCCGCCCCCACCAGGTGCGTCGCGAGGACCGCGACGACGAACCGTGCACCCTGCGGTGCCGCCACCAGCACGCGGTCGCCCTCCATGACGCCCTGAGCGTGTAGCCACGCCGCCGTCGAACGGACCCGCTCACCGAGATCGCCGTACGTCAGCGACTCGTCGTCTCCGACAATCGCTGGAGCTCCCGGTCGGGTCTCGACGTGCTTGAGGATCCGGGTGATCGCTGCCTCCGCTGGAGCTGGACGTGCAGCGGGCTCCGCTTCCAGTTCGACGATCCCCTCGACGTCGTCCACGAGTTGCAAAGCCGCGAGCGTGTCATTGACATCACGGCTCGCGTGCCGGAGCGCGAGCGAGAACGCCGTCGCAAAGGAGGCAATCGTCGTCTCGTCGTAGAGATCAGGGTTATATTCAATGCTCGCCAGCAGACCCCCGGCGCTCTCGCGAGCGATCACCGACAGGTCGAACCGAGAGCCGCCGTCGTGGATCTTTCCGTGCTCCCAGCGGATGCCGTCCCACTCGTCTGGTAGCGTCGCAGCCGCCTCGTATGCGAACTCGATCTGGACGAGCGGGCTCCGGGAGGGGTCGCGCGGAGGGTTTACCGCCGACACGATATCGGCGAACGGGAGCTCTCGGTGGTCAAGCGCCTCGAGCACCACATCACGCACTCCGACGATGTGGTCGGCGACGGACGCCGACCACGACACGGGAAGCCGCATCGGGAGCATGTTGACGTAGTAGCCGATCGAGCCTTCGAGTCGTGGGTCGGTGCGGAGGTCCACCGGGGATCCGATGAGCAAGTCGTCCTGACGCGTCCAGGCGGCGACCACGGCTGCGAACATCGCGAGCGAAGTAGCGTAGGAGGTGGCTCCCAGCGCTGCTCCTGCGGTGCGGAGTCGCGTCCATTCGTCGCCTTCGATGAGCGTCTGCTCGTGGAGCACCCCACCGAAAGTCTGCCGCGCCGGACGCGGACGATCCGATGCGAGCTCCGTATGCGGGTGATCGGCGAGCATCCTGCGCCAAGCGTCACGCAGCGAGCGGCCTCGGCGATCGAGGTCATCTCGCTGCCACACGGCCCAGACGGCCACGGTGGCACGAAGTAGACGATCGGAGTACGCAGCGTTTGCTCGCTGGGATACGGCGACCGACGTGGCCCCCGACGCGCCGAGACTTATCGGATACCAGTCGAGAAGTTTCTCACGTCGCGCGATGGTGAGAGTCTGCGCACGATCTCCGGCTATGGCGGCGATGTCCTCGCGGGTTGGCGCTGTCGTTCGGGCAATCGTCACGGGCATGGCAAAGACGTAGCGGTCGAAGTCCTCCTGGACCGCAGCTGCCCTCCCCATCTTCAGGGTCTCACCCCACGCGAATGCTGTCCGTCCGAAGAAGAGCCAAGCTCCCGCGACGGCACCGACGACGACCGCTGCCTGCGGGACGACGATGGCCAGCACGGGCGCCGCGACGCCAATGATCATCACGCCGACCCATCGAGCGGACTGCCATCGCTTCGCGACGTTGTAGATGCGACGTTGCGCGATCAGCAAGCGGAGTGCGTCCGTGTGATTCTGCCGCTCGCGCATCGTGGCGCTCGTTGGCGGCGTATAGTCACGGCCCGCGTGCGAAGCCGTCATTGGTTGAACAGGAGCTTGAGATCGTCGATCGACTCGGCACTCTCGCCGGCGGCCCAGTGGGCCTTGGCGCGACCCGCACGCGTCACTGCGGTGTTCAGTTTCGAGAGAGCGTCCGCCTTGTTCGTGTCGGATGAGCACGCGGTGAAACGCGAACCCAGTCCGGTCGGATCGTTCATCGCGGCCAGCCCGACGTCCTGGAGATGCTTCAGCGCGCCATGGAGATCCCAGACCGCCGAATATGTGTTCTGCCCGTCCATGTACTTCGCGGCCCGCATCTCCAGGTAGCACGAAGAGATTGGAACGTTCCGCTTGTACTTCCAGACCTTCAGTTCGCGCGCCAGCTTCTTGACGGCCCCACTGTGCCGACTATTCACCCCGTTGACGTACGCGTTGTGGTCCTTGGGATGTGTGAGCATCCACCCCCCGGAAGGATGCGCGATCCAGTAGCCGGTCGTTGCCGGGTAGCCCGGCACGACTTCGACGGTTCCATCCGAGAACTTGCACACCACGGCGGGTCGACGCGTGCTGATTGTGGTGCTCGGAAATCGCGTCTCGAGGCTGCTCTTCACCTTCTCGAGCATGGTCCAGATCGACTCCGGGCGGATCCCCTTGAGCGACACCAGGTAATCCGCATCGCTGTAGATCCAAACGCCGGTCCCGTGTCGTAGCGATCCAATCTCGAACATCTCGCGCACGCCAAGGTCGCTGTCTAGTCGCGACTCGATGGACGCGCGATGCCCTCGGGCCGCGTCGAACTGGGTCGAGCTCGGCGTGTACTTCGCGTTGAGATCAGAGAGCCAACTGATGGGGGTGTCGCCCACCTATCAATCCTTTCGTCCACAACTGTAGGTTCCCGCTCGAGATGGCGGAGGATGCCGGGATTCCACGGCAAATGGCAGTGATCTCGAGTTCGAGGTTCCACGCGAAACGGCAGATTCCTACAGTCCTCGATCCGTGGTGGACATCAATCACCTGTCGAGTCGAGATGGCGGGCGAAGAAGCGCGCGGCATCTTCGCTGGCGAATGAGGGGACGCCGGTGTGTCCGCCCATGTTGGCGTAGAGGGTCTTCTCGGTCGATGCGAAGGCATCGAAGAGATCGAGCGCCATCTGTCGATCGTTGCCCTCGTCATCCCATTGCAGCAGCCCATGGAGGGGGATCGTGATCCGTCGCGCTTCGTCCATGGTCGATCGCGGCACGTAGCTTCCGGCGAACAGGCCCGCGGCTGCAATGCGCCGATCGGTCGCGGCCAGGCGCACGGCGACCGCGATGACCCCGCCGGAGATGGCGACCCGATCCCCGATCTCCGGAAGCCCAAGCACTGCGTCGAGTGCGGCCTGCCACTCCGGCACTGCCCGCTCCACGATGGGAAGGATGAGCCGGTCGATGATGTCGTCATCGGGACGCTCGCCCACCGAGATCGCGCGCACGAGGTCGGCACGGGCTTGTTCCGCGCCCGGCAGCGGGTGCCGGTCTCCGGCACCTGGCAGTTCGAGAGCAACCGAGGCGAAACCCTGTGCGGCGGCGCTGCGTGCTCGGACCTCCAGACGGGGGTGCATGCGCCGTAGCCCGAGCCCGCCGGGCTGACCCAACAGGATGAGCGGAACGGGGCCGGCCGTCGACGCGGTGGGTGGTGTCCAGAGGATGCCGGGAATGTCGCCGAGGGTGAACTCGCGTTCGATGGGTCCCTGGTCAAGGCGGGTTTCGGAGGTGAAGTGCATGGTCGTGCCTTCCGGGAGTGCTGCAAGGATGCGGCGCTCCCGGGCGACCTATCGCCCGACCGTGACTCCCGTGGGGAGCACCCACGTCGATTCGTTCACGGGTACCACCTCCTCGAAACTCCTGCACGGACCCCTGAAAGCTACCAGCATCCGCGACACCATCGAAATAAATGTGTCGCCGACGCGATCGCTCAGATGCTCGCCATGTCACTGCTCCGCAGTCTCGGCCAGTGGGCGATCCCGACCTATGCGATCGATGGCCCAGGGGCCGAGGACCGTACCGCTCGCGATGACAGCGGAGAACACGAGGTACGCCGGAGCCCACCAGCCACCGGCGATCAACGCGCCTGCAGCGACCACCCCGATCGCGGCGCCGATCGTGTCGGCGTTCGCCTGCAGACTCATCCCGCGGGCGACGCGGTCGCCGCTCGCCTCCGAGACGAGGGTCTTCTGCAGAGGGTAGAGGAGGCCCAACGCGGCACACACGAAGACCCACAGCGCGGCTATGACGATCACTGGAGGGGAGACCGCCAGCGCAGCTGCGCTCCCCGCAGACGCGATGGACGCGGCGGCGTAGCCGGGTTTGCGACCCCATCGCTCGACGAGACCGTGCAGGAGGCGCGGGAGAATCGTGAGCGCGATACCGCCCGGCAGGTAAACGAGCGCGATCTGCCAGACCTGAAGGTTCAGGGCTTGCAGCTGCAGGAGCAGCGCCAGACCCACGCCCGCCTCGGCGGCGGTGACGAAGACGCCGAGCGCCAAGAGCGGTGCGAGTCGACGGACATGTCCGCGTGTTCCGCCCGCGAACTCTTCCCGCACGACGAGCGGTTCCTTCGGCACGAACAGAAGGCGCACCGCGGCGGCGATCGCCGCGGCGGCGAGTCCGATGAAGACGGCCGAGTATCCGTAGGATGCAAGGAGAAACATCGCGGGCGCCCAGAAGATCCAGGATCCGAGGGCCTCGGAGGACATCAGCCCTGCAAACGTCCCCGAGTCGTCCGACAGGTATTCGGCGGCGATGGCGCGCAGCGAGATCCAGAACAGGGGGCCGGCGACGCCGCCGACGGCAGCCGCGACGAACGCCATCCCGGGCGTATCTGCGAACGCGTAGAGCACGCAGCTGGCGCTGTAGAGGAACGCTCCGACCGCTGCGACTCGGGTGCGCGGTCGCGAATCGGCGAGATACCCGGCAACCGGTCGCATGAGCACCGATACCACCAGCTCCGCGGCCACCAGCCATCCGACCACAGACGTACTGAGCCCGAGCACCGCGCCCCCCCAGAGCGGAATAAGGAAGTCGAGCAGATCGACGGGGCCACTCAAGAGGGTCGCGGACGCCCCGATCGCGCGGCGGCGTGCGGAGGTCGTCGACATTTGACCACCCTAGGGGGATTCTGCGCTGGTACCCCCGTCGCAGCCGGCCCATTCGCAACTCGATCGATGCTCCGTGCCTCCGAGCCGCGTCGACCTGGGTAGCGCTCGACGCGCACACCGCCTTGAGGTCTCGCAACCAGCCGATGTGGATACCGCGCGGCTGCCGGCCCCTCCGACCACAGCACATAGACGCCTGCAAGCGGATCGTCTATCGGACAAGCGTAGGGACGAAGGTTGCTGCTTACGCTGGCGTCTCGAAGATGATCTCTCGGCCGTCTTCCTCACCCCACTGCTCGCCGTTCTCGACAGACCCGTATCCGTCATCTATGTTGTAGGTTCCCGCTCGAGATGGCGGAGAGTGACGGGATTCCACGGTAGTTGGCAGCGGTTTCGGGTTCAGGATTCCACGCGGAATGGCGGATTCCTACACGCCGATCTCGTGGGAGGCCAGCGCGCGCACCTCCGTTGCGGGCGTGAGCTCATGTCATCGGTGTTGGCACCATCTCGAGGCGTGTGCGAAGCCGATTGAGCTGCTCGAGGCGGCCGAACATCTCGCCACCGCTACGACGACGCTCTAGCTCCCGATGCGCACGCTCGGCGAGCTTCCGTGCACAGTCGAGGTCGACATTCGGCAGAGCGATATTGTGCTCGGCGGCAACCACGATGCCCGTGACGATTGCCGTGAGCGTGTTCACCTGCCCCGAACGAAGCTCTCCCTCCCCCGCAAGTGTCCACGGGCTGACATCTATGATCTGGGCTGTCATTTCAGCAGCCTCTCTCGCGAGATGGCGCTGGCGTTCCGGTGAACCCGTCCGATCATGCTGGACGCAGAGCGCACGCACAAGCACCTGAAGTGCTACGCGAAGGCCGGTCGTGGTCCCGTGCATGCGGCTGGCTGCTCGTCGGGCGGGTACGACGACGTCGCGCTGCAGCAGGATGCTGAGCTCGATATCGTCATCGGCGTCGCTCCGTGAGAGATATCCCGCGTAGTTGTGTAGATGGGGGGCGAGCAATTCGGGCAGCGCGTGCCGCGTCGAGGACTCCGACTTGGCGAGCAAAGTTCGTGGGTTCACGTTCAGCGACTCGAAGAACACATGCCAGTCGCTTGCGAGGTCGTGCCGCAGCTGTGCGCTCGTGTCATTGTCACCTCGCTCCTTCGCATCGTCGGCGACAGAGTTTACGATCGGCGATAGCGAGCGGACGAACTCTGCGATAGACCCTTCGTCGACAATGCCCGACCTCGCGAGGGCCTTCATCTGCTCGATGTCATCGCGGAGCAGGTGAGTCTGCGCAACAGCTTCTACCGAATCTCGCTCCAGGGCCTGCGCGATCACCTTGTTGCGCCACTTTGCGCGCGCCCATGACACGAGTGGGTCGTCGGGTGCGAGAACGGCTTCCGCGAGAACGGCGAGCCGCTCGGACTCGCTGACTACCCGAAGCTTGACGCTGGAGTCTGGATCGTCAGCTGCCGCCGTGGCGGGGTTGAAGCGAGCGTTGTCGCGTAGCATTCGGTGAACTTGCAGGATGACCCAGATCGTCGCGCGCTGCGCCGTCAGCGACAAGCGCCGCAGTTCACCGGCCGACGGAATCCGCGGCAGCATTAGTTCCATATCGCACGCGAGGAGATCAGTCTCTGCGATCTCATCGATGAAGGCGTTGATGCAGCCCAGGGGTGAAATGAAGGCGCGCATCCGCCGCGAGCCGTTGTGAGGGCCGAGCCACGCGAAGCCGCGGTCGGGCGAATCGAGCATGTGCTTCAGCCAACGCGAGATCAGGTCTTCACGAAGAAACTTTTCGCTGGCGTCCTCGCCCATGCGGGGCCGATCGCTCTCGACGTCTGATATCTCGTCGAGATCAGGGCGATCGGTGTCGCCAGTCATTACGAACTGAACGGTGTGATCCAGAATGCTCAGGGTTGTGGACTGGTCTGCTCCAAGACTCGGAAGCTCGTCACCGCCCAGCGCGCCATGGCGGACTTCATACGGGGCCCATGAGTGGGAAAGTGAACGCTGAACGTTGCGAGACGTAGCGGCGGCGACAAAGAGTGCCGGCTGGGACTTGTAGCACTCGAGCACGAGTATCGCCCAGATCGCGGCGCGCACTTCGAGTATCAGCGGCACGTTGCGCTCAGTCAGTCCCGTAGTACGAATCACCTCGTTGAACACAGGCACAAGCGGCGCGAAGAGCGTCTCCGCCCCCGCGAGCAGGGCGCCCGCCTTGCGATTCGGGCGAAACCGATTGAGCGTCGCGGTGGCAATCCGTTTGTCGCTGCCGTTGTCGGGCTCGAGCGCCCCCTGACTCAAGGCCTGCAGCGTCAGCTCGTCGAACCGGGTGAGCTGTACATGACCAAGGGGATTCTCCTCGAACGGGACGCCGAACAGCATCGCGGCGTTGCGGGCTAGCCGATCTGCAGTCGCGGTTGCACGCCGCCCTTCGGTGGGCGCCGGTACCGCCACCGGCATCAGCATCATGGCATCGGGGAACACTGTGCACACGATACTCGCTATTCACACGACGGTACAGTCACTTGCACTCGAGTGTTGACAACTATACAAACATAAAAATAGACTCAACCGTCAAGAGCAAGCGGGAGGTGATGCACATGGCCACAGACAGCCCCGCCACTCTGCTCACCGCCGCCCACGGCTTCTACCAGTTCGCCGTCCCGCAGGACGTCTTCGATCGCAGCCTCTACTACAACCTGCTCCTCCAGCCCACTATCGCAATTCCCGACCACTACTTTCTGCAGAGTGCGGGCATCAGCGAGCATCTCCGGCGCTACCGCGGGCGTGATTCGTGGATCGAGTCTGGGCTCCGGCACGGCTACATCCAGCCGTACTTCCGGCGGGAGGGGGCCTCGCTGTCCCAGCTGCTCGACGAGATGCGAGGCTCCGATCGTCGGGGCTTCGACAGTCGGGCAGCCGACATCGCGGAGCGACTGGGCGGCACGCCGTTCACATCCGTGCCGTGGTCTTCGTCGTCGAACTCACGGGCGTTCCACTACGCATTCCGGCGCTACATGACGACCGAGCATGCGCCGCTCCTCGAGCTGCGGGTCGACCCCGACGACTTCACCGGCTTCTGGAATCGCAGCAGGGAGTGGATCGGCGACGAGCTGCGCACCGCGACCGAGCGGTCAGCTGACCTTCTCGGCACCAAAGGACTGCTCCTGAGCCAGCTGATCCAGGTATCGGGTGAACGCCTCTTCGGACCTGATTGCGAGCGGATCTCGAGTGTCGATGAACTGCTCCTGCTCGCGCGGACGCGGATCGGACCAGGCGCAGAGCGCGATCTCCGCGCCTACTACACGTGTGCCTGCGAGCTTTACAACAGGAGCCTTGCTGACACGCTGCTGACGGCGGCGGGGAGCCCGGGCTGGACGCACTTCGTTGCCGCAATGGATCTGTGGCGCGACGACATCCTCTCCCCTGACGAGGGGGACATTCCCGATGGCAGCGAGTACGACACGACGATTCATCTTCCTCGTATCGAGCATCTCCGCACGGTGAGCGGCGACGTCCTGACCGCGATCCGGCGAAGCGACTCATGCCAGCGCTACTTCGAGTCACTGGGGGGGCTTGACCCCTGATCTTGGACACGCTGATTCCAGCACGATGCTGGGGAAGCGAGAATCTGAGGGATGGCAAGGAAGAACTACACGGACGAGTTCCGGCAGCGTGCGGTGGATTTGTACGAGTCCACGCCGGGCGCGACGCTGAAAGCGATCGCGGCCGATTTGGGGATCTCCCGTGGTGCGTTGAAGGAATGGGTCGACAAGCTCGGATCCGGGACCGCTGCGGCCGGTTCGGTGTCGCCGCCGGTGTCGGTGCGGTCGGAGTCGCAGGCGGCGAGGATCATCCGGTTGGAAGCCGAGTTAGCGGTCTCGAGAGCGGAGCAGGTCAAGCTCGAGACGGAGCGGGACATCCTCCGTCAGGCGGCGAAGTATTTCGCTGCGGAGACGAACTGGTGAACCGCTTCCAGTTCGTCGAGGACCACAAGGACGCCTACGGCGTGAAGCGGTTGTGTGAGGTCATCGAGATCGCCCGGTCCTCGTTCTACGCGTGGCTGGCCGCAGCCCCGGGACGGGCCGCGCGAGCCGCGGACGACGCCCGGTTGGCGGCACGGATCCGGGTGCTGCAGGACCCCGCGCAGGGTGGTGACCGCGCCTACGGGGCACCGAGGATCACTGCCGACCTCAACGACGGCGTCCCCGCCGCCGGGCGGGTGAATCATAAGCGGGTCGCTCGGGTGATGCGGGAACACGCGCTCGCGGGGATCCGACTGCGCCGCCGGGTGAAGACCACGATCCCGGACCAGTCCGGACGGAAGTTCCCCGACCTGGTCGGGCGGGACTTCAGCACCGGGGAGCCGAACCGCAGGTATGTCGGCGATATCACCTACCTCCCCATCGCGGACGGCAGCAACCTGTATCTGGCGACCTGCATCGACCTCGGGTCGCGCAAGCTCGCCGGCTGGCAGGTCGCCGACCACATGCGCACCGAACTCGTCGAAGGCGCTCTCCGCGGCGCGCACCGCGACCGCGGATCGCTGGCCGGCGCAGTGTTCCACAGCGACCACGGCTCGGTCTACGCGTCGAAAGCCTACGCAGCACTCTGCGAGCAGCTCAAGGTGACCCAGTCCATGGGCGCGGTGGGCACGAGCGCCGACAACTCGCTGGCCGAGAGCTTCAACGCCGCGCTCAAACGCGAGCTCCTCCAAGGCGCGTCGGCGTTCCCCGATCAAGCCACCGCCTACCGGGCCGTGTTCCGGTGGACGAACCGATACAACACGCGCCGACGCCACTCCGCGATCGGCCAGATCACCCCGAACAGCTACGAGAACACCTACGCGGCCGCGAGATCAGCTACCCTCACGGAAGCGGCATAACCGAAATGACACCGTGTCCACGATCCGGGGTCAAGGCCCGGGAAAGTGGAGGTCTTCGCCGACCGATCGCCGCAAGAAGGGCGAACTCGTCGAGACACTTAAGCGCTATTCGATCGAGATCCGCAAACAGGTCGGCCAGCCCAACGTGCTCGGGCTGCGCCCGCGAATGATCGACACCGTCTCCGACCTGGCGAGGATGGTGGAGCGTGTGCCGGGCGTGGTACAGGCGTTCTACGTCGCAGCAGGCAGCGCGGCCGCGTCCGCGGCCACTGGAAGCCTGTCACCGTGGGTGCCCGCGGGGTTCTTCTCCGTGCTCGCACTGCAGACGATCGCCAAGCATCGTCCGTCTTCGCAAAGCGTGAAGCTGAGGATGTCCGCGTCCGCCGGGGGACGCTTCCACCCGGACGTCACGATCAGCCGTCCACTTGACACGGGCGCACCCACTCCGAGACAGGCCTAAAAGGAGGTGCGCCGTGGGGTCGAAGACAATGGAGCTGGTGCTGGTGCGGCACGGGACGAGCACCAGAGCGCAAGAGGGCGTCTGGGGTCGTCTCTACGACGCGCCGCTCGCCGACGGGTTCGAGTCGCAACTGATGCGCTCGCGGCTCGAGCTGCAAGACGCCGCGTCTTCGACGATCGTGTCGTCTCCGCTCACACGATGCATGCAAACGGCCGCGTTCATCTTCCCGGATTCACCCGTGGCCCCAATCTCCGCGTTCCGCGCTTTCCACTCCGGCATATTCGAGGACGCGACCGAGAGCTACATCCGGGAGCGTCATCCTGAGTACCTCGAGCTGACCTACCGTCAGAGATTCCTGAACCCGCGCTACGGCGAGGAGAGCATCCACGCGCAAGTGCGCAGAGTCGCCGGTGGCCTCTTCGACGTGCTCGACACCGATGACGAGCAACTGGTCATCGTCAGCCACTACAGCTCTATGAACATCATCGCGAACATCGGGGTGCGGAACTGGCGGGTGGACACACATGCCGACGGCGCCTATGACATTGCGTTGGGCTCTTACTTCCGGCTCCTGATCGACCCGGGCGCCGTGCGTGAGGACATCGCTCGGCAACTCGACTACCAACCACAATGGCAAGACTGAGAGGAGCGTCTCATGGCAGAGTTGGCGAGTGCGCCCGTTGGCGGGCAGCTTCTGGTCATCGAAGGCTACGACGGATCAGGAAAGTCCACGCTGATCGAAGCGCTGCACCGGCGCCTGCCGTCGCGATCGATCCGCGTCATCGGGCGCAAGTCGGAGCCAGAACTGCGTGACATCGCTGCGATTCTCGAGCGCGAAGATATGCGTCCCGATCCGCGGGCTGAGATGCATCTTCGCATCGCCGTCGAGGTCGAACGCATGGCATTGGTAACGCGCGCTTTGGAGAGTCATGACGTTGTCGTGTGCGACCGGGGTGTCATCAGCCTCGTCGCCTGGTTCGGCTACCTCAACGTGCTGCAGGAACCGTTCGCTCCCTCAATCAATGAGATCAAGCACCACTACCGCGACGCGATCACCCTCATCTGTCAAGCCGACTTCGACACATGCTGGAGCCGATCGTCGCGCAGACCGGCGCAGTCACGGAAGGACCGGCTGGGCGAGGAGGTCAATCGCGGATACTTCGTCCAGTACGACGCGGCCGTACACTCGCATCTCGAATCGGAAGCCAACAACGTCGTCATCAACACCGTCGCGCTGGATGTCGACAGCTCAGTCGACGTGATCTTGAGTGTGCTGAAGCCGAACCTCGAGCCCTCGTCCCGCGGGAACTGACACCACCACAGGGGACGTCACCAGTCAGTCCTCGGCAACGCTGTCAGCAGCGTCGAGGCCGGGCAATGTGAGAGCAGTCGCTTCGGTCTCGTGCTGAGGCACAGGCTCGCGCGGCGCCTGCACAGGCTTAGCGAACCCTGCGATTAGTAGCTCGCTGAGGTCGTCCTTCAGAGAGCCAAAGCTCCGCAGGAACGCTGCAATGAGGCTCACGCTTGATCTTGCCGCTGGATCATTGAGTCGAAGCTGAGCCTCCGCAGCTTCCGAGATATCTCGCCCGCGAGCTAGCCGCTCGTGAACGACGAGATCAAACTGTCGAGGCAAATCTCGGAGCGCGGGCTGACGACCTAGTCGGATCGCGAGTTCTGCAGCAGAGTCAGCCCAATCCGGCGGTGAGGGCTCAAATGCGCCCATGGCCTCGGTCCGCACCTCGGGCGAGGCCTTCGCCGCAGCGAGCAGTCCACTGATGAACTTGTCGAAGTCGCGCGACAACTGGCGCATGCGTTGAGCGGGCACAACTCCGTCTGCGAGGCGTTCGCGGAGAAAGCTTGTGAATGCACTCGGATCCATCGGGCGGACAAATCCCACGATGTTTACGAGGTTGAGTACCCAGATACTGAGGGTCTCCGAAATGAGCCACCGCACCGCGAGCTGTTCGTCATCCTTGACGCCGGGCGTCCAGCGATGGCAGAGCGTCTCAAGTAGACCCAGGCTCTGCTTCAGTGCAGCGAACGGATCGAGGAACCACACGGTGGAAGTGAGGAACTTGAACGCGGGTCCGAGCGTGGGATCGTCCTTGCTGATTACTTTGACTGAGCGCCGCAGAAGCAGGGCGTTGGGTCCGTGGGCCCCAAGATCTGTGAGTTTCGAGAGATTCAGTGCGGCCTCTCGCGCCTGAAGGTCGTTGATCGATTCGACGCTGACGCGGGAATGGCGGCCCAACTCGCGGGTTCTGGGCGTCACGCTCGAGGCAACAGTCAGTTCCGCTCGCTCTGCGCCTACCAACTCTTGCAGTCCGCGTAGCCACACAATACGGTCGAGTGGTTTCGGCGCGCTCTTCCCCGTCCCGCTCTTGGACTCGCCAATGGTCCGGTGAGTCTCGAGCCCGGGACCAAGCCCGATGGCGAGTAGGTCCAGGTCGGTGACTTGAATGAGCTCCGCGCCGTAGTAACTGATGAGGTCGATGCCTACCCGAGTGAAGTATCCCTCCCAGAACCACACTTGGCCTACGCGGCATTCGAGTCGATCACCGGGGGTTAGCGGGTCGGTCTTGACGGGTGGCACGTTGCAATTCCCTTCTCAACTCGAGGATCGCTGATCTCGCGATCTCGTCAGCGGCTCCGAGGTCGCCCGCGCCCGCACGTGTTTGCTCCGGGTTGGTGAACTCGCCTGGAGCGCGGAGGAGGTTCACCGTCGGGTCCGTCGTGCCTGCGGACGTTGATGTGTTCTGAAGCCACGCAAGCCCGCCTTCGACGATCTCCTCCTTCACAAGTTCGAGGTACGCTCGGCCGTGGTCCGTTTCGCGGACGCGAACGATACCGTGCGCCTCAAGTAGGTGGTAGTCGGTGCTGATGTTGCTCGCGGGCCCAACGCTCCCGCGGTTTAGGAGCGCCCGCACGAGAACGACAGGATCGTGTATTCGACCGCCGCTACGTTCTGCTCGTTCATGCCCGAAGAGCATGTGCGCGACAAAGAGCTTGCGCTGGTTCAGCGCCTCAGTGGTTGTGAGCCGGTCGTCCTCCGACTCTAGAGTCGGTGAAAAGACGTACGTCTGCGCTCCGGATCCTCCCGTCGACTTGACGGTGGCGGCCTGGACGAGTCCCACCTTCTGCGCGGCGCCGAACACGCCGGGGGTCGGTTGAGTGAGGAGTGGAAGTGCGAGGCCGGGGTGTTGCGCTGCCTGTTCACATATGCCGAGAAGCGCGTCGCGCTCGCCCGGGGGAAGGCCACGGAGGAACGACGCGATCTCAATCTGTCCTGACTCCCACACGTAAGGGCTGAAAATTACGTCCTCGGCGAGATCGACGGAGTTAACGCGCTTTGTGAGGCCTGTCGCCAGTGCAAGGTTCAGACCGGTTTCGGTGACTTGGTCGTTGAATCCTCGGCGGTGGAGTTGGTCGAGATGTTGGGTGGTCGTCAACGGGGCGAACGATGCGACTTCGATCGAGTGCAAAGTTGCGATCTCATCGATGGTGGGGTTGAGCTGCTGTAGAACGCGGTAGGACTGTTCTATGAGGTTCCCGGTTACGCCCAGAAACTCTTGTACCTCGATTACAACGCCTTGTGTGTCCAGCACGAAGTCTGCAACATTGGCCGCCTTCAGTGCCGGCAGCACGGTCGAGTGAAGTGATTGCCTTCCAATTCCTGCCTGAACAGCGAAAGACTCGAGAGCGGATGCGCTCAAGGGGTCGGGCCTTGACCCCGGATCGTGGACACGGTGTCATTTCGGTTATGCCGCTTCCGTGAGGGTAGCTGATCTCGCGGCCGCGTAGGTGTTCTCGTAGCTGTTCGGGGTGATCTGGCCGATCGCGGAGTGGCGTCGGCGCGTGTTGTATCGGTTCGTCCACCGGAACACGGCCCGGTAGGCGGTGGCTTGATCGGGGAACGCCGACGCGCCTTGGAGGAGCTCGCGTTTGAGCGCGGCGTTGAAGCTCTCGGCCAGCGAGTTGTCGGCGCTCGTGCCCACCGCGCCCATGGACTGGGTCACCTTGAGCTGCTCGCAGAGTGCTGCGTAGGCTTTCGACGCGTAGACCGAGCCGTGGTCGCTGTGGAACACTGCGCCGGCCAGCGATCCGCGGTCGCGGTGCGCGCCGCGGAGAGCGCCTTCGACGAGTTCGGTGCGCATGTGGTCGGCGACCTGCCAGCCGGCGAGCTTGCGCGACCCGAGGTCGATGCAGGTCGCCAGATACAGGTTGCTGCCGTCCGCGATGGGGAGGTAGGTGATATCGCCGACATACCTGCGGTTCGGCTCCCCGGTGCTGAAGTCCCGCCCGACCAGGTCGGGGAACTTCCGTCCGGACTGGTCCGGGATCGTGGTCTTCACCCGGCGGCGCAGTCGGATCCCCGCGAGCGCGTGTTCCCGCATCACCCGAGCGACCCGCTTATGATTCACCCGCCCGGCGGCGGGGACGCCGTCGTTGAGGTCGGCAGTGATCCTCGGTGCCCCGTAGGCGCGGTCACCACCCTGCGCGGGGTCCTGCAGCACCCGGATCCGTGCCGCCAACCGGGCGTCGTCCGCGGCTCGCGCGGCCCGTCCCGGGGCTGCGGCCAGCCACGCGTAGAACGAGGACCGGGCGATCTCGATGACCTCACACAACCGCTTCACGCCGTAGGCGTCCTTGTGGTCCTCGACGAACTGGAAGCGGTTCACCAGTTCGTCTCCGCAGCGAAATACTTCGCCGCCTGACGGAGGATGTCCCGCTCCGTCTCGAGCTTGACCTGCTCCGCTCTCGAGACCGCTAACTCGGCTTCCAACCGGATGATCCTCGCCGCCTGCGACTCCGACCGCACCGACACCGGCGGCGACACCGAACCGGCCGCAGCGGTCCCGGATCCGAGCTTGTCGACCCATTCCTTCAACGCACCACGGGAGATCCCCAAATCGGCCGCGATCGCTTTCAGCGTCGCGCCCGGCGTGGACTCGTACAAATCCACCGCACGCTGCCGGAACTCGTCCGTGTAGTTCTTCCTTGCCATCCCTCAGATTCTCGCTTCCCCAGCATCGTGCTGGAATCAGCGTGTCCAAGATCAGGGGTCAAGCCCCGTCGGAGAATCCATGGATGCGGGCAACGAAGTCCATCGCTTCGCCTGCGTGAAGTAGTGACTCGAGTCTGGGTCTGAGAGCCGGGTCGATTGTGCGCGAGGCTTGATGAACCCGCGTCACAGCGCGCCCGAGTCGCCGGTCGGACTTGTTGACGTCCTCATCGGCAGCGGTGCTCTCCGCCATTCGATTCTCCTCACCCGATACCGAGAGCCTACTGACCGGGCGTGCGCTCCTCGCAGTGCGCTCGTCTCAATTGGTGGGGAGTCGCATTTCGAGCACCCGCTGCCATTTGACGACGTCCGCGGCGTCCTCGGGTCGAAGACTGCGCATGTGTGCCAGACGATTCCGAATCGGCATGATCTGCGCGCTGAACTGTCGCCAGTGAGCGGCGCTCAGCCCCAAGTCGCCGATTTGGGAACGGTCCTTCAGTTGGAGCAACTCCCCGAGTGAGAGCCATTCGAGAGGATCGCGCAATTGCTTGACCGACGTGGCGCCTAGGTATGCCGATTCGCTCGCTCGCTCGAGCACCTTGCCGGGAAGGTCGCCGTTCAGGCACTGCATGCGCCAGTTCTCCGCCCATGCGGCGATTGCTCGGCGACGCACTTCGCGTCGGATGATGCGCTCTATCTTCCAGAGTCCCGAACTCACCTCGGCGAGCTGCTGTTGAGGCTCGAGGGCATCCGCGAGGACCTCGTCGAGCGCCTTCTTGAGCGGCCCGAGATGCTTCGGAAAGTTCCATGTCCGGGTCGCACCGTTGGGCGCTGTGAGGCTGGAACCATCCAGCGCCTCGAGCTCCCTCGCGTTGAGCAGGCCCAGCGCGCTCTGACCAACCAGCAGGTTCTCGTACACGACACGATCGAGAGACGCACACAGATTCGTACCGAGTTCTGTCAGCGTCCGGCACAGTACTTCGGCCGGGGAGGCGCCGTCTTCAACGCACGTTGGCCACTCGTGAGCGCCTGTGCTCTTGACGACCGGAGCATGCGCCAGGCTGGCGTCGTCAAGGAGCGAACTCCCGACCACTGGAGGGAAAGCAATCCGAGGCGCCCGGGAGAGGAGGATGACCCTGCCGCCGGCCTCGACGTCGCTGAAGACGCGCTCGCGTAGCGCACCCATCTGAGTGGCCTCACTCTGCATCGTGAGCGACTCCATCTCGTCGATCACGACTGTTCCGGTGGTAGGTGGGCCGTCTTGCTGCAAGTAGTCCCGGACGCGCGTCACGTTCACCTGCGAAGCCGTCAGAGCACGGCGGGCTGGCTCGTTGCTCGAGCCCAGCTGCAGGAACACGACACGGAGTTGCTCCGCTTTTCGGTGAACGCCCAGAATCCAGTCGGAGTAGTCGGTCGCGCTCATACGAGCTCCAGGATCACGCTGACTTCGAACTCGCCATCCTGTTCGTGGATCAGGCCCAGGTCCTTCAGCCGACGAACTGCGACGTGCTCGCTGGATGCGAGTTCCTTGAAGTCGGCTGGACTGTCCATCAGCACGTCCAGCATGACGGCCTCGTTCGCGTAGTAGCGCTTGACGTGTTGGACCATCTCCTCAATGTTGCCTTGGACGCGACTCTTCCAATCATCAAGTTCTGTGAGCACGGAAGCGCGAGTCATCGTACGTTGGAAGACGTCGGTCGGAAGGTGCTGCACGACGGCTGAGCTCAGATTTCGATACAGATAGGCGTGACCACCGGACGCCTCGTGGAGTGCCTCGAGCGCACCGGGTTCGATCTGGATGCCCATCTTGCCGCCGACGGTGCTCGCGAGGTCGTCCGCCTCTTCTCGCTCGAGCGGCTTGACGTACACGGCCTTCGCCCAAGAGAAGAGGGGATTCGGTCGACCATACAGTCGTCCACCTTCAATGATGGCGCTTGTAAGGCCGGACAGCACGAAGGTGAAGTTCTCAGACTCCTGCACGATGCTCCTGAGCGCCGATAGCAGCTGCGCAATGCGCGGCATGTCGCCTTCAGCGATATCGATGCGATCCGCTGGGGTCAAGTACTCGATCTCGTCCAGGAGGAGCAGGATCCTATGCCCGTCTTTGTGGAGGTGCTTGAGTATCGCCTGGAGAGCGTTCTTCAGGTCGAGGATGCTCGGGCGTTCCTGCAGCTGCGAAATCTCTTGGGTGCGCAGCTTGTGAGATTTGAGTTCAGCAATCAGTCGTCGACGCAGATCGCTGACGATGTCGTCGGTGGGGTCTTCCGGCGGAGACGGGAAGGCCTCCAGGTCCATGAGGACGGTCACCACTTTGTCCTCTTGCAACTCCTCCTTCAGCTGCATGAGGATGCTCGTCTTGCCCGACTTCCGCAGTCCGAAGACGCCTGTGACTCGCTGGTTGAACACGTCGTCACGCATCGACTGCAGCAGTGTCCTGCGGCCGAAGAAGCTCGCGCCATACACGGGAGTCGTCATGTAGAAGAGGTCTCGGGCGTAGATGTAGTCGCGAAGAAGGGTAATTAGCGAGAGTTCGTCTTCGTCGTCAATCAAGAGCGGGATCGCTAGTTTCGCGGGTCGCGACCAGTCGTTCAGTTTGATCTGTAGACGCCGATCGGGCGACCACATGAAGAAGATGTCCGGAGTGATGGAGCGATCGGCGCCACCAAGCTCGCGGGCCGCAGCCTGGAAAGTCCGGCCCTGGAGATCCTCATGCGGACTGTAGAAGATCATCACCTCGCGGGTAAACCCAAACCCGGCCTCGATCGCTCCACTGAATCGCACATGGACGATCGCGCAGTCCCTGAAGCCATCCTGACGGCAGAACCCCGCGTAGACCACCTGGGAGCCGAGGCTTCGCAGAGCGTCGATGTGGTCACGCAGGACCGGGTACTTGTATCGAACGCGCTCGACGTTTGCCAGCAGGTCTGGGTGCTGGGGCGGCGCCACTGCGCCCGATCGCCAGCCGAACTGTCGAGTGGATGGTGCGGTCGGATCGAATCCCGGCCGATCGACATGCGGGTCGACGTGCTCACGTCGCATCGGCGATGGCCGAGGCGAACCGGGTCGAGGGGGTCGGGCACCGAACGACGCCCTCACCTTGCGAGCAACTGGAGCTTCTATCGATGAAGACGGGCTCTTGACGAACTCACCAAGTTCTCGCAGACGGACCAGGACGGCCTTTGCGTCGACTCCCAGTTCGGCGGCGAGCTCGTGCACTCGCATCTTCGCCATCTGTTCTCCGCTCGTGGTCACTTGGCCCGCTGTGTCTGCCACGGGCTGTGCATCACCGGCGAAGCCGGGTTGCCAGATCAGTTTGTTGCATGCTGCAGACACCCGGCTGCGATGACACGGCGCGATCTATCGGTCGCCGTCCGCCATCCCACCGAGGCGACCGCGCCTTCAGCAGCAGGTTCAAGTGCCGCAGGTGGACTACCCAGCGAGATGCGATCGGTCCGGCGCGTCGAGTGAGATCGTCTTCCCACCGGCCGCTAGGTGTACTTCCCCGTGACGTTGTGAACGCGGGCTGAGGGGGTCTGGCCGCCGATCCCGGTGTGGGGTCTGTGGTGATTGTAGTGATGCAGCCAGGTCTCGTAGGCCGCGGCTCGCTCTGCTTCGCTGGCGTAGGGCTTGGCGTAGGCCCATTCGGCGGCGAGGGTGCGGTTGAAGCGTTCGACCTTCCCGTTGGTCTGCGGCCGATACGGCTTTGTCCACTTGTGCTTCACACCGTCGCCGAGCGCGTCCGCGAACGCGTGTGACCGGTAGCACGCGCCGTTGTCTGTCATCACGGCGGTGACCGTGACTCCGAGGCTCGCGAAGAACGCGTTCGCGCGGGTCCAGAACCCTGCCGCGGTCTCCTTGCGTTCGTCGTCGAGGATCTCCGAGTACGCGACTCTCGAGTTGTCGTCGACGGCGTGGTGCAGATACCGGTAGCCGCGGGAGCCGGCCGCTCCTGACCGTGCGGCCTTGTCACGGACGGATCCCGCGGCACGGTCCTGCGCTGATCCGCGGCCGAAGGCGCGCCAGCCGCCGCCGTCAGGGATCCGGCCCTGCTTCTTGATGTCGACGTGGATCAGCTGGCCCGGTCTTGCGACCTCGTACCGCTTCGGCGTCGGCTTGCGGACTGGCAGCCCGGTGGCCTGATCGATGTTCACGAGCTTCGGCATCCCATACCTGGCCAGCACCCGGCCGACCGTCGAGCGGGCAAGGCCCAGGTGATACGCGATCCGGTGCGGACCCCACCGGCGGGTGAACCGCAACGACACGATCCTCCGCTCCGTCTTCCGCGGGAGCCGGTTCGGCGAGGTCTGCGGCCTGAAGCTGCGGTCCGTCAACGGCAGCCCGGCCCGATACCGGTCGACCCACCGTTTCGCCGTCGCGGGCGAGCACTGGAACCGTTCCGCTGCCCGCCGCAACGACCAGCCCCGATCCACGACGAGGACAGCAAGACGACGACGCCCTTCCGGCGTCAAAGGCGCGTTAGCGTGAGACACGAAGACCTCCGTGGTCAGGATGCGAGTGTGGTAACCCACATCCTGCCCGGAGGTCTTCGCCTACCTCACCCGTTCACAACCTCCCGAGGAAGTACAGCTAGGCCTTGCTGGGTCTCGGGCCAGAGGGCGTCCAGGCCCATGCCCGCAACTAACGCCACGCATCGCTGGATGTCGATCAGGTCTTCTGGGGCCGCTTTCAGCCGCTCGAGGCGTGCGATGTCGCGAGGCGCGCAGCTCACGACGGGCGAGACTTCCTCAGCGAGAGCAACCACTCGACTCGAGCAGGCTCGGACCCAATCGGTAGACACAACTTCACCGGCATGAAAGACTGATTAGTTAGCCACACGGAGGGTCTGGTCGATGTCACACGCCGACGGCAACACGGACTGGGGGCGGATCATCAGCGACATGATCGCGCGCAACACCGCGTCCGCACCCACCCATCCCGGCGTCTATCGGATGCCGTGCGGGAACTGCTACGTGGACTTCTTCGTCGCCTCGGACGGCACCGAACGGTGGCTTGTCCCCGGTGATGAGCGCAGCTACACCCGCGACACCGTAGCCATCGCTCGCCACGGCGAGCACCCATGGGAGCGGATGTACACCCTCGGCCATGCCGCCGCCGAGATTCGCCGCCGCGCGACCGCCAACGACGCACAGGTTCATGTCCTGATCGATGAGCTGGCAGCGGTCGCGGCCGCGGAGGATGCGGCGGAGGACGAGGAAATCGCCCGCATCGTCCGGGAGCGTCCCGCAGACAGCGCGGAGGTCCCGCTCTCCGACCTTGCCCGGAAATTCGGGATCGATCTCAACGAACTCTAGGAACATCTAGCGGTGTCTACCGAAACGCTAGACACCGCCAGATTCTGCAAGACATCGGTCATATGCGAGGAGCGCCAGCCGTGAGTGAGTATCCGTGGTTCGACTTCGACCGAGTTGACTACGTCACCGCGGACACGCATTTCAGCCACGCTCGGATCAGCGAACTCGCGGAACGTCCATTCACCACCGTTGACGAGATGAACACCGCGCTCATCCGCCGCTGGAACGAGACGGTCGGCCCGACAGATGTGGTGCTGCATCTCGGCGATGTCGCGCTCGGGCCGATCGAGGAATCGATCGCTCTCACCGCGCAACTGAACGGTCGCCGGTACCTCGTCCCCGGCAATCATGACCGGGTGTCGCCGGCGACGCAGTCGAAGAAAGCGATCGAACGGTTCGCGCCCCTCTATGAAGCAGCCGGGTGGACGATCCTGTCAGAGGTCATCGAAGGCACCCGGCGCGGGTACCGGATTCTGGCATCCCACTACCCATACAGCGGCGACTCGCACGGCACCGACCGGCTTACGACGCACCGGCCGCGCGGGGACGATGGTGTTCCGCTGCTGCACGGTCACACGCATGCCCGCGATCACGGCCCGCACGGGCACGAGTTCCACGTCGGCATCGACGCACACGACTTCACGCCCATCCGCTTCACCGTCATCGACGAGTGGATCCGCAGCCTCCCGGGCATCGAGACGCGCCTGCAGTCCGCGACCCGGGAAGCGCGCACGGTGCTCGCCGATCTCTTCGGCGCCGAAACACCGGGGTCAGACGCGCTGTTCTACATGCAGGGATACAACGAGCTGGTCATCGTTCTCGAGGAGCTTCTCGACGCGCTCCCTCACGACGAACAGCACGGGTAGCCGGAAACAGATCGTTCGCGGTCGGGCCAGATCGGAGAGTGCGGGTCTCGGTCCGATAGCGCACCCATCCCTGCCTGCACCAATGCACCATCACAAGACTCCGGACCGCCCGCGACGACCACGCCTCCTCATGCGCCGCGTAGTCGGGGTCCTGGGTGGCGAGTTCGGTGAACAGCTCGCGGAACGTCGGCGGTTCACCGTGCTCACGGGTGTATCGATGGATGATCTTCACTGCACGGCGCGCCCACCTCGGCGAGGTCTCGGCTGACGTGAGCTCGGTGAACAGCGGGGCCAGGTGAGGTGCCGACCACGGCTTGTCGGTCCACCCGGAGTTGTTCCACTGCATCGTGTCGGGCTGGAGGACCGGCTCGCCATCCTCGGTAGAGCCGGGGCTCACCGCCGCGCCTCGGGGTCGACGGACGCGCGCAGTGAACCAGCGGGTGTGGTCGGCGGGGAGCTGAGCTCAGTCTGTGACCCGGCGTCCTCCGTCACGGCCATCAGCGCCGCGGTGTACTTCTCCCCTGTCACCTTCATGCGCTCCCGTGCTGCCCGTTGCAGACGACTGGAGGTCCGCTTCTTCTCGGTCATGATGCCTTCTTCTCTTCGGTAGGTGATGTGGTCTGGGTATGGGGGTCGGCGGCGAGGGCGCGATGGAGCTCGCGAGCGAGCCGTTCGCCGAGTGGGGTGAGGCGCATCGGCCTGTTGCGTGCCGCGGCAACGAACAGGCCCCCGCCGACGTCGGCGCCGAGGCTTGCGAGCTGGGCGCTCAGTGAGCTTTGGGTCGTGCGGATGGTCGCCGCGGCGGCGCGCACGTTGTCGTGCTGTGTGGCGATGAGGAATCGGCGCGCGCGTTCGATGGGGTGGCGGCCGACGAGGGCGCGCTGGAGGAGCCGTGACCGGCCGGCCAGTGGGTGAGGGGTGCGGTCGTGTGGGCCGGGTCGCATCGTGATGCCTGCCGCTTGGATGCGGTGCGCGATCGTGGGAGCGCTGCAGCCGACGAGCGCCGCGATCTGTCGCAGCGTCATCCCTTCCTTCTCGTACCGCTCGCGCAGCCAAGCCTCGTCGATGACGAACGTGGTGGGCCGTCCGCGGCGGAGGGTGCTGTTGCCGTCGGCGAGCACACGCGACACCGTCTGCCGCGATACTCCCGTCCGCCGTGCGAGCTCATAGGTGGTCGCGCCCTCACCGTATTGGGCGATGAGTTCGCGGCTGCGAGATGGTGTGTCGAGGGCGCCACGGACGGGTCTGGCCGTCGCCCACTCACCGACGGGGTCGCTGCGGACGGCGGGTTCGATGTGCGTCGACAGCGGGGGCGCCCAGCTGAGTGGCTCGTCGATCCCTCGGCTGAGCAGGAAGGCGCGGCCGATATCGTTCAGCTCGCGGCGCACGGTGTCCGGCAGCGTCTTCGTGAACGTCGTGACCGTCCGCGGAGATATCCCGGCCGCGTCCCATGCTTCCGGTGCGCGTCGCATCGAGTTGCCTGTGATGGCCCGGTAGAGGTGGGCGCGCGCATGGCGGTGTCGGGCGCCGGAGCCGGGTTGGACATTCAGTCGGGCGCAGAGCTGTTGCCATTCCTCTTCGGGAAGGAGTTCAGTGCAGTCGAGTCTGCGGCGGCGTGCGTAGTCGATCGGTGTCTCGTGGCTGTCGAGGTAGGCGGCGAGGTTGAGGATCGCCGCGAGGGCGGGCGTCTCCGCGCCCGGCCTCCCGAACTCGCGCATCACATGAGTGACCTGACGAATGGGCGCCGTCGAGTCCAGGAGGGCGAGGGCCGCGGAGTGGGTCAGACGGGTGCCGGTGAACACGACGGCCGCGGCCAGCGCGGAGGCGGCGACGTCGCTGTTGATGCGGCGTGGGGTGAGCGCGTTCGTCCATTCATCCCAGAGTTGTGCGGGCACCTTCCGTGCCCGCTCTTCCGGGTTTACGTCCGAGGCTGGCGCAGCTTGTAGGAACAGCGTCGGTCGTCGGGTGCGGCCGAGGGACGCGGCGATCAGTCTCTGCAGCTGCGGCGTCTGACCGGTGTACGACGTGCTCACCGCGAGGCGCCCAGCCAAGAGCCGAACGGCACGGTCGGCGTCCTCGAGGGCGGCGATCGCGACCGTCGTCCCGACCGCACCGCCGGCCGCGGTCGGAGGTCCGGCCCACGTCCACGCATGCTTATCCCGGGGCACCACTTCGAGGAGCCCCGTTCCCAGCTCCGGCATGTCTAGGTCGCCGCCATCGCAGAGCGTAACTCCTGCGGCGCGGGTGAGGAGGCGGATGTCTTCGAGGACGGTGATCGCGGGTTGCGGGGCGTCCGCGTAGATCCCGAACCGGCCCTCGCCGGTGGAGAGGATCTGCATCATTCGGCGTTGCGCGTGGAGCGCCGCGTCGGGCGCGGCGATTCGTTCGGGATGCGCGGTGAGGTCGCCGCGGCAGCGGCTCGCGATCGGCCCTGTCCCGGCACCGGCGACGGGATTGTGGCAGTGCCCGGGATGTGGGATCCCGGCGAGCGGGTGACCGGTGTGGCGCGGTGGCTTGTGGCACACCGGGCATGTGTCGGCGAGGATGCGGCGGTGCCTCACGCACGCGAAGGTGAACGGGAACTGCCACGACATCCGCCACCTCCCGCCGGAGTCCGCGAGGCACTCGGGGCAGTACCGTCCCGCCATCCCGCCGACGGGGCAGCGGAAGCTGATCCTCCCCTGGCGGGTGTAGCGGATCGCGTGCCGCGCGAACCGCATCCGCGTCATCTCCTGGAACTGCGCCGCCGGGATCCCCGTCGACCGCTCCAGCCGTGACGTCTGCTCATCGGTGAGCTCGGTCGCCCACTGCGCGGCCATCCACGACGTCGCCGACACCGCCCGGCCGCCCTCCTGCTCCACCAGGCCGAGCGCGCACGCCATCTCCGCGACAGTCGCGCGGTTCGCGGCCGCGGAGGCCTCCAGCCAGGAGTCGAACGGCTCATCCGGCAAGGGGCGGACCCGGAACGGGAGGACACGCACGGTACCGGACGTCTCGCTCATCAGGCCGCCTCCTCACCGGCATCTTCGGCGCCGTCGCTCGTCAGGCGGCGCCGACGCCGCTCACGGCGTGCCCGATCCTCCCGGTCGTGCTTGGCCTGCAGCTCGGGGCGCTCCGTTTCGGCTCCCTCGTCGATGCGGATGTCGTCGAGGAGCTGCCGGTCGATTCGCTCGACGCCGGTGCGGATGGCGCGGGACGCGCCGCGGCGGATGAGGTCCATGAGCGAGCCGATGTTGCCGGTGGTGCGGGCGAACAGGTACCGCGACATGTCGACGAGCATCCCCTCGTGTGCATCCGCGAGCACGAGGGCCTGTTCGATGTGCCAGAGCAGGCTGTCCCACTCCTGGCGGGTCTGCGGCTGTACGGGTCGAGGCTGAGCACGGTCCAACGCCGGAACGTCTGCGCCATCGCCGCTTCCTTCCCGGTCGCGCCCTCGCCGACGAGGCCGCGTTCGCGGAGCGCGACACCGGCGAACAGGAAGGTGGCGCTGTACTCGTTGGACAGCCACTTCAGCTGGTTCGCGACCTCGACACCGTCACGGGTGCGCATCTGGATGAAGTGCAGATCGTCGATGATCACCAGACGGGTGTCGTGCCGTTCGATGCAGTCCGCGGCTGCCCGCGCCAGATCCCGGCCGGCCATCGAACGGTGCAGGATGCCGGCGGTCGCGGGGTGCGCGTAGAACCCGAGGATCATCATGTGCAGGCCCTTGATCGTGAGCCGCCCTGGGACGGTGATGTGGCAGACCGGGAGGTGGAGGATGTCGCGATCCTCGTCGAGGTACTCGCCCACCTCTGCGATCCGCTGCCGGTGGAAGTCACGCCCGAACGTGTTGACCACCGTCGACTTCCCGAGGGCCGGCGGGGCGTCGAGGGCGGCAGCGGATTTGACCCGGTCGGAGTCCTGCAGGTTGCTGTCCAGGATGTCGCCCAGCTGCAGGTGCACGCCATGGACCTGCCGAGTGCGGAGCAGGATGTTCGCGTGCCACGCCCGACGCTCCGCGTTGTACCGCGCGAACTCGTCCGGGCCGAGCGCTCCGAGCTGCTCCGGGGTCAGCGACGTGGGCTTCTCGCGCGGGGGGCGTTCGGCGAAGTCCTTCCATCCCTCGTAGGTGGACAGGCTCCGCTGCCGGCAAGGCGCGTCAATCTCGCCTGAGAATGTGGTGGTCATTGGATCATCTCCATCGGCTCGAAGTGGTAGTCGGATCGGATCGTGGGCTCGTCGATGTCGTCCTCGTCGTCGTCGTCCCCGGTTTCGGGGATGTCGACGCGTTTGCGTGGGTCGCGGACCTCGCCGGTGAGTTCCTGGCCGAGGTCGGTGGTGGGGTTCAGTTCGGCCTCGAGCATCCGCTGCACGGTGCGCAGCGACCACACTCCGTCGGCCGCGGGGTCCTTCTCGTTGAGCTGCGCGGCCATTCGGGAACTCATCCGCCGCTCCGACGGGGTGAGTGCGCGGCCCGCGCCCCAGTCTTCGAGCAGCTGCGCGGCGAGGTCGTCGACCTGGGAGGGGCGGCCCTGGCGGATCGCGATCTTCTTCGCGTACTCCAGAGCGTCGAGGCTGAACGGCGTGTCGAAGGCTCCCTTGTGCTCCCACTCCAGGGTGTGCCAGGTGCCGTCCTCGGGGTCGTGGAAGTAGATCTGCGTCAGGTCGTCGGGGTTGACCACGAACGGCCACTCCGTGCCCTTGTCGCGGTGGAGCGACCGGGCACGGTTGCGGTACTTCGCGACCGAGTCTCCCGTGTAGCGCAGCTTGTGGATCTCGACGCCGTAGTTGTTGAACTGCCGTTTGACGACGGGGAGCAGCTCGAGGAGAACGCTCCGGTCGACAGGCATCCGCATCTGGCCGGCGACTGCGAGTCCCTGGTCGTACTTCTGGGCGGGGCTCACGTGGACGCCCGGCAGGTTCGGGTCGCCGAGCGAGTCGTGCGGGCGCATGTGGTAGACGGTGGCGACCCATTCGCGGATGATCTGCTCGAGCTGCGGCACCGTGTACACGGCTTCCGCTTCGACGTCGTCGCCGCGGCCGGCGACGTCCGCACCTTTGTATCCGGGCAGTTCCTGAAGCAGTGAGTCGAGGGTGCGGAAGAACCGTTCGACGGGGCTCTTGTCGGTGGGTTGGTAGATCCGCGCTGGCTGGATCGAGATGCCGAGCCGCGCATGCGCTGGTCACGTGCTCCGACAGGAACGGTCGACCATGGTCCACGACGATCGTGTTGGGAAGGACGCCTGCGCGGGTGAATCGGGACACCTGCGTCTTCGTCGGATCGACGAGCAGCGTGTGCGGCAGCCCGTGAAACGGCCAACGCGCTGCGCTGCCCCACCCGGACGGCACGTCGAAGGGCTGCATGGCCTCGAAGAGGACACCCGCGACGTCGATGGACTCCGTCGACCCTGGGGTGAGGCGCAGCCCGAGGATGCAGCGCGAGTACACATCAATGGCGACGGTGAGGTCTGCGCACACCCACTTCCCGGTAACCGGTGCGACCGCGAACACGTTCAACGGTGTCGTGTCGAGGAGAACGACGTCTCCCGGATAGCTTGCGGTGAGGCGCCCAAACGGTGCCGGCGGGCGGTTCGCGATCGACCTCTTGGATTTCGTCGGCCCCGAGAAGGTGCCCCGGCCCCGATCCAGCTCGCTGAGCGCCCGGTACCCGCTGGCGGTCGACGGGATCCGGACCACGTCCGGCCCGTGGAGGCGCTCGACTCGCGCCTGGATGCGAGCCAGGATGATGCGCTTCTGGACCTTCGACTCCAGCGCCTGCTCGTCGAGGACCGTCTGCGCGGCGTCGATCCAGCGCGGATCGAAGTTCTTCAATCCCATCCCCGGCTGCGCGTTGCGGGTGTCAACGAGCCCCGCTTCGCCGACGTCCCGGTACCGGGCGACCCATCGCTCGATCGTGCGAGGCGATACCCCGAGCTCGTCGGCCTTCGCCTGCTGACGTTTGCGGAGTGCCAGCTGCGGGTGAAACTCCAGCCGAGGCTCGCCTTCGCGGGCAATGCCCGGTGTACCGGACTTGTATCCCGTGAGGACCTCCCGGACATGGTCGGCGCGCTCGGCGGCGGTCGCCTGGGCCGAGCCCGTCGCATCCGACCACAACACGGCGATCGGCGTCGGCGACGGCCCCGCCGACGGGCGCCCTGGGATGCGAGCCAGCCCACCCTCCTGCGCAGGACGGAGGACGTCGATCATTCGGAGACGGCGGTGTCGACCGGTTCGGTCACGCACGACGATCGCACCATCGGCAATCTCGGTGATCGTGCACGCCTCCCCGTCGTAGATGAGATCGGTCCCGGCCCGGAGGGTCCATGTAGCACTCATGTCTATGCTCCGCGCCCGCTCAGGCCGCGTCCGGGCAGTCGGACGGGAGGAACCGGAACGGGTGCGCAAGGACGGCGGGCATCCCCAGTTCGTGCAGGTCGGTCGGTCCCCGCCCGGCCGCCGCTTTTATGTACTCATCCACGTCGCGGAAGTGCGCCTCCACGCGCACCTTGTCGCTCTGCAGCTCGATTCCAACAGGGCCCGCATCGACGGATGAGGGCTTCGCCGGCGTCGGGGCAGGTGGTGCCGAGGATTCGGAATCAATGGATGGGAGGGCATCGCCAGCACTCATCACGGCGTCGGCCCATAGGCAATGCGTGTGTCCGTTCGAGTCGCGGACGATGACGGTGGAGCCGATGATCTTGACGATGATCGCCTCGACGCCAGCATGAGTGAAAGTGTGACCGGGGCGAGGGTGCTCTGGAATGCTCATTGCTTCTCCAACAGGTGAGTGGTGCTCAGCGGATAGGACAGGTCCGTGCGCAACTGTCGCTTCCACAGCAGATGCAGCACGAGGGAACGAGCGAACTGGGCGTCGCCCGCGATCGGCGTCACGGTGCGGACCGCTTCTCCGAACGTCATTGGACCGGTGAAGGCACGCACAGCGGCGCGGACCTCATCGGCACGGAACTGGAACTCTCGCCGATAGCCGGCAAGGAACTGCACGTTGGTGAACATGACTGGGTGGGGCTCGGTGAGAACGCGGTACTCCCACCCGTGTCGTTCGATCACGCGTCGCGACCAATCCAGTGAGTCGCGCACGGCAGGTAGCCCGAGCTTCGCCTCGGGCTTCACATCGACCACGCACACAGAGTGGTCTGCGTGGGCGACGAGGTAGTCGGGGATGTGCTTGCGCGTTTTCCCGCGATCATCGCCTTGCATCAGGAACGGTTGGGAGAGGATCCACGTCACGCGGGGGTCGAAGTCGAGCAGGAGCAGGTTCGCGTACTCCAGTCGCGACTCGTACCCCACCGGATCCTGCATCGTCGTCGACCAGTAAGACCCGGACATGTGCTGCTGCTTGCGATACCAGCGGAAGGTCCTCCACGGGATCGCCGCATCGAACAACGCCAACCGAGCGTGAGCCAGCTCCACGACGTCGACCAGAGAATCCCGCTTGCGGATCCGGATCGTCGACGTCCCGACGTTCATCAGCAGCCGGTCTCAACACCCACGCGCCGCGGGCAACGCGACCAGCCGGCCCGTTCGACTCTCAAGCGGCGGCTCAACATGCGGCAATCCTCATCCCAGGCGACCGATCCCCGACATACGGGACGGATACAATAAAACGTACAACTTGTTGCACGTTCTGACTCTTGTCAAAACGTAAGACGCGTCTTGCGCTTCAACGGCGGGACGAAACCGATGAATGTCGTATTCACTGGCTATCGATATATGAGACAGTCCAAGATTGACCTGTCAGGGATAGGCAGGAGTAGCCACGACGCGGTGCCCGCGGTCGAGGTGCTACGCGGCGTGCAGAGGAGATCATCGTGACGACCTGTGGGACACTCGGGGCATGACCATGGCCGACCCCTACACTCCCGAGAAGTCGAAGGCGCTCTTCGGCAACAGTCACATGTCGACCGTCATGCTCGAGATCGCCTCCCTGGGCGGCGATGAGACCTTCTCCCCGAAGCAGATCATCGAAGGCACGGGACTTCTCGGAAGTGTCGTGCACCCGCTCATCCACCGACTCACCGACGCCGGCCAGATCGAATACCTCGGGCGCGGTCCCGACGGCAAAGCCAAGATCTACCGCGCCCGCCGCACCCACATCTGGGACGCGATGAAGAAGTACGCCGACGGCGTCGACGACGACCTCGCCGAGCTCGCCAGCTGACGGCCGTCGGCGCGACTACGCTGAACGGATGTTCTCGCCGGGCCTCACTGTCACCGAGTTGAGCGAATCCGCGCAGCGTGGCAGGCGCTTCGCTCCGGTGCGCGAGCGCGATCTTGAGCCCTCACTTCGATCGATCGCTCTGCGGTTGCCTGGCGCAGCGGAGGGACTGGTATTGGCGCCCGAGTTCCGAGGCGCGCGTGGTGTCGTGGATCTGCTGGCAGTCACGCGCGTCGCTGACAAGTTCATCGAACGCACCGAACTCGGCGCGCCGTACATCACGTCAGAGGCAGACAGCGCGGTGCTCGCGAGATTGTCTCCGCGTTTGACGAGGACCGCAGCGAACGTCGCTAGGGCGGTTGGGATGACCGATCGTCAGGCGTTGACTCGGCTCAGGGCACTCTGCCGCGCCGGCGCGGCTGAGCAGGTCGGAAACGGATACCGGCGACGGCACGGCTTTGACCCGATCGGGCGATCCTATGCTTTGGAGGCAAAGGTCGATGACTGGAGAAAGGGCCTTTCGCAGGCGATGCGATACGCGTCCTGGGCCGATGCTGCCGGCGTCGTGCTGCTCGTCGAGCCTCCGAACCTGACAGCGGTCCGCGCCCGATTCCGAGCGTTGCGAATCGGCCTGGCTATCGGCGATTCATGGATCGTGCGGCCGGTGATCGGTCGTCCCGATCCGGGCCGTCGACTTGCCCTCTCCGAACAGCTCTCGTCGGACATCGGGGCGTCGCTTCGTCGGACCGACTCTGCCTAGAGTCCCTCTGCGGTCGCGTAGGTCTCGACAAGCGTGTCCGGGTCCTCACACCACGCGCGCTTGTCGTTCTGTCGCACGATGCCTGGCACGTTCCGCATGATGTCGTCGAAGTCGCTGGCTGCGGTTGCATACCGTTGACGCATCTCCGCGACGCGACTCGATCGGCCTGTGATCGCGCTGACGTCGCGTACGACACGGTTGAGCTGGTCGAGGTGATGCATTCGCTCCACGTTGTCGCTCGCTGGCATGGCCCCTCCGCGAATGGCATGCGCCCGGGAGGGATTCCAGCGCTCTATGGCCTCAGCGGCGTCGCGTCGCAGCACCGCGTGCAACCCGCCCTGCGTTACGTACGAGGGGCCTTGACCCCGGATCGTGGACACGGTGTCATTTCGGTTATGCCGCTTCCGTGAGGGTAGCTGATCTCGCGGCCGCGTAGGTGTTCTCGTAGCTGTTCGGGGTGATCTGGCCGATCGCGGAGTGGCGTCGGCGCGTGTTGTATCGGTTCGTCCACCGGAACACGGCCCGGTAGGCGGTGGCTTGATCGGGGAACGCCGACGCGCCTTGGAGGAGCTCGCGTTTGAGCGCGGCGTTGAAGCTCTCGGCCAGCGAGTTGTCGGCGCTCGTGCCCACCGCGCCCATGGACTGGGTCACCTTGAGCTGCTCGCAGAGTGCTGCGTAGGCTTTCGACGCGTAGACCGAGCCGTGGTCGCTGTGGAACACTGCGCCGGCCAGCGATCCGCGGTCGCGGTGCGCGCCGCGGAGAGCGCCTTCGACGAGTTCGGTGCGCATGTGGTCGGCGACCTGCCAGCCGGCGAGCTTGCGCGACCCGAGGTCGATGCAGGTCGCCAGATACAGGTTGCTGCCGTCCGCGATGGGGAGGTAGGTGATATCGCCGACATACCTGCGGTTCGGCTCCCCGGTGCTGAAGTCCCGCCCGACCAGGTCGGGGAACTTCCGTCCGGACTGGTCCGGGATCGTGGTCTTCACCCGGCGGCGCAGTCGGATCCCCGCGAGCGCGTGTTCCCGCATCACCGGGCCTTGACCCCGGATCGTGGACACGGTGTCATTTCGGTTATGCCGCTTCCGTGAGGGTAGCTGATCTCGCGGCCGCGTAGGTGTTCTCGTAGCTGTTCGGGGTGATCTGGCCGATCGCGGAGTGGCGTCGGCGCGTGTTGTATCGGTTCGTCCACCGGAACACGGCCCGGTAGGCGGTGGCTTGATCGGGGAACGCCGACGCGCCTTGGAGGAGCTCGCGTTTGAGCGCGGCGTTGAAGCTCTCGGCCAGCGAGTTGTCGGCGCTCGTGCCCACCGCGCCCATGGACTGGGTCACCTTGAGCTGCTCGCAGAGTGCTGCGTAGGCTTTCGACGCGTAGACCGAGCCGTGGTCGCTGTGGAACACTGCGCCGGCCAGCGATCCGCGGTCGCGGTGCGCGCCGCGGAGAGCGCCTTCGACGAGTTCGGTGCGCATGTGGTCGGCGACCTGCCAGCCGGCGAGCTTGCGCGACCCGAGGTCGATGCAGGTCGCCAGATACAGGTTGCTGCCGTCCGCGATGGGGAGGTAGGTGATATCGCCGACATACCTGCGGTTCGGCTCCCCGGTGCTGAAGTCCCGCCCGACCAGGTCGGGGAACTTCCGTCCGGACTGGTCCGGGATCGTGGTCTTCACCCGGCGGCGCAGTCGGATCCCCGCGAGCGCGTGTTCCCGCATCACCCGAGCGACCCGCTTATGATTCACCCGCCCGGCGGCGGGGACGCCGTCGTTGAGGTCGGCAGTGATCCTCGGTGCCCCGTAGGCGCGGTCACCACCCTGCGCGGGGTCCTGCAGCACCCGGATCCGTGCCGCCAACCGGGCGTCGTCCGCGGCTCGCGCGGCCCGTCCCGGGGCTGCGGCCAGCCACGCGTAGAACGAGGACCGGGCGATCTCGATGACCTCACACAACCGCTTCACGCCGTAGGCGTCCTTGTGGTCCTCGACGAACTGGAAGCGGTTCACCAGTTCGTCTCCGCAGCGAAATACTTCGCCGCCTGACGGAGGATGTCCCGCTCCGTCTCGAGCTTGACCTGCTCCGCTCTCGAGACCGCTAACTCGGCTTCCAACCGGATGATCCTCGCCGCCTGCGACTCCGACCGCACCGACACCGGCGGCGACACCGAACCGGCCGCAGCGGTCCCGGATCCGAGCTTGTCGACCCATTCCTTCAACGCACCACGGGAGATCCCCAAATCGGCCGCGATCGCTTTCAGCGTCGCGCCCGGCGTGGACTCGTACAAATCCACCGCACGCTGCCGGAACTCGTCCGTGTAGTTCTTCCTTGCCATCCCTCAGATTCTCGCTTCCCCAGCATCGTGCTGGAATCAGCGTGTCCAAGATCAGGGGTCAAGCCCCACCCGAGCGACCCGCTTATGATTCACCCGCCCGGCGGCGGGGACGCCGTCGTTGAGGTCGGCAGTGATCCTCGGTGCCCCGTAGGCGCGGTCACCACCCTGCGCGGGGTCCTGCAGCACCCGGATCCGTGCCGCCAACCGGGCGTCGTCCGCGGCTCGCGCGGCCCGTCCCGGGGCTGCGGCCAGCCACGCGTAGAACGAGGACCGGGCGATCTCGATGACCTCACACAACCGCTTCACGCCGTAGGCGTCCTTGTGGTCCTCGACGAACTGGAAGCGGTTCACCAGTTCGTCTCCGCAGCGAAATACTTCGCCGCCTGACGGAGGATGTCCCGCTCCGTCTCGAGCTTGACCTGCTCCGCTCTCGAGACCGCTAACTCGGCTTCCAACCGGATGATCCTCGCCGCCTGCGACTCCGACCGCACCGACACCGGCGGCGACACCGAACCGGCCGCAGCGGTCCCGGATCCGAGCTTGTCGACCCATTCCTTCAACGCACCACGGGAGATCCCCAAATCGGCCGCGATCGCTTTCAGCGTCGCGCCCGGCGTGGACTCGTACAAATCCACCGCACGCTGCCGGAACTCGTCCGTGTAGTTCTTCCTTGCCATCCCTCAGATTCTCGCTTCCCCAGCATCGTGCTGGAATCAGCGTGTCCAAGATCAGGGGTCAAGCCCCGAGGCAGGAATGCGCGGCCCAGGATTTGAATCGAAGCGGAAGCTCAACGGATCGAAGAATCTCTGTCCGCGATCCCATCCACTGCCGACCGTGTCGGCCCCCGCTGCAACGGCGGGCAGCCCCATATAGTCCGCGTGGGCGATAATCACCCGCGAGCGAAGGGAGAGCGAGTGCACCGTCCGCACGAAACCGAGGTGCGCTTCGGAGTTGCCGAAATCGGGCACACCGTCGGTCACAACGAGGTTCGTGAGGGTAAGCACCCACGCAGGCGCGCGCAGTCCGGCAAGTGTGCCGACGAACGCATCAAGCTCTGGCCCTGAGGCCCAAAAGCTGTGTGTGCCTGCGAGCGACTGCCACGCCCCAGCATCCAAACCGCGAGCCAGGCTCGCGGTCTCCAGAACATGATTCGCTTCAGGTGATGTCGGCGAGGTGAGCGCGAGGGTCGGCGTCAGCAGCGGAACGCCCAGCGAACCCTGGTATCGAAAGACGCGTTCAACGTGCTCGAGTCTCATCGCGGGAGTGGCCAATCCACGCCCGGAGTTCCCCCAAAGCTCCCATTCGTCGTAAAAGTCAGTCTTGTTCGTCGTTGGCAGCTGCCTCGCATGCGTCATCACATCGAACAGCACCTCTCCGCCAACGCTCCGCACATCATCAGCGACCTCGCGCGCGTTCGGGTGTCGCGGCTGCGAGATGCGAGGAGTTGAGAACGGTGTGAGCACGGCACCCGCAGCGAATCCCTGATCTACGGCGGACACCGTCCACGACCGGTGACCGATTCGACGACCATCGTGGATCAGTACACCAGCCATCAGTTGCCTCCCCGAGTCGCGCGAATCTCTGTGAGCAGTTCTTCCCCATCGAGAAAACGCCTTGCCGCCTGGCGGTCCAAGCAGCGGTCAACGAGTCGGACGAGTGCATCCGAGATATCCGGTCGGAGAGTTCGCACCGACGGAGCCTGATCGTGCGCAAGGCGCCGGAAGTAGTCGGGGTCGTCGTAGGCGTACGGCACCGGCAGCTCAGCCGTCAGCGCACAGAACAGCAGAACCCCAATTGAAAAGACATCGCTTGCCGGGATGGCGCGACCACCCGGCACATGTTCGGGAGACATCCACCCGAGGCTTCCCGGTTGCATGTAGCCGGTAATCGCAGCCCGTGCGAGGTGCCGTGCAAGGCCCGGATCCATGACGACGTATCGGCCGTTGGGGAGCCGTCGAATGTTGCGCGGCGACAGGTCCCGATGAACTACCTCTTGCTCGTGACACGCTGCGAGTGCGGTCGCGAGATCTTCCGCCAGCATCCACACCGCGTCCTCATCCCACTTGGATGCGAGATGGTTCTCAAGGTCATCGCCTTCGAGCAGTTCCTCTACCCAGCAGACCGCATCCGGAGCGTCCCCGATTTCGACAGCGTCGGTCAACACTTTGACGACGGCATCGGATTCGACGGCAGCGAGCAGTTCAACCTCACGGTGAGCTCGCTCGAGCGCCATGACACCGGGGCTTGACCCCTGATCTTGGACACGCTGATTCCAGCACGATGCTGGGGAAGCGAGAATCTGAGGGATGGCAAGGAAGAACTACACGGACGAGTTCCGGCAGCGTGCGGTGGATTTGTACGAGTCCACGCCGGGCGCGACGCTGAAAGCGATCGCGGCCGATTTGGGGATCTCCCGTGGTGCGTTGAAGGAATGGGTCGACAAGCTCGGATCCGGGACCGCTGCGGCCGGTTCGGTGTCGCCGCCGGTGTCGGTGCGGTCGGAGTCGCAGGCGGCGAGGATCATCCGGTTGGAAGCCGAGTTAGCGGTCTCGAGAGCGGAGCAGGTCAAGCTCGAGACGGAGCGGGACATCCTCCGTCAGGCGGCGAAGTATTTCGCTGCGGAGACGAACTGGTGAACCGCTTCCAGTTCGTCGAGGACCACAAGGACGCCTACGGCGTGAAGCGGTTGTGTGAGGTCATCGAGATCGCCCGGTCCTCGTTCTACGCGTGGCTGGCCGCAGCCCCGGGACGGGCCGCGCGAGCCGCGGACGACGCCCGGTTGGCGGCACGGATCCGGGTGCTGCAGGACCCCGCGCAGGGTGGTGACCGCGCCTACGGGGCACCGAGGATCACTGCCGACCTCAACGACGGCGTCCCCGCCGCCGGGCGGGTGAATCATAAGCGGGTCGCTCGGGTGATGCGGGAACACGCGCTCGCGGGGATCCGACTGCGCCGCCGGGTGAAGACCACGATCCCGGACCAGTCCGGACGGAAGTTCCCCGACCTGGTCGGGCGGGACTTCAGCACCGGGGAGCCGAACCGCAGGTATGTCGGCGATATCACCTACCTCCCCATCGCGGACGGCAGCAACCTGTATCTGGCGACCTGCATCGACCTCGGGTCGCGCAAGCTCGCCGGCTGGCAGGTCGCCGACCACATGCGCACCGAACTCGTCGAAGGCGCTCTCCGCGGCGCGCACCGCGACCGCGGATCGCTGGCCGGCGCAGTGTTCCACAGCGACCACGGCTCGGTCTACGCGTCGAAAGCCTACGCAGCACTCTGCGAGCAGCTCAAGGTGACCCAGTCCATGGGCGCGGTGGGCACGAGCGCCGACAACTCGCTGGCCGAGAGCTTCAACGCCGCGCTCAAACGCGAGCTCCTCCAAGGCGCGTCGGCGTTCCCCGATCAAGCCACCGCCTACCGGGCCGTGTTCCGGTGGACGAACCGATACAACACGCGCCGACGCCACTCCGCGATCGGCCAGATCACCCCGAACAGCTACGAGAACACCTACGCGGCCGCGAGATCAGCTACCCTCACGGAAGCGGCATAACCGAAATGACACCGTGTCCACGATCCGGGGTCAAGGCCCACCGTTCGGTCCCGGAGGGATCAACACGATCTTCACGATCGCGGGGTGTCCACCGAAGTCGGCAGTAGCGACGATCTTCTGCCCTCCGGATCCGATCGGTTGCACCCTGCTCAAGCCAAGCGCACTCTCTACGGCCGCCATCAACTCAGTCAGACCCACGTGTCACTCAGACCCTTCGCTTCGCCAGTCAAACCTGTCGTTCTCACACATCTGTCGTATCCGACATGTGCACGACACCGCTCCTGAGAATCCGTCAACTCACTCGAGAACCTTCACTAATGTCGGTTCCCGTTCGAGATGGCGGAGGATGCCGGGATTCCACGGCTTCTGGCAGTGGAATCGATCTCGAGATTCCACCCGAGATGGCAGATTCCTACGCCAGCCATGCGGGGATGGCCGTCCACCGACGCGACAGCGTCTTGAAGGACCGTCAATTGTTGCGGATGTAGGTCACAGCGAACTTCTGCCCGATGATCCGATCCTGCTCTGGCCGGCTCCCGCAGGTGTGCGCAGCCTAGAAGTCGATGCCCTTGCCGAGGATGATCGTCCAGCGCGGCGTCGTGATCCAACGATCATGATTCGTCTCGGCGAAGTCGACGGTGAGGTGGACACCGCGTTCCGCAGCGGCCTCCTTGACCGTCATCAAGGCCGTGGCCTGACCGATCTCCCACTCGAGACCATTCGACGGCCGCCCTGTCACGAGGCGGACGTGAACCTCGGTGCCGTCGGGACGGGCGAGGCTCTCGAGCAGCTCGCCGAGCATGCGGATCTGACGGAACGACTTCACGTGCGGGTCGACGATCGTGATCTGGTCCTCGTCCTGAAGGTGCTCGCCGAGGACGCCTCGGTAAGTGACGTGCGTCTCTCCCGCCTCGAACCACCGCGTGCCCTCGAAGAGCGCGGCCTGCTGTTCGGGTGCCGGCAGATCCGAAGACTCGACGGCACGGGCGGTGCGAACGAACCTGACGAGAGCCGGCAGTAGCGCGATGCCGATCGTGAGAGGCACGGCCGAAAACCGTGCGCCAGCGGATCGACGTGGGAGCAATGTCGAGGACTGAAGAAGGATGGCCATGGTGTTCTCCTACTGTTGAGGCCCGTCCTGGGCGATGTCTCAAGACAACACGGCGCACGTCGCCAGATCGGGGCGCGATCCGGTCTGAACCCGGGCAGTCTTCGGGCCACCCGGTCGATACCTGGGCATGCGGTGCCGGCTGGCAGACTGGAGCGGTCGGCGACGAAGCCGACGTGCGAGTGGGAGGAACTGATTGGACGTCGACGCGCTCATCCACGACATTCGCGAGGTTCGGCTTCGCGGCATGCCGAAGATCGTCACCACTTCCCTAGACAAGGTTCCGAGCCTGCGGGCCGCTCTCGCCCTCTATAGACCAGATCTCGATGACGCCAACCGCCGGAACTACCTGAAGGAGCTCCTGGAGGACGCCCTGGCACTCGGCGAGGCGCACTGGGCGCAGGGCATCCGAATCGCCCTGAACATGGATGACAGGCGTGACACGTCGAAGGAGCGTCGCGAACGATTCGCCAACCACCACAACAGCTACGCGGAGACGGTCCGGAAGAATGGTCTTGAGGAGAACGCCTTCCGCGAGCTCGCGAAAGCGATCATCGCAGTGGTGCAGCCCGATCCGCGCGGCGACAACGTTGCGGTGCAGCCGCTCGACGAAGCATCCACTGGACGGGAAGAATCCCCGGCAGACCGGATCATCACGTCAAGCGCTCGGGCCTACTTCGCGGTCGACTCGTTTGAGCAAGATCTGCGACAGGCGATCGATCGGTATCTGCTGAACGATCTGAGTGAGTTCGAAGTGTTCGGCCCCGCGCTCGATGATCTGGCCGCGCGTAGAACCCGCGATGATACGGGGGGGTATCGCAGCCTGACCGCTTACCTGACGCTGCAGGAGGCATACGACTATCTGCTCGACCTGCCGGCGACCTTGCCAGACGAGGTCGCCCGCGAGCTTCAACGCGAGCGTCCGGCGCGGGACCGGTTCTTGCCGATTCGCAACCGCGTCATGCGAGGCCGCCCACTTCAGTTCGATGATCTCGAGATCGTGGAGCAGTTCACACGGCGGTTCACATCCAGCGCCTTTGCGCAGACCGAGGCCGCACTCCGCCAGCTGTCCTCTGATGCCGGCTGGCAGCCCCGGCCCAGAATGGGCTCGGGACAGGTCGAGCGGATCCTTCACAACCTCCCCTCTGCAGACTTCGACGAAACCGGCCTGCTCGGGCGCGAGCAGCAGCTGGATGACATCGTTCACAAGATCAAGACGAGCCGCTCCGGAATGGTGACGCTGATCGGCGAAGGTGGCATCGGCAAGAGCGCGTTGGCGCTCGAGGCCTGCTACCGCCTCGTCGACGACCCCGATTCTCCGTTCGAGATCATCCTCTGGACGTCGCTCAAGACTGAGCAGCTCACGGCTTCCGGAGTCTCCGATCTCGTCGGCGCAGTCCGGGACATGGATGGCGTCGCTCAGGCGATCGGCGAGGCGATCGATCCCACGTTCCTCGGCAGCGCGAACGAGTTAGCGAGACTCCTCGGCGGCCGCCCTGCACTGCTGGTCATCGACAATCTCGAGACAGCCCAGGGACAGGAGCCGCGCAACCTCGTCGGTGCTCTCCCGCGTTCCGTGTCCTATCTGTTCACGAGCAGGGTGGGTGTCGGACTCGGCTCTATCGATGACGAACGAGTCGGCCCGCTCGACGCAGACAGCGCAGTGCTGTTGTTCCGGCGCTTCGCCAGCACCCGCCCACGGTCGGCACGGCTGGATCCGAGCGACGAAGGACTCCGTGAAATCGTCGCTCGCCTTCGCTACTCGCCGCTGGCCATCCGCTGGTATATCCTCAGTGTCGAATCCGGCGCTGCACCCGATTTCACGCTTCAGCACCAAGAGGATCTGCTTCGATTCTGCGTCGGAAATGTCGTCGAGACGTTGCCGGAAGCGGAGAAGCGCCTACTCGCGGTCATCCGGGGGCTCGATCGTCCGGTGTCGTTCGAAGAGCTCGAGATCCTCACCGAGACGGATTTCGATTCGCTGCGCCGCAGCGTCCAGAATCTGCGACAGGGATCACTGCTCGCGCAGGTTCAGTCATCTGATGTCGACGAGGTGTGGCACATCGTGCTGTCCTCCACCGCGAGAGCTTTCCTGCCGGCGGATACAGCCAGCGCGTGGGTCGACGATGCGCTGCAGCGGGAGGCTGCCTATCGGGCCGAGCGTCAGTTGGCCCGTATCGAGGGTCGCGAGCGATTCTTCGACACGGATCACGTGCGGGAGCGCTCAGAGCGAGACGCCCCCGTGGTCCATCTACTGCGACGCGCGCTGCGCGAACAGAAGTCTGGCCTTCGGGCCGATGCGGCCGCCACCATTGCCCGTGCCCGTTCTCTGTCACCGGACTACTTTGAGGTCGACCGAATTGAGGCGTACTTCGCGAGCATCCATAGGCAGGCGGCAAGAGCCACGCGGCACTTCGAAGCAGCACTCACGAACTGCGCGACTGAAGAGGAGCGAGCCTGGGTGGGGTACTTCTACTCGGTTCATCTTGGACGCGCTGATCGTGACCTTCCCCAGGCAATCCATTGGGCGGAAGTCGCGCATACGTTCTTCAAGCGCTACGAGTCAGCAACGCAACTGGGCACGTATTACACCTGGGACCATCGCTTTCAGGACGCTCTGAACCTGATCGAATGGGCTCGTACGCAGGATCTATCGCCGAAGTTCCGGAGGATCGCCGCAACCTCGCTTGTCGAGTGCTACCGGCAGTGGAGCGAAGCCGATCTGAAAGCCGGGCGTGCGAGGGATGCTCTCGAGCACGCAATTGCGGCGGTGCGGTCAGGCGTGGTCGACCATGTCGCCGACCCCACCGACAGCAAACTCATGCGCTCTGTTGCGGAGGCTGCGGTTGCGACCATTGAGGCCGCCGTCGCGGCGAAGGAACTAAGTGCAGAGGAGCGACACCAGGTGGCAGACGTACTCAAGCCCGTGCTGGAGGATCCCTACCTTCCGCAGTCGGAGTCGTGGACCTACGTCGACCGCGCTTTGTCAACGTTGTCGGCAGAAGACCGAGCCTGCATCGCTCCATCCCATGCACCCAAGGAAGCCGCCCCGCGCGCGGCCGCCCTTAGAGGCACCGTCGTCACGCTGAATGAAAAGTTCGGGTTTGCGTCTCACCCCGACTTCCCAAATAACATCTTCTTCCACTCAAGCTTCCTACGCCCCCCTCTGAGACTCGGTGATCTGAAGGTCGGGTCCATGATCGAATTCGACCACTCTTTACGCGACGACGGACGAGATCAGGCAGTCGACGTGACGCTCGTGCACGCGGGTGCCGAGTAACGTGAAGCCTCGTCTCTGACCGGAACCCGACCAGGCTCGCCGGGAATCAACCGGGTTCGTCCCGGAACGCGCCCTGGATGCCGGGAGCCCGTCGAGTTCACTTGAGTTGTCGGGCGAATCGATCGCCCGAGACAGTCAAGAGATGGGGATTCACTATGTCGAGCACCGGAAAGATCGCAGTTGCACTCACTTGCGCGGGATTGGGGTTGGGGGCAATTGCAGTGGCCGAGTCGCCCGCTGCGCGGGCGGCCGTTGGCCAGTTTGCTGCGCAGATCGGCGCCCGCGACGTTCTACTCGACTCCGCGAAAGTAATTGTGGAGCGAGCCGCTTCGATGCTCTTCGACCGGCGCGCTGCGGTTGCTACCTCGCGTTCAGGAGTGTGACCTGCTTGACGCGGGCCACACGGCTCGGCCTCGTGCCCGATCTTCATGGACACGGCGACCGGAGATCCGAGATTCTTGGCTCACTGAGCCAGGAGCTGGTTGTCGACTCTCACAGCTTCTCCTCAAAGCTAGTCACCGATGCCCGGCTCTGCCCGCATCGTCCGTCGCGATATCGTGGGTTGCCGTCCAGTCTTAGCCGAGGAGATCATGACACGACCCCCACGGCGCGAAACCACCCACTTCGCTCGGGAGCAGTTGGTTGCGATCCTGGCAAACCCTCGGTTCGAGCCAAGCGGCCGGTCGGAGAAGCGGGTAGCGCTGGCGCGCGACGTTCTTGGATTCAAGAGTGCGCGAATCGCGAACCTGTTCGCGTGGCCCAGCGCTAGCTCGCGCGACATCGCGCTGCTCGGCAAGGTGCCCGAGGGCTGGCAGGACGCTCGACGCGAGCTGACGGAGGCCGTGTACGAGGCCGACGCGGTGCTCGTCGGTTTCGGGCTCATCCCATCTTCCCGCGAATCGGGTCCGCAGCTACGGGCGCAGCTTCGGTGGCTGCATGAAGAGCTGCGCAGGAGTGGGCATGTGGCTGTGTGGCAGGTCGGCGATCGGCCGCGGCACCCATCCCGTTGGCATCAGTACGTCAGCGACGCCCACGGGCGCACAGCCGGTGGGACGTTTGAGGAGCGGTTGCATCAAGTGCTCCGTGCCGTGCCGCTCGACGACTGTGATTGGGCTTGAGGTCTGTTCGGTCCGTCGAAGGGATCGAGCAGCGCCAGGTGGTGCGGCTCAGCGTCGGAAGCAAGTGGTAACTATGCTGAGGTAACGAGCCACGGAAGGGGGCCGGGATGAGTTCGGCCGCCGAGGCTCCCGCGACTTCTACGACGTCCGCTCGTGAGCGTCTCGCGGCGCTCATCAGGGCGCGCGAATCAGAAAGCCCAGGCTACTGGGATTTCACCGACTCTCCGCGGCGCGGCGGGAGCCACGCGTTTTTCCAGTACCCAGCGATGATGGTCCCGGAACTTCAAGGGGCCCTCCTCGACGATCTCCTGGCCGCGGATCCCACCGTGCGTCACGTCTACGATCCCTTCATGGGCTCCGGAACGGTGCTGCTCGAGTCGATATACCGAGGCCTTGATTTCCACGGTGTCGATATCAACCCGATGGCTGCACTGCTGAGCACCGTCAAGTCCAGCCCGCCGCACGAAGAGGACGCCAAGTCATCGGTGACCACCGTGGTCTCGCGTGCGCGCACTACGGTGGCGGACAACTACTCGTTCCCGAACGTGGACAAGTGGTTTCAACCGGAAGTTCGCAAGGAACTCTCCCAGTTGCGAGTCGCGATCCAGAGTGTCTCAGATCGGGAGCTTCGACGCTTCCTCTGGGTGTGTATGGCGGAAACCATCCGACTGGTGTCGAATTCGCGAACTTCCACGGTGAAGCTCCACGCCTACTCGCCGGAAGTTCTCGCCACCCGCAAGCCGCAGGCGATCACCATGTTCCAGACAATCGGCTTGGCGAACGCGAAGCGTGCCGGGGACCACTGGGAACGAGTTCGAGCCAGAGACACCGACGGGGCGATCGCTAACCCAACGGTCGAGATCCAGCGTTCGTCGATCTTGAACGACATCATCGGTCCCGCCTCGACGGACGCGATCATGTCATCGCCGCCTTACGGCGACAACGACACAACCGTGACCTACGGACAGCACAGCTACCTTCCACTCCGCTGGATCCCTTCAGAGGATCTCGTGGGCGCGTTCGACCCGGAGCTACTCTCTTCGACGGCCCGGATCGACACGCTAAGTCTCGGTGGTTCCTTGGTCGGTGCGCTCAGCAGTCGCGACAGCATCAAGGGAAAGTCGGCGTCGCTTGCGGAGTTCCTGACACACATCGAGCACCGGCCAGACCTGTTGAAGAAGGTGCTGTCGTTCTCGAAGGATTACGAAGTCGCACTCCGGCGGGCGACGCGTCCGCTCAAGGTCGGAGGATTCAGCTTCTGGACACTGGGGGAGCGACGTGTGGGCGGGCACGCGGTACCGCTTGTCCGCATCACCGAAGAGTTCTTGGCACTACATGGGCACGAGACCGTGCTTGTCATCGACCGGGTCCTGCCGCAGAAGCGCAAGCGCATGGCAGCAATGAATCAGAGTGGCAAGACCATGAGCGCGGAGCACATCCTGATCTCGATCCGGACCCGCTAAGTCCCGGAAGAGACCTATGGCCTAACGAAGCTGGCGTCGAAGGCGGGCCGGCCGCGGTAATGGGTTGCGACGTCCGAGACGCGAAGCGCAATCTCCGTCCGTATGCGAGCACTGCGCCGAACCCCATAGCGGATGTGCATGTTCGCGGTGTCGATCTCCACTGTGGCGCCAGTCTTGTGATCTGTGACGCCGTCGCTGAGTTGTGCTGCAAGCGCCTTCAGGATCTCATTTCGCCGGGTGACACCCGTGACGTCGTCGGAGATCTCTTTGAATTTGTCGATCGTCTTCGACGCTCGTCCCTGAAGGACTTCGAGCCGCCTCAGCCAGCTGTGCGCCATCGGGCGTGTCTCGTTGTAACTCAGCGAGAGGAGGCTTTCGCCGTTGCTATTGAAGACGGTGGCGTCGAGGATAGCGATAGCCACGACGATGTCTGTGCCAGCCCGGAGGTCGACTGCCCAAGACCGGTCCGAGTCAGGCTCCAGAAACCCAAGCTCATGCTTGGTGGGCGTGCCTCCCGTTCCGGCAGCGAGTCGGGTGAGGGCTGAGAGCGTCACTGATCTGAGCTCCGGCGCCCGCTTACCCTCGCCGCGCACAGATAGGTCGCAAGATTGGCCGAGCAAGATGTAGTACCTGGGCTGCGCGCTTCCCTTGAGGGGTTTGAACTCGAAGATGTCACCGACCTCGATCGGCAGGCCGAGCTGGTTCACGCGGTCGATCGGTTCGAAGACGTCCTCGCGCAGCAGGGCCCTGATCTCGGCCTGATCACGCTCTGCGTTCTGAAAGGCGCCGATCGATGTGCCCTGCAGGGCGGCAAGGGGCTGCGAGGCGAAGGCATGGTCACGGAGCCGTTCGACGATTGTTCTGGAGTGGACCTTCTGCGCCAGCCGCACGGCCTGGTCAAGTTCGAAAGTGCCTTCATGCTGCGCAGCGGCGAAAGCCTCAACGATCGCGTAGTCGCTGAGATCAGTGAACTTCTTCCTCGCTGTGTCGGCTGCCTCCTGAAGTGCGTCGAGGGTGAGCTTGCGGTAGGCGTCCAGTTCCTGAACCAGAAGGAGCGCCCGAAGCCCGGCGGGAAGGAGTGACACGGCGCGAGCACGAAACTTGCCGATCGCGGCGATCTTGTGCGCGTGTGCCGTGTATCTGCCGCGCAGTTGATCTGTAAGCGTCCGCTCGGCCTGTTCGTCAGCGGCATGACGAGTTAACAGACCGGCCCAAACGTTGTCTCGGCCGTCATCGAGGAGTTCGGCAAGGAGCGCCTCTCCGAGGTCATCTGCTCCTTCCCGTTCGCGGGTGAAGGTTCGGTCGATGAGCACCAGATAGCGGCGTCCGTCCGCCAGACGATCGCGCCAGCCCGCTGTCCATTCATTGAGTGACATCGGCAGATAATCGACGCTCCCGTCGAACAGCTGTTGCAGAACAAGGTGAGCCTGGAGATCATCAGCAATCTGCCCCTGCTCGACCGCATCGGTGTCATCTTGCGCGGCGGTCCTGGTGAGCGCGAGTAACTGTTCCTGCACCTCAGTAGGGAACCCGCCCCACTGCTGGTTCACGAAGTCCGCGACCGCGTTCGGATCTTCTTCGTCGATCTGTGTAAACCCTCGAACCCCGGTAGTGCCCAGCAGGTCCGCTGCCGCTGTTAGCAGGGCGGGAACACCGGCCATTGCCTCGGTGACTTCCTGAGCGCTACCAGTTCCACCGATGAAATGGGCGTCGTCGACCGAGATCACCGCCTCGATGCCAAGTGCGCCGAGAACCATGCCGATGCGTTCCTTCGCGGTCGCGAGGTCGTCCGGCGCCGAATCCGTTGGCAAGGTGGCGGACAACTCGGCGAGTACGTCGTCGGTCATTCCGCGCTCCCCGCTGGGTTGGCATCTCCTTCGAGCAAGCCCCGTAGGTCCACTTCGAACGTGTCGGGCCGCCCGCCCTTGTTTCGGTGCTCGCCCAGTGCGATCGAGCCTCCTTCGGAGTCGAGAAGCTGGGAAACTACGAACAGTCCCAGACCGCGCCCCTCAGTCATAGGTTTCATGGTGATGAACGGTTCGAAGAGTGTGTCCTCGACAGACGGTTGAACGCCTGGTCCGTTGTCGCTGACGATCACGCGCGGTGAATCAATGGTGACCGTGATCTCGCCCGTCTCGATGTGCTTCTGGAGCAGGTGCCTCGTCACCCAGTACTCACTGTTTCGGATCAGGTTGTCGATTACCTGCATGAACTTGCCCTCGTTCACACGGATTCTGAAGTCCTGCACAGTCTCCATGGCGAGATTGATTCGCGCGGCTTTCAGCCGCGGACCGTGGAACTCAGCAGCACTGAGGATCAGTTCGCTCACAAGGTGGGTCGACCGCGTTTCTCGCCGGAATCGAAGTGCGGGGTTGAGGCGAGCAACCTGCCTGGTGAGTTCCGCAGAAGATGCGCGGACATGCTCGACGTAGGCGACAGTTCGAGTGTCGATCGGTTGCTGCTTTCGCAAGTAGTCCAGGATCTGGTGGCTCCTTCCACGGAGCCTGTCTGAGATCTGATCGACCTCGTGCGCGAGGATCTCAGCGCTAAGCCCCAGTGCCACCGACTCCCATGCGTTGGAGATTCGCTCTTCGGCGAGGGTGAGCTTCTCCTCCAACAGAGCGGCGGCGCCCCGAAGATCGTCGAGCACTCCGAGGATGGAGTCAACTTCGCCGAGCGCGCTGACAAGTTGGGACTGAGCGTCGCTGATCTGGGAGGCCGCCTTGTCGACCGCCTCCCTGAGCTTCGGATCCGTCCACATCGACAGTGCCGAGTCCTGTGCCGACGTGCTCAGATCCTCGACAATGCGATCCAAGGAGTTGAGAGTGCGCCGCGCACTCTGCGCACGTGATCGCGACTTCAGGGCTTCCGAGGCGCGAGCCACGATGTGTCCACCGATGTCACTCGGAGTCGCGGTATCACTGAGCTCAGAGGGCGTCGTGTGTTCACGCGCGTAGATAGTCCAGTTTCGACGGACGAGTTCCTGGGTCTCGCGGGCGAACTTGACTACCTGGATCATGAGTTGGAAGAAACCGCGCCAAGCGGGTGTGTCGCGAAAAGCCTCACGGCTGGAGGTCTCCTCGAGGGCCGCGTTGTCCCGCGCAGAGAGGTTGACGAAGCCGGCCGTGTTGAGTGGCCGGAGTCCATAGAACGACGTTGCAGTGGTCTGTTGAGCCGACAGACCAAGCCAGTCGTCGTCCAGGCGGATCCCGAACCCGTCCCGGAACACCCGGATACCGGCGACGCTCCGGGCAAAGTCGCGCAACTCACTGGCGCTGTCCAGCGCGGAGTCTTCCGCCCTCCCGTAGGTGAAGGAGCTTAGCTCCCCGCTGAAGGGCCCTGGATCGCCCGCGTTGAACCTTGGATCCACCGCGTCATCGAAGGCCAACTTCCGTTGAAATCGCAGGAAGTACTTGTCGTCGCCCAGTTCCGCACCCACAGCTTTCGCGCGCGATGCGTGCTCTGATAGCAGCCATTCGGCGAACGCGTGTCCGTTGTCCGGTGAAATCAACTGCTGGAAGGTCGCGCTCTGGACTGCCGATTGGCCACGGAGCGCGCTGACCTGGGTCTTCGCGCCGATCTCGAGAATGCCGTCCCTGAAGCTGAACTGCAGGATGTTGGGCGCAGCGTCGAGCAGCCGACGCGCTTCACGTCGCATGTCCACCTCGGCGCCGTTGATCTTGATGAACACCCGAAGCCCGGCAGCGTTCTCATACGGGGAGAGTATGGACACGAGCTGCTTCTGAAGGTCGAGCTCCCCAGTTCCCTCCCAATAGCCGCGGTTCTTCAGCCCGAGCACGGAGACTGTGCTGCCCGTCCTGGCCCCGAGGGCGGGCTCTGAGGAAACAGCGAGCAGGACCGAGGAAAGGTTCTCCGCGTCAAAGAAGGACGCCCAGTCGATCATGAGTTCATGACGCGCTTGGCCGCCTGGTTCAGCCGCCACAGTAGTAAGCCCAACGAGGTGCCCCAACCGCTGGACACCGAGTCGCCCGAGACCCTTGTCCCCCAGTGGTGTGCGGTCGCGCGCCGTTGTGAGACCCTTCGACTTAAAGACGCGCTTCTCACTGTTCGACACAGTAAGCCAGCCCCGCTTGATCGCATCGAGGCTCATCCCGTGTCCATCGTCTTGCACCGTGAGTCTGCCCCTGACAGCACCCGCGGGGGATGCCATGTCTGTCTCAAGCTGCTCGCCACTCACGCGGTCGTACCAGTGCTCGGTATCGATCTCGACGCGAACCGTCTGTGCGTCGGCGTCATAGGAGTTCTTGATCAGCTCGACAAGCGCCTGGGCATCGTCGGTGATCAGGTCTTCGCCCAGCTTGAAGAGCACGGACGGATGCACCTCGAAGTGCAACTCGGCGATATCGCGGTGACCGGTGCTTTGAAGATCAGACAACGGGTGCTCCTCTCGATCGACGCGTGGTGAATTGGCCTGAAGCTTCGATCCAACCAGCTACAACATCGCTCATTCGTCGAGCGCTTTCACGAGTGCGTCCTGGGCGTCGCTGTAGAAGACGAAGGAGACCTTCGTGGCAACCTCGTCGCTGACGTCAAGGAGTTGCCGACGCGCAGATACGGGCAACAGAAGCGCCGACGCGCCCTTCTCCATCGCGTGTTCAGCGAGTGCTGCGGCATTCAACACGGTCTCGATCCCGCCACCCAACGACAGGTTGCCGACCGCGATGAGACCACCACGAACCGACCGTTGGAGCATGGCCGAGGCGAGTGCGAGGAGGATCGGGAGGCCGAGGCCGGCGCCGGTCTTGGCGGCGTCGAGTGCGCGGACCTGCGCGGTGAGATTGTGCTCGCGGGGGTCACGATCGCCTACGAGTTGTCTGGCCTGGGCGATGAGATTCTGCTCGGCGACCTTGAAGCTCTCGCGGAGCGTGGCGGGCGCGGCCTGGTTGAGCAGCCCGCGTGCGCCCGAGCCGGGCGTATCGGCCGCCTCGATCCGATATAACCCCGGGCCAACATCGCCGCTACCTTCGGAGATTGCCCACACCTGGCCGGGTGGCAGCGGGTCGAGGCCAATCGAGTCAGGACTCGCCAGCTCAGGCGTCGAGACGAACTGCTCGACTCCCTCGCCGAGACGGTAGCCGAACTGAGTGTTGCGGAACTCGGCCGCGCCGATGCGGCGCTGCTGCTCCTTGACCCGGCGGCGGCACTCGAGGGCGATGCGCACCGCCCATTCGAGATCCTCGTCGGAGATGGCGGACTCCGCGTCAGGGTACAGAAGCTTGAGCAAGCCATCGACGGTCTTGTTGACCGCCGACAGGTCACGCCCCGACAGTGCGTCGGAGTAGTTGACCCGCCCCTGGATGGACGCGAGGCGCGACTGATCTCGCAGACGCGACCAGCACTCAGAGAGGAAGTCGCTGACGAGACCGAAGTGGTGGGTGAAGTACGTCGGGTTGAGCTTAGGGACATCCCAGCCGGGCAAGTACGCGTGGATGCGGTCCATGAACGCCGTGTCGTCGCGCATCTCCGGTGGCAGCGGCGACAGCAGGTGACCAATGCGCTGCTGGTGGGCGACGTCGACGTCGAAGTTGCCGACGAGCACGATCGAGCCGTCGGCGCGGATCGACTCACGGCCTCGGGAGAACTCGCCCGACTCCATGTAGCCCTTCATGATGTTGACGCCGTCCTTCTGATCGAAGGAGACACCCGAGACCTCGTCGAAGCACACGACGTCGTACTGCGCAACGAGGCCCCGCTGTCCGGTGGCGTTGTTGACGAACATCCGTGCAACCGTGGCCTTACCCCCAGAGATCAGGTGTGCGTAGGGCGAGACCTGCTGGAACAGGTGAGACTTGCCGGTACCGCGAGGCCCGAGCTCGACCATGTTGAAGTTCCGTTGCACGAACGGGACCATGCGCAGCAGCAGGACATCCTGCTCGCGCTCGCTGAGCTGCGTGGGCTCGAAGCCCACCGACCGAAGCAGGAGATGCTTCCACTGCTCAGTCGTGAACCGCGAGCGGCCTTCGGCCAATCGCGAGAGCGAGTCGCGGGTCGAGAGCTGGATCGGGCGCAGCGACCCGATGGCGAAGGGCTTGCCGTTGTTCTCCTCCGCGATCGCGGCGTCGTAGAACAGGTCGACCTCCGCGTAGAAGCCCCCGGTCAGCATGCGCTCGTTGTCGCGCACGACGGCGTCGTCAATGCGGACGTCCTTCAGTCCGAGACTCGGCAGCTCTGCGACGTACGCGTTCGACTTCGCGTCGAGGCGGGCCTTGACGAGGTCAATGAGCTTGATGGTCATGCGCTCGCGAGCACGCGACTTGAACAGTTCCTCCTCGCCCGCCCGCACGGTGCGGTCGGCAAGGAGTCGTCGCACGACCTGGAGTCCCTCTTCGATCTCTTCAGGATCCGTCGTAGCGCAGTAGCGTCCGATCAGAAACTCGCCGACGTACGTTGGGACCGGATACGCGCCCTTGAACTGCTGCGCGAGGTCCTTTCGAACGACATAGCCCTCGAATGCCGCGGCCGCGGTCTCATCGATCTCGTCGAGTTTGATCGCGTCGGTCATTCGGTGCCTCCCACCGTCGTCTGTGTCTGGGCTAGAACCGCACCGGCCGGGTCGAGCAGGACGACCCATGCGACGGTTCCGCTCGGGGCAACTTCCTCATCGACGAGGACCTTGACCTCGCCGGGCTCCGTCGGTGACTTCGGGCCGCCGACCGTGCTCGACGCGTCGGCGGGGCGGAGCCGGACCTCGGCGACAACCTCGGCCTCGGCAGGCCCGTAGTCGATCCGGCATCGTTGTCCGGTCCACCGGACCGCCTCGATCTGCACAGGTGCTGCGGCCGTATCGCCGCGCGTCACCGTGACGACGGGAATCACGCACTCCTGGAGACTCAATCCACCGTGCTCGTAGAGGCGGCCGGCCTCGAACGCCGCGGTTCCCGGCGCGCTCACCATGTCGACCGAAGAGTCCCACGTCCAGGGCAAGATCGGGAAGTCCGGGCGCGCCGCCGCCGCCTTCAACCGGGCCACACGCGGCTTGCGTGCCGTGTCGCCTTCCGTGACCTGCAACGGCAGGGTGACCTTCTGCGCTGGCTGGCCAGGCAGCAGGAATCCGTGATCGGTGACGATGACGACCCTCCGCCAGCCCGCGTCGAGCAGCCCGCGCACGCGCTCGGCCACGAGGTCGAGTTGCTGGTCGACGAGGTCGGCAAGAGCGTGCCCGTGCGAGTGGCCGAGCGAGTCGATCGAGTTTGTCTGCGTCCATGCCTTCCCAGCCGGGTCTCCGATCTCGGCGGCGTCCCACTCAAGGAACTGAACGTTCGCGCTCGCGAGTGCCGAGCGCAGGATCGCACCTTTGAGAGATCGGCCCTGGTCGTCGGCCGCGTCGAAGGCCGTTCCGCCACCTACGGTGATTGCGACGGGAGCGACCGCCGGCTGCCCGGTTGGAGTGACGCTGGGGAATGCGGCCAGTCGTGTCTCGACGGCGACGACGAGCGGCGACAACCGCCGAGCCACGCGTGTAGCGAGGTCGAAGCGCAGCGCGTCGACGTAGACGACGGCAGTGGCCGCAGCTATGTCCAGGCCCGTCTTCCCGGGGTAGCCAGCTACTGCGGCCTTCTGGAATGCTCGCGCTGACTCGTCAACCCAGGAGTCGTAGAGCGCTCCCAGCGCCGCGGCGACCGCGGTCCGGTCCTGTGCGGTCTTCGCCGATGCGATAGCCCGCAATGCGAGGTCGTCGACCGTGTGCCCTTCGTTGCCGTACCACGCGACCTGAGCCTCGAGGTCTGACGCTGACGACGCGGTAGCAACACGATCAGCGAGCTCGGCAAGGTGTCCGACGGCCCGCGCGAGCGGCGCCTGCCTAAGCACGGCCCAGACGTTCTCTTCCCGTGGCGAGTGCACCGCAGCGAGTTCCACGACCCGGCTGCGCGGGTCTGGGTGAGTCGTGAGCGCGCCAAGCGCGCTCCGCAGCGCCTCCTCCTGGTCGCGATTCCACGAGGGCCAGGAGTCAGGGTGGGGATCGGTGTCTCCGAAGAGCGGCACGACGGACGGACGCGCCTGGTCTAGAAGGCCAGGGATGTTCGGGTAACGCCCGGGGTTCTCGGCGAATCGCTGCCATACCGCGTTCCACTCTCCGGCGCGGCTTCCGAGCTTGCTGGCCGCGGTGAGTGTGCCGTCCTTTTCGGGGCTGAAGCCGTAGGTGTCCTTGCAGGACGCGACGAGCGCCTTCCACCGCACGCCGGTGAGCGAGGCTCGCGTGGCTTCGGGATCATCGATCCAGTCGAGGAGGGTGCGGACGTGGTCGTCGAGGACGAGGTGTCGCAGCCGGGCGGAGTCGAGCCTCCCTTTGCGTTTGAGGTCATCGACGTCTTCGAGGAGCAGCTTGTCGAGCACTTCCCCGAGTGCGGCTTTTGTTGAGGCGTCCCCGGCGAGGTCGAGCCCGGCACCCTGCTTGGATGCGAGGAACGAGTGCGGCGTCCACGGGGTCTGGCCGATGGCTGAGGGCCACCAGTTGGAGCGGGTCGCGACCTCGGCGAGGGGCGCGAGCGAATCGTCGAGTGTAGACGCCTCGACGACGGAGCCTCGGCTGATCCCGGGCAGGTAGATCACCCATGGGTTGCGCTCATCGGGCTCGGCAAGGTGCGGCGGGAGTTCTGCTGCATCTGGCGAAGCGAGCACAGCTCGAAGCCAGAGCGCCGGGCCCTGCGCGATTGCGAGGTCGTACTCACCGAGGACGAGGATTGGCACCGCCTCCTGGAGGCTGCGGATCACCGGTTCCCAGGCGCGGTCGGGGTCGGCCCACAGCACGGCAGCGGGCGCGGAGTTCGCGCCCGCGTTGAAGGCGGCGGCGTCACGGAGCGCTTTGGCGACGACGGCACGGACGAGCGTCATTCGGCAGCCTCCGCCTTGCGCCGGGCAGCGCGGCGCTCCTCAAGGGTCACGTGCAAATCGTTGTGCCGTTCTGAGCCGTCGAGGTTCGTCCCGCGGTCCTTCCTCCAGTGGACATTGACCTTCGACCGGAGAACGCCGGCGGTCACGAACGGGCGGATGTTGAGGCGGACGCCATCATCGATGTCCGGTTCCCAGCCGATCGGCTGCTGGGACGCCGGCTTCCAACGTACGTAGATGTCATACGGCGGTGCCCCTTCGAGGATGAGCTGGAGCCTGCGCTGGAGGTCTTCAGCGGCGGCAAGACGAGCATCTGCACCAGGCCTTTCGGCGCGGGTCTCGTGCTTCTGCCGGTCGATCCAGGAGCCGAGGGATGTGAAGGTCAGCTTCTCCAGCGTCCGCCGGTCAAGCTTGTGATAGTTGACGATCGCCGAGAACCCGTCCTTACGGCCGTCCCAGATGTGCCATAGGAACGGTCGGTTGTCGAAGACCTTCACATGCTGGGCGAAGAACTTGTCGCGGAGCCAATCCTCGAGCCGCCCGTTCTTGCCGCCAGCGTCGACCACCAGCCTTCTCTCGGTCGCGCTAGACCACTCCGCGCCGTACGCAATTGCAAGGAGTCCCCGGAGCCGCGCAGGAAGGTCGGGTTCGCCGGGAAGAGAGGCCATGGCCGCGATGCCGTCGTGATCCTCGAGGGCTTCCAAGTCGTCCTCTGCCTGATCTGGCCATCGGTATCCAAGAAGTCGCGCAACTGCGACTTGAAGCGGATGGTCAGAGCCGACCGGATCCCCGAGGAACGACCACTGCGTCGGGTCGCTGGTCGCGCTTGAACCGATGGCGTCCACCTCTTCAGCGACCTGCTGCCAACGCGCGCGATCGAACGGAACCTTGATGAGGTATCCCGGGTTCACCACGACTTTTGAGTTCACGCGACGAACTGCCTCAGCGTACTCAGGAGACTGCAGATACTGCCAGATGGCGCCCAGGTCATCTGGGTTGGACGGGATTACCGGTGCCGAAGCGTCATTGAACATCTCGCCGTTGTAGAGAGTGGCTCGAAGGCTCGACTGACCAACGAGTACCCCGCGCCTTCCGAGAACCGCCGAAGGATTGTAGTTGTGCGCCTTCGACGACTGGAGCCGACCGTGCCCAGAATCCCAGCGGAGGAAGTACTGCCTTCCCGTACTAGGCCCCGTCCTAGAGGGCGCAGTCACGTATCGCTCCCACACAGACGGGTCTCCGCTGATTTCCCAGAAGTGCAGCACGTACTGCGACGTATCCATCGTGACGAGGCCTTGCCAACTGGTTGCGTAGCTCGACAGCAGGCTCTTCCCCAGCGCGCTCGCGTCGAGCACAGATCCCGGGTTCTTGCGCAAAGCAGCGAATGTGACCAAGTCAATCTCACCGTCCCTCAGCGCTTCCGCTTTGGCATCCACTGAAGTCGGCGGGCGGGCATCAACGAACAGCATGTCTTGCGAACGATGGGCGGATAGCAGCACCAGCGCTGACTGCACAACCTGGCCGGTGATCGTCTGGAAGGCACCCGCCCCAAGCGGGGCAACAACGTTCCATCCAGAGTGGTCGAGCAGGTGCACGCGCAGTGAACTGAACGACTTCAGGAAGAGCCAGTTCATCGGCATGACCGCCGCGATGGTTCCCGTCGCCGCGGGGAGATACCGCTCAAGCATCGCCGTCGCAAGTTCTGTACTCGAACGCGGGAACCGATCAGCGATGAACTCGGCCGTGGCCTCGTCCATCCGTTGTGTGCTCAGATACGGCGGGTTGGTCGCAACCAGGGTGTAGTTCCGGCCAAGTAGGCCGGCTGCGTGCATAACGTCGTCAGCAGCATGACCGAGAACTGTAGCGTCCTGGCTCTCCTCTCGGAGGGCCGTCGCGAGAACGCTACGCACTCGTTCCGCAGAAACGCCAACAGTCAGATCGCGGCCAAAAAGCCCATCGCGGTAATCCGCAGGACGCGGGTCGATGAGAGATCCCAGGCTGTCAGCGTTGCGAAACAGCGAGTGGAGGCCACGCATCGCTTGTCGAAGCTGCTCGTCGTCGCCCGCAAGCGCTTCCCATTCCGAGCGAGCCGCGCGCACCGGAACGCCAGAACAAGCGATCTGTGGAGCAGGGATCTCACGGAACCCACCCTGCTTCCATGCCTCGAGCGCGACGTTGAAGGTGGCGATCTGAGTGCAGCGGGGGTCCAGTTCGAGGCCGTGGAGGTTATCGCGGAGGACTGCGTCCTGCGCGTCTGCCGGCGTAAGGCCCTCCTCCTCGGCGCGCATGCGCCAGAGCATCCCGAACATGGCCACGAGGAAGTGGCCTGAGCCGCAGCAGGGGTCCATCACCGTCACATCGGCGGCGCGCTCGGGCCATTCACCGAATATGCCCGCGGCCGGGGCGCCGTCCTCATTCAGGCGCAGGTACTCCCAGCCGTCGACGAGTGAGGAGTCGGGGTGGCGGGCGGCCCACCATGCTCCAAGTGAGTTCTCCAGCAGGAACCGCACCATGTAGTTCTCGGTGAACAACTGTGTGACGGGAGACAGATCGGCCCCGCCGATCTTCACGCCCGAGTCGTTGACCCGCTTCTTCTCGGCCGTCTGCCAGAACTGATATACCCAGCCGAGCGCATCCTCCGTCGTGAACACCTCAGAAGGAATGTCAAGGAGTAGGCGCTCCAGCGCGTTGCGGTGTTCGGCTGCGAACCGGACTTGTACCGCAGGGTCGGTGAGGCGGAACACGCCGGGCAAGATCTCAGACGCGAACCGCGCGGCAACGGCCCACGCGTCCGGCTCGCCAAGCTCGGACGCGAGATCGCCGCAGTCCTCCAATGACAACGGGACGTCACGGTACTCCGGGTGCCGGAGCAGGCCGTTGACTTCCAGGAAGCGCGCGAACAGCAAGCGATGCCACTGCTCATAGGCGACGTCGTGGATCAGGTTGGTGAGCGGTGCGCCAGCGCGCGCGGTCTCGTCGCCGAGCTGCCGCGCCTTGTCGCGGAGCGCAAGGCGAAGCTTGTTCTGCTCCTCGTTGAGGTAGCCCGGACGACTCAGCTCGGCCACCGCGAGGGCGCGCAAGGCATCCTCGGCCGCACGCTGCGCAGCCGCACGGGCGCGTTGAGTCTGGGTGTCGAGGAAGCGCCGCTGATCAGAGTTCAGGAACGTGGTCGTTGCCGTGGTCATGGTCAGCCCTTCACCACAACGGTGTCGTTGCCACTGTTCAAGGCAGCGAGAAGCCGATTGCGCAGGTCATCGATATACCGCTCAACGTCGTCCGCGTTGCTCAGGCTCGCCGTCGACACCCGCACCGTAGTCGTCTTCGCCGCGGGCGTCGTCAGCTGAATAGCCGACTCGAGCGCCCGTGAGACCCGCTGCGGGATCGCATCGAGCTCGGCGGTCCATCCCTGGAGCGGCCTCGCCTGCGCGGCTGCGAGCACAGCCGATGGGTCGGCAAGGTTCGGCTCCGCCTCGGTGCCGAGGTGGTGTTCCGTGAGGAAAGCCTCGCGCTGCGCCCCGTTGAGAGCCGTCCATGCGGGCTGCTGTTGGAGGCTCGCCACAGCCGTCGCCCGAGCGTCGCGTAGCGCCACCGCTGCGTCGTGGATCGCGTCACGCAGTGCGTCGGCGAGTTCCTTGACAATTGGGGCGACGGGGTCGGCGTCGGCGAGGAGATGGCGGCTCGCGGCCAGTGCGTCGAGCCGGCCACGGGCCGCGGATGCGCGCTCCAGGCCTGCGGCCGACGTCGCAAGCAAACGCGCCAGTTCGAGCGAGGCCGTCCGGCTCTTTAGCCTCCGTTCCAGTGTCTCGAGCCGGTCACTGAATGTCGTGAGATCGCTCTTCGCGGCAAGAAGCGCGTGCACGCGGTCGTTGCCCGACGTGTTCAGGATCACCTGAATCTCGCCGGGCACGGTGATGTCCGGGAGGGGGGCAGGCCCACTTACGTCCCTCGCGCGGTCGACGAGTGACTTGACGGCGTGTTCCACGGCCGAGACAAGCCCATCGTTGTCGGTCGGGAATCCGAGGGTGCTCAGCACCTGGCGAGCCTGAATCTTCTCGGCGGGCTTGAGAACCGTGACTTCGCGGCGGAGCTGCACATTGCCGAGGCGCGTCTGCTTGAGCACGTCGGCCGTGGTGGCGTCGCTCCCGTTAAGCGTCGCGCGGACCACTCCGGTGTCGAGGAGCACCCCGAGCGAGGCCATGAGCGCGTCCCGCGGCCAGCCGAGGGGTTTCGAGGTGACGGCCTTCTCGACGTCGCTCGCGGCGGTGCCAGCCGGACCGACGTGGCTCAGGACTTCCTTGACGACCCGGTGCTGCTCGGGGTCGGCGTCGTGCTGGACGGCCTTGAGGGCGTCGGCTGCCGATCCGCTCCGGACCCGCGCGATGACCTGCGGCCACCGGTTGTCGTCGGCTTCGGAGAACCGCGGGAACAGGCGGGCCGCGGCATCCTGAGCGGCGGTCTCGATGCGTTCGCGGAGGGATAGCCCGTTGGGTGCTGTTCCGCCGCCGAGGAGCACGTTGGCCTTGGAGATCACGTCGCGGACGTGGGCGTTCACTTGGTCCGTCGCGCGGTGGAGGCGAGTCTGCATCGCGCTTCGGGCCTGCTTGCCCTCGTCGTCTTGCGGGATTCCCTGCTGGTCGATCACGCGTTGTGCGGCGATCTTGTTGCGGACAGCCGCCGCGAATGCCGGGGCCTGGACGCGGGGAAGGTGGACGAGGACGATCGGTGAGTCGACACCGAGGCTGCGGGCGGCTTCGTCGAACTGCTTCGCGGTGATGCCCTCGTCCCATTCGGAGCGGAGCCACACCGGGATTGCCTCGGAGTCCGGCGGGAGCGAGGCGTCGGCGTGCAGCGCGAGCTTGCGCGATTCCTTGGCGCGACCCTGCTGGATCGTCGCGGGCAGGGCCCGGCTGACCTCCGCTAGCAGCAGGGAGTCGCGCTCGGTGCTCACCTCGCTGTCGGTGACCTGCGCGTGGTGCCTGCGCAAGGCCTCGTCCCACTCGCGGCCCGCCTTGGTCTGAAGGCGGAACTCCTCGCCGTCCTGCTGGAGCACACCCTCCTCAGCGAGGGCTTCGAGCACAACGGGCACCTGCTGCCTAAGCCGGTCGCCGTCGTGGGCGAGATCCTCGACGAGGAGATCGACGAGGTGGTCCGCCGTCGCCCGCACGCCGATGTCGCCGTGGCCCGACGTCGGAAGCAGACCGATGAGGTGGATGAGGCCGAGGATGCGGCCTCGCAGGGGATCCTTCTGCCCCTGCTCGTGGATGAGCGTCTGCGTCTCCTTGAGGAGCAGACCCGCGCCGTTGAGGTCTTCGTTCTTCTGCGCATACAGGAAGTCGGCACCGACCACGGTGCCCACCGACTCGGGCGCGACCTTGCGGTTCGCCTCATGAACGATGCGGAGCTGGGAGCGCAACTGACCAGCGCGGCCGGCATCGGCCTGGCGGAGCACACTCTCCCAGAACCGGCGACGCACCGGGAGCAGCGGGTAGTCCTCGGCCAGGTCCTTGTCGTCGGACGCGGTGTGCTGAATCTTGCTCCCGATGAGCTGGCGGGAAATCTGTCCGGCGACCGACGACAACGTGCTGTCGAGACCGGGCTTCTTGGCAGGCTCCTTGCTTAGGAGGACGCGGCGCACGACGGCGTCGACATCCTGATTCTTGAGCACGACCTTGACGGTGAAGCGGTCCTGGATCTTCTGAAGCGTCGAATCGGCCGTCAGCTCCTGCTGGCCCGTGGCAACGAGGAGCACCCGGCCGTTCAGTTCACGCGACACGGACTCGACGAGGTTCTGCACCTCCATCGCCCGGCCGCCGTCGCCGCTGATGTACTGCTGCACCTCGTCGAGGACGATCAGCGACGGCGGGATCTGGCCGCTGCCGACGTACTCAAGGATCTTCTTGAGCAGCGCGATCGTCTCGTCGGTGGAGAACAAGCGGGTGTCTGGCGGGAACTGGCTGCGCAGCGCGGCGCGAACATCCTTGGCCGACGCGGCGAACTGCGGGTCCGCGGCGAGGATCGCGTTCGCGAGCAGCGTGCTGAGGTTGTACTCGCCCAGCTCTTCGACGAGGTCACCGCCGCTGGCAGTCACGTGGTCGCGGACGGCGTCGAGGTGACCGTTCCCCGCGAGCCACAGCGCCACTTGGGCAGGCGCGACGCGCGTCGGAAGCCCTGCCGCGCCGAGGACGATCGAGAGAAACACCGAGTTGAGGGTGTCGCCGCTGCGGTCAAGCGCACCCGCAGCCGCCCAGGGAGCGGCACCATCCCGACGGCCGAGCGTCGTCAGCTCCGTCAGCTGGTCCTGGATGCCCCGGGGGATGTTCGTCAGACCACGCGCGGTCGCACCGTTCGGGAACTTCGTGTCGGCCCACAGATGCTGGAGCACACGGACGAGATGGGACTTGCCGCTGCCGTAGAAGCCCGAGACCCACACGGCGGGCTGCGTCGTACGGTTCCGGTGACGGGTGTAGGAGTCGAGAATGCGCTGCAGGCCGTGCTCGTACTCGCCCTCGCAGACGAAACTTTCCAGCTCGTACTTGAGGACGTCCCACTGGTTGGAGTCCTCGGGCCGGTCGACGTTGGTGACACCGTCGTTCGGAATCTCGAAGCTCAGCGGAGGCCGGACGAAGAGGTTGTTGTTGGTCGTCACGCGAGGTCCTTCTGCGGATCGATGACGCGAGCGCGGTAGTTGAACCCATCGCGCGCGTCGAGCAAGCGGAATGAATGAGTATCCGGGTCGTGTAGCCCGGGGAAGAGCACAAGGAGGCGTCCGGTCACCGCGGAGTCGACGGACTTGATCACGCTCGACGCTCGCAGGAACGGGAAGATCGAGCCGATGCCGACGAGCGCCACGACGGCGTTCATTGGAGCCGCTTCAAGGGCTTCACGGATGCGGCTGACCAGTGTGGTCTCGAACTGGTCCAGGATCGATTGCGTGAGATCGCTCGGCTCCTCGTAGAACGCCTCAGCGTGACGGTGTGATGACAACCAGCGACCGAAGTCGTCGGTGACGTCGATGACGACCCACCGCCGACCCGCTTGGATGGTCGCCAGCTCCATGCTCGGGAGCGAGTGGAGGATCTGGCGCTCAAGGTCCGGCGGGTAGACAAGCATCCACACTCTCTCGCCACCTGAGACGTTGTCCTTCCAGGTCAGGGACAACTCGGCCTTGTACGCATCGACGAGATCGGAGACACGGCTCATGCGGCACCGCCGAGGGCCGGGAATGACACGTCAACCACGTTGCCCGCGACGAGCAGGTCGAGGAGGCCCTGGGTATGCGCGTCCCGCAGCGCCTCCAGGGTGCGTCCGGGAGCGAGCCCCAGAATCTTCGACCACGGGTTATCGAAGACGCCGAGGCCGCGCCCGCCGGCGAGGTACCCCAGGTAAGCCGCGTACGCGATGGCCGCCGGGCGGGCCTCCACCTCGGTGCGCACCTTCTTGGAGCGACCGGCGAGATGACCGGTCTGGGTCCAGCATGCCCCCGTGTTACGGCCAGTCTTTCCGAGGGTTGACTCCGACATCTCGTTGCCGAACTGTGCGGCGACAGCAGCGGTGAGGTCTGCCGATGTCACGCCCGAGCCCACCGGGAGGTCCGCGATCGCGGTGAACGAGGCCCGGAGCACCTCGTCGCGTATGAAGGCCAGCAACCCGGCCAAGAGCGGGTGCGACGACGGATCGATGTCCCAGAAGTGCCGCAACGCTGTGAACTCCGGGCGAGCCGGATCCAGGAGGTACAGCTCGCGCAGGTGGCGGAACGAACGCTGGCGACCAGCATGGGTTGGGCGCCCGAGGATATTGCTGTCGACGACCGCTTCTCGGTATTGCTCCGCGGACGCGTCCTTGGGTACTGCATGGAGCAGCTCGACGAGGTGCGGAATGCTGATGGTGTGGCTGGCTGTTGTCCGCAGCTTGCCGAGGGCGAAGTCGCTGTCGGCGGCGTCAGAACTCGTCATCGGTCGGTGCTCTCCACTGTTAGGCGGGTGTGGGAGCAGGCCGCTGTGACATCCGCGCCACGCTGATATGCGTACGTCCCTAAGGCTACCGAGGCGCGCCGACAATGTCCGGTTTCAGCGGTTCCGGCGTGGTCGCCAGCCGCGAATTTTGGCCTCAGCACCCGTTCGAGCGCCCTCGCTCCACGAAATACGCGGCTCGACGAGCCTGCGGCAGCGTGCTGCCGGTGTCTCGCACAACTCACAACTACTTTGAGGGCACGGACAAACAAGCCCGCGAGCACAGGATGGAGCTGCAGATCGGACTCGCCGGTCAACGGTTCACCTTCCCACCGACGAAGTGGGGACAGAGTCCGCTGCTCCACAGCGACGCCGTTCTCAAGGCGTACACGACCATCCGCGACCATCGGATCGCCCACTGAATCGCGGGATGCAGCAGCGTCGAGTGAGGCGTCGGTGCCATCGCCCGATGCGTCCTCAAGTAGCTGCCGCTACGACGGGCGGACGTCCTGCAGTAGGTCGAGCGGCTCGACGCCGAGCTGGTCCGCGAGTTTCGATACCGAGTCGAGGGTCAAGTTCCGTTCACCGCGCTCGACAGAGCTGAGATAGGTCCTGTCGTAGCCCAGGTCGTGCGCAAACTCTTGTTGCGAGCGGCCGCGCGCGTGACGGAGCAGTCGGAGGTTCTCCCCGAGCGTCCTGTTCAGCGGGCCACGCTTGTCCACCGTTCGAGCGTGACAACCTGATACTCATCAGTCGACGTACTTATGAGTATCATTGGCGGCGAGCCTTGCCGCAGCGGCGTGTGCTCCATGTCCGCCACGCTGACGAAAGGAACGCGTCGACGCGCAGCAATCCTTGGCACTGTGAGCCAAGGATTCGGATGGCTCGACCTGACGCCCATGACCGCGACCCGCGAGGTGCACTCGTTCCGGCCCATCCGCGCCGTGTGCGCGATGATCTTGGTCGCCAGCGGGACTACTGCCTCGCTCGCCGGCTGCTCGAGCGCGTCGAGCGTCGATGGGAACTACATCAAGATCGCCGAAACGAGTGGGATCAGCTCCGCCTGGATAATCCAGGGCGACTCGATCCGATACGTCAACGGCAGCTGCAGTCAGTACGACCTCGACCACGAGCCCGCGGTGCTCAGCGAGGATCTCACTCGCATCACCGACCCCGAGACCGGCGAGAACTACACGCTCGCCTGGTACGACGACCGCGCGGGCTTCGTCTGGGAGGGTCACGGGGCTTCATCCGCGACGATTCCGAGATCGGCAAGAGTGCGGTTGAACGCTGGGAAACAGCCTGTGGCATGAAGTGGCTGCAGTGACCCACGGGACCCTGCTCGTTCTAGACATCGACGATGTCGGGGCGGTGCGGCGCGACCTGCAGCCGGCGGCGGATGAGTCTGGCGCGAGGCCACCTGACGGCACGACGAGGAGACGAGCATGACCGGGAAATCCGTCGAGTTCGTCCTCGAGTCCGATGATGTGCTCGAGTTTGACCGCCTGGCAGGCATCCACACCGGTGGCGACCGCAACGCTTTGCTCCACCAGGCGATCCGGATCATGGCAACGCGGGACCGGGCTGAGCGGTTGCAGCGTCTCCAGGCGCGGATCCACGCCACCATCGGTAGGCCGAGCCTCTCCGAGGAGGTCAACCACTGTCCAGACACAAGCCCAACGTTGACGGCCTCAATCCGCGAGGCGCGCGCTGTCATCACCGCATGCGATGACGCGCCCGTGGACGAGATGGATGTCTTCTTCTACGCACGGGGTTACAACGCGCTTCGGTTCGCTCTCGAGGATCTCCTGACCGCGATCGATCTTCACCTCGGTCAGAGCCGATAGTTCGTCTCACGCCCGCCGCCTGGGTTGATCGCCACGCGACGATCACAGGTCCCAGTCGCTGAAGTCGAAGACCACCGGCTCGGGGTCGGGCCAGTTTCGCGCGGGAGCCAGGTCTGCGGGCGATCGGGAGGCCGGCCAGCTCGGTTGTCCAATCGACCGAACTGATGAGTCGGCCGGACGGAGCAGGGTGCGCGGCGATCGCCTATCGAACATGACTCGGTACACGATCCACATTCCTTCACGAACCGATGCGTCACACTCGGCTCTGTGAGGCATCGTCAACTGACTCATCGCATGCGCCGTAACACTGGTCGCCCGAGCGGAATGCGCGGCGTAGCTCGGTCGCAAGCGTCTCGCCTCGCGCCGTGAGAGTAAGAGGTCCGCCCCGGACGGCAGCCTGAAAGAGTGGGCCGCCCGCGTCATGTGCGATTCTCTTGAGTTGAGCCCGGACGGTTCCTACGGGTGCTCCGAGGGATGAGGCGGCGGCGCGCATCGAAGGTTGTCCGACAGCCGCGAGATAGCGTTGCGCGCGTTGCACCCCGTTTCGACCGATGAGCACTTTCCGGAGGAGCGAAGAGTCACCCGCGAGCGGGTGCGGATGCATCATGGCAACCGTGCTTCCAGTGCCACGATCTCGGGCTTCGATGCCGGCCTTCCGGAGGCTCCTGCGGATGAGTGTCGTCGAGCAGCCCGCCTGGTCAGCGATCTGAGCGATTGTGAGTTTGTCTGCGATGTATCGGTCGCGCAACCAGTCCGGATCGAAGTGGAACTCGCGCGGCCGCCCGATGCGGCTGTCGGTGTCAATGTCATGCAGCACACGGGCGATTGTCTGACGCGAGAGACCCGCCTGTTCGCTGAGCTCGCGCATGGTGGCGCCCGCACGGTAGGCACGTTGCATCGCGCGCGCGGTAGGCGCCGCGATGTCGCGCGCGGGTCGGGCCACGGGCCAGATGACCTCCTCACCCGCGGGCGCGGGAGGAAGGTCGAGATCGGCGACAAGTTCGTGACTGGGTTGCCATTCCAGTGGCTCTTGGATGTCGTTCGTCGCGAGGAACTCACGACCCACCCGAGTGAGTGCAGCTCTGACCAACGCTGGAATGCTGCTGCCGAACTCGCCGACCTCTCGGTCGTTCACTGTGAGCCTGTCGCGCCAGGCCGTCGGGGCGTGGAGCAGTGGGCTCCCAGTGATTCGCTGAAACAGGTAGTGCTTGGCGGTCACATACCGCCGCGCGCTTCCGGGATGAACATTGCATTCCCGGCAGATCGCGACCCACTGGTCGCGGGGGAGCAAGCCTTCGCAGTCAAGCGCTCGTCGTCTGGAGTAGTCGATGGGCACGTCAGTCTGAGCGAGATGCTCTGCCAGTCTGATGAGTGCTACGATCGTGCCGCTCTCCGAGGGGCTCTGCCCCAGTTGCCGCATGACTTGGGTGACCTGTCCGCTCGGGGCCTGCGGATCCAGGTACTGAAGAGCGGCCGCGTGGGTGAGCGGTGTACCCGCGAGCGTCACCGCCGCTGACAGGGCGGTCGCAGCGATCTCCCGGTTTGTCCTGCGAGGAACGAGTCGACGCGCCCACGCGTCCCAGAGCATGATCGGCAGTTTGCGTGCCGTTGCAGCCGGGTCGGCTGCCGGGATACTTGCGGACTGGAGCACTGCGGTGGGCCTCCGCCGTCGGCCCAGCGAAGCCGCCATGAGTTCCTGGAGTTGCGGCGTATGTGGGGAGTACGTCGTGTATGCGGATAGCCGGCCGTTGAGGAGGCGTAGTGCACTCTCGCGATCCTGCAGCGCCTCAATGGCCAGCGTCACGCCGACGGCGATGCTCGCGGCCCTCTCTGGCCGTCCCTTGGTCCAGTCGCCGAGAGGTGTCTCCGCCTGGAATCTCATCGCGAGCGGAAGATTGGCGTCGGTGCTGACGAGGTCGGCTTGCTCTTGAGCGATGTTGCGGCCCAGGCGGGCAAGGAGTCTGAGGTCATCCAGAACGACCAGGGCGGGCTGGGGCATCTGCGCGTAGATGCCAAACGACGCGCGTCCCGATGACAGAGTTCGGAACACGGTGCGCTGAGCATCCAGAACGGCGCCGCCGACCTCGATGCGATGCGCGTCCGCCGTGAGGTCCCCTCGGCATCGTTTGTCGCGCACCGCTGTTCCAGATGCACGGTTGTGACAGTGACCGGGTCGTGGGATCAGGTTCCCTGGGTGGCCTCGGCGTCTCGGCGGCAGTCCACACGCCGCGCAGGTATCAGCGAGCAAGCGGCGGTGACGTAAGCACGCGAAGCCCGTGGGCAGCTGCCAGGACATCCGCCAGCGCCCCCCGTCGTCCGCCAGGCACTCTGGACAGAACCGGCCACCATTCCCGGCGACAGGGGCGCCGCCGCTGAGAGAGCCGTTTCGGGCGTGGCGCGCCCCGAACTGCCAGAAACGCACACGCGTCATCTGATGGAACTCTTCGGCGGCGATGCCGGTAGCAGCCTCGAGGGTTGAGGCCTGCCCCGCGTCAAGCCTGATGGCCCACGCGGCGGTTACCCCACCCCCTCTCCAGGTTCCGTCCTCCCCGAGCAGCCCGAGAGCGATGGCCATCTCGCAGACTGTGGCGTCATGCGCGTGTGCCATCGCCTCGAACCAGGAGTCGAAAGGTTCGTCCGGCAGCGGACGGATGACGAGCGGCAGGCGACGGACTTCCTGTGTCATTTCTTCTTCACCCGACCGCGCAGTGGGTGATGCAAACGGTGTCTCGCAAGCTGCGCGGCTGTGATTCCTTGCGCAGCCTGACCCGCAGCGTCGATCTTGATTTCCTCGAGAAGCTCCTCGTCGAGCCGCTCGCGGCCGGTACGAATCGCTCTTGCTGAACCAAGCCGGATAAGTTGCATCAGCGACCCGATCACTCCGGTGGACCTGATGAAAAGGTAGTCATGCAGGTCGGTGAGCATCCCCGGCTTCATTCGCGCGAGTACAAGCTTCTTCTCGATGGCCAGGAGTGTGGCTTCCCACACCCGGTCACCGCGCGGCGCGGTCAGGTCGAACGGGTTGACCTCGAGCTGCATCCATCGGCGACCTGTCTGCGCGAGCGCGAGGCTCTTTCGGTCGCGCCCCTCGGAGAACAAGCCATGGCCCTCGAGGCCGACGCCCGCGAACACGAAAGTTGCGGGATACTCGTTCGCGAGCCATTTCAGCTCGTTGGCGACCTTCTCCCCGTTTTCGGTGTTGGGTTTGAGGAAGTGTATGTCGTCGACGAGAAGAAGCCTGGTCTCATGGCGCCTCACACACTCTGCTGCCGACGCAGCAAGATCTCGGCTTGGCATGCGTCCGTAAGCGGCTGCCGCCGCAGCGGGGTGCGCGTAGAACCGGTGGATCTGCAGGTGCAGTCCCTTGATCGTGACTTCGCCGGGCAATGGAATCTTGCACACGGGGATCCGCAGCACATCGCCGCCCTCGTCAACATGCGGGCCTAGCGTGCGCACCTGCTTGAGGAAGAACGCTCGACCGAATGCATCAAGAGTGGTGGATTTGCCCAACGAGGGGGGTGAGTCGATCGCGGCGGCGGGTCGCACGAAACCAGGCTCCTGCACGTTGCTGTCGAGGAGGTCGTGAAGCTGCTCATGCACCGCATCGACTTGAGGCGTGCGCAGCAGAATGTTGCCGTGCCACACGCGTCTCGACTCGTTGTAGCGCTCGCGATCCCGTTCGCTCAGTTTTTCGAGTTCGGCGATCGACATCCGTGGTGGCTCTGCGGGGCCCGGTCGCTCGCAGAAACGCTGCCAGCCTTCGTACGTCGCCGTACTGTACTGCGCGCTGCTCACAGGTCCTCCAGCGCGGTGGCGTAGAAGTCCGACTGATCGTGGTCCTCCTCGGTCGGATCGAGTTCCTCGTCCAGGTCGTCGTCCCCCGCCGCCTCGGGCGCAGTGAGTGCGAGTGTCGACAGTGGCGCCCCTACGAGTTCTGCCGCGAGCGTCGGTTGACCGTTCCTATGCTCCGCTAACAAGGTCTGCGCCAGGTCGAGCGAGGTCACCTGGGTAGGTGATTCTGCTCGCCGTTGAGCCACAGCAAGTCGGGCTGACGCGCGGCGCTCCGTCGGGGTCAGTTCCTTGCCCGCCCCCCACTTGGCGAGAAGACTGTTCATCGCGGCAGCGATGTCTGCGGCATCCTCCCCGCCTGAGAGCACGAGCTTCTTTGCGAAGTCCAAGGCGTCGATGCTGAATGGCAGATTGATCTCGCTGATGCGGTTCCAGGTGAGGGTGTGCCACACACCGTCGTCCGGGTCATGGAAGTACAGGTAGCGCAGGTCATCGGGGTTCACCGAGAAGGGCCACTTCCGCTTCTGCTCGGTGTGGAGCTTTCGTTCAAGGTCGCGATATTTCGTCACGATGTCGCTCGTGTACACGAGGTTGTCGTTCTGTACGCCGTAGTGGTTGAACTTCCGATAGATCACCGGCAGCATCTCGAGCATGACGTTGCGGTCCTTCGGCATCCGCAATGTGCCAGCGTGAGCGATCCCCTGTTCGTACCGTTGCTGAGGGCTCAGCTCCACGCCCGGAAAGAGCGGATCGAAAAGTCCGCTGTGCGGCGACCGGTGGTACACCGTGGCCACCCATTCGCGGATGATTTCTTCCAGTTCTGAGAAGGTGTATACCGACTCGTCTTCAGGTGACCGGCCACGAGCACTGAGATCTGGGCCTTTGTAGCCGGGCAGGTTAGCCAGTAGCGACGTGAGAGTCTTGAAGAATCGCTCGACCGCTGCCTTGTCCGTCGGCATGTACACGCGAGCGGGCTGAACCGAAATGCCGAGTCGGGCACACACGTTCAGCACGTGCTCGGACACGAAAGGCTTGCCGTGGTCCACGACGATCGCGTCAGGGATCATCGCTCGGCGAAAGCGTGCGACGTCGATGTGTTCATCGTGAATGATGAGCGTGTCCGGCACCCCCACATAGGGGTCGACGGCCAAGGCTGGTCGCGTCTCGGCGATATCGACGGGTAGCATCGCCTCGAGCAGGACACCGGCAACATCCAGAGATCGCGTCGTGGGAACCACCCGAAGGCCGATGATCGCGCGCGAGTACAAGTCGATCGCAACGGTCAATTCGCTGTTGAGCCACCGGCCGGTCCGCTCATCGAATGCGAACACATCAAGCCGTGTCGAGTCGAGCAGCACGTACTCTCCAGGGCGACCCGGTGCAAGCCGTCCATATCCGCCTTTCGGCCTGTTCGCGATCGAGCGTTTGCCCTTGGTGCTGCCCTCAAGAATGTTGCGGCCATCACTCATCTGGCGGAGCTTTTCGTACTGGGCGGATTTCGAGGGGATCCGCACAACACCGGGACCGTGGACGCGCTCGAGTCTTGCCTCGATCCGTTGCATGAGAATGTTCGTCGGTATGCGGGGCCCATCGTGCTGCTCGCGAAGAATCGTCCGAGCCATGTCGAGCCAACGCGGGTCGACCTCCCTCGCGCCGCTCGCTCCAGGCAGCGGAGTTCTGCGTGCGAGTCCTACTTCGTCTTCGTCCTCGTATCGCTTCTTCCAGTCCCAGATCGTCCGCTCTCCGACGCCAAGTTCTCGAGCCTTGGCCTGAACTCGGCTCGTCATCGACGCGTCAGGGGCATACTGCGGCTGCGGTTCTCCAGCGCGCGGGAAAGCGGGGCTGCCTGATCGGTAGCCCGTCAGCAGCTCGCGAATGTGATCAGCACGCGTCCGCACCCTCTCGAGCTCCGCTCCGGATAGTTCCTGCCAGACCACGACCGGTGAAGCCGCCGATGAGCTCTCGAACGTGGCGAGGCGTGCGCGTCCGCCCTCGACAGCGGGAATAAGCAATTCCACGAACCGAATGCGGAAGTGTGCGCCCTTCGCACTTCTCAGAACGACGGATCCTCCCGCGAACTCGACGATCTCGCACAACGCGCCATCCCAGATGACCTTCGCGCCGATCCGCAGAACAACTGTGGCGGGCTGGTTGGTCACGTCGCGCTCGTCAGGATCGAGCTGTCGTGAAGAGGCAGCTCCAGGTCGGTGTTCAGTCGTCCCGTCCACAGCAGGTGGAACAAGGTCGACCGTGCGTACTCGGCTCCCTGAACAATCTCGGCCGCTTCCGCCACGGTCGCACGAATCGTCATTGGCTGCTCGACGACGCTCGCGATCGCCGCCAGCTCTGCGGCGCGGAACTGGAATGGGCGTCGGTAGCCCGAGAGGAAGCGGATGTTCGCGTGGCGAGCCGGTGTCGGCTCGGAGAGGATGCGGTACTCCCAGCCGACAGCATCGATGACCGTTCGAGACCACGTCAGTGACTCTCGTACTTTGGGGTGATCGAGCAGGGCGGCTGGCTTGACGTCGATCACGCAGTACTCGCCACTCGCGAACTTCACCAGGTAGTCGGGGATGTGGCGCCGGATGCGCTTCCCATCAACGCCCGACATCAGAAACGGCTGAGCTCGCACCCACTGAACCTGAGGATCGAAGTCCAGTTCAATCAGGTTGGCAAGCTCGAGCCGTGACTCATACTCGACGGGTTCAGCCATAGTGGCGCACCAGTAGTTGCCGGAGTAGTGGGTCGCGCCTCGATACGAGCGAAACCGCCGCCACGGTTTGTGTGAAGAGAAGGTCGCCGCCGCGACCGTCGACACCTGCGCGACCTCGACCGATTCGTCCGCTCTGCGGACATGGAGGGTTGTCAAGGCGATGTTCTTCGAAGTCATCCGGAATCCTCGATTCTGTATTCCCGAACGAAGATAGCGATAGTTCGCCCGCCTCAGAAGCACCAGATTCCGGCGGCGAGCATCGAAGCCGAACGACCGAGAAGCCCTGGCCTCATGGAAATACTGAGATACGAGCAGATTCACTCGAAGCGTCGCATTCTGGCCCGACATCAGTCGGGTGTGAGAAACTCAGCACGTGGGCCAGATCGCGCTTGAGCATAGGGATGTGTCGAAGAATCTCTTCGGCAGTTCGCACATGCTCGCCGTCATGGCGACGATCGGACGAGCCGAAGACGGCCGCTTTTCCGCACCGCAGGTGTCGGGCGCGACAGGCCTCCCCGCAAGCACGATTCACAACCTCATCACGCGACTCATCCGCGCAGGTCTTGTCCGGCGGACCGGCGAAGTGACACCGGACCGAGTCGCGATGTACGAGAGGCGCCCAAGCCTGGTCTGGGAGACGGCCGTCGCAATCGAGGGCGAGGCCGATGCACTCCAATCGGGCACCATCACCGACCTCTGGGATCAGCGAGCCTGAGTTCGCAGTGCCCCGAATGCGATTCCGCACGATCCTGCGGTACTGCAACCGCACTGCAGGATCGGTCCGGAAACTGCAAGACTCAGCCGGAACCTACAACTAACCGAAGTCCCCCGGGGCCATATCCGTGAAGCGCGAGAAGTGGCCCTGGAAGGCGACGGTGATCGTGTCGGTGGGGCCGTTACGGTGCTTGGCGACGATCAGGTCGGCCTCGCCGGCGCGGGGGCTGTCCTTCTCGTAGGCGGCCTCGCGGTGCAGCAGCACCACCATGTCGGCATCCTGCTCGATCGAGCCCGACTCACGCAGGTCGCTCAGGGCGGGCTTCTTGTCGGCGCGCTGCTCAGGACCACGGTTCAGCTGCGACAGGGCGATCACCGGCACCTGCAGCTCCTTGGCCAGAAGCTTCAGCGCACGCGAGAACTCCGAGACCTCCTGCTGACGGCTCTCGACCCGCTTGCCCGACGTCATCAGCTGCAGGTAGTCGATGACCACCATCTTCAGACCCACGCGCTGCTTGAGCTTGCGGCACTTCGCGCGGATCTCCACGAGCGTCATGTTCGGGCTGTCGTCGATATAGAGCGGCGCGTCGTTGATGCGACCGCGGGTCGCCGCGATCGTCGTCCAGTCGCGGGAGTCGAGCGTGCCCTTGCGCATGCTCTGCAGGGGAATCGCGCCCTCGGCGCTCATCAGACGCATCGCGATCTCACTGCGACCCATCTCCAGCGAGAAGAAGATCGTCGGCATCTGCGCCTTGATCGCCGCGGCGCGGGCGAAGTCGAGCGCGAGCGTCGACTTACCCATGGCGGGGCGCGCGGCGATGATGATCATCTGCCCCGGGTGCAGACCGTTGGTCAGCTGGTCCAGCCCGGAGAAGCCGGTCGGGATGCCGGTCATCTGACCGTCACGCCCGCGCGCCGCCTCGATCTCCTCGACCGCGGCATCCACCGCGATCTGCAGCGGCACGTAGTCTTCGGCCTGCTCCGCGCCGGTGACCGAGTAGATCTCCGCCTGCGCGTTGTTGACCAGGTCGAGGGCATCGCCCTGACCGTTGTAGCCCATCTGCACGATGCGGGTGCCGGCCTCCACCAGCCTTCGCAGCAGCGCCCGCTCGCGCACGATCGATGCGTAGTAGGCGGCGTTGGCCGCGGTCGGCACGATCGAAGTCAGCGAGTGCAGGTAGTCGGCACCGCCCGAGCGCTGCAGGTCACCCGTCTTGATGAGTTCGTCGGTCACGGCGACGACATCGGTGGGCTCGCCGTGCGAGTACAGCGAGAGGATCGCCTCGAAGATCAGCTCGTGCTTGGGCACGTAGAAGTCGGTGCCGCGCAGCGCCTCGATCACATCGGCGACGGCGTCGCTCGACAGCAGCATGCCGCCCAGCGTGCTCTGTTCGGCGAGCAGGTCGTGCGGCGGCGTGCGCTCGGGGCCGCGGCTCTCCAGGGGTCCACCGAAGCGATCCTCGGAGATGTCCGCGATCGACATGCAGCCCCCTTCACACGCTCGATGACCGGTCCCGCCGCGAGACCACACGTCACGTTAGGCACGGGTTCCGACAGTCGCAAACAGGCCTGTGGATAACTCTGTGGATGATGTGCGCGAAACGCCGGACACCCTGTGCACAGCACCTGTGGAAACACGCCGAGCAACCTCAAGATTCACTGACAGAAACATCCTCTGACCAGGATTTTCCTGATTCACAACCTGTGGATGCGCAATGTGGTTGAAGTACCGCTTGAAGGTTGACGCTGTGGGTGAGGGTTGGGGACAACCATGGGGATGAATGCGCCCTTGTCAAGTCGAGATGTCCGCCCCGGCGCGTCGGAAGTTTCGCGACAGGGGTCTGGACGCGAGTGATATATCGGCGTATCTTCTCTGTTCCAGGCACTCCATGGGTGTCGGCGTGCGCCGGCATCCCGACACATCGTCGTCGTGGGAGGTGAACATGGCAACAATCGCAGTCCCCCCGCTGCGCCGCGGACGATCGACCACCGAGTCGACACGGCGATGGGCGATGCTGGGCGCGCTCGGCGTCGGAGCCGCGTTCGCCTGGTTCGCCATCTCGCTCTTCTCCGGTCCGTCGGCCCACGCCGCCGACGACACCGACAATCCCCTCGGCTCCCTCGTGGGCGGTGTCTCCAGCACGCTTTCGAAGGTGACCACACCCGTCCTCGACCCGGTCGCAGAGATCCTCTCTCCCGTCGCCGAGACCGTCGCCCCCGTCGTCGAGAGGGTCGCTCGGCCGGTGGGCGGCATCGTCGACTCCGTCGCCCCCGTCCTCGAGCCGCTCGCACCGGTCGGCCAGGTCGTCGCCCCCGTCGGCTCGGCGGTCGGCGAGATCGTCAGCCCCCTCGCACCCGTTCTCGCGCCGGTCACCGGCGCGGTGAAGCCCATCGTGGATGCCGCGGCCCCCGTCACCGACGCCGTGAGCTCACGTCCGGTCGTCGGCGAACTCGTGACCCCCATCACGAGCGTCGTCGTCCCCCCTGTCGGTGGCCCGGCATCCCCCCTCCCTCCGTCCACCGACGCACTCGAGCCGACCGATGCGGCACTGGCCGTGCTCTCGGCGACCTGGGACCAGGCGATGCACGGTGTCACGACGACCGCGAACGCGGCCGCGATGTCGCTCGGCACCGCTGTCAGTTCGTTCGTTCCGGGTGCGGGGGCTCTTGCCCGAAACGGGTCCGTCCCTCCCGGCGCTCCCGGCGGCTGGGGACTTCTCGGTCCCACCCTGGACGCCATCTCGTTCTTCTCCAGCGGAGCTGGATTCTCGTTCGGCGCGGGCGCTGTGCTCGCCTTCGGTCTGTTCGCTGCACACCGCGCCTGGGTGCTGCGACGCCGACCGGAGGACGACTCTGCCCTCCCCGCGCCGGTGTTCGCCACCGACGTCTCCCCTGACTGACGGGGGTTCGGCCGCCTTCCGAGCGGCACGATCCCGCGCGCTGTGCGCGCACACCCCCCAACACTCTCAGGAGAGAAATCATCATGAACACCAACCTCAAGAGCGCCCTGTGGGGCACGCTCCTGGCCGGAGGCATCACGCTCTTCGGCGCAACGGTCGCCCAGGCGGCCGAGACAACGGGTGACGACGGTCTGCTGTCGGGCACCCAGGGGCTCATCTCCGTCGCGGTGCCCGTCACGGTCGCCGGCAACGGCATCTCGGTGCTCGGCGACGCCACCAGCACCGACGCGCAGACCTCGACCCCGTCGATCTCGGTCGGCGGCGGTGACGCGTCGACGAGCGGCTCCGACGGCGCCGGCTCGGGCACCCAGGCCCTCATCGACGTCGTCCTCCCGGTGACGCTTGGCGGCAACGCCGTCTCCGTCCTCGGTGACGCCGAGAGCACGGATGCCGCGACCTCGCAGCCGGCTGAGGCACCCGCAGCGGCGCCGGCGGCACCGGCGGCTCCCGCACCCACCACGAGCGGCTCCGACAGCATCCTGGGCGGCACCCAGGGCGTCGTGAACGTCGCCGTGCCGGTGACCGTGGGCGGCAACGCCATCTCGGTCCTCGGCGACGCCGAGACCACCAAGGCCACCACCACGGCCCCCGCCGGCACCGGCAACGGATCGACGGGCGGCGCCACCACCGACGGCGCCGACGGCATCCTCGGCGGCACCCAGGTGCTCGCCCCGATCACCGCACCGATCACCGCCGGCGGCAACGCCATCTCCGTCCTCGGCGACGCTGACAGCACCAACGCCACCACCACGGCCCCCGCCGGCACCTCCGGCACGACCACGGGCGGTTCCACCACCAGTGGACCCGGCAGCATCCTCGGCGGCACGCAGCTCGGCCTGCCGATCACCGCGCCGATCACGCTCGGCGGCAACGCCGTCGCGATCGTCGGCGATGCCACGACGACGGGGCCGACCACCGGCACCCCCGGCAACCCCGGCAACCCCGGCAACCCCGGAAACCCCGGAAACCCCGGCAACCCCGGTAACCCGGACAACCCCGGCACGTCGACCACCGGCGGCACCGAGGTCACCGGCATGGTGGCCGCGAGCGGCCCGGTGAAGGCGCTCGTCACGACCGGCGGCATCCTCAACCTGCTGCCGCTGCTGGCAGGGCTCGCCGCTCTCGCGCTGGGGGTGATGCTCACCGCACGCCGCCGCAGCCGCACCGAATGACCCCCGGCGGCGGGGGCCGGCGACCGTGCCTGGCGCCGGCCCCCGCACCGTCAGGGCGTAAACGACGGATGCCGTGACCTCACCTTGGGGGAGGTCACGGCATCCGTGCGGCGTTTCGACGAGGCGCTGCGCGCCTCGCTCAACGACCGGGAAACCCGGCGGGTCTTACTTGGCGGCGACCACCTGGAGGGTGATCACAGCGGTGAGGTCGTCGCGCAGACGCACGGTCGCCTCGTGCTCACCGACGGCCTTGATCGGCGCGGTGATGTGGATCTTGCGCTTGTCGAGCTCGCCGAGACCGGCAGCCTTGACGGCGTCGGCCACATCGGCGGTCTTGACCGAACCGAAGAGGCGGCCTTCCTTGCCGGCCTTGACCGACAGCTTGACCTTGTTCGACTCGAGGGTGTCCTTGAGCGCGACGGCCTCTTCGTGGTCGTGGATCGCGCGGGCGTCACGGGCGGCGCGGATCGACGCCACCTGCTTCTCGCCACCGCGGGTCCACGCCACAGCGAAGCCCTGAGGGATGAGGTAGTTGCGGGCGTACCCGTTCTTGACCTCGATGACGTCGCCGGCGCTTCCGAGCCCGGCAACCTCGTTCGTGAGAATCAGCTTTGCCATGATGGGTGCTCCTTAGCGGCCAGCGCCGGCGTAAGGCAGGAGCGCCATTTCGCGCGCGTTCTTGATCGCCTTGGCGATCAGACGCTGCTCCTGCACCGAGACACCGGTGATACGACGGGCGCGGATCTTGCCGCGCTCCGAGATGAACTTGCGAAGCGTTGCGACGTCCTTGTAGTCGATGACGCCGACGCGGATCGCCTTCGCGGGAGCGGCGTTCTTCGCGCCCTTCCGCGGCTTACGGCGATCGCCGGTAGCCTTTCCAGCCATTGTTTTCCTTAGGTGTGTGCGGATGCCGAGGCATCCAAGATTTTCTGCGTGAGGGTGTCGACTCGGCCCTGCGGGCCTCGCTCAACCCCCGGCGGCGACGATCAGAAAGGAGTGTCGTCGCCGTAGGCGCCGGGTGCGCTCCAGGCGTCGGGGGCAGCAGAGCCGGGAGTGGCCCACGGCTCCTCCTGCTGCACCTGCTGCTGCGGACGCGACTGCTGGCCGCCTCCGAAGTTGCCTCCGCCGGACGCGGCACGCGTGACCTGAGCCGTGGCATACCGCAGCGAGGGGCCGATCTCGTCGACCTCCAGCTCGATCGCGGTCCGGTTGTTGCCCTCGCGGTCCTGGTAGGAACGCTGCTTCAACCGACCGGTCGCGATGACACGGGAACCCTTCGTCAGCGAACCGGCGACGTGCTCGGCGAACTCGCGCCACACCGACGCGCGGAGGAACAGCGCTTCGCCGTCCTTCCACTCGTTGGCCTGACGGTCGAAGTTGCGCGGCGTCGACGCGATCGTGAAGTTCGCGACGGGCAGGCCGTTCTGCGTGTAGCGCAGCTCGGGGTCTGCCGTGAGGTTTCCCACGACGGTGATGACGGTCTCGCCGGCCATCGTCCTTACGCCTTCGCTGCCTTGCGGGCGGCCTTGGCCTCGGCGCGCTCCTTCTCGGCGGCGACCTGAGCGATCGCCTCCTCGGCACGCAGGACCTTGGTACGCATGATCTGCTCGTTCAGCTTGAGCTGACGGTCGAGCTCCTGCGTGGCCTCGCTCGTGGCGGTGAAGTTGACGACGGCGTAGATGCCCTCGTTCTTCTTCTGGATCTCGTACGCCAGGCGACGCTTGCCCCAGACGTCGACGTTCTCGATGGAGCCACCGTCTGCGGTGATCACCTTGAGGAACCCGTCGAGCTTGGGGGCGACCTGACGCTCGTCGATCTCGGGGTCGAGGATGACCATGAGCTCGTACTGGTGTGAGTGCGTCACTAACCCACCTCCTTCGGACTAGAACGGATGCCGGGCATTTCCCGGCATCAGGAGGGTTGATGCACGTGCCCGAGCGTTGTTCCGGAACGGAACGCAGACGGGCAACCACAACAGTCTACCCGACGACCGCTACGCTCATGGACGACGGGGGCGACGGAAGGACGGTGGATGCCGGGCACGCACGTTCCCGCGCGCGCAGGCGCGGTCCTGACCGCGCTGCTGATGGCCGCAGCGGTCTGCAATCTGACCACCGGCGGCGCCAGCGTCGCCCTGCCCGACATCGCCGGCACCTTCGACGCCCCCCAGACGACACTCAACCTCGTCGCGCTCGGCACGGGCCTCGGACTCGCGATCACCGTGCTGTACGCCGGCGCCCTCGGCGACCGCTACGGCCGGGTGCGACTGCTGTGCATCGGGCTGATCGGCCTGCTCATCGCCGGCACCGCGGCAAGCCTCGCCCCGACGATCGAGTTCCTCATGGGAGCGCGCGTGCTCACCGGCATCGCTGCGGGCTGCGCCTTTCCGACGACGCTCGCCCTCATCACCGCCCTCTGGGCCGAGGGGCCGGCGCGCGTCCGCGCGATCGCCCTGTGGACGGCGACCGGCGCCGTGGCCACGGTCGCCGGTTCGGTGATCTCGGGTGCGCTCGTCGTCGCCTTCGGCTGGCGCCTCGCCCTGCTGCTGCCCGTGCCGGTCGCCGTCGTGGCGCTGCTCCTCGCCGCACGGTCGATTCCGCGGGGCGTGGCGGAGTCCGACGAGCCGGTCGATCATCTCGGCGGCATCCTGTCGGTCATCGCCGTGGCCGCGCTGGTGCTCGGTCTCGGCGTCGTCTTCGCCCCGGGGGAGACGGGCGTGGGGGTGGGCCTGATCGTCGCGGCGGCGGTGCTGATCGCCGCCTTCGCGGCGCGCCAGCTGCGGGTCGCCGCGCCCCTCTACGACCTGTCGATCGCGCGGCGACGCCTGTTCTGGGTGCCGGCCGTCGCGGGAACTCTCGCCTTCGGCGCGCTCGTGGGGGCGATGTTCGTGGGCCAGCAGTACCTGCAGAACATCCTCGGCTACGACGCGCTGCAGGCGGGCATCGCGCTCATCCCCGCCGCGATCGCGCTGCTCGTCTGCGCACCGCTGGCAGCGGTCCTCGTCGAACGCGGCACGCGAACGGCGATGATCGTCGGCTACGTCGTGCTCATCGCCGCCTTCGGCACGGTGCTCGCATGGAACGAGACCACACCGCCGGTCGTCGTCGGCCTCGCGTTCGCCCTGGTCGGCGGGGGAGCCTCGTTCGTGATGACCGCGGCATCCCGCTCCCTGACCAGCAGCACCCCGGTGCGCCGCGCGGGCATGGCCTCGGCGACCAGCGATCTGCAGACCGACCTCGGCGGCGCCGTGATGCAGGCGCTGCTCGGCGCCGTGCTCGCCGGCGGGTTCTCGCACGTGTTCGCCGGCCTCATCGCCGCCTCTCCCGAGGCCGCCTCTGTCTCCGACGACGTCACCCGCGCCCTGCAGGCGTCGTACGCATCGGCCGCCCACGTGGCCGCCAACAACCCCGCCTACGCGGCGCAGATCCTCGAGGCGGCGCGGTTGAGCTTCGTCGACGGCGCCTGGGCGGCGTACCTCGTCGGGGCGATCGCCCTCCTGCTGGGGCTGATCGTGGTGGGCGTGGGCCTTCCGGGGGTCGCCGTCGAGAAAGAGTTGCGAGGCCGTTATCGCGACGAGGACGCCCTGACGGCGCCCTGAAAGCTCGCCCGGGTAGCGTGGCGATATGAGCACGCCCGCGGCATCCTCAGCCTTCGACGCGCGACCGCTCATCGAGCCTGCCGATCGGGCGACCGTGCGCGCCTACGTCCGCGACCTGCGCGCGAGCGGACGGGCACCGGCGCCGAACGTCGCGTCGCGGGCCGTCTTCGCCGTGCTCGCCGTCGTGGCCGTGCTCTTCGTCTTCGGGTCGACGGTGATCGGTGTCGTGGGCGGCATGATGACGGCATCCGGGGGCGGGTTCTCGCCCCTCATGATCGCGCCGATCCTCGTGGTCGTCGGTGTGGTCGCGGTGCTCGCGACCGCGCTGGTGCGCATGTTCGGCGCCCGCACGGGGGAGCGGTGGTGGCGCCTCGACCGCTTCGCGCGGGCCAACGCGATGACCTGGTACCCGTCGGTGTCGAACCCACCGCTGCGGGGAATGGTGTTCGGCATCGGACACGGGCGCATCGCGAGCGACGTGGTCCGCGGCGAGCGGCCGCGCTTCGTGGAGTTCGGCAATTATGTGTACCGCACGGGCTCGGGCAAGAACGAGTCGACGCATCGGTGGGGCTACGTCGCCGTCAAGCTGTCGACCCCGCTGCCCAACATCGTGCTGGATGCCGTCGGCAACAACAGCCTGTTCGGCTCCAACCTGCCGGCCGCGCTCGACGGGTCACAGCGGCTGAGTCTGGAGGGCGACTTCGACCGCACCTTCACGCTCTACTGCCCGTCCGGCTACGAGGCCGACGCGCTCTACCTCTTCACGCCCGACATCATGGCGCGATTCGTCGACCACGCTGCCGCCCTCGACATCGAGATCGTCGACGACTGGCTCTTCCTCTACACGCCGCGCGAGGCGTCCACGCTCGACCCGGCCACCTGGGCCTGGCTGTTCTCCGTCGTCGCAGCGCTGCTGGACAAGCTCGCACAGTGGGAGCGCTGGCGCGACGAGCGCCTGGCCGCACCGGCGACCGGCGCGGCCGTCCCCGCGCGTGACGCGGCGGGATCGGCGGCACTGCCGTTCGCGGCGCCCGCGGCATCCCTGGGTCCACCTCCCGGCGTCGCACCCGAGGGCCGCCGGCTGCGACGTCGGGTGCCATGGGCCGCGATCATCGTGATCGGCGCCGCACTGCTGCTGATGCTGTTCGGCCCGCTGGGTGTGTTCGCGTCGATCATCGAGAACCTGTCGAACTGAGACCGCCGTTGCACGTGAAACGGTGTGCGGCGCCGGTCAGGCGACGGCGGGGGGCGGCATACGCGGCATCCACCTCTGCCGGAGTGTCCTGCACGAGCGCGAGCGCGCTGCGGTGTCCGCCGGACGCCGGCTGTTCGGGAGGAGATTTCACGTCGGGAGGATGCCGTGGCCCGATCGATCCTCCCGGAGCGAAATCTCCTCCGGTGGCGCAGCCCGCAGGCCGCAGGCCGCAGGCCGCAGCCCGCAGGCGCAGCGCAGCTCAGCCGCGGGCGGCGCGCCAGGCCTCGCGGCGCGCGGCCTGCTCCACCGGATCGGGCACCGGCAGCGACGCGATGAGCTTGCGGGTGTAGTCGTCCTGGGGGTCGCCGAGCACCCGCGCGGTCGGTCCGGTCTCGGCGATCGTGCCCGTGTGCAGCACCACGACCCGGTGGGCGAGCATGTCGACCACCGCGAGATCGTGCGTGATGAACAGGGTCGCGAACCCGAACCGCTCCTGCAGCTCACCGAACAGTTCCAGCACGCGAGCCTGCACCGACACGTCGAGCGCGCTCGTGGGCTCGTCGGCGATGAGCAGCTTCGGGTCGAGGGCGAGACCGCGGGCGAGCGATGCCCGCTGGCGCTGCCCGCCCGACAGCTCGTGCGGGAACCGGTCGCCGAACGCCTTCGGCAGCTGCACGGCCTCGAGCAGCTCATCGACGCGGTCGCGGGCATCCGCGGCATCCCGAGCGCCGCCGTGCACGACCAACGGCTCGGCGACGTTCTGCGCGATCGTCAGCAGCGGGTTGAAGCTCGTCGCCGGATCCTGGAACACGAACCCGAGGTCCTTGCGGTGGGGCCGGAACGTGCGCTCCTTGACCCCGTTCATCTCGACCCCGAGCACCCGCAGCGAGCCGCCGGTCACGGGTGTGAGCCCGGCGATCGCACGGCCGATCGTCGTCTTTCCCGATCCGCTCTCGCCGACCAGGCCCACGACCTCGCCCGGCGCGATCGAGAAGCTCACGTGGTCGACGGCACGGAAGCCGGCACGACGCAGACGCCCGGCGTACTCGATGACGAGATCCTCCGCCACCACGACCGGCGCCGCCTCGGCCACTCCCGCCGGCAGCTGCCGGTCGACGATCTCCAGGCGCGGCACGGCGGCCAGCAGCCGCTTCGTGTAGTCGTTCTGCGGGGCGGCGAACAGTTCCAGGGCGGGCGCCGTCTCGACGACCTCGCCATTCAGCATGACCGCGACGCGGTCGGCGAGGTCGGCCACGACGCCCATGTTGTGCGTGATCAGCACGATCGCGGTGCCGTCTTCGTCGCGCAGGCGCCGGAGCAGATCGAGGATCTCGGCCTGCACCGTGACATCGAGCGCCGTGGTCGGCTCGTCGGCGATGATCACGGTCGGATCGAGCGCCAGCGCCGTGGCGATGACGATGCGCTGCTTCTGCCCGCCGGAGAACTGGTGCGGGTAGTCGTCGACGCGCCGCTCGGGATCGGGGATGCCGACACGGCCGAGCATCTCGATCGCGCGCTCGCGCGCCTGCTTCTTCGAGTACTTCCCGTGGGCACGCAGACCCTCGGCCAGCTGCCACCCCACGGTGAAGACAGGGTTCAGGGCGGTCGAGGGCTCCTGGAAGATCATCGCCGCCTTCGTGCCGCGCACCCGGCGCATCGCCTCGCGGTCGAGGCCGATGACATCGGTGCCGTCGAGCACGACGGCACCCTGCGTCAGCGCCGTCTCGGGCAGCAGGCCCAGGATGCTGCGGGCGGTGACAGTCTTGCCGCTGCCCGACTCGCCGACGATCGCGAGCACCTCGCCGGGGCGCACGTCCAGGCTCACACCGCGCACGGCGTGCACGTCGCCACCGTCGGTCGCGAAGGTGACGTCCAGGTCACGGATGTCGACGGCGCGTGCGTCGGAAGAGGCCGCAGCCATCACTCCACCTCTCCCATCATCTCGCGGAACGCCGGCTGGCTCGCCGCGACGGCATCCGCCGGTGTCGGTGTCTTCTTCGCCGCCCCTGCGCGACGCCGCGCGCGCAGGCGCGGGTCGGCGAGGTCGTTGAGGCTCTCGCCGATCAGCGTGATACCCAGCACCGTCAGCACGATCGCGAGCCCCGGGGGAACCGCGGTCCACCAGATGCCCGCGGCGACGTCGCTGATCGACTTGTTGAGGTCGTAACCCCACTCGGCGGCCACGGTCGGCTGGATGCCGAAGCCGAGGAAGCCGAGAGCGGCGAGGGTGGCGATGGCCTCCGACGCATTGAGGGTCACGATCAGCGGCAACGTGCGCGTGGAGTTGCGCAGCACGTGGCGGAACATGATGCGCGGCGTCGAGGCACCGATCACCTTCGCCGATTCGACGAAGGCCTCCGTCTTGACCCGCACCACCTCGGCGCGCACGACCCGGAAGTACTGCGGGATGAACACGACGGTGATGGAGGCCGCGGCCGCCATGATCCCGGGCCACAGCCCGGACTGTCCGTTGTTGATCGCGATGGCCACGACGATCGCGAGCAGCAGCGTCGGGAACGCGTAGATCGCGTCGGCGACGACCACCAGAGCGCGGTCGACCCAGCCGCCGAGGTAGCCGGAGACGAGACCCAGCAGGATGCCGAGGAACACCGACATCGCAATCGCCACGATCACGACCATCAGCGCGGTCTGCGCGCCCCAGATGACGCGCGACAGCACGTCGTAGCCGCCGACGGTCGTACCGAGCAGGTGCGCCGCGCTCGGCGGCTGCTGGGCGCCGAAGTTGCCGTCGGGGCCACTCAACTGCGCGTAGCCGTACGGGGCGAGCAGCGGCGCGAAGACCGCACACACCACGAAGACACCGGTCAGCACGAGGCCCGCGACGAGCATGCCGCGCTGCAGGCCGACGCTCTGGCGCAGTTGGTGGACGACCGGCATCCGGTCGATGAGGCGAGGCTTGGTCATGTCGGCATCCCTCCTCAGTACCGGACCCGAGGGTCGATGAACGCGGCGATGATGTCGACGACGAAGTTGGTGACCGCGACGATGATCGCGATCATCGCGACGATTCCCTGCACGGCGACGAAGTCGCGCGAGCCGAGGTAGGCGGCGAGCTGGAAGCCGAGACCCTTCCACTCGAAGGTCGTCTCGGTCAGCACGGCACCGCCGAGCATGAGCGCGATCTGCAGGCCGATGACCGTGATGATCGGGATGAGCGCAGGCTTGTACGCGTGCGTGCGCACGAGTCGCCCCTCGCGCACGCCCCGCGAACGGGCCGCATCGATGTAGGGCATGTTGAAGGTGCCGATGACGTTCGTGCGGACGAGCCGCAGGAAGATGCCGGCGGTGAGCAGACCCAGCGTGAGGGCGGGGAGTACCGCGTGCAGCAGCACGTCCTGCACGTAGGCGGGGTTGCCGGAGGCGATCGCGTCGATGAGATAGATGCCGGTGCCGCCGTTGCGGCCGATGGCGAGCTCGGTGCGTACGCTCGCGCGTCCGGAGATGGGCAGCCAACCGAGCCAGACGCCGAAGACGAGCTTGGCGACCAGGCCCGCGAAGAAGACGGGCGTCGCGTAGAAGAGGATGGCGCTCACGCGCAGCAGCGCGTCGGGCCAGCGGTCACGCAGCGCCGCCGCGACCATGCCCAGCGGGATGCCGACGATGAACGCGATCACGAGCGAATAGAACACGAGCTCGAGGGTCGCGGTGCCGTAGGTGGCGATGACCTGCACGACCGGCTGGTTGTCGGTGATGGTCGTGCCGAAGTCGAAGGTGAAGATGCGGCCGAGGTACTCGACGTACTGCACGAGGATCGGTCGGTCATAGCCGGCCTCGTGGATGCGCTCGGCCAGCTGATCGGCCGGCAGGCGTCCGCCGAGGGCGGCGGTGATCGGGTCGCCGGTGAGGCGGATGAGGAAGAAGACCAGCGTCACGAGGATCAGCACGGTCGGGAAGATCAGCAGGAACCGAATGAGGATGTACCGGCCCAGGGCTGAGCCGGATCCGGTCTTGCGGACCTCCAGCGCGGGAGGCGGCTCGGCGACGGAGGATGCCGTGGCGGTGCTGGTCATAGATGCCTACTCTACGGATGACGGGCGTTTCGACTCGCTGCGCTCGCTCAACGACCGGGGGTGTGATTCCCCCGGTCGTTGAGTGAGGAGCGCAGCGACGAGTCGAAACGCCCGGAACGCGTTACTTCGTGATCGGAGCGAAACGGAGCTTGAACGACGCGTCGAGCGTGACGCCCTTCACGTCGGCACCGGTCACCGCGACCTGAGCGCCCTGCAGCAGCGGGACGGTCGAGAGGTCCTTGGCCACGAGGTCCTGGATCTTCTCGATGTCGGACGTGCGCGTGGCGGCATCCGGTTCGACGGCCTGCTTGAGGATCAGGTCGTTGACCTCCGGGTTGACGTAGTGGTTGCCCAGGAAGTTCTTCTCCAGGAAGAACGGCGTCAGGTAGTTGTCGGCGTCGGAGTAGTCCGGGAACCAGCCGAGCTGGTAGGCCGGGTAGACGTCGGCGGTGCGGTCCTTGGAGTACTGCACCCACTCGGTCGACTGCAGGTTGACGGTGAACAGACCGTCCTTCTCGAGCTGCTGCTTCACCAGCGCGTACTCGTCACCCGACGACGGACCGTAGTGGTCCGGGCTGTACTGCAGGCTCAGCGCGACGGGAGTCGTCACACCGGCCGCGGCCAGCGCCGCCTTCGCCTTGTCGGCGCTGGGGCCTCCGTTGCCGTCGCCGTAGAGACCCTTCAGGGCGTCGGTCGCGCCCGCGAAGCCGGCCGGAACGTACGAGTAGAGCGGGGTGTAGGTGCCCTTGTAGACCTGGTCGGAGATCGTCTTGCGGTCGATCAGATCGGCCACCGCCTGGCGGACGGCGAGCGCCTTGGCCGGGTCGGCCTCTGCGGTCGTCGCACCGTACGGCTGCGTGTTGAAGTTGAAGACGATGTAGCGGATCTCGCCACCCGGACCCTCGACGACCTTGACCTTGTCGTTGCCCGACAGGTCGGCCACGTCGGTCGACGACAGGCTGCGGTAGGCCACGTCGACGTCGCCCTGCTGGACGGCCAGCTTCAGGTTGGACGACTCGGCGAAGTAGCTGAGGATGGCGCCCGAGTTGCTCGGCGCGGCGAGCAGACCCTTGTAGTTCTTGTTGGGCGTGAACTCGACCGTCTTGTTGAAGTCCCACTTCGTGATCGAGTAGGGGCCGCCGAAGGCGTCGGCCTTCACGATGTCCTGGTCGGGCGTGACGGCGTCGGCCGAGAACACCTCTTCGTCGACGATCGCGCCGGGGAAGGACGTGAGGATGAAGGGGAAGACCTGGTCGTTGTCGGTCTTGAGCTTGAAGACGACGGTCGTGGCATCCGGCGTCGAGACGCTGTCAAGGTTGTAGAGCAGGCTCGACGCGCCGTTGGGGTCGGCGATCTTCAGGTTGCGGTCGAACGAGAACTTGACGTCCGAGGAGGTCAGGTCGTGGCCGTTGGCCCACTTCAGACCCGCGGGCAGCTTCACCGTGTACTCGTTGGGTGAGGTGAACTCGGCGGACTCGGCGAGGTCGGGGACGACCTTGTTGGAGTTGTAGTCGGTGTTCACCAGGTAGGGGAAGACCTGGGTCTGCACGGCGAGCGAGCCGTTGTCGTACGAGCCGGCCGGGTCGAGCGTGGTGACCTTGTCGGTCGTGCCGATGATGATGGGCCCGGATGCCGCGCCATCGGTCGACCCGCCCGTGGACCCTCCGCCGGCGCAGCCGGCCAGGAGCAGCGCGGAGACGGCGAGCGCGCCCGCTGCCAGAGCGGTGCGGGCGCGGGCGGAGCCCGGCGAACTGAAGTGCAGTGCCATATGTGAGTACCTCTGCTGTATGTCGGTCGGCCCCGCCGGACAGGCGAAGCTCAGGTCGCTATCCTTTCGTGCACATCGCCGGCCTGCCTCGTGATCGCGCTTTTTGTAACAGGAATGAAACCGGAGACCACCGCGCCTGAGGCGGGTCTCTCGCGCAGGAGCGTCCATCGCGCCGCGTCAGTGATCGCGTGCGCTCGCGTGTTCCGGCGGGAGCAGGCCGTCGTCGCGCGCGGCCTGCGCGAGCTCCGAGTTGGTGTGGATGACGAGCCGGGCCTCCTGCGCGCTCAGAGCGGGGCGCACGGCGAGCGCGTCGAGCTTCGCGCGCGCATGGGGCGACCGGGCGCGCGCACCCCGGCGGACCGCATCGACGACCGCCAGCACGATACCCTCGGACTCCCGCGAGGACACGATGCCCTCCACCCCGGCATCCATCAACGTCCGGACGACATGGTCGGGGGCGTCGGCGGTGAGGGCGACCACGCGCATGCCCAGCCGGCCCGCCAACAGCTCGCGCGCGTGCGCCCTGCGGGCACGCGGTGGGTCGACGATCGTCACGCGCCGCAGTGCCGCGCCTCCCGAAGCAGTCATGTCTCCTCCTTGCGCTCCACCGGTAGAGAGTGCGAAACCGACCATTCGTCACGCGAGTACGCCGACGAGTTTTCGGCCGTGACGAATGTCATGGCGCAGTCGTGACGGCCGTGTGCGGTGCACAGGCCGGCGCGCGGGCAGAGTCGGAGACATGGATGAGAACCAGGGACTGCTCGCGGTGGATGCCGCGGGCCTGCGCAAGAGCTTCGGCAGTGTCCGAGCGGTGGAGAGCGTCGATCTGCGGGTGCGCCCGGGCGAGATCGTCGCCTTCCTGGGCCCGAACGGCGCCGGCAAGACGACGACCATCGACATGCTGCTGGGCCTGTCGGACCCCGACGGGGGCGCGGTGCGCGTGTTCGGCGAGAGCCCGCGCGCGGCCATCTCGCACGGCCTCGTCTCGGCGGTGTTGCAGACCGGCGGCCTGCTGAAGGACATCACGGTGCGCGAGACGCTCGCGCTCACGGCGAGCCTGTTCGCCGACACGCGTCCGATCGAGGAGGTCATGCAGCGCGCGGGCATCAGCGACCTGAGGAGCCGCCGGGTCGGCCTGTGCTCGGGCGGCCAGCAGCAGCGACTGCGCTTCGCGATGGCGCTGCTCAGCGACCCCGGACTGCTGATCCTCGACGAGCCCACGACCGGCATGGACGTCGAGGGGCGCCGCGCCTTCTGGAGCGCGATCCGCGCCGATGCCGCCCGCGGGCGCACGGTGCTGTTCGCGACGCATTACCTCGACGAGGCCGATGAGTACGCCGACCGCATCGTGCTGATGAGCCGCGGGCGCATCGTCGCCGACGGCTCCACCGCCGAGATCAAGAACCTCGTCTCCGGTCGCATCGTCCGCGCCACCCTGCCCGGCGCCGACCCGGCGCGGCTCGCCGGCCTTCCCGGCGTCGACGACGTCGAGTTCGCCGGCGACCGCATCAGCATCCACACGAAGAACTCGGATGCCGTCGCCCGCCACCTCCTCACCGAGACGGCGGCCCGCGACGTCGAGATCACGTCCCAGAACCTCGAGAGCGTCTTCCTCGCCCTCACCTCCGAAGGAGCCTCCGCATGAGCACCGCATCCTCCGCGACGTCCGCGCTGTCGGCCGACCGGGTCACCCTCGACCGCCGCGTCCCTCCGCTCGGCGGCTTCAATCTGACCTATCTGGGCATCGAGCTCAGACGGCGCCTGCGCAATCGCCGGACGCTGTTCTTCACGATCGCCTTCCCCGTCATGATGTACGTCATCATCGGCCTTCCCCTCCGCGACGAGCAGCTCACGGCGACGCCCGTCGCCGACGGCGGCGTGTCGGTCGCGGCGTACATCATGGTGTCGATGGCGATGTACGGCGCCATGATGTCGGCCACGCAGACCGGCGCGGCCGTCGCCCTGGAACGCACGCAAGGCTGGAGCCGGCAGCTGCGGCTGACCCCGCTGAACCCGCTCGTCAACATCATCATCAAGATGATCGCGGGCATGGTGCTGGGCCTTCTCGCGGTCGTCGCCACATATGCGGCCGGCGCGATCAGCGGCATCCAGCTCAGCGCCGGGCAGTGGATCGGCACGGGACTGGTCGGCTGGGTGCTCGCGAGCGCCGTCTTCACGACCCTCGGGCTGTTCGTCGGCTACCTCATGCCGAGTGAGAACGCCGCGCAGGTGACGAGTCTGATCGTCGTCTTCCTGTCGTTCCTCGGCGGCCTGTTCTACCCGCTCAGCAGCATGCCCGACTTCATGCAGACGATCGCGAAGTTCACGCCCGTCTACGGCATCGGCGAGCTCGTCCGCTCACCGCTGACCGGCGAGAGCTTCGACGCGATGTGGCTGGTCAACGCGCTCGTCTGGCTCGTGCTGTTCGTCGCCGGCACGACGTGGGCGTTCCGGCGCGACACGAAGCGCGTGTGAGCCGCGCGTCCTACAGTGAGATCCGTGACCGCACTCACCGGCGGCGGCCCGTCGCACGACTTCGGCGAACCGCGCTGGAACATCCAGCCGACCGACGGCACGTCGCCGCGCACGGTGAAGGGGATCCTCACCGGGCGCGGCGCCGTGCGCTGGTACACGGGGTCGGCGCTGTCGATGATCTGGCTGCTCACCTTCATCCCGATCCTCACCGCCGACGGGCCGGTACGGGCGATCGTCCCGCTGACGCTGCTGGCGGTCTTCGCGGTCGGGTTCCTCGTGGGCGCCCCGCTCGCGTGGGCACCCCGCGCGACGCGGCATCGGCTGCTGCCAGCCGCCGCGCTCTTCGTGTTCTCCTTCTCGCTGTTCCCCTGGGCGGGGTGGGAGGTGCGCGGCCTGTGGACGTACGTCGGCGTGCTGGTGGGCATGGCGGTGCTGCCGCTGCGCCTCACCTGGCTGCTGCTGTTCGCCCTCGGCGCGGCATCCCTCCTCGCCGGCGTCGCGCTGAACGGCTGGAACGAGGACATCCTCTGGATCCCCGCGATACTCATCTCCATCTCCGCCATGATGGCCGCCTTCGCCCGCAACATCGCCGCGATGAACGAGTTGCGTGCGACGCGCGATCAGATGGCGACGATGGCGGTCGAGCGCGAGCGCAGCCGGGTCGCCCGCGATCTGCACGACATCCTCGGGCACTCGCTCACCGTCATCACCGTCAAGACCGAACTGGCCGGGCGCCTCATCGACGTCGATCCCGAGCGCGCCCGTACGGAGATCGCCGAGGTCGAGCAGCTCGCCCGCGGCGCGCTGACCGATGTGCGCGCCACCGTCGCCGGCTACCGCGGAGTCAGCATCTCCGGTGAGCTTGCCGCGGCACGGGCGGCGCTCGAGGCGGCGGGCATCGAGGCGCAGCTGCCCGGCTCGACCGACATGCTGCCGGCGGACAGGCGGGAGCTCGCGGGATGGGTCGTGCGCGAGGGCGTCACGAACGTCATCCGGCACGCGCAGGCCTCGCGCTGCCGCATCGAGCTGACCGCTCGCGCCGTCGCGATCTGCGACGACGGCGTCGGACCGAGGGCGGACGAGGCCGTCGGCGGCAACGGGCTCGTCGGCATCCGAGAGCGCGTCGAGAGCGCCGGCGGCCGGCTCACGATCGGGCGCAGCGACCTCGGCGGGTTCCTCCTGAAGGCGACGCTGTGATCCGCCTGCTCATCGCCGACGATCAGGCACTCGTGCGCGGCGCCCTGTCGGCCCTGCTCGGTCTCGAACCCGACATCGAGGTGGTCGCCGAGGTGGGTCGCGGTGACGAGGTCGTGGATGCCGCCGTGCGATCGGCTGCGGACGTCGCCCTGCTCGACATCGAGATGCCGGGGATGGACGGGATCGCGGCGGCATCCGCGCTGCGCAGCGCCCTGCCGACCTGCCGGACGCTCATCGTGACCACCTTCGGGCGGCCGGGGTATCTGACGCGTGCGATGCGGGCGGGAGCGTCCGGCTTCGTCGTGAAGGACACGCCCGCGGCACAGCTCGCCGACGCCGTCCGACGGGTGGCGCAGGGGCTGCGGGTCGTCGATCCCGCCCTCGCCGCCGACTCGCTCGCGCAGGGCGAGTCTCCCCTGACGGCCCGCGAGACCGATGTGCTCGCGGTGGCCCGGACAGGCGGCTCGATCGCCGACATCGCGCAGATGCTGCACCTGAGCGAGGGCACGGTGCGCAACCATCTCTCCATGGCGATCGGCAAGACGGGTGCCCGCAACCGCGCCGACGCCGTGCGGGTCGCCGACGAGAACGGCTGGCTCTAGCCGCGGCATCCGGCGCCTCCCCCCTCACCGCGAGACACGCGCTGCGCACCCAGACACGCGCTGTGCACCGGTGTCTCGGTGCACGCGTGGTGTCTCGCGGTTCGCGGGGCGGTTCGCGGCGCGGCGGCGGGCCGCCGTCAGCGCAGGCCGAAGTGGTCGAGTTCGGCGTCGTCCAGCATCCGCGAGCGGATGAGGAAGCGCATGCCGGTCGGCCCCTCGACGCTGAAGCCCGCGCCGCGGCCCGGAACGACGTCGATCGTGAGGTGCGTGTACTTCCAGTACTCGAACTGCGATGCGGAGATGAAGACCTCGATGGGGTCGTCCAGCCCCACGTCGAGGTCGCCGAGTTTCACGTCCGACGGCCCGGTGAGGAACATCCCGACGGGGTAGCACATGGGTGCGCTGCCGTCGCAGCATCCGCCGGACTGGTGGAACATGAGCTTGCCGTGCTGCGCCGTGAGCTGACGCAGGAGGGATGCCGCGGCATCCGTCACCGCGACCCTGCTGAGTGTGGCCGTCATGACCGACCCCTTTCTCTGCCGAGACACGACCTGCCGCCCGAAACGCACGGGCGTCTGGGGCGGCAGGTCGTGTCTCGCCGATGTGTCTCGACTCAGAAGAAGCCCATCGGCCCTTCGGCGTAGGACACGAGCAGGTTCTTGGTCTGCTGGTAGTGATCGAGCATCTTGAGGTGGTTCTCGCGGCCGATGCCCGACTGCTTGTACCCGCCGAACGCGGCGTGCGCCGGGTACTGGTGATAGGTGTTCGTCCACACGCGACCGGCCTCGATGCGGCGACCGGCGCGGTACATCGTGTCGGCCGACCGGCTCCACACGCCCGCACCCAGGCCGTAGAGGGTGTCGTTGGCGGTGTGGATGGCGTCGTCGAAGCCGGCGAAGCTGGTCACCGAGACGACGGGACCGAAGATCTCCTCCTGGAAGATGCGCATCGAGTTCTGTCCCTCGAACACCGTCGGTGCCACGTAGTAGCCACCGCTGAGCTCGCCGCCGAGGTCCACCCGCTCCCCGCCGGCGAGCAGCTTCGCGCCCTCGGCCTTGCCGATCTCGATGTAGCTGAGGATCTTCTCGAGCTGGTCGTTCGAGGCCTGCGCACCGATCATGGTGGCGGGGTCGAGGGGGTTTCCCTGGATGATCTTGCCGACGCGCTCGAGGCCGTCGCCGAGGAACTGGTCGTAGATCGAGCGCTGGATGAGCGCCCGCGACGGGCAGGTGCAGACCTCGCCCTGGTTCAGCGCGAAGAACGTGAAGCCCTCCAGCGCCTTGTCGTAGTAGGCGTCCTTCTGACGGGCGACGTCCTCGAAGAAGATGTTCGCGCTCTTGCCGCCGAGCTCCAGCGTCACCGGGATGAGGTTCTGCGACGCGTACTGCATGATCAGCCGACCGGTCGTGGTCTCTCCCGTGAACGCGACCTTGCGGATGCGCTTGTGCTGGGCGAGCGGCGCGCCCGCCTCGATACCGAACCCGTTGACGATGTTCACGACACCGGCCGGCAGCAGGTCGCCGATGATGTCGAAGAGGAACAGGATGGATGCCGGGGTCTGCTCAGCCGGCTTCAGCACGACGCAGTTGCCGGCGGCGAGCGCGGGCGCGAGCTTCCAGGTGGCCATCAGCAGCGGGAAGTTCCACGGGATGATCTGGCCGACGACACCCAGCGGTTCGTGGAAGTGATATGCGACGGTGTCTTCGTCGATCTGGCTGAGCGTGCCCTCCTGGGCGCGCAGCACGCCGGCGAAGTAGCGGAAGTGGTCGATCGCCAGCGGGATGTCGGCGGCGAGCGTCTCACGGACCGGCTTGCCGTTCTCCCACGTCTCGGCGACGGCGATCTTCTCGAGGTTCGCCTCGATGCGGTCGGCGATCTTGTTGAGGATGTTCGCGCGGTCGGCCGGGGTGGTCTTCTTCCACGACTCGAACGCCTTCCAGGCGACGTCGACGGCGCGGTCGATGTCTTCCGCGGTACCGCGGCCGACCTCCGTGAACGGCTTGCCCGTGACGGGGGTGATGTTCTCGAAGTACTGGCCCTTGATCGGTTCGACGAACTCGCCGCCGATGTAGTGCCCGTACCGCGGACGGTACTCGGCGATCGCCCCGCGCTGGCCCGGAGCGGCGTAGACGCTCGAGACGCCCTCTTCGACGATGGTCATGGTGTCTCCTTCGACAGTGCATGGTCCGCGGCATCCCCGCCGCGTTCGGATGCGCCGACGGTACGCACCGCAACGTTGCATCCCGTTGCATGGGCGGCTGGCGCCGCGGCATCCGCGTGGCTTGCGCCCCGGCATCCGCCGCGAGAAACACGTTGCGTGCCGAGAAACCCCTGCGTGGGGTGTTTCTCGGCGCGAGAGTGGTTTCTCGCGGTGGGGGTGGGGGTGGGGCGGGATGCCGGGTCAGTCGTGGCCGAGGGCGGCGAGCCAGCGGCGGGAGGCGTCGCGCAGGGCGGCGGCGTCGCCCGCGTGCAGGAGCGCGAGAAGGCGGTGCTCGTTGGCGAGGTGGGCCGTGAACGCGCGGTCGATGAGCTCGACGCCCTCGGGGGTGAGGCGCACGAGGCGCCGGCGGCGATCGTCCTCGGCATCCGTGCGGACGACGAGGCCGCGCTCGATCAGGCGGTCGACACGCTTGGTGAGCCCGCCGGTGGTGACCATCGTGTGGTCGGCCAGTTCGCCCGCCGGCAGCTCGTACGGCGCACCGGCGCGGCGAAGGGATGCCAGGAGGTCGAACTCCGCCTCGCTCAGCCCGAACTGCGCGTAGACGGCGGTCAGCTCCGCCGTCAGCGCCGCGGCAAGACGATGAAGACGGCCGATCACGCCCTGCGGCGACGGATCGAGATCGGGACGCTCGCGGCGCCACTGCTCCTGGACGAGGTCGACGTGATCCTGCACGCCGTCGACTTTACCTTCCGCGGAAGCTATATTCTCTTCCGTGGAAGATAAAAGGCTGCGATGGGTTCTCGTGACGGCGATCGCCTCCGTCGCCTGGGGGAGCACCTACTTCGTGACGCGTCATGTGCTGCCGCCCGACGCGGCGCTGTGGGGCGCGGTCATCCGGTGCCTGCCGGCGGGGCTTCTCGTGCTGCTCGTCACCCGGCGACTGCCGCGCGGCGCGTGGTGGTGGCGCTCGGTCGTGCTCGGCGGTCTCACCGTCGGGGGCCTCAACGTGCTCGTCTACGTCGCCGCACAGCGCCTCGCGACGAGTCTGGCCGCGACGATCATGTCCACCTCGGCGGCGGCGCTGCTGCTGCTCAGCTGGGTGCTGCTGCGGCAGCGGCCGGCGCTCCGGGCGGCGCTCGGCGCGTCGCTCGGCATCGTCGGCGTGGTCATCATGCTGCAGCCCGGCGGAGGGGATGCCGACGGGTGGGGCATCGCGGCATCCATCGTGGCGATGCTCTCCTCATCGCTCGGCTTCGTACTGACGACGCGGTGGGGAGCGGACGTGCCACCCCTGACGATGACGGCGTGGCAGCTCATCGCCGGCTCCCTCGTCGTGGCGCCGGTCGCGATCATCGTGGAGGGTGCACCGCCGCCCCTCGATGGACCGGCGCTGCTCGGGTTCGCGTACATCATCCTCGTCGCCACGGCGGTCGCCTACGCCGCGTGGTTCACCGGGCTGTCGCGGCTGCCCGGCGCGGTCGTCGGCGTGATCGGGCTGCTCAATCCCGTGACCGGTGTGCTCCTGGGCGTCGTCGTCGCGCACGAGCCGTTCGGTCCCGCGCAGATCGTCGGCCTCGCGCTCGTCGTGGTCGGGGTGCTCATCGGCACCCTCGCGCCCACCGCTCCGGGGCCCGGTCCCCGGCCAGCGCCCCAGCCGCTCGTCAGAGGTGGGCGTCGACGGCGCGCGTGAGCGCGTCGAACCGCGAGTCGTCCGCGAGCTCGTCCAGCAGCACGGCACGACCGTCCGGTCCCGCGAGCGGGATCTGCCAGTTCGGGTACTCGCGGTCGGTTCCGGGCTGGTTCTGCGCCCGGCGCTCCCCGACGGCATCCACCAGCGCCACCCCGAGCAGCTGCGAGGGGGATGCCGTGATCAGCACGTTCAGCGCCGCGATGACCTCCGCCTCGCTCGGGTCTGCGCCCAGCAGGCCGCGCTCCCGCAGCAGTGCCAGCATGGTCGCCCGCTCGGCATCCGCGTCGGCCAGCTCCTCCTCGACCGTACGCGTCAGCAGACCGAGTCGTGCGCGAAGGGCGACGTGCTCGTCGGCCAGGTACCCCGCGGTCGGGGGCAGGTCGTGCGTGTTGACGGTGGCCAGCAGCGATCGGCGGTACTGCTCCGGCGGACGGAAGCCGTCGCCCTCGCGCTCGAACCACAGCACCGAGGTGCCCAGCACGCCGCGCGCCGACAGGTACTCGCGCACCCACGGCTCGACGTTGCCGAGGTCCTCGCCGATGAGCACGGCCCCGGCGCGGTCGGCCTCGAGCAGCAGCACGCCGATCATCGCCTCGTGGTCGTAGCGGACGTACGTGCCCGCGGCGGGACTCAGCCCCTCGGGGATCCACCACAGGCGGAACAGCCCGATCACGTGGTCGATGCGCAGCGCGCCGGCGTGGCGCAGGAGCGTGCGGATCATGTCGCGCAGCGGGGCGTACCCGGCCTCGGCGAGCGCGCGCGGCAGCCACGGCGGCTGATTCCAGGTCTGGCCCTGCTGGTTGTACATGTCGGGCGGCGCGCCGACCGCCATGCCGGTCGCGTACATCTCCCGCAGCGACCACGCGTCCGACCCCTGCGGGTGCACCCCGACGGCCAGGTCGTGCATGACACCGATCGCCATGCCCGCCGCCTTGGCTGCGGCCTGCGCATCGGCGACCTGCTGGTCGGCGATCCACTGCAGCCACACGTGGAACGCGACCCGGTCGGCCAGGCGCGTGCGCAGCTCGGCGACCAGCGGGGAGCGGATGTCGTCGACCTCGGCCGGCCTCTCGCGACCGAGGTAGTGCTCCTCGAGCGCGCACCACAGGGCGAAGTCCTGCAGCGGCTGTCCCTCGCGCGCGGCGAAGGCATCGAGCTCGGCGCGGCGCGACGGCGTCAGCGGCACCGCGAAGATCGCGTCGAGGCCGAGTCGCTTCGCGGCCCAGACCGCGTCGCGATCGATGCGGTCCGCGTCGTCGTTCATCGCTGCGACGGGGCCGCGGGCGGCCTCGACGACGGCGCGCTCGGTGGGCGTCAGGTAGGCGACCTCGCGGATGTCTTCGGGACGCACGTACAGCGGGGCCACGAAGCGGCGGGTCGCGGGGCGGTACGGCGACGGCTCGATCGGACTGGTCACCTCCGCCGCGTGCACGGGGTTGATCAGCAGGAAGTCGGCGCCGCGCTCGCCCGCGATCGCCGCGAGGTCGGCGAGATCGGCGAAGTCGCCGAGGCCCCACGATGCCCGGGAGCGGACGGAGTACAGCTGCGCCATGAGGCCCCAGCCGCGCGTACGCCCGCCACGGGCGGGCGGGTCGCCGAGGCGATCGGGCGTGATCACGAAGGGAGCGGATGCCGTGCGGTCGGCCTCGGCGCCGCCGAACGGGCGCTGCTCCGCACGCACGGTGTGCCACCCCAGCGGCAGGTCGTCGGGTACCGGCAGCTCGACCCGCCACCGCAGGATGCCGTCCACCAGCCGCGCGGCCGGGCGCTGCTCGGGGATCGTGAGCACGCGCTCCGACCCGTCCTCGAGAGCCACCGTCACGGTCACGTCGTGCCCGTCGAAGACGTGCACCCACAGCACGCCGACGCCGGCGCGCGTCACGAACGAGGCAGGCAGCAGTTCACGCCACACCCGCTCCTCCTCGGCGATGAGGGATGCCGTGACCGCGGCATCCGACGAGGCGTCGACGCGCATGGCCGCGAGCACCGCGCGGAGGGTGGATGCCGGGACCTGCACCCGATCGCCGAAGAACGACCAGTACTCCGTCGCGATGCCGTGCACGGCGGCGAGGCGCACGAGGTCGGGGGTGGGCGCGTCGTCGGTCATGTCGATCCTCCCTCGGCGCCGGTGACGGCGTCTGCGCCCATCCTGGCATCCTCGCCCGACCCTGTCGCGCCGGGGTCGGGTCGGACGCCGCCGCGCGCAACTCCGCCTCAACCAACCGCCCCGCGCCCCCAGCCCACCACCACCCGCGCTCAGGCGGAGTTACGAGCGCCGCCACCAAGCGCCGCCACCGAGCGCCGCGGGCGCTCATGCCTCGAGCTTCTCGATCCGCGCGACGAGACCGGCGCGGCGGGGAGAGCGGGCCGGCAGCATCTCGAGGGCCAGACGCAGGACCTCGGCGTCGTCGGCTCCGTCATCGGTGTCGGCGTAGGCGAGCAGCACGTCGACCGATGCCTCCGTGAGCAGTGCGTCGCGCAGGGCGAGCCGCACCGAGTCGCGGAACTCCTCCACCCCCGGCGCGACCGAGTCGGGAAGCACCCGTCCGCGGTAGGCGGCGAGCGCCACCCGGTGGGCGCCGCGTCCGAGCAACGCGACCACCTGGTGGGCGTCGGTGTGCAGCTCTGCGGTGAGGCGGTAGGGCCGGGATGCCGGGACCAGGTGCGGCGCGACCCGCTCCAGCACTTTGCGGAGGCGGACGAGTTCCGGCCTCAGCGTTCCCTCCGCGGCATCCTCGCCGTAGACGAGCTGTCCGAGCCGCTCGGCCGACAGCCCCTCGCGATGCACGGCGAGCATGAGGAGGATCTCGGCGTGCCGGGCCGACAACTCGGTCACCGTGGCGCTGTCGGGTCCGGCGACGTCGAGGAGCGCACGGTCGCGGCCGAGCACGCGCAGCATCGTCGTCGCGGTCGCCGCTGCCACCGCGGGCCGCTGCGTCCGCCGCGGCGCGGGAGGTTGGGCGCGGGCGCGGAGCCTGCCGACGAGCAGCTCGGATTCGACGGCGCGCGCCGTCGCGTCGACGAGCAGCTGCGCCTGCGGTGTGGCGGCATCGCTGTCGCCCGTGACATCGATGACGCCGAGTACCTGGCGCGTCTCGGGGTCGTAGACCAGCGCCGCCGTGCACGACCAGGGCTGCACGAGCCGGTTGTAGTGCTCGGCACCGTGGATCTGCACGGAGCGTCCGACGGCCAGCGCGGTGCCGGGCGCCGAGGTGCCCACCGCCTCCTCCGACCAGTTCGCGCCCGCGACGAAGCCCATGTCTCCCGTGAGGCTGCGCACCCGGCGGTCGCCCTCCACCCATAACAGGCGTCCGACGGCATCCCCCACGGCGACCACGACTCCCGAATCGCTCTCCCCACCCGGCAGCAGCAGGGCGCGGATCATGTCCATCGCCGCCGAAAGAGGATGCGCCCGCCGATACGCCTCGAGCTCATCGTCGCCGAGGTCGAGCGGCGGAAGCCCCTCGGCACCCACGAGGTGCGCGAGCGAGCGGCGCCAGGAGTCCTGCACGAGCGGGCGGATCTGACCGAGCCGCGGATCGCCGACGTTGCCCCCGACCAGCTCTTCGTGCGCGCGCTCGATCAGCAGACGCGACGTCTCTGGCGAGACCTCGCGGCGCGATGACCACGGCGAGGGCACGGCGACTCCGTTCGACGGTGAGGAGGTGCCGTCAGTCTAGATCGCGAGCCGCCAAGATTGCCCCGAGCCGCCAAGATTCGACGCGCCGGAGCATGTCGGCTCGACACGAACGTGGCGGCTCGCGGAGGGGAAGAGGGGTCAGCGGGCGTCCCACCAGGCACGCAGGCGCTGCTCGGCGGCGTCCGCGCCGATCGGGCCCTCGTCCAGGCGCACCTCCAGCAGGAAGCGGTACGCCTCGCCGACCTCGCGGCCGGGCGGGATGCCGAGGATCTCCTGGATCCGGTTGCCGTCGAGCTCGGGACGGATGGCGGCGAGCTCCTCCTGCGAGGCGAGCTCGTCGATGCGCCACTCGATGTCGTCGTACGCGCGGCGCAGCCGCGTGGCCTTCTTCGCGTTGCGGGTGGTCACGTCGGCGCGGGTGAGGATGTGGAGCCGCTCGAGCTGATCACCGGCATCCCGCACGTAGCGCCGCACCGCCGAGTCGGTCCAGGCGCCCTCGGCGTACCCGAAGAAGCGCAGGTGCTGCTCGATGAGCTGCGTGACCGCGGCGATCGTATCGCCGTCGAAGCGCAGCGCCTGCAGGCGCTTGCGCGCCAGGCGCGCACCCTTGACGTCGTGGTGGTGGAAGCTGACACCGCCGCCCGGCTCGAGCTTGCGCGTCGCGGGCTTGCCGATGTCGTGCAGCAGCGCGGCCAGGCGCAGCGTCGTATCGGGCGCCGCCCCCGGATGCCGGGCGTGCTCCAGCTCGATGGCCTGGCGCAGGACCGTGAGCGAGTGCTCGTAGACGTCCTTGTGGTGATGGTGCTCGTCGACTTCGAGGCGCAGTGCGGGCACCTCGGGGAGGATCTCGCCCATCAGCCCCGTCTCGACGAGGATGCGGATGCCGCGCACCGGATCGTCGGTGGCGAGGAGCTTCACGAGCTCGGCCTGCACCCGCTCGGGGCTCACGATCGCGATCGTCGCGCGCAGGCGCTCCATGGCCTCGAGGGTCGCCGGCGCGACATCGAACTCGAGCTGACTGGCGAACCGGGCGGCGCGCAGCATGCGGAGGGGATCGTCGCCGAAGCTGACGTCGGGGTCGCCCGGGGTGCGCAGGACGCCCGCGATGAGATCCTCGACGCCGCCGGTCGGGTCGACGAGGGCGGGCACGGGCAGCCGCAGTGCCATCGCGCCGACCGTGAAGTCGCGGCGGGCGAGGTCGTCCTCCAGGCGGTCGCCGAACGCGACGGTGGGCTTGCGTGTGAGCCCGTCGTAGCTGTCGGCGCGGTAGGTGGTGATCTCGACCTGCTCGGAGGTGCCGGCCGGGCCCGGCATCTTTGCGCCGATCGTGCCGAACGCCCGACCGATGTCCCACGTCGCGGTCGCGAGCGGCTTGACGATCCGCAGGATGTCGTCGGGGCGGGCATTGGTGGTGAGGTCGAGGTCGTGGGTCGGGCGACCCAGCAGCGCGTCGCGCACCGGACCGCCGACGATTGCCAGTTCGAACCCGGCCTGGGCGAACGCGGCGCCGAGGGTCGCCATGATCGGCGAGGTCGCGAGCGACCCGAGCCGGTCGAGGCCTTCGGCCATGTTGAGCATGGTTTCCAGCCTACCGGCGCACCCTCGCCGCCCCCGGGGTCACGCCAGCCGCAGCATCCCGATGAAGACGAGCTCGCGCACCCGCGGCAGCAGATCGGCGCGCAGGGCCGCGGCATCCACTTCGAGCAGCTCCGCGATCGCATCGGAGAGCTGGCCGACGGTGAGCTCACCGTCGGAGGCCCCGACGAGAGCGGCGAGGGCGGGGTCGACCTCGAGGGTGCGCCCGAGACCGCCGCCCTGGCGCAGTTCGATGACGCTCGGGGCTTCGGCGCCGGGCAGATGATGACGCGCCTCGGTGACGTCGTCGGCGACGATCGTGCGGGCGGCGGCGAGGGCCGCGTCGTCGAACTCCTCGAGAGCATCGAAGGCGGCGAGCGCGGCGCCCAGGTGCGCACCGAGGGCGCCGTCCTCGGGCAACGGGTGCGTGATGCGCTCGTAGCGGGCCAGCGCGGGAATCGCGGATGCCGGGCGCCGCAGCAGCAGGTAGCCGAACCCGACCGCATCGACCTCGCGGGCGGCGAAGTCGGCGAGCCACGCGTCGACGAGCGCGCCGTAGCCCGCCGTCCCCGGCGCGGTGCCGCCGTCGCGTACCCAGAGTTCGGCGTAGGCGAGAGGGTCGAGGCGCTCCCGCTCGATCACCCAGGCCTCCAGCGGCACCGGTGAGGCGGCGACCCACTCGCGCACGCGCTGCAGCCCATCCTGGCCCGCGCGGTACTCCCACTTGCCCAGCAGCTGCGCGGTGCCGCCGGGTGCGAGCACCGCGCCGACCCCCGACACGAACGCCGCGACGAGGTCGTCGCCGGCGTATCCGGCGTCGCGGTACTCGTACTCCGGCACGCCCGCGACGCGCGGCGTGATGACGAACGGCGGGTTCGACACGACGCGGTCGAACTGCTCACCCGCGACGGGTTCGAAGAGACTGCCGAGGCGGGTCTCGATACCCTCCGCGTCGTTGAGGAGCGCGTTGATGCGGGTGAACAGGAGCGCACGGCCGGAGACGTCCGTGGCGACGATCGGCGCCTCGGCATCCGTCGGCGCCCCGGTGTGCGGGGCGGACGGGTCCGACAGGGCGAGGTGGGCGCGCAGGGCCTGGATGCCGCAGCCCGTGCCGACGTCGAGGACCCGGCGGGCCGGCGTCGTCAGCTGCAGACCGGCAAGGGTGAGGGAGGCGCCCCCCACACCCAGGACGTGGCCCGTGGGCAGCGCTCCGCCCAGTGCGGCCTCGTCGAGGTCGCTCGCGATCCACCAGCGGACCGTGTCGTGCGACGCACCCGCCGCGTCCTGAGGACGCACGAGCACCGACGGCACCACGGCATCCCCGTCGATGCGCGCGAAGCCGAGGTTGACCAGCCCGTGCGCCCCGAGCGTCGGCAGCGCGCGTGCGACGGCGTCACGGTCGGTCCTTACCCCGAGGAACAGCAGGCGCGCGAGAGTGGCGAGCGCATCGGTGCGCGGGGCCAGGGCCGCCAGGGCGGGTCCGTGCAGGCCGTGGCCGACGGCGGTGTCGGCGACCGGGCCCCAGACCGAGCGCACGGCGTCGGCGCGGTAGCCGGCAGCGCTCAGGTCGCTGCGCAGCGCGGCGATGAGGGCGGGGTCGGGGTTCAGGGTGGGCTCCACAGCAACCCATCCTCACGCACGCCGGCGCGGTTCGCGGCAATCGGCGACGCGACGGATCGCGGCGATCGCGGCCGGTCACGGGATGCCCACAGCGCGAGGACCCTAGAATCACAGCTGATCGTGCGGTCAGGCATCGCACAGGAGCCGATTCCCGCTATGACTGTGTCTTTCCCCGCCGCCGCCCGCCGATCTCCCGACGGCGTGCGCGACCGCCGCCGCGCGCTCTCCGGCACGGCGCTGCGAAGCCTGCGGGCCGCCGCCGCGATCGCGGCCTCGGTCGGGATCGCGCTCGCGATCGTCGCCGCACCGGCTCCGGCCCCCGCGGATGCCGCGACCGGCGCCCCGGATGCCGGGAGCCTCTCGGTCGCGGTGGCTCCGGCCGGCAACGGCGTGGTCACCACGACGGTCGTCTCCGTCGCGGTCGCCGTCTCCAATACCGGCGACGCCGCCGCGGCGAGCGGAACGGTGAGCATCGCGCTGAGCCGGTCGCCGCTGACCACGAGCGCTGAGCTGACGGCCTGGCTCGACGCGCGGACTCCGGCCGACACCGCCGTGGCCTCGGTGCCGGTGACCGCGGTCGCCGCGCGCGGGACGGCGACCGCGACGGCCGCGGTCGACCTCGGGGCCCTGGGCGCGCTCGCACCCGGGGTGTACCCGCTGAGCGCGGCGTACTCCTCCTCGTCGACCGGTGCGCAGCCGCTCGTCGCGCACAGCGTGCTGACGGTGCCGGATGCCGCGTCGGCCGGAAGCGGTGTGGGCGTCGTCGTGCCGATCACCGCTCCGCCGACCACCACCGGCCTGCTCACCGCGGACGATCTGAAGGCCCTCACCGCCGACGACGGGGCCCTGCGCACCCAACTGAACGCCGTCACCGGCACGCCGGCCATCCTCGCCGTCGACCCTGCGATCCCCGCGGCCATCCGCGTCCTCGGGTCATCCGCGCCGGCGTCGGCGCGGCAGTGGCTCGCCGATCTGCTGGCTCTGCCCAACTCGCGCTTCGCTCTGCAGTTCGGTGATGCCGATCTGGCCACGCAGGTCGCTGCAGGCCTCCCGTCCCCCCTGAGCGTCTCCAGCCTGGACCCTTTCATGTCGGCGCGGAACTTCACGTCCACCGCGGCGGCCGCCGGCGCAAGCCCCACCGCCACCCCCGCACCCGACGGGCGCACGCTGCCCACCCTCGCCCAGCTGCTCGACATCGGCGCGGCGCGCGCCGACGTCTTCTGGCCTGCGACGGGATCCGCCACGGCGGCTGTCGTCTCGGCGCTGAGGAGCGCGGACCCGTCCACCGATGCCGCCGACCCCGCTCCGATCACGCTCGTGGGAACGGATGCTCTCACCGGAGCCGTCGGTGCGCGGGCGGATGCCGCAGGCGCCGGCATCCTCGCCTACGACGACGGCGCCTCGAGTGCCCTGCGTACCGCCTCGCTCGCCTCCGACCCCGTGCACCAGGGGGCGGGTCTCGCGGCGGCCTCGGCCTACGCGAGTCTCGCCACGCGCGGTGCCGCCGCCTCCGCGCCGCTGCTCGTCGTCGTCGACCGTGCGACCGGACGGTCCGCGACGGGCCTGCGGGCGGCGATCACGGCGGCATCCTCACTGGCCGGGCGCACGCCGTGGGATCTGAATGCACTGCTGGCGGCCCCGGCGGCGTCCGTCTCCGTCACCGGCGGCACGGCGGATGATCCGACACGTGTCGATGCGCTCCGCGATCTGCTCGACCAGGAGACCCGCGTCGCCGCGTTCGCCACCGTGCTCGCCGATCCGACGCTCCTCACCGCGCCCGATCGGGCGGAGATCCTCCAGTTGATGGGGAACGTGTGGCGGGCGGCTCCCGATCAGTTCGCCACCGCACTGTCCGATCACCGCGATGCCACGACGACGACGCTGGGCTCCGTGGCGATCGTGCCCCCGAGCGACATCACACTGCTGGCGTCCTCGGCTCCGCTCACCTTCTCGGTGCGCAACGATCTGCCGTGGCCCGTCACCTTGACCCTCTCCGCCACCCCCAACGACCCGCGCCTCATCGTGCAGAAGACGGCGGATGTGTCGGCCGGCGCCGCCCAGAGCACCCGCGTGCAGGTCCCGGTGCAGGCGCGGGTGGGAAGCGGCGAGTCGACGCTCGACCTGCAGCTGCGCAGTTCGGCCGGCGTGGAGATCGGCCCCCGGGTACGCGTCGCCATCTCGGTGCGCGCCGAGTGGGAGTCGGTCGGCATCGTCGTCATGTCGGTGCTCATCGGCGCGATGCTCGTGCTCGGCATCGTCCGCACGGCGCGCAAGATGCGCCGACGCCGCATCGCCGCCGCCACCGCGGCGCACAACCCCCAGACAGAGGACGTCGATGGCTAATCTCGGTCGCGCGAGCGCCATCATCGGAGCGGGAACGCTGTTCTCGCGCGCCACCGGGCTGGTGCGCTCTCTCGTGCTCGTCGCCGTGATCGGCTCCTACGGCAGCAAGGCCGCCGACGCCTTCAGCATCGCGGCGCAGCTTCCGACGAACGTGTACGAGCTCCTCGCCGCCGGTGTGATCACCGGCATCCTCGTCCCACAGATCGTGAAGGCCGCCGCGCACAGCGACGGCGGCTCGCGATACGTGTCGAAGCTGCTGACCCTCGGCAGTGTCGTGCTCGTCGCCGCGACAGCACTCATGATGGCGCTGGCCCCCGCGTTGATCTGGCTCTACACGGACGGATGGAACGGCACCCAGAAGGGCCTGGCCATCGCCTTCGCCTACTGGTTGCTTCCGCAGCTGCTGTTCTACGGGCTGTTCGCGCTGCTGGGCGAAGTTCTCAACGCTCGCAAGGTCTTCGGCCCCTACAGCTGGGCTCCGACCGTGAACAACCTGGTCTCGATCGCCGGGTTCGGGGTGTTCCTCCTGGTCTTCGGGGGTCCCTTCACCGCCGTCGCGGACTGGGATGCCGGAATGATCGCGCTCCTCGGCGGAACCGCCACGCTGGGCATCGCGATGCAGACGTTCGTGCTCCTGCTGTTCTGGAAGCGCACGCGGCTGCACATCCGACCCGACTTCGGATGGCGCGGCATCGGCCTCCGACACGTCGGCGCGCTCGCATGGTGGACGTTCCTCGCCGTGGTCGTCGGCCAGCTCGCGGGAATCGTGCAATCCCGCGTCGTCACACAGGCGTCCGGCGAGGCGAGCGTCACCGTCATGGTCTACGCCTGGCTCATCTTCATGCTCCCGCACTCGATCGTCGCGATGTCGATCTCGACCACGTACTTCACGCGGCTCGCCGAGGAGGTCGCCGCAGGGCGGCTCGATCGCGTCGCTCCCAACCTCGACGAGTCCATCCGCGCCATCGCGCTGTTCGGGTTCGGATTCACGGCCGCGATCGGCGCGGCATCCGTCCCACTCTCCCGCGTGTTCACGACCGACTCCGACGGTGCGGTCCCGATGGCGTGGGTGCTGTGCGGATACCTCATCGCGCTGGTGCCGTTCGGTGTGCTGCTGATCATCCGCCGGGCGTTCTTCGCCTTCCGGGACACCCGCACGCCGTTCGTCTTCTCCTTCGTGCAGGCCGCCCTCGCCGCCCTCGGCGCCGCAGTCGCGGCGGTCGCGGTCGCAGCGGGACTGCTGCCGTTGGCCTTCCTCGCCGCCACCGTCGCCTTCACGCAGTCGCTCTCGACGTACGTGCAGCTGCCGGTCGCGCTGCGCCTGCTGCGCCGACACACCGACACGACCGCTCTGCGCACGACGTGGAGGGCGCTCGGCCGCTTCGCCGTCGCCGCCGTCCCTGCGTTCGGCGCGGGATGGGCCGTGTTCCTGCTGGCGGGTGGACCTGCGGGCTGGACCGTGTCCGACCGCCTGCTCGGGGCGATCGGCGGCGGCCTCGTGGGCGCGGCGTCGCTGGTCGTCTACATCGCCGCTCTGGCGCTGCTGCGCACCCCTGAGCTCGCAATCGCGGGCCGACTCGTGCGACGCCTCACCGGCCGCTGACCGACGGCGCGGAATGCCGCGCGGTTAGCATGGGTTGCACGCACTGGAGCCCGACAGGGGCTCGTGCGGAAAGGGAAGAGCACGTGCGACAGGTCATCATCATCGGTTCCGGCCCGGCCGGATTCACCGCCGCCATCTACGCGGCGCGGGCGAACCTCTCCCCCCTGCTGATCGCGAGCTCGGTCGAGGCCGGCGGCGAGCTCATGAACACCACCGAGGTGGAGAATTTTCCCGGATTCCCCGAGGGCATCATGGGTCCTGACCTCATGGCGAAGATGCAGGAGCAGGCGGAGAAGTTCGGCACCGAGGTCGTCTACGACGATGTCGTGAAGCTCGAGCTCACCGGCGACGTCAAGAAGATCGTGCTCGGCAGCGGTGCCGAGCACGAGGCTGAGAGCGTGATCTTCGCGACCGGGTCCGCTCCCCGCAAGATCGGCATCGAGGGCGAAACGCGTCTGTCCGGTCACGGCGTGTCGTACTGCGCGACGTGCGACGGCTTCTTCTTCCGCGAGCAGGCCATCGCCGTCGTCGGCGGCGGCGACTCCGCGATGGAGGAAGCGACCTTCCTCACGAAATTCGCCTCGAAGGTGTACGTCATCCACCGTCGCTCGGAGCTGCGGGCCTCCAAGATCATGCAGGAGCGAGCCTTCGCGAACGAGAAGATCGAGTTCGTGTGGAACAGCGAGGTCGTCGACGTCCTCGGTGGCGATGCGGTCTCGGGACTGCTGCTGCGCGACACGGTCGACGGCACTGAGCGCGAACTGGCTGTGACCGGAGTCTTCGTCGCGATCGGCAACGACCCGCGCACCCATCTCGTGCACGATTCGCTGCGACTGACCGAGCACGGCACCATCTGGGTGGACGGCCGCTCCTCGCGCACCTCGGTGCCCGGGGTCTTCGCCGCCGGTGATGTGGTCGACCCGATCTATCGCCAGGCGGTCACGGCTGCCGGCAGTGGTACCGCCGCCGCCCTCGACGTCGAGCACTACCTCGCCGCCCGCGGCGATGCCGGAGCTCCCGAGAAGGATGCCGCCGAGATCGACGGCCTCGAAGACGCCGCCTGACCGAGCCCGTGCGTGCGGAGTCGGGAACATCCCGGCATCCCCCCGCGTTTCACACACCGGAGCCGAAAGAACCGCGGCTCACAACGAAGGAGACAGACATGACCGCCAAGGCCACGAGCGAGAGCACCTGGCAGCAGGACGTCATCGACGCTGAGGGACCCGTCCTCGTCGACTTCTGGGCCGCCTGGTGCGGTCCGTGTCGCATGGTCGGACCCATCCTCGACGAGATCCAGTCGGAGAACGGCGAGAAGATCACGGTCCTCAAGCTCAACGTCGACGAGAACCCCAACCTCGCCATGGAGTACCAGATCACCTCCATCCCGGCGATGAAGGTATTCAACAAGGGCCAGGTCGAGAAGACGATCATCGGCGCCAAGCCGAAGTTCGCCCTCGAGCAGGACCTCGCCGCCTACCTCGGCTGAGCATTCCTCAGCCCGCGGCCGCCCCGCGCGGCACCCAAGCCCTGACCCGCACCGGCGTTCAGGATGCTTCGGCTCGCACCGACGCGTCCCAACGCCGGTGCGGTTCGCTTCCCAGCAGGCGCCACACCGCCCGCGTCAGTGGCGGATACTGCAGCGCGATCTGTCGCAGCACGCGGTAGTTGCGCGACGCGGTGGGCTTGTTGCCACCGTCGGAAGCGATGTTCTCCGCTCGCAGCGTGAGCACGACCAGCTCGTCGACCGACGGCAGATCTTCCATGAAGTCCCACGGGTCCTCGCCGTCGCGGATGCGCTCCTCGACGAGCACAGCCAGCTCGTCCGCCGCTTCGGCGCGCAACAGCTCCAGGCTGGCGCGACGCGGGAGCGAGGGGTCGTCTTTCACCCCTCCAGCCTACGCGCCGCTTGCGGCGCCGTACCCGTCCTCGCCGAGCTCACCGAGGATGCGGTTGAGATCCTGAACGGTGGCGAAATCAATGTTGATCTGGCCTTTTCTTGCCGTCAACGTGATCTTCACCTTCGTGTTGAGACGGTCACCGAGGCGCTCGGCGACGTCGTCGAGGTGCGCACGTCGCGCCCCCGCCTTGGGCGCGATCCGACGTGAGCCCGCGTCCGCGATGCCCTTCGCGACGGCTTCCGCGGCACGCACGGAGAGATCCTCGTTGATGATCTTGTCGGACAGTCGCTGCATCGCGTCGGCGTCATCCAGCGAGAGGATCGCGCGTGCGTGACCTGCGCTGATGACGCCCGCCGCGACGCGCTGCTGCACCGGCATGGGCAACTTCAAGAGTCGGATCGTGTTGCTGATCTGCGGCCGCGACCGACCGATGCGCGTCGCCAGCTGCTCCTGCGTGATGCCGAAGTCCTCGAGCAACTGGAGGTACGCCGACGCTTCTTCCAGCGGGTTCAGCTGCGAGCGGTGCAGGTTCTCCAGCAGCGCGTCGCGCAGCAGGTCCTCGTCGGCGGTCTCCCGGACGATCGCAGGGATCGACGTCAACCCGGCCTCACGAGAGGCACGCGTGCGACGCTCCCCCATGATGAGCTCGTATCTGCCCTCGTCGTTGAGACGGACGACGACCGGCTGCAGCACTCCGAACTCGCGGACGCTGTGCACCAGCTCCGCGAGATCGTCGGGATCGAAGTTCGTGCGCGGCTGGCGGGGGTTGGGAACGATGTCGTTCGGGTCGATCGTGATCAGTCGCGCCCCCGGCACCGCCACGAGCTCGGCTTCGTCACCCACGGCGGATGCCGCGGCATCCGAGTCTGCGACACCGGAGACCTGTGCATCGCGCGACTCGACGGTCGCGGCCGCAGCCGCGGCAGATGACGCACCGGGGAAGAAGACGTCGACGGGACGCGCCTCTGCACTGTCACCGGTGGGGATGAGTGCGCCGATTCCGCGGCCGAGACCGGTACGTTTCGCCATCAGGAGTTCTCCTCGTTCGCGGGGGCGCGCTGAGCGCGTTGGACCAGTTCTACCGCCGCTTCGCGATACGACACGGCACCGGCCGACTGGCCGTCGTACGCGATGACCGTCTGTCCGAAGCTCGGAGCCTCCGAGACGCGCACCGAGCGGGGAATGACCGTCCGCAGCACCTCCCGCGGAAAGTGCTGGCGCACCTCATCGGCGACCTGCTGAGCAAGGCGCGTGCGGCCGTCGTACATCGTCAGAAGGATCGTCGAAAGGTGCAGGCGGGGGTTCAGGTGCTTCTGGATCATGCGGACACTCCCCAGAAGCTGGCTCAGACCCTCGAGCGCGTAGTACTCGCACTGAATGGGGATCAGCAGCTCGCTCGCGGCGGTGAAGGCATTGATGGTGAGCAGTCCCAGCGAGGGGGGGCAGTCGATGAGGACGATGTCGATGCGTTCCGACGTGGTGGCGAGGAAATCGTCGAGCGCCGTGCGCAGGCGGTGCTCGCGCGCCACCTGCGACACGAGTTCGATCTCTGCTCCGGCGAGGTGGATCGTGCTGGGAGCGCACAGCAGATTCGGTGACTCCGGGCTGACCTGGATGATGTCAGCGAGGGGGAACTCGTCGATGAGCACGTCGTAGACGCTGGGGATGTCGGCGGAGTGTGGCACACCCAGCGCGGTGGACGCGTTTCCCTGCGGGTCGAGATCGATCACCAGAACACGCGCTCCGAGCGATGCCAGCGCGGCCGCGAGGTTCACGGTGGTCGTCGTCTTTCCGACGCCACCCTTCTGGTTCGATACCGTGAAGACACGCGTGGCGCCCGTGAACTCGACGTCGACGGCATCCAACGCCTTCCGGCGCGACGTGAGGTCGGCGAGTTCGCGAGCGATCGGGCTGTCGTCGATGGAGAAGGGTGCGGGTGCGGTCGCGTTCTCCGATTCCGGCACCATCAACTCCTGTCTTTTCGGGACTCCTCTACTGTAGTCGAGGCGTCCGACGTGTCGGTCCCCGCGGGCCTCATCCGAGCTTGTTTCACGTGAAACGAAGGGCTGCGCGTGACGTGGGTGCTGTTCGGCGTACAGCGGGCACTGCGCTGACACCACGCCGTCTCGTTGTGTTTCCCGTGAAACGGTGGCGTCTACTCACGGCCCACCGGAACTCGGGCATGCGCGCGTTTCGGGGAACGCGCGCCCGCGGCTTCTGAGACGAGACGCGAGCGCGACCCGTTCGACGCGGACAGTCTGCACGTCCACCTGCGCAGCGGTCCTCAGGTAACCACGCTCATGTTTCACGTGAAACCGATGTGAGACAACGTGCGGCGGGTCCGATGTGCCGACGAGTCCGGAACCGTGGGAACGCGTTACACCATCAGGCCCTGGGTGTCAGCCCCGTTCGATCGCCCGACCTACTCTCACTCCGCAACGTCGACGCCATCGAGATGCCGGGCTCAATGACGTGCAGGGGGGATGCCGCGCTCCGTACCCCTGGGGCCGACGTCGGGCCTTGGCGCCGAGGCAGGAATCTCTGGCCGCAGCTCTCACCCGGTCGGCTCGTCATGAGCCGTGCGACGACAGAGCTCGTCGAACCCCAGCAGGCCTCCCGACGAAGTCGCCCGGGTATCGCCCACATGATGACGCCGACGGTGACCATCGCCACCACCCAACGGTGATCGGCATGCCGATCACCGTCCCGATTGCGCCTCACCCGGGGATCCCGCGCGTACACCCCGGCGTGGGGGCCTCATCGTGCGCGCGAACCCGTATGCACGCGAAACCGGCGTGTGCAGGATGTATCGCATCGGCGACGCGAGCACCCGTCGTCGTCCAGGCGGCACCGTCCGAAGAAGACCAGCTCAGTGCGTCGATGCTTCACGTGAGACGATCACCACGCCGTCACGGGCAGATCCCGCGCGGGTGTTTCACGTGAAACAGTAGCGCCGAACAGTGTGCAATACTCACGCAGCCCGTGTCGCGCGAAGGACGCGGGTGGGCTCAGCGATGATCCCCTCGCCGACCGTCTCAACGCGCACATCGGTCAGCTTGTAGCGACGAATCACCTTCTCCGCGGCCGCGATCTCATTCTCCGCATTGGCGCCCTTGAGCAGCACGAGTTCGCCCCCCGAGCGCAACAGGGGAGCGGTCAGCGGGATCAGTGTGCGCAGCGCGCTCACCGCACGCGCCGTCACGGCGTCGAGAACGGGCCCACCGGTCCACTGCTCACCACGCGCGCGCACCACCTCGACATTGTCCAGACGGAGCTGCGTTGTCTGTTCCTCGAGCCACGCCACGCGTCGCTCCATAGGCTCAACAAGCACCCACTGCACATCCGGGCGCGCAATAGCGAGCACCAGACCCGGAAGGCCGGCCCCCGACCCCACATCCGCCACGCGTCCACCGGCCGGGAAGAGCGGCGCTGCAATCGCGGAATTGAGGATGTGGCGGTTCCACAGCCGAGGAGGTTCGAGCGGACCGATCAGCCCGCGCTCTTCGCCGTGTGCCGCAAGGGCGGCCGCGAATTGGCGGGCGAGGGGGAGTCGGTCGCCGAACACGACGAGAGCAGACGCTGGTTCTGTCTCGACCCCGGTTGTTTCACGTGAAACGTCGTCCATGGGTGTCAGGCGCGACGGATCACCGTGTGACGGTCGGCGCCGTCGCCGTACGACTCGGACACCAAGCCCCGGTCAGCGACGATGTCATGCACGAGCTTTCGTTCGTAGCTCGTCATCGCCGGAAGCGATGCCTGGGACGCACCCTCGTCCAGTCGCGCGATGGCACGATCGACGAGCTTTTCCAGTTGGCGCTGGCGTGCGTCACGAGAACCGCCGACGTCGAGAATCAGCCGCGAGAAGCGACCGGTCTTCGCCTGCACAGCAATGCGCACGAGCTCCTGCAGCGCCTGCACCGTGTCAGGCTCCGAGAGCAACCGCAGCGCGTCGGCATCATCGTTCTCGACCGACACATACGCACGGCCGGCACGCACATCGAGTGCCAGGTCACCATCGATGTCAGCGATGTCGAGAAGTGCCTCCAGGTAGTCGGCCGCGATGTCGCCTTCCTGCTCGAGTTGCTCGGTGGTCGCGGCGGGACGCTCGGCGGCGTCACTCTCGGAAGTAGTGCTCATGAGGGTCCTCGGAATTGACGATTCGATCAAGAATCGGTGGTGGGCTTGTTCTTCGGCTGCTGCGACTGCTTCTTCGCTCGCTGCTTGCTCACCGGCTGCTGCCGCTTGGGAGCTTCAGCCTTCGCCTTCTGCGCCTCTTCGTAGAGGCGCTGCTGTTCGGCCTGGTACTTCTCCAGCGGCACGATCTTTCCCTGTGCGTCGATGGCCTTGCCCTTGCGCGCAAGGCGCTCTTCGCGAGCCTTGGCCGCCTCGGAACCGGGCGTGGGGAGGTTTCGAATCACGAGGAACTGCTGCACCATGGTCCAGATGTTCGAGGTGAACCAGTAGAGCACCACGCCCAGCGGGAAGAAGATGCCCGAGAAGATGAAGGCGAGCGGCAGGATGTAGAGCATGATGCGCTGCATCTGGTAGGCCTGGCCGGTCTTGGCCTCGGGGGAGAGGTTCTTCGAGATGATCTGCAGCTGAGTGATGAACTGCGACGCGATCATCAGCACCACGAGGACGATCAGGATCGCGACCGTTGCTTCCCAGCCGGACGGCTTCTGATTGATGGCCTCGACCAGGCTGGTGTGCAGCGGCGCGACACCGAAGAGTTTCGCCTCGTAGAACTGCCACGTGAGGTCCTTGCTCAGAAGCCCCACGCCTCCCACGCCCCATTCGGCGTGCTTCTTCACATCGCTGAGCGTGTAGAACATGCCGAGCAGGATGGGCATCTGCACCAGCAACGGCAGACAGCTCGACACGGGCGTCGTGCCGTGCTTCTTGTACAACGCCATCGTCTCGCGGCTCATCGCCTCACGGGAGAGCTGATCCTTCTTGCCGCGGTACTTCTCCTGAACTTTTCGCAGTTCAGGAGCGATTTCCATCATCTTGCGCTGACTCTTGATCTGACGCACGAAGAGAGGGATGAGGGCGCTACGGACGACGATCACGAGGCCCATGATCGAGAGCACCCACGTGAGTCCGGCGTCGGCCTGGAGGCCGAGCGAGGTGAAGATCCAGTGCCAGAACACCAGGATCGCCTCGACGATCCACTTGAACGGCCACATGATGGTGCTGAAGAAGTCGAGGCTCGACGACGGCGCCGGCGTGGTCGGCGTCGGCACGACGGGGGTCGGTGTCGCCGCGGCGGCGGCGTACAGAAGATCCAGCACGGATCAGTCCTTTCTCGGCGACGCGTCGGGCGACGCCTCACCTGTGGATGGCACGACGAAACCGAACCGGGTCAGCTCGTGTCGAAAGTTCTCGTGCAAGGGCACATCATCGATTCCACCATGAGCCCACGGGTGACAGCGTGCGAGGCGGGCGGCCGTGAGGGCCGAGCCCTTGACGAGACCATGCTGCTGCACCGCTCCGACCGCATAGGCAGAGCAGGAAGGGTAATACTTGCAGACGTCGCCGTACAGGTGGGAGATCGTCGCGCGATAGCCGTGCAGAAGAACGAGGCCGGCATTGCGCGGCAACAGGGGGATGGACGCCAGTACACCGGATGCCGTGAGGTGTCCGGTGCCGAGCGAGTACGAGGGCAGCGTCGTCGTACTCACGCGCCGGCCCGTCGTGCCAGGCATCGGGTGACCTCGTCGCGAAGCTGCGCGAAATCCGCGGTCGCGGCACTCGGAAGCGCGCGGATGACGACGTCCGCACCGGGGCGGACATCGTCCATCGCCTGTGCACACACGGCCTTCAGGCGTCGACGAACGGTGTTGCGGATGACAGCGCCGCCCACCTGCTTGCTCACGATGAAGCCGAAGCGCGGCGGGCGGTCCTCCGTCGACGTCGTCACATACGTCACGGCGTGCGGCGCGGCACAGCGGACACCCCTGCGGACGACGGTCTTGTACTCCGCCCCGCGGGTGATGCGGTTCCCGCGCGCCAGCACTTTTGTCGGATCAGGCGGAAAGCTCGGTGCGACCCTTGGCGCGGCGCGCCGACAGGATCGAACGACCGGCACGCGTACGCATGCGGGCGCGGAAGCCGTGCTTCTTGGCGCGGCGGCGGTTGTTGGGCTGGAACGTGCGCTTGCTCATGAGGATCACTCCGGATCGGCGGTCACCCGAACGCTCTAGACCGGGGACACGGGGTACAGGGACTGTCCAAGAGCGTCCGAGGGCGCCCCAGGGCATAAGTCAACCGACTAAGGCTACGTCGAGAACCACAAGAACTCAAACCGAGCGACCCGGACGGATCATTATCCACCGACTGTGGATAGCGTGTGGTGAAGACACGCGGGCCGGATCTACAGTGGATTTTGCTCTTCGCGGGGTCGCTGACTACCGTGACTGCGATAGTTATCCACAGGTTCGGTCATCGTCGATGTCGCCCTGTCCCGCACCGATCGCACCCCCGGAGGGGACATGTCACAGCACGAGATTCCAGATGTCCCTGTCTGGTCCGCCGTGCTGGAAGAGCTCTCCGGAGACGAGCGCGTCACTCCACAGCTGCAGGGCTTCATCAATCTCGCCGTCGCCCAGGGCGTCATGAGCGGCACCCTCTATCTGGACGTTCCCAACGACCTCACCGCGGCTCAGCTCAACAAGCGTCTGCGGGCTCCCATCATGGAGGCTCTGGCTCGCGTGGACGCGGAGCCGGCGGCATCCTCGTTCCGCGTCGTGGTCAACCCCGAGCTCGCCGATGCGCACCTCACGGTGCCGGTGCCTGTTCAATCCGCCTCCGCGCCGGTGCCCATCGCCCGACCCGCTGCCGAAGACTACGCCGAGACGGCGGCCTCGCCCTCGCGCAATGACACGCGCCTGAATCCGAAGTACAGCTTCGACAACTTCGTCATCGGTCAGTCCAACCGCTTCGCGCACGCGGCGGCCGTCGCCGTCGCGGAGGCGCCGGCGAAGGCGTACAACCCGCTCTTCATCTACGGCGACTCCGGGCTGGGAAAGACCCACCTTCTGCACGCGATCGGCGACTACGCCCTCAGCCTGTACACCGGCATCCGTGTGCGATACGTCTCCAGCGAAGAGTTCACCAACGACTTCATCAACTCGATCGCCAACAACCGCGGCTCCGCTTTCCAGGCGCGCTACCGCGATGTCGACATCCTCCTGATCGACGACATCCAGTTCCTCCAGGGAAAGGCCGAGACGCAGGAGGCCTTCTTCCACACCTTCAACACGCTCCACGACCACGACAAGCAGGTCGTCATCACGAGCGATGTGCCGCCGCGCCACCTCACCGGCTTCGAAGACCGCATGCGCAGCCGCTTCGAGTGGGGCCTCATCACCGATGTGCAGGCGCCCGACCTCGAAACCCGCATCGCCATCCTGCGCAAGAAGGCCCAGTCCGAACGCCTTCTGGTGCCTGACGAGGTCCTCGAGTACATCGCCACGAAGGTCTCGAGCAACATCCGTGAGCTGGAAGGCGCGCTGATCCGGGTGTCTGCGTTCGCGAGCCTGAACCGCTCGACGCTCGATATCTCACTCGCCCAGACCGTCTTGCGCGACATCGTCGACACCGACGACGCCAACGTCATCTCGCCGACCGACATCATCACGGCGACAGCGCAGTACTTCCGGCTGTCGGTGGACGATCTCTACGGTTCCAGTCGATCGCAGTCGATCGCAACGGCACGGCAGATCGCCATGTATCTGTGCCGCGAACGCACGAGCCTCTCGCTCCCCAAGATCGGCCAGCTCTTCGGCAATCGCGATCACACCACCGTGATGTACGCGTACAAGAAGATCAGCGAGTTGATGAAGGAGCGGCGCTCCATCTACAACCAGGTGTCGGAAATCACGACGCAGCTCGGCCGCGTCGGCCGCTGAGCGCTCGCTGCGCTGGCCTCCGAGAAGACCCCCGGTGTCGTCACCGGGGGTCTTCTCGCGCAGATCGTCCTTGACAGGCTCACACAGGCGGCGCCAATATACGCGTTCTGCACAATGTGGACAGGCTGTGGATAACTCGGCATCCCGGTGGACTCTTGTGAGTCGATGACGCTGTCCTGTGGATGACGTGAGGGCCACAACGGCGACGGAGCTCATGTCGCTCACCGACTCTCCGCAGGCCGCCCACAAGTTACACGCGTGTGGTTTCCCTGTCGCGACTGGGATCGGTCGAGTTCTCCACAGTTTCCACAGCCGTTAACACCATGACAAAGAACTTCATCTAGGAATCCGATTCGATCACCTCGTCGGTGCCGACCGTGCGGACTCGGCACGAGGATGCCGGATCAATCCGGTCGGATCGTGGCACTAGCATGGGAGAGCCCTACTCGACGTCAAGGGAGCGCCAGTGAAGTTCCACGTGAATCGCGATGTTTTCAGCGAGGCCGTGTCGTTCGTTGTCAAGCTCCTGCCGCAGCGCAACCCGCAGCCGATCCTGGCCGGTGTGCTGATCGAAGCATCCGAAGATGGCCTGTCGCTCGCGGCTTTCGACTACGAAGCGTCGGCGCGTACGACCATCGAAGCGACGGTCGATGAGCCCGGCACGATCCTCGTGCATGGACGACTGCTGTCGGAGATCGCCAGCCGTCTGCCCAACGCGCCGATCCAGATCGAGGTCGGCGAGGACGACGGCATCGTGCTCACGTGCGGATCCGCACGATTCACGCTCGCGTCGATGCCCGTGCAGGAGTACCCGGCGATTCCCGAGGTCTCCGGTGAGTCGGGACTCGTCCCGGCGGAGGACTTCGCCACCGCGATCGCCCAGGTGGCCTTCGCCGCGTCCCGTGACGACGTCACCCCGGTTCTCACCGGTGTCCAGCTCGAGGTGGCCGGCAACGAGCTCAGCCTCGTGGCGACCGACCGCTATCGCGTCGCACTGCGCGACGTGAAGTTCGACGGCGGCGGTGTCGCGAGCGAGGAATCGACGACAGCGCTGGTTCCCGCGCGCACTCTCACCGAAGTCGGAAAGACGTTCGCGCACTCCGGTGACATTCAGATCGCCTTCTCGGGATCCGGAGATCGCGAGATCATCGCTTTCACCGCGGGCAACAAGACCGTGACCTCGCTGCTGATCAAGGGCAACTTCCCGCCGGTGCGCCGCCTGTTCCCCGAGCAGACCGACCACTACGCGGTCGTCAACACCGCTGAGCTGGCCGAAGCCGTGCGTCGCGTCGCCCTCGTCCTGGATCGCTCGGCCCCGCTGCGTTTCACGTTCACCGAAGACGGCGTCTCGATGGACGCGTCGGGCACCGAGCAGGCGCGCGCGACCGAGTCGGTCGATGCGACCCTCACCGGTGAGGACGTGACGCTGGGACTGAACCCGCAGTACCTCCTCGAAGCCCTCGGCGCGGTCAAGAGCGAGTTCGCGCGCATCACCTTCACCTCCAGCGACAACGCCAACAAGCTCAGCCCGGTGCTGATCACCCCGCAGACGTCGGGGACGCCGGAGAGCTTCAAGTACCTGCTGCAGCCGAACCTGCTGCTGCGCTGATCGGCTTCCGCCGGCTCGAGCGGGGCCCCGAAGCGTCGGCACCGCCGAATAGGCTGGGTCGGTGATCGTGGAGCAGCTCAGCCTCGTCGACTTCCGCAACTATGCGGCCGCCGACGTCTCGCTGGATGCCGGCGCCAATGTCTTCGTCGGCCGCAACGGTCAGGGCAAGACAAACCTCGCCGAAGCGATCGGGTTCTTCGCCACACTGGGATCGCATCGGGTGTCGCAGGATGCTCCCATGGTGCGCGACGGAGCGGACGCGGCGATCGTGCGCATGCGGCTCGCGTATGGCGAGCGGCGAGTGATGCTCGAGGCGCAGGTGAACAGAACCGGCAGCAACAAGGCGCGCGTCAACGGCTCGCCGGTGAGGACGTCGGAGCTTCCGCGATACGCCCAGGTCGTCCTGTTCGCACCCGAGGATCTTCAGATCGTCCGATCCGACCCGTCTGCGCGGCGTCGTTTCGCCGATCAGCTGCTCATTCAGCGCGCACCGCGCATGGCGGGAGTGCTGTCGGACTACGATCGGGTGCTCAAGCAGCGGACGGCACTGCTGAAGTCCGCGCGTGCGCGCGGCATCCGCGGGGAGGGCCTGTCGACCCTGGAGGTCTGGGACGACAAGCTCGTCCAGCTCGGCACCGACGTGATCCGCGCACGACTCGCCCTCGTCGACGACCTGGCCGGCCCCGTCTCGCGGGCGTACACGGCGATCGCCGGAGCCGACCATCGCCCGGAGATGGAATGGATGCTCTCGATCGGCGGAACCGACCCCGACGACGACGCTGTCGAGGCCGTCGACGGTGCGCCATCGTCCCTGCGCGGACTCGGCGCCGAGGACATCCAGCGCATCTTCCGCGAGCAGCTCGTCGTGATGCGGGCATCCGAGCTGGAACGAGGGCTGACGCTGGTGGGCCCGCATCGCGATGACCTGCTGCTGCGTGTGCGCGGTCTGCCGGTGAAGGGCTACGCGTCGCACGGCGAATCGTGGTCGGTCGCGCTCGCACTGCGTCTCGCCTCGGCCGAACTGCTCCGCGCGCAGTCCCAGCTGGGCGATCCGGTGCTGATTCTCGACGACGTGTTCGCCGAACTCGACGCCGACCGCCGTTCGCGCTTGGCAGGCCTCGTCGAAGGCTACGAGCAGGTGGTCGTCACGGCCGCCGTCGAGGAGGATGTGCCCGCCGCGCTGCGCGCGCGGACGGTGTGCGTCGTCGCCGGCACGATCGTGGCCGCCGACGCCGACGGCGACGGTGATGCGGAGGTCGACGATGAGTGACGAGATCCCGGAGACGATCGGCACGTATCTGCGCCTGCGCGGCCTGGAGCCGTCCCCCCGTACGGCGCGTCGCCGCAAGAAGCGCGCCCTCGATGACGACGACAAGCAACCATTCGCTCCCGGTCGCGATCCCAAGGGCGTCGCGGACGTGCTGTCCGATCTCACCCGTCAGTCCGGATGGGACGCGCAGCTGGCGCGGGAGGATCTCGTCCTGCAGTGGACGGATGTCGCCGGCGAGGAGACGGCCCGCCACGCGCATCCGGTCGCCCTCGCCGATGGGCTTCTGACCGTGCAGTGCGACTCGACGGCCTGGGCGAAGAACCTCCAGTTGATGCGCGCGGAGATCGTGACGCAGCTGATGAGGCGGTTCCCGGATGCCGGGGTGCAGAATGTCCGATTCGTGGGACCGGACGTCCCCTCATGGAAATGGGGCCCCAGAGCCGTTCCAGGGCGGGGTCCTCGCGATACCTACGGTTGAAGAGGGTCCGGGGGCATCCGGAACGATTTCAGGGCGCCACAGGGGCCTTCTCCGGACTTTCGGCAGCCGTGTGGGGGTAGAATGAGACGTCTCTGATCGACCATCCAGGAGCGCTCGAAACCTATGACGTCCGATACCCCCGACAGCGTTCCTCAGGAACTTCCTCCGAAGCAGTCACAGAAGGTCGAGAACGAGTACGGGGCCGACGCCATCCAGGTGCTCGAAGGCCTCGAGGCGGTGCGCAAGCGTCCCGGGATGTACATCGGTTCCACCGGTGAGCGCGGCCTCCACCACCTCGTCTACGAGATCGTCGACAACTCCGTCGATGAGGCCCTCGCCGGCTATTGCGACACCATCACGGTCACGATCCTCGAAGACGGCGCGATCCGCGTGGTCGACAACGGCCGCGGCATCCCCGTCGACATCCACAAGGCCGAGGGCAAGTCGACCGTCGAGGTCGTGCTGACGGTGCTGCACGCCGGCGGCAAGTTCGGCGGTGGCGGCTACGCGGTCTCGGGGGGTCTGCACGGTGTGGGCTCCTCCGTCGTCAATGCACTGTCGACGCGGCTGGATGTCGAGGTGCGCCGGCAGGGACACGTGTGGCGTCAGTCGTTCCGCGACGGCGGTGTGCCGCAGGCGCCGCTGAGCCAGGACGAAGCCACGGAGGAGACCGGCACGACCATCACGTTCTGGCCGGACGCGTCGATCTTCGAGACGATCGACTTCGACTACGACACCCTGCGCACGCGCTTCCAGCAGACGGCGTTCCTCAACAAGGGGCTGCGCATCACGCTGAGTGATCTGCGTCCCTCGTCGGCCTACCTCGTCGACGGTGAGGACGGCCAGGCCGTCGAGAAGCAGCCCTTCGACGACTTCCACTACGAGCGCGGCCTCGTCGACTACGTCGAGTACCTCAACAAGATTCGCAAGGCCGAGGTCGTCAACGACGAGATCATCGAGGTCGAATCCGAAGACACCGAACGGCACATCTCGCTCGAGCTCGCGATGCAGTGGACGACGAGCTACACGGAGAACGTCTTCACCTTCGCGAACACGATCAACACCCACGAAGGCGGTACCCACGAAGAGGGCTTCCGCGCCGCGATGACGACGTACATCAACAAGTACGCGCGGGAGAAGGGCCTGCTCAAGGAGAAGGACGACAACCTCACGGGTGAGGACATCCGTGAAGGGCTCACCGCCGTCATCTCCGTGAAGCTGTCCGAGCCGCAGTTCGAGGGGCAGACCAAGACGAAGCTCGGCAACACCGAGGCGAAAGCGTTCGTGCAGAAGGTCGTCGGCGATCAGCTGACCGACTGGCTCGACCGCAACCCCGCCCAGGCCAAGCGCGTCATCATGAAGGCGATCGATGCCGCGACCGCGCGACTGGCCGCCCGCAAGGCGCGCGAGACCGCGCGACGCAAGAGCGTTTTCGAGTCGGCATCCATGCCCGACAAGCTCAAGGACTGCACGAGCAAGGACCCGTCGATCAGTGAGATCTTCCTCGTCGAGGGCGACTCGGCCGGCGGTTCGGCTGTCCGCGGTCGCGACCCCGAGACGCAGGCGATCCTGTCGCTGCGCGGCAAGGTGCTCAACGTCGAGAAGGCGCGGCTGGACCGCGCCCTCGGCAACAACGAGATCCAGGCGATCATCTCCGCGTTCGGCTGCGGGATCGGCGAGGACTTCGACGTCGCGAAGGCGCGCTATCACAAGATCGTGCTGATGGCCGATGCCGACGTCGACGGGCAGCACATCACGACGCTGCTGCTGACGCTGCTGTTCCGTTACATGCGCGGACTCATCGAGGCTGGGTTCGTCTATCTCGCCATGCCGCCGCTGTTCCGGCTGAAGTGGTCCAACGCCGAGCACGAGTACGTGTTCAGCGATCGGGAGCGCGATGCGCTCCTGGCTGACGGTCTGGCCAACGGAAAGCGGATGCCGAAGGACTCCGGCATCCAGCGCTATAAGGGTCTCGGCGAGATGAACCCGAAGGAGCTGTGGGAGACGACCATGGATCACAGCACCCGCACCCTCCGGCAGGTGACGATCGACGACGCGGCCGCCGCGGATGAGATCTTCTCGGTGCTGATGGGTGAGGACGTGGAGTCGCGCCGGAGCTTCATCCAGCGCAACGCCAAGGACGTCCGCTTCCTCGACATCTGATCCATTCCATTCACCTGCAGCGGTAGCACGGCAGCCCCGTGAGAACGAGAAGACATGACTGACGAAGAACGCCCCGACCCGACCGCCGGCCACAACCACGGCAACATCGACCAGGTCGATCTCCAGGTCGAGATGCAGCGCAGCTACCTCGACTACGCGATGAGCGTCATCGTCGGCCGCGCGCTGCCGCGCGTCGAAGACGGTCTGAAGCCGGTGCACCGGCGCGTCATCTATGGGATGTATGACGGCGGGTACCGTCCCGACAAGAGCTTCAACAAGTGCGCCCGCGTCGTCGGCGAGGTCATGGGCCAGTACCACCCGCACGGTGACAGCGCGATCTACGACGCGCTCGTGCGCCTCGTGCAGCCGTGGTCGCTGCGCTACCCGCTGGCCGACGGTCAGGGAAACTTCGGATCCCCGGGCAACCAGGGTGCGGCCGCGCCGCGGTACACCGAAACGAAGATGGCCGCGCTGGCGATGGAGATGGTCCGCGACATCGACGAGGACACCGTCGACTTCGAGGACAACTACGACGGCAAGACCCAGGAGCCCGTCGTCCTGCCCTCGCGCTTCCCGAACCTGCTGGTCAACGGCTCGGTCGGCATCGCGGTCGGCATGGCCACCAACATCCCGCCTCACAACCTGCGGGAGGTCGCCGACGGAGCGCTGTGGGCGCTGGAGAACCCGGATGCCACCCGCGAGGAGCTGCTCGAGGCGCTCATGGGCCGCATCCACGGTCCCGACTTCCCGACGGGCGCCCAGATCCTGGGCACGAAGGGCATCCGCGAGGCTCAGCGCACCGGCCGCGGCTCGATCACGATGCGTGCCGTCGTGAACGTCGAGGAGATCCAGGGCCGCACGTGCCTGGTGATCACTGAGCTCCCCTACCAGGTGAACCCCGACAACGTCGCGCTGAAGATCCGCGACCTCGCCCGCGACGGTCGCATCACCGGCATCGCCGACATCCGCGACGAGACGAGCGACCGCACGGGCCAGCGCCTCGTCATCGTCCTGAAGCGGGATGCCGTCGCCAAGGTCGTCCTGAACAACCTGTACAAGCACACGCAGCTGCAGGAGAACTTCGGCGCCAACATGCTGGCGATCGTGGACGGTGTGCCACGCACCCTGGCCCTCGACGGCTTCATCTCCTACTGGATCGACCATCAGGTCGAGGTCATCGTGCGGCGCACGCGCTTCCGTCTGCGCAAGGCCGAAGAGCGCATGCACATCCTGCGCGCGTACCTCAAGGCGCTCGATGCGCTGGACGAGGTCATCGCACTCATCCGCCGCTCGCCCACGGTCGACGAGGCGCGCGAGGGTCTGAAGTCGCTGCTCGCGATCGACGATGTGCAGGCCGATGCGATCCTCGCGATGCAGCTGCGCCGCCTGGCGGCGCTCGAGCGTCAGAAGATCATCGACGAGGCCACCGAGCTGGAGGCGCAGATCGCCGATCTGAACGACATCCTCGTCACGCCGGGTCGTCAGCGCACGATCATCGCCGCAGAGCTCACGGGCATCGTGGACAAGTTCGGCGACGAGCGGCGCACGACGATCCTGCACGGCTTCGATGGCGACATGTCGATGGAAGACCTCATCCCCGAAGAGGAGATGGTCATCACCGTCACCCGCGATGGGTACATCAAGCGCACACGCAGTGACAACTACCGTTCGCAGCACCGCGGCGGCAAGGGTGTCAAGGGCGCCCAGCTGCGGGCGGACGATGTGGTCGAGCATTTCTTCGTGACGACCACGCACCACTGGCTGCTGTTCTTCACCACGAAGGGTCGCGTCTACCGGTCCAAGGCGTACGAGGTGCCCGAGGCCGGCCGCGATGCGAAGGGTCAGCACGTCGCGAACCTGCTGGCGCTGCAGCCGGGTGAGGAGATCGCGCAGATCCTGGACATCCGCGACTACAAGGTCGCGCAGTACCTGGTGCTGGCCACCCGCGACGGCAAGATCAAGAAGACCTTCCTCAGCGAGTACGACACCAACCGTCAGGGCGGGATCATCGCGATCCGCCTGCGCGGGCAGGACGAGGAGGACGGCGACGAGGTCGTCAGCGCGCTGCTCGTGGACGACACCGACGACATCCTGCTCATCTCGCGCCAGGGCATGTCGCTGCGGTTCACCGCGACCGACGAGTCGCTGCGCCCCATGGGACGCTCGACGGAGGGTGTGAAGGGGATGTCGTTCCGTGAGGGCGATACGCTCCTGTCGGCATCCGTCGCGAAGGACGATGCCTACGTATTCGTCGTGACCGAAGGCGGGTACGCCAAGCGCACCGCTGTCGACCAGTACCGCCTCCAGGGACGTGGCGGACTGGGCATCAAGGTCGCCAAGCTGAACGAGGATCGGGGCGACCTGGCGGGCGGTCTGATCGTCGGTGAGGACGACGAGGTCTTGGTGGTTCTTGCCAGCGGCAAGGTGGTACGCTCTGCCGTGGCCGAGGTGCCTGCGAAGGGTCGCGACACCATGGGAGTGGTCTTCGCCCGTCCCGACGACGACGATCGCATCCTCGCGATTGCACGGAACTCGGAGCGAGCGCTCCGAGCGGAGCAGGACCCGGCCGAGACCACCGACGCCGAAGACTCCCCCGCTTCGCGCCCCGAAGGAAGTGACACCGACGCATGAGCACGGTAGCCGACAAGCTCGCCAAGAAGTCATCCAGTAAGACCAGCGCCAAGCAGGTGCGTCTGCGCCTCGTGTACGTGGACTTCTGGTCCGCCGTGAAGCTGTCCTTCCTCGCCGCGGTCGCCATCGCGATCGTCACCGTGGTGGCCAGCTTCCTGATCTACACGGTGCTCAGCACGACGGGACTGATCGGCAAGCTCGACGACCTTTTCAAGGCGTTCGACGACAACTTCAAGTTGAGCGATGTGATCAACCTCGCACAGGTCATGGCGTTCTCCTCGGTGGTGGCCATCCTGAACCTGATCGTGATCACGGTGCTGGGTGCCGTCGTCGCCGGGATCTACAACCTGATGGTCAAGGTGACCGGCGGACTGCTCGTCGGCTTCACATCCAACTGACCGATTTTTTGTTTGCCCGCTCGTCGGGTAAAGTCTTGGAGGTTGACGGCGGCAACGCCGCCTCCGGACGGGGCTATAGCTCAGGCGGTTAGAGCGCTTCACTGATAATGAAGAGGTCCCAGGTTCAAGTCCTGGTAGCCCCACCAAACACCCGTCCGGGGCCTTAGCTCAGTTGGTAGAGCGCCTGCTTTGCAAGCAGGATGTCAGGAGTTCGAATCTCCTAGGCTCCACAGTTTTTCTCGCGACACCATCGCTTCACCGATGGACCTGCTGGGCATGCTCACCTCTCTGCACGGCGTCGCGACCGGCCCGTCGTCCGCCGCGGGGTCGTGGGCGGTCTTCCGCGTGGAGGGGGCATACTCGCAGCATGCGGTTCGAAACGACGCACTTCCAGCAGGGAAACAACACCGGCATCATGGTTCCCCCCGGCCTCGCCGGCGGTGACGCGATCGAGGTCACCCTCGAGCTCGACACGGCACCGCGGACGGTCGAGGTCCCGGACGATCTCGCCGTCGCCTTGGACGATGCGGGGATCCGCGCGCGCTTCGACGCGCTCGCTCCCAGCGCGCGCAAGGCGCACGTCACGAACGTCGTCTCGGCCAAGTCAGATGAGACCCGCACGCGACGCATCGCCGCGATCGTCGCGATGCTCGCCTGAGCGGCGGCGCAGCCTCAGTCCTTCGTGCGCGCGAAGCGCCGTCGGGTCTCGGCATCCGCGACGTAGACGACGAGCTGCAGATCGAGGTGGTCGGAAGGACGCAGCTGGTGGTGCTCGAACACGAGCCGGCCGAGCTCGGGATGACGGAACACGCGCTCGCGTGAGACGAAACCGCCGACGCCGTGCTCGTTCCAGCGGGTGTCGAAGTCGACGCTCGCCGCGCGGAGCCGAGAGATGAGGTCGCGGTAGCGGGGATCACTCAGGCGCGGTCCGGCCTCCGCCCGGAACTCGGCGAGGAAGCGCCGGCTCGTGTCGTCCCAATCGTCCAGCAGCGAGCGCACGGACGGGTCGGTGAAGACGAGCCACAGCAGGTTGCGGTTCTCCCCCGCGGTCGTGGCGACCCCGGGGTACAGCCGCTTGTACGCCTTGTTCCATCCGGCGATCCCCCAATCCGGGGCGAGCGCGTAGGCGGGATGCTCGTCGAGCGCATCGAGGAAGCGCTGTACCTGAGCGGGGGCGATGTCCACGGCATCCGCCCGCGTGGCCGGCCGCGGTGCGAGACCGACGAGACTCAGCACATAGTCGTGCTCTGCGTCGGTCAGCCGCAGCGTCGTCGCGACCGCATCCAAGACCTGCCGCGAGGGGTTGATGTCGCGCCCCTGCTCGAGCCAGGTGTACCAGGTGACGCTCACACCCGACAGGTACGAGACTTCCTCGCGCCGCAGGCCCACGGCACGACCGCGGCCAGCCGGCGGCAATCCGTAGGCGGTGCGGTCGAGGCGCTCACGCTGGCGGCGCAGGAACGAACCGAGCTCCTGCCGCTGCTGACGGCCGTCGTCGCGGGCGTTGTCGTCAGTCACTCCACAAACCTAGTACTGCCACTACTAGGAGCAACGCAGACTTCCGGAGGTGCGCCCCGGCATCCAGAGTGGAATCATGCCCACCCCCCTGCGTTCCCGCACCGTCACGCACGGCCGCAACGCCGCCGGTGCCCGTGCCCTGTTCCGCGCCGCCGGCGTCAATGCGGCCGACTTCGGCAAGCCGATGATCGCCGTCGCCAACAGCTTCACCGAGTTCGTGCCCGGCCACACGCACCTGCAGCCGGTGGGTCGCATCGTCTCCGACGCCATCACCGCGGCCGGCGGCATCCCGCGCGAGTTCAACACGATCGCCGTCGACGACGGCATCGCCATGGGCCACGGCGGCATGCTGTACTCGCTGCCCTCGCGTGATCTCATCGCCGACTCCGTCGAATACATGGTCAACGCGCACCAGGCCGACGCGCTGGTGTGCATCTCCAACTGCGACAAGATCACCCCCGGCATGCTCATGGCGGCCCTGCGCCTGAACATCCCGACCGTCTTCGTCTCGGGTGGCCCGATGGAGTCGGGTCGGGCGACTCTCGTCGACGGCACGGTGCGCACCCTCGATCTCGTCGACGCGATCTCCGAGGCGGCGAACGACACGGTCTCGGATGCCGACATCCAGCGCATCGAGGAGAACGCCTGCCCGACCTGCGGGTCATGCTCGGGCATGTTCACGGCCAACTCGATGAACTGCCTCGTCGAGGCGCTCGGCCTGGCCCTGCCCGGCAACGGGTCGGTGCTCGCGACGCACACGGCCCGTCGCGCCCTCTACGAGAAGGCCGGCGAGGTCGCGGTGCAGATCACGCGCGCGTTCTACGACGAGGACGACGCCTCGGTGCTCCCGCGCGCCGTCGCGAGCCCCGCCGCCTTCGCCAACGCGATGGCCCTCGACATCGCCATGGGCGGATCGACCAACACGATCCTCCACCTGCTGGCCGCGGCTCACGAGGCCGGCATTGACTTCGGCCTCGATGAGATCGACGCCATCTCGCGTCGCGTGCCCTGCCTTGCGAAGATCGCGCCCAACCCGGCCTACGGCCGCATGTACTACATGGAGGACGTCCACCGCGCCGGCGGCATCCCCACGATCCTCGGCGAGCTGCACCGCGCGGGGCTGCTCAACTCCGACGTGTCGTCGATCCACTCGCCCTCGCTCGAGGCGTGGCTTGCCGAGTGGGACGTGCGCGGCGGTACGGCCTCTGAGACCGCCCACGACCTGTGGCATGCGGCGCCCGGCGGGGTGCGCTCCTCGAGTGCGTTCTCACAGTCCGAGCGCTGGGCGAGCCTGGATGAGGATGCCGAGAACGGCTGCATCCGCTCCGCCGCACACGCCTACTCCGCCGACGGCGGCCTCGCGGTGCTGCGGGGCAACCTCGCCGTCGACGGCGCCGTCGTCAAGACCGCCGGTGTCGACCCGTCGATCCTCGTCTTCTCGGGCCCGGCCGTCGTGTGCGAGTCGCAGGAGGAGGCGGTGGCGAAGATCCTCGGCAAGAAGGTGCAACCCGGCGATGTCGTCGTCATCCGCTACGAGGGTCCCAAGGGCGGACCCGGCATGCAGGAGATGCTGCACCCCACCTCGTTCCTCAAGGGCCGCGGCCTGGGCAAGGTGTGCGCGCTGGTCACCGATGGCCGCTTCTCGGGCGGCACGTCGGGCCTGTCGATCGGTCACGTCTCGCCGGAGGCGGCGAGCGGCGGCATCATCGCCCTCGTCGAGGACGGCGACATCGTCGACATCGACATCCCCTCACGCTCGATGAGCCTGCGGGTCGACGATGACGAGTTGGAGCGCCGCCGCGCCCGGCTGCTCGACGCGGGCGGCTACGCACCGAAGGATCGGCAGCGTCCCGTGTCGCTGGCGCTGCGGGCCTACGCGGCGATGGCGACCTCGGCCGATCGTGGAGCGGTCCGCGATGTCGAATCCGTCGAGCGGGCGCTGCGCGAGCGCGAGCTGCGCACCGCCGCCGTCTGAGCCTCGGACGCGACGTTCCGTATTCAGTCTCCGCCATCCAGCCGCCGCAGAGCTCGCCGGTCATTCCGGTATGCCCGGCCGGTGCTCATCGCACCGGGACTGAGTACGGAACGGAGGGAAGAGGACTCCCATGCGATGCAGCCTCGACCGCTAGGCTCACGGAATGGACTTGCGGGTTGCCGCCTACGCCGTCGTCGTCGACGAGTCCGACCGCGTGCTGCTCGCTCACTGGCACCAGGGGCGCCGGGGAGCCTGGACGATGCCCGGAGGCGGCTTGGAAGACGGCGAGGATCCGGTGGATGCCGCGCGCCGCGAGGTCCGGGAGGAGACGGGGTTCCGCGTGCGCATCGGGGAGCTGCTCGGCATCCACTCTCGCGTGATCCCCGCGAACCGCCGCGTCTTCGCGGACGACCCCGAACCGCTGCACACGCTGCGCATCGTGTACCGGGCGGAGGTGACCGGCGGGCAGCTGCGTTACGAGCGCAACGGATCGACCGATCGTGCGGAGTGGTTCGCCCTCACCGCGCTCCCACCGCAACGGGTGAAGCTCGTCGACATCGCACTCGGGATGGCCGGCCTGCCCGTCGCGAGGGCGAGCTGACCCGGCTGAGCGCCGCGCTCAGGAGGCCGATGCCGCCGGCTGGGAGATGTCGGCGACCGTCGCGTCGTACGCACGGATGAGGTCGTCGGCGTCGACGAACAGGCTGTATCCGTGTGCCCCGGCGCCCATCGCGATACGCCGCCCCACGATCGACGCGTCCGCATACACCGGCCAGTCGTTGGTGCTGCCGATCGGCGCGATCGTCCCGCGCTCGTAGCCGGTCGCGGCCAGAGCGAGATCCGGCTCGGGGAGCCTCAGCTTGTTCACCCCGACGAGGGCCCGCAGCTTCGGCCAGGAGATCGCCAGATCTCCCGGGATCAACGCGAACAGATACGTGTCGTCGGACTTCTTGACCACGAGTGTCTTGACGATGTCAGCAGGCTGCAGACCGAGCAGGCTCGCAGCCTCCGCGAGGCTGGATGCCGCGGGGCGCTCACGCAGCTCGATGTCGAGACCGCGCGCGGCGGCCGCATCTCGGACGCGGTCGAGGGGATCAGGCATCCGGGGCGCGCAGCGGGTCGTCCGCCACCCACAGCTCGTCGTCGGCGCGCAGCGTCTGCCAGGCGGCGTAGACCACTCCGGCCGCGGCGGCGATGCCGAGGAGGATCGCGATGACGCCGCCGGCGCCCAGGCTCTTCTTCGGAGCGGGGACGCTCAGCTGCTTCGTCGCCTTCTTGCCGTACTTGTCGGCCTTCTTCTGGATGGCGGCGAGGTCGATCGAGCCGAAGCCACGACCCGCGGCCAGATCATGACGCTTCTCGGTCGCGGCATCCCACACCGACAGCGCCGAACCGATCAGCGCACCCGCCGTCGGCACGACCTTGTCGTTGTAGACCTTCTTGGAGGTCGCGACGCCCTGCTCGACATACGGCGCCGCGTACTTCTCGTACGTGTGCTGCACGGTCGGCACGACCTGCTCGCGGTTGTAGTTGCCGAGCTGACGACCGGCCTCGCGGGCGACCTCGCCCGCCTGTCCGATCAGGACCTGCTGCGACTCCCACAGCGTGTTCGCCTGGTGCTGGAGCTTGCGGAGTTCCTTCTTGCGCTTGCGGCTGAGGCTCACGGTGCCCTCCCTGGGTTCCGGCTGGGTTTCATCCCATCTTGCCAGACCTGCCGGGCCTCGCGAGGGGTTGACAGGTGAGAGAATGCTAGGCATGCCGATCCACACCGCCGTCGCGACCATCCACACCAACCACGGCGACATCGTCGTCAACCTCTTCGGAGACCACGCACCGCGCACCGTGCAGAACTTCACCGGTCTCGCCGACGGCTCGCAGGCCTGGACGCACCCGGCGACCGGCAAGCCGGGCGAAGGCCCGCTCTACAAGGACGTCATCTTCCACCGCATCATCCCGAACTTCATGATCCAGGGCGGCGACCCGCTCGGTCAGGGTGTCGGGGGCCCGGGTTACAACTTCAACGACGAGATCCACCCCGAGCTCACCTTCGGTGCCCCCTACCTGCTGGCGATGGCCAACGCGGGCCTGCGCCGCAACGCCATCACGGGCAAGGCCGAGGGCACCAACGGCTCACAGTTCTTCATCACGACCGATCCGACGCCGTGGCTCAACGGCAAGCACACGATCTTCGGCGAGGTCGCCGACGATGCTTCGCGTGCCGTCGTCGACGCGATCTCGGCCGTTCCGACCGCCGCGGGCGACCGCCCGATCGAGCCCGTCGTGATCAGCTCGATCGACGTCGTCCCCGCCTGAACAGAGCGGAACCGGCCCGCGTGACCGACTCCGACATCCGCACCAATCCGGACAACTTCTGCTACCGGCATCCGGATCGGCAGAGCTTCGTGCTCTGTCAGCGGTGTCTGCGCACGATCTGCGGAGAGTGCCAGACACCGCTTCCGGTGGGAGTCATCTGCCCGGAGTGCCTCGCCGAACAGCGCAAGGCGGCGTCGGCGAGTGTCACGCGGATGCCGCGTCGACGCCCGTCCGGTATCGACGGAAAGCACGTCGTCACCTACACGCTGGTCATCGTCACCAGCGTGTTCTACCTGATCGGACTGATCCCCGGCATCGGTCTTTATGTGCAGAGCCTGCTCGCCTTCCAGGCGCAGCTGGCGTACGTGCAGCCGTGGCGACTGCTGACGGTGACACTCGTTCACGCGAGCATCTTCCACATCGCCTTCAACATGCTTGCGTTGTGGGCGCTCGGACGCAGTCTCGAACCGCTGCTCGGAAGGTGGCGCTTCCTCGGGCTCTACCTGCTGAGCGCTCTCGGGGGCTCGGTCCTGACGGCGCTGCTCGCCCCGAACACGTGGGTCGTCGGCGCTTCCGGTGCGGTGTGGGGATTGCTCGGCGCGATGTTCGTCATCGGCCGTCACCTCGGCGCCAACGTCACGGCGATCGCCGTGCTGCTCGGGATCAACCTGGTGATCACGTTCCTGCCGGGATCGAACATCGCCTGGCAGGCGCACATCGGCGGCGGTCTGGTCGGCGCCTTGATCGGCGTCATCTTCGCGCGCACGCGGAAGATCCGCCAGCGCGCGCTGCAGATCTGGCTGCTGGTCGCCGTGGGCGTCGGCCTGCTGGGTGCGCTGGCCGTTCCGCTCTACCTGTACGCCTAGACCGTCAGCCGAGAGTTATCCACAGGTTCATCCACAGATGGGGATGAATCACACCCGTGTAATTCACAGGCCATGACACCTGTGGAAAGGCCGCGGATGCCGGCGATCAGCGCCAGCGCGTGGTCATCAGGAACCCGATGAAGGCGATCCCGAAGCCGATCACGAGGTTCCATCCGGCGATGCCGGGAATCGGCAGCGCCTGGTTGCTCAGGTAGAACACGATCACCCACAGCAGACCCAGGATCATGAGCCCGAGCATGATGGGCTTGAACCACACCGGGTTGGGTGCGGATTCCCCCTCGCCGTATTCCGCGACCTGCTCGTCGTGCTTTCCTGAACGCGCCATGGCCACGATTCTACCTGGCAGGTCTCCCTCAGCCACGCTGTGCGACAATCACAGCGTGAAGGACGGCACCGGCGACAACGCAGCTGAGGGTATCGGCTCGCTCGAGCACACGTCTCGGCGTGCCCGCCGTCTTGCCGCGCAGTCGGAGGAATCGGGGCCGACCACTCCGGCAGAGCCGAGCACCCAGGAGCCGGAGGGCGCGTCCGCGCCAATGCGCGCGGCGAAACCGCGGCGACGAGCCTCGTTCCTCGGCGTCCTCGGTGAGCTGCTCATCACGGCGGGCGTCATCGCACTGCTCTACGTCGCGTGGCAGATGTGGATCGGTGACTGGATCATCGGCTCGCAGAAGCACACGGAGGCCAGCGCCCTCTCGCAGAGCTGGCTGCAGCAGGCATCGCAGAGCCCGACGGCATCCGACACCCCCACGCCGTCGCCGAGTGCGAGTTCCTCGCCCGCGGCTGCCGCACCGGTCGTCCCGGTGATGGCGCAGAAGGACTACGGTCAGCAGTTCGGGGTGATGTTCGTGCCCCGCTTCGGACCGAACTGGCAGTTCACGGTGGCCGCGGGAACGGGTCGCCACGACATCCTCGACGCCGGTGAGATCGGTCACTACACCGATACCGCCATGCCCGGAGCCGTCGGCAACACCGTGTACGCCGCACACCGGTGGACCTCCGGCGCACCGTTCGACCCGATCGACAAGCTCGTGATCGGCGACGCGATCGTCATCCAGACCCCGGACGGCTGGTACACCTACCGCTTCCGCACCCTCGAGTACGTGCAGGCGACGCAGGTGGAGGTCCTGCTGCCCGTTCCGCAGCAGGTGGGCATGGCAGCCAACGGCCGCTATCTCACACTGACCAGCTGCGCTCCGAAGCTCAACATGCTCGAGCGCATCATCGCGTACGCCGTGTTCGAGAGCTTCACTCCGACCTCGGCGGGACCGCCCGCCTCGCTCACCCAGGGAGTGTCCGCCTGATGTATGCCGCCCTCTGGCGTGTTCTTCCCGGCCCGGCCTGGGTGCGCATCCTCATTCTGCTGGTTCTGCTCGCCGCCGTGCTCTACGGGCTGTTCTGGTACGTGTTCCCGTGGGTCGGTCAGTTCGTCAATCCGCAGGATGCCACGGTCGGCGGCTGACGGGGGACGAATCCTCGTCGTCGACAACCGCGACAGCTTCGTCCACACGCTCGTCGGCTACCTGCACGAGCTGGGCGCGACGACCGACATGGCCGAAGCGGATGCCGTCGAGGACCCCGTGGCCTTGGTAGCCCCGTATGCGGGAGTGCTGATCTCGCCCGGACCCGGCTCGCCGGAGGATGCCGGGGCATCGATCGGGATCGTGCATGCGGTCGCGGCCGCGGGCATCCCCCTGCTGGGGGTGTGCCTGGGCCACCAGGTGCTCGGGGCGGCGTTCGGCGCGACGGTCGCCGAGGCCCCGCAGCTGCGCCACGGCACGACATCGCGGGTCTGGCATGACGGCGCGTTCCCCTTCGCCGGACTGCCATCGCCCTTCTCGGCGACGCGCTACCACTCTCTCGCGGTCGTTGCGGACACGCTGCCCGCCGAGCTCGAGGTGACCGCGCATACCTCGTCCGGAGTCATCATGGGCCTCGCCCACCGTGAGCTGCCGCTCTGGGGGGTGCAGTTCCATCCCGAGTCGGTGCTCACCGAGGGCGGGCACCAGTTGTTGGGCTCATGGTTGGAGCGCGTCGGGATCGCCGGCGCTGCAGCGCGCGGCCGCGGGCTGCAGCCGCTGCGGGGATCACTTACCGGTGCAGACGCGGAGCTCGACCGTCGAGTGGATCGGCACATCGCCCGGGGGCAGTGACTGTCCGGCGACGATCGGCGTCGAGCCCACGGCGGGACACGACGGGTCCTCGACGACGCTCGCGGTGAGTTTGAGGTCGGCGGACGTGAGGTCCCTGGTCGCCGCATCGACGGTATAGCCGACGAGGTTCACCAGAGCGACCTTGCCGCTGGCGACCGTGAGGTTGACGCGCGTTCCGACCGGGATCTGCGTGCCCACGGTCTGGTCGGCCGAGATGACGATGCCCTGGGCGAGGTCGGGATCGCTGCGTGTCGTCACGGCGCCCAGCTGCAATCCGACGGCCTTCAGAGCGGCTTCTGCGTCTGTCGACGACTTTCCGGTGATGTTGGGCATGGCGCTGGTCTGCTGCCCCGTCGAGACGTAGACCGTGATCGTCTGGCCGGGAGCCACGATGGTGCCCGCGGCGGGATCGGTGCGGATGACGTTGCCCGAGACGATCGCGTTGTCGCTCTGGTCGACGCGCTTCGCCTGCAGATCCTGACCCACCAACTTCTCGCTCGCGCGGTCCCACGACATGTCGACGACGTCCTCGACGACGCGCGAGTTCTGCGGTACCGCGGCGCCGGGACGAATCGTGATGACCCAGATCAGCACCGAGATCAGCACGACGGCGAGCAGCGCCACCCCGGCCCAGATCCACGCGGCCGGGGGTCCTGCCTGCGTCCGTCGCATGGTCGTGTCGGCGGTCAGCTGGCGCAGCGACCGGGCCGTCTCTGCGGCCTGCCGCGGGTTCGCGCCGTAGAGCTCGCTGGCCAGCGCGCCGACCTGCTTCTTCGTCGGGGTGTGACCGTCGACCGTGGCGTCGAGCGCCTGGCGGAACGATGCCGCGTCCTGGTAGCGCTGGAACGGGTCCTTGGCCAGAGCGCGCAGCGCGACGGCGTCGATCGAGCGGGGGATCGCGTCGACCAGTTCGGAGGGGGGAAGAGGCGTCTCGCTGACGTGCTGATAGGCGACCGCAACCGGAGAATCGCCGCGGAAAGGCTGGCGACCGGTGAGCAGCTCGTACAGCACGATGCCGGCCGAGTAGAGGTCGGCGCGCGCATCGACCGGCTCACCCTTCGCCTGCTCCGGCGACAGGTAGGCCGCGGTGCCGATGATGGCTGTGGTCTCGGCGACGGTCGAGGAGGAGTCGGACACGGCGCGGGCGATGCCGAAGTCCATCACCTTCACCTGGCCGCCGGCGGTGATCATGACGTTGCCGGGCTTGATGTCGCGATGGACGACGCCGGCGCGATGCGAATACTCGAGCGCTTCGAGGATGCCGTCGACGTAGCGGATGGCCTCACCGACCGGAACGCCGCCGTCGCTGACGACATCCTTCAGGAGGGTGCCCTCCACGAGTTCCATCACGATGTACGGAACGGGGTGCGTCGAGCCGTCGGGGTCGGTCTCGGCATCCTCACCGGCGTCGTAGACGCGGACGATCGCGGGGTGCGACATTCGCGAGGCCGACTGCGCCTCGAGCCGGAATCGGGTGCGGAACGCGCTGTCTTCGGCGAGCTCCCGCTTGAGGATCTTGATGGCCACCTGACGCCCGAGCGTCAGGTCCTGCCCGCGGTACACGGTGGCCATGCCTCCGCGGCCGATGAGTTCATCGACGCGGTACCGCTCGGACAGCACACGCGGATCTGCAGACACTTCTCTCCCCTGGGCTGACTCATAGCCAGCCTAATAGAACCCTCCTGTGCGACCCCTGGACCCTTACGCCCGCGACCCCCACCCGGGGACGCGGGCCGCGCTCTCAGGGAGCGACCGGCGTGCCCGTGGGCGTGCTCGTCGTCGGGATCGGCGCCTGACCCTCCTGGGAATCCGGGCTCGTGCGGTCGCCGCACTGCGCGCTGTACTTCACGAGGATCAACGATCCCGGCTGCACGTTCTTGTCGGCCGTCACCTGAAGGCTCCGCGGCGCGGTGGGCGACTGATACGTCGTGCTGTTGTTCGCGTTGAAGGTGCCGTTGATGACGGTGAAGTTGTACGCGGTCACCGACGATCCGGCCGGGCATCCACTGAACGCCTCCCAGGTCACGGTGAAGGTCTGCGACCCCTTCGGGTCGTTCGTCACCGTCGGCGCGTTCGGCGTGCCGATCGGGCTCATCTCGTCGTAGAAGGTCAGCGTCACCGGGCTGCTGAGCTTGACGTTGCCCGTGGTCGGGTTGGTCTGGTACACCTTGCCGACCTCGTCCTGCGTCGTTGCCGCGGATCCCCGCTCGCAGGAGACGTTGGTGAAACCAGCCTTCTCAGCGATGGCCTTTGCGGCGTCACACGTCTGACCGATCAGTCCAAGGCTGTCGATGGCCACCGTCGTGGGGCTCGCCGAGGGTGACGGGGGCGTCGCGGAGCGGCTGGGCGTCGAGGATGTCGAGGAACTCGTCGTCGGCGCGGGCTGCGCGCCCTGATTCGCGAAGAGGGCGAACAGGGTGCCGCCGAGCACGATGAGCAGCAGCGCGATGAGCGCGACCAGCGGCCACGTCCACGGGCTGCGCTTCTTCTTCTGCGGCTCGTCTGCGGCATCGACGGCCGCGACGGCGCCGGCCGCTCCCGCGGTCGGCAGCAGGCGCGTGGCCTCCTGGGTCGCGAGTCCCGGGGTCAGCAGCTTCGTCGCCTCGTCCATGGCCAGGCCACCGGCGATGGCGGGGACGATGGCCGCCGCTCCGGCGACGTCACCGCGACGAAGCGCGGTCGCCGCTCGGGCGACGGCGGATGCGGTCGCGGGCCGGTCCTCCGGCTTCTTCGCGATCATGCTCATCACGAAGTTGCGCACCGGCTCGGCGATGGTGGCCGCCAGCGGCGGCGGGGTGTCGTTGATCTGCGCCATCGCGATCGCCACCTGCGACTCCCCGGTGAAGGGGCGCTTGCCGGCGAGGCACTCGTAGGCGACGATGCCCAGCGAGTAGATGTCGGTCGCGGGGGATGCCGCGTGCCCCGACGCCTGCTCGGGCGAGAGGTACTGCACGGTTCCCATCACCTGACCGGTGGCGGTCAGCGGCACCTGGTCGGCGATGCGGGCGATGCCGAAGTCGGTGATCTTCACCCGTCCGTCGGGGGTGATGAGCAGGTTTCCCGGCTTGATGTCGCGGTGCACGAGACCGGCGGCGTGCGCGGCCTGCAGGGCGGCGGCCGTCTGCGCGACGATGTCGAGGGTCTTGTCGGTGGACAGTGATCCCTCGCGCTCGAGGATGGTCGACAGTGCTTCCCCGGGGACGAGCTCCATCACGAGGAAGGCGGAGCCGTTCTCCTCGCCGTAGTCGAAGACGCTCGCGATGCCCTCGTGGTTGACGAGCGCCGCGTGGCGGGCCTCGGCGCGGAAGCGCTCCAGGAAGCCCGGGTCTCCCATGTACTCGTCTTTGAGGATCTTGATCGCGACGGTGCGTCCGATCACGTGGTCGGTGGCCTCCCAGACCTCGCCCATGCCGCCGATCGCGATCCGCGAATCCAGCTCGTAGCGTCCACCGAAGCTCACACCCTGTGTCGGTCTCATCTGCTCAGCACCGCCTCCATGACTTTCTTCGCGATTGGAGCCGCGATCCCGTTGCTCGTGCCGGACTGCCCGAGACCTCCGCCGTTTTCCACCATCACGGCGACGACCACTTTCGGGTCGTTGGCCGGGGCGAAGCCCGTGAACCAGAGAGTGTACGGATCCGAGGGTCCGTGCTCCGCGGTACCGGTCTTCCCGGCCACGTCGAACCCGTCTATTGTTGCACCGCTGGCCGCGCCGTCACGGACATTGGAGATCATCAGCGAGGTCATCGTCGCGGCATCCGTCGAGCTGAGCGCACGGCCCAGCTCGGTGTCGGTGAACGTCTCCTGCACGGTCAGATCGGGCGCCACGACACGGTCGACCATGCGCGGCTTCATGACCATGCCGCCGTTGGCGATGCCGGCGGCCACCATCGCCATCTGCAGCGGCGTGGCGGTGACGCTGCCCTGTCCGAACCCCGTCAGGGCGACCTTGTCGGCCGAGAGGGCGCCCGTCGGGTATGCCGAGGTGACGACGCCGAGCGGGATGTCGATGCTCGCGTTGTTGAAGCCGTACTTCTCGGCCTCGGCGCGAAGGGCGTCCTGGCCGAGCGCGACGGCGAGCTGTGCCATCGGGATGTTGCAGCTCAGGCGCAGGGCGGTGGCGATGGTGACCTGATCTCCGGGGCCGCACGTGTTGCCGTCGAAGTTGCGGATCGAGGTCGACGTTCCCGGCAACGTGTAGGTCGCGGGGTTGGGGAAGGTCGAGTCCGGCGTGAACTTGCCCGACGCCAGCGCCGCCGAGACGACGACGAGCTTGAAGGTCGATCCAGGCGGGTTCAGGGTGTCGATCGCGCGATTGTCGAGCGGATTGACGGCGGCGTTCATCAGCTGGTCGTAGGTCTCGTTGACCTGCTGCGCGTTGTGCACGGCCATCGCGTTGGTGTCGTAGCTCGGGCTCGTCACCATCGCGAGAACGCGCCCGGTCTTGGGCTCGAGCGCGACGACGGCGCCCTGATAGGTGCCGAGCGCGTCGAAGGCGGCCTTCTGGATGGCCGGGTCGAGGGTGAGCAGCACGTTGGAGCCGCGAGCGGGCTGACCCGTGATGATCTGATCGACGCGCGAGAGGAACTGCGAGTTGGCGGTGCCCGAGAGCTCCTTGTTCATCGACTGTTCGAGGCCGGTGAGCGAGTTGAGCAACGGGTTCATGTACCCCGTGACCGGCGCCCACATCTGGGGGTCGGCGTACTGGCGCTGCCAGGCGTACACGTCGTCGCTGGGCACGGAGTCGGCGATGACGGTATCGCCGGCGATGATCGACCCGCGCTGCACCTCGAACGAGTCGTAGAGCGCGCGCTTGTTGAGCGGGTTCTCGCTGAGATCGCCGGCCTGGACGACCTGGATCCAGCTGGTCGCGCCGAACAGGGCCACGAACATGGCGAGCATGATCAGCGACAGCCGTCGCAGTTCGCGGGTCATCCGATCACCACCCGGGGGCGCGAGCGCACGGCATCCGAGATGCGCAGCAGCAACGCGACGACGATCCAGTTGGCCACCAGAGACGATCCGCCCGCCGCGAGGAACGGGGTTGTCAGCCCCGTCAGGGGGATGAGTCGGGTGACGCCGCCGACCATGATGAACACCTGGAGCGCGATGGTGAACGACAGTCCGGTGGCCAGCAGCTTTCCGAAGTCGTCCTGGCCGGCGATGCCGATGCGGATGCCGCGACTGGTGAACACCATGTACAGGCAGAGGATCGCGAAGACGCCGATGAGCCCCAGCTCTTCGCCGATGCTGGGGAAGATGTAGTCGCTCTGCGACAGGGGGGTCAGCCCCGGCCGTCCACGGCCGAGACCGGTTCCGAGCAGGCCGCCCTCGGACAGGCCGAAGATGCCGCTCACGAGCTGATAGCTGCCGCCCGCGCTGTCGATGACGGCGGGGTTGAAGGCGTCCAGCCAGTTCTGGAAGCGCCCGCCCACGTAGCTGAGCACCTGCGAGGCGATGAGGGCGCCGCCGACGGCCAGCAGCAGACCGAGCACCGCCCAGCTCGTCTTGCCCGTGGCGACGTAGATCATCGCGATGAACATGCCGAACATGAGCAGACCCGTGCCGAGATCGCGCTGGAAGACGATGATCGCCATCGAGGCGAGCCAGATGAGCAGGAGCGGTCCGAGCTCGCGGGCACGCGGCCACGTCATGCCGAGGAAGCGCGTACCGACGGAGGTGAGCGCTTCGCGCGTGCGCACGAGGTAGCCGGCGAAGAAGATGGCCAACGCGATCTTCGCCAGCTCGCCGGGCTGGAAGGAGAAGAGGCCGCCGATGGAGATCCACACATCGGCGTTGGCGTCGGTGCCCAGCCCCGGCACGAAGGGGAGCACGAGCAGCAGGATGCCGACGAACCCGAAGACGTACGTGTAGCGGAACAGCACGCGGTAGTTCTTCAGGAAGATCACGATCGCGACCGCCGCGGCGCTCGCGATGGCCAGCCACACCAGCTGGCGGGTCGAGAGGGCGTCCCACCCGGTGCTCTGGTCCTCGATGTCGATGCGGTAGATCATCGCCAGGCCGAGACCCGACAGTACGGTCGCGATGGGGACGACGAACGGGTCGGCTTGCGACGCTTTGAAGCGCAGCACGATGTGCAGTCCGAGCACCAGCACGGTCAGTGCGCCGCAGTAGTAGAGGAACGTCCAGTCGATGTGGCCGAGCGCGCCCAGCTGCACGAGGGCGACGGCGGCGCCGTTGATCGCGAAGGCGAACAGCAGCAGACCGAGTTCGCGGTTGCGCTGCGTCTGCGGCATCCGGAGCTTTCGCAGCGCCTTCACGACCGTCGTGTCGGCCTGGACGGTGTCTGTCGCCGAGCTCATCGTTCACCCTCCAGAGTGGTGCGCAGGGTGTCGACGATCTGCTCGGCGTCCGAGAGCGAGCGCGCCGAGATCGTCGAGGTCACCGCGAGACGCTGGTAGAAGGGCAGGTCGTTCAGCACGATGCCCGTGTCCTCGTAGACGGACGACAGCGAGATCGGGCCGATGTCCTGCTGGATGCCGCGGTAGATGACGACGGTGTCGGCATCGGCGCCGACGAAGTACCGCGTCTGAGTCCAGGCGTAGGCGCCGAGCGCTGCCGCCGAGAGGGCGGCGAGAATCGTGATCAGGCCGACGACCCACCAGATGCGCCGACGGCGGGCACGTCGGCGGTCTTCCTCGATGAGCTCCTCGAGGAACTCGGCGGCGGGCTCGAAGTGCGTCGGCTCGTTGGCGGCCTGGCGGGCGGTGTGCAGCCAGCTGGTACGCCCGGGGCGGGCGGCCGGCACGTCGACGCCCTGCGGGTTGGACGCCGAGCCGACGATCGTCGCGGTGCCGCTGAACATCGGGTGGCTGCCGCCGACGTCCACGATGACGACGGTGACGTTGTCGGGGGCTCCGCCGTCGAGGGCCTGCTTGAGCAGGAGATCGGCGGTGCGGCCCGGCGGATAGTGGTGGCCGAGCACCTTGCTGGTGTGCGCGTCGTCGACGACGCCGGAGAGGCCGTCGGAGCAGAGCAGCCAGCGGTCGCCGGGCTGGGTCGGCATGATGAACGTGTCGACCTCGGGGTCGGGGTCCATGTCGCCGAGCACGCGCATGAGCACGGACCGGCGCGGGTGGTAGCGGGCTTCTTCGGGAGTGATGCGACCCGAGTCGACGAGGCGCTGCACGAAGGTGTGGTCGGTCGTGATCTGGGTGAGCGCATCGTCGCGGTAGAGGTAGATGCGCGAGTCGCCGATGTGGGCGATCACGGCGTAGTCGTCGACCATGATCAGGGCGCTGACGGTGGTGCCCATGCCCGCGAGTTCGGGCCGTCGCGCGACGGTGTCGATCAGCACCCCCGCGGTCGAGGAGATGGCTTCCTGCAGCGCCTGCTCGGCCTCCGCGGTCGAGGCGTAGGGGTGATCGAGGTTCTTCAGGCGGTGGACGGCGATGCTCGAGGCGACATCACCCCCGGCATGACCTCCCATGCCGTCGGCCACGACGAAGAGGTTCGAGCCGGCGTAGCCCGAATCCTGGTTGTTGGAGCGCACCTTCCCCGTGTGGGAGATGGCGACGCTCGATCCCTCGAAGACCATGAGAGGCGGGCTACTTCCTCAGCTCGAACGTCGTCGCGCCGACCTTGATCGGTGCTCCCACGCGGATGGGCACCGGGGTGCTCACGCGAGCACCGTCGTGCCAGGTGCCGTTGGTGGAGTCGAGGTCCTGGATCATCCACTGGTCGCCCCAGAGCAGCAGGCGCGCGTGGTGGCTGGAGGTGTAGTCGTCGCGGATCACGAGCCCCGACTCGCTCGAGCGGCCGATCGTGAGCGCCTCCGAGCCGAGCGGCAGCTCGAGGCCGGCCTTCGGGCCGCTCGTGATCACGATGCGCGACACGGCGTCGCGGGTCGCCTTCTGCGGTCCGCTCGGGCTCGCAGCGGCGGCGGGAGCGGCCGGGGCGATGGGTGCCGTCGCCGCCTGGGCGGCGGCGGGCGCGGATGCCGCGGCGGCGACGCCCACGCCGGCGGCCGCGGGTTCGGCGAGCTTTCGCACCTTGACGCCGAAGAGGTCTGCGCGCAGGGAGTAGACGACGGCGAAGACGAAGAACCACAGCAGGATCAGGAAGCCGATCTGCAGCAGCAGGAGAGTCAACTCGCTCACGCGGGTCCTCCGATTCCAAAGGCGCGGGTCGCGTCGGCGGCAGAGGTCGTGGGGCGAGGGGGCGCGGCCTGTGCGATGACGCGGAAGACGATGTCGGTGCGGCCGATCGTGACCACGGAGTCGGGGGGCAGCGGCGCTTCGGTGATCTTCGTGCCGTTCACCTGCGTGCCGTTGGTCGAGCCCAGGTCGCGCACCATGGCGCGCTCGCCGTCCCAGAGGATCTCGACGTGACGACGGCTGGTCCCGGCATCCGGGATCGTGATGTCGGCGTCGCTGCCGCGCCCGATGACGGTGCGCCCCTTCGCGAGGGTGTGCGAGGCTCCGGCGATCTCGACGACGCCGCGCCAGGCGACCTGGCCGGCCGCGGTCTGCGAGGCGACGCGCAGCGTGCCCGTCGAGAGGGTGGGGTCACCGGCCAAAGCGATGGTGACGGGACCGGCGAAGCTGAACCCCTGCGCCTTCGCGTGGGCGTCGACGAGGGTGTGCAGTTCGGAGTCGAGCGCGCTGCCCAGGCCGAGCATGCGCTCGGCATCGGCCGGCGACATGCGCACCTCGAAGGTGTTCGGGGCGAGAATGCGGTCGCGGCTGACGACAGCAGCCTTCGCGTCGAGTTCGCTGCGCAGGGCGGCCGCGATCTCGACGGGCTGAATGCCGCTACGGAAGGACTTCGCGAACGCGCTGTTGACTGCGCGCTCGAGTCCCTTCTCGAAGCTGTCCAGTAGTCCCACAGGGCTCCTCAGGATCGCCGACCGGTGCGTACATGCTAGTTGCACAGGCTGAGCAGACGCGGAACGCGCCGAGCTGGCGCGCGCTCAACGACCGGGAGGTGGCCGGGCGCGGTCGTTGAGCGAGGCGGGCACCGCCGAGTCGAAACGGGTCTCGGGGCGTGATATCCTCGGGAAGTTGAGTCCGTGAGATCTTCGGATGTCGTGGCTCGCGCGAGTGGCGGAATAGGCAGACGCGCTGGCTTCAGGTGCCAGTGCCCGAAAGGGCGTGGGGGTTCAACTCCCCCCTCGCGCACAGCGAAGAATGGACCCCCGACCTGGGATTTACCGGGCGGGGGTCGGTTCGTTTTGTGCCCGGTGCAACGATCTCTGCAACAGGGATGTTCATTCAGCCCCACCGCCTAGCAGACCGGCGAGCCGTGAAACGGCGTCCCGCTGCATCGTGGGCGTCACGTGACTGTAGATATTCATCGTCGTCGAGATGTTGGAGTGCCCTAGGGCGTGTTGCTAAACCGTTCTGGCTGGCTGTTCGGCGAGTCTTGAACGCGTGTCGCGTGATGTGATCTCGGATGAGGCCTGGGCTGTGATCGGCCCGTTGTTCCCGAAGGTGAAGTCGACGGGTCGGCCGCCGTTGGATCGGCGCACGGTGGTCGAGGCGACGGCGTGGCGGTTCCGCACGGGCGCGCCGTGGCGGGACGTGCCGGAGCGGTTCGGGAACTGGAACACGATCTACAAGAACTTCAACCGGTGGGCCGAGCAGGGCGTCTGGGCGCGACTGCTGGAGCAGGTGCAGTCCCTCGCACAGCGGTCTGGGGACTTGGACTGGGTCACATCCATCGACTCCACGATCGTGCGCGTGCATCAGCACGGCGCGACCCTCCCGCGCACCACAGGGGGCTTCATCGAACTACAGGAAGTTCGGTGATGAGCCACCCGATCATGCGATCGGCCGCTCCCGCGGCGGGCTGACGACGAAGAATCACCTGGTCTGTGACGGGAAGGGACGTGCACTCGCGTTCATCCTTACGCCTGGGCAGGCGGCGGATACCAGCATGCTGACAGCGACGTTGGGCGAGATCCGCGTCCCCGGTGCCCGGGGCAGGCCAAGGGTGAGGCCGGACCGGGTGCTCGCGGACAAGGGTTACCCGTCGAAGGCGAATCGGGCTTGGCTGCGCGAGCGCGGGATCGCGGCGACGATCCCCGAGCGTGACGATCAGATCGCGCACCGACGCAAGCGCCGCGGCAGACCGATCGACTTCGGTTATGAGCAGCGTGTCCGCTACCGCGGTCGCAACGTCGTGGAGCGGTGCTTTAACAGGCTCAAGCAATGGCGCGGGATTGCGATGCGCTCAGATAAGACCGCCCGCAACTACCACGCTGGGCTCTGCCTCGCCGCGACACTCCACTGGCTCACCGGCGCCATCAGCAACACTGCTCAATGAGGCGCCCGCACCATGAAGCGGGTGGAAGGCTTGAGCCATGGCACCTTCCCGTGATCGCTACCGCAAGTTGCGGCAGACGTACACGAGCCTCGGACTGGGCGAACTGACCGCGGCGACAGTATTCGCCGGCATCGCCGCCAGCGGCCTGATTCCCGTCACGTCGACCCGCCCCGGCGCACTGGCGTTGTGGTCCGCGCTTGCCCCCCTGCTCCTGATCCTCGCCCAGGCGGGCGTCTACTGGCTCATGGCGCGCGAATGGGCCGGGCGAGCACGAATGCCCACCTGCGTCGCCGGAGCGTACCGAGCTGCCCGTCTCCTCGATCCGCTCGTTCTGGCTTTGGGACTCATCGGAATCGTCGCTTGGTTCCCCTCCGGCGCAGACGCGGCCCTCGTCCTAGGCGTCTGGGTGTTCGCTGCCGCCGAGTATGCGAACTACTTTGTCGTGCGGCTTGCCTACCCAGTCCATCGATGGGCCGCGCATGTAACGCAGTGGCGTACGCCTCGATTGATCAAAGACCTCGATCGGGCCCGATAGCACGCCGCCTCCGGATCGCATGGGCCCTCCACTGGGTCACCGTGGGCTTTAGCAACACTGCCTAGGCGTTCCTGCACGACCTTCGGGTGCACTCCAAGTTCGAGCAGCAGTGTCGCGTGAGTGTGGCGAAGTCCCTTGAGGGTCAATCGCGGCAGGTGATCTGCGCCCAAGTCTGCGCGGGCCTTTGCCACTCGGTGATCCCAACGGCGCCCGATGTCGTCGGGTTTACGCAATCGTCCGCTGAGGTCCCCGAATACGTAGGCGTCTGCTCGTGCGAAGTCGAGAGCTATCGTCCCGCGCGTAGCTTTCCATTTCCGGAGAACCTCAGTGGTGGCCGCGTCGATATCGATGGGCCGAGCCACGCCGGTCTTGGTCGTCTTAGTCCTGTCTCGCCTGGTCGTGTCGGCAGCGCGGCGGAGCGCGATCTTTCCCGCGGTCAGATCGACGTCGCCCCACCTCAGAGCGAGTGCCTCCGAACGGCGCATTCCAGTATGGGCGTAGAGGTGCCACAGCGAGTGAAACTCGTCGTTGTAGACATCGCGCGACCATGTGAGGAACTGGCGTAGTTCAACCGCCGTCCAGGTTTGGATCTCTGGTCGCTGTGCCCGAACCTGCTTCCCCGTCGGTGCCTTCACGGTTCGGCGCTTCTTGGCGACGTTCACGACGATGTGACCGTCGTCGATTGCGGCATCGAGCATGGCGCCGACCAGCACATGCACCTTCTGCACCGAGTTCGCGGACAATCCGGCGCCAGGGCGCTTATTGTCGGCCCGGCCGTGGTCGAGGAGCGCACCGTAGTGCTTGTGGAGGGCTGTGGCGGTGAGCTTGTCCAATCGGATCGTTCCGAGCTGCGGTTCCACATGGTTGCGGACTATCTTTCGGTACCCCTCGATCGTTGATGCTTCAAGCGTCAGGGAGTCGAGCCATTCCTGCGCGTACTCGCCGACGCTTGGGGCACCTCTTCTCGTCAGCCGACCGTGTGAACGCAGCTTTCGGCGGGCCTCTTGTAGCGCATCGTCGGCATCGGCCGCGGTTCGATAGCCGGCTTTGCCCACTAGGCCGTGTTGCTAAACGCTCTCCGCGGCGCTCGGGGTGTCCAGCCAGCCCGCGCTGACAAGGATCTCGTGCGCGATCTCCGCGACGGAGCGGCCGTCGGTGGCGATGCGTGAGACGGTTTTGTCCGCCGCGTCGAGTCGTCGCGCTGCGAGGTTGCTGCGGTCGATGTGCTCGGCCAGCGCGGTGCCGATCTCTCGTTGCGCGAGTCGATGGGCTGCGGTCGTGTCGGTTGATGTCAGCAGGACCGCGGATGAATGAGTCTCGCCGCCGAGCGCGGCCTTCAGTTCCGTGACCTGCAGCACGCTCACGGTGTTGGTGAAGATCAGACGTGAGTAGCCGACGGCTCGGTAGTTCTTCCACATCGCCGCGAGGTTCTGCTCCGCGAGGTTGATGCCGTCGCGCCAGGGTTGTGGGTATGCCTGGTCGAGGTTGTCGCCTTCGATGAGTGCGTGGCGGATGTCGGCGCGGGCCAGGATCCGGGAGACCTCCGCGGCCACGGACGACTTGCCCACTCCCGAACGGCCGCCGATGAAGATGACGTCCGTCGGGGTGTCGGTCTGCATCTGCTCATCTTGTCGCATCGCGCGACGATGTCAGCTCTAACGATGTGAGCCAGTGCAGTGTGGCCCCCAGGCAGAGAGCGGCGTGATAGTTGCTGCTCGATAGGATCGGTGGGATGTCTCGCATGAGGCGGCGAGGATCTCCGGGCGTTGGTTAGCGCGACGTTGCCAGAAGAGAACGGGCCTTGGCGAGCTTTGTTGCGTCACCGCGACTCAGGGATTTGAACTCATCTGCGTGCGAGGAGATGTATTCGTCCTGCCACGCAGAAGCGACGGCGACTCTCAGCCCGGTAAGGCCCGTTGAGAGCTTGCAGTTGACGTCCGAGGCGGCGACTTGAATCTCGGCGGCCGACGCTTTCGATGTTGCCCACTTCGGGTCATTAATCGCGGCCGCAGGCGTCTCGTACGTGAACCCGTTTGCCTTCATGCATTCGCTCCAAGAACGGAACGCGGCGAGCACGCGAGGGTCTCTGTCCGATTGGCGCAGGCCGTACGCAACGGTCGACTCGAGGAGGGCTTGGCTCGAACCGTCGTCGCCGGTAATGGAGCGAGCTTCGGAGATGCAACCCCCCGCAGGAACAGTTTGACCGTTGATCTCTCGATCGGAGCCGTCGCCCATAGCAATGTCCAGGGCGCGCTCGTCGAGAGAACTCGCGTCCTTCTCTGCGATCCCTGCTCCTTCGCCTGACTCGAGGATCTCGTCGCCTACCACGTGGTAACCAGTGCTCTGTGCTTGCGCCAGGTCCAGCACCCCGAACAAGCGATCGTAGTCATGACTCTCGGCGGGAACTGTCTGCGGCGGAACGTCGAACGACTCGCCGAATCTTGCCATGCAAGACTGCATCGCCTTGTGTTCAGCCAGGAAGACCACATTCTGATCCTCTGGCGACATTCGGTAAGAGTCGACGGGGAAGACGATGTCGCTGCCTACACGAACATCGGTGACCTGGCCGAGCTTTAGCTCCTCCACGGCAGCAGAAGCGTCCGATGCCGCTCCGGTCGGTGCCGCCCCGCCGGCGCCTGCTGGCTGGACACGGGACTGGGCAACGACACTCGTTGCAACACCGAAGCTCACGACTCCGATGGCAGCAGTTATGACTACCGCCGTCACCCGGCGGGCTAGAAGCTGCATACTGTCCCCGCATTCCAACAGAGCGATGAAATCTGATCGTTATACGCCACCTGTGTAACCGACGTCAGCGGGTAGATGGTCTGGTAGGCCCCCGAGTAGTACGCGTCGTTGAACAGGCGGACCTTGTAGGTGGCATCCCTGTTCTTCGCGCCGCTGATGGTGTCGTTGAGGTTGCACTTCGGCGCATACCCCTGGATGTTGTTGCACGTATCGGGGTTGTTGTACGTGTGTGGCGGCCAGTTATTCATGTTGCCGTAGCTGCCATCGAACGCAGACCAAGGATGCAGCACGCTCGAGGCGTAGGGGTCGTCAGGCGGCCCGAAATTCAAGCTATCGTTGTACACGCACACATCTCCCGAGGAGCACGTGTGCCCTGAAGCAAGAGCCACGCCCGGCGCAAGACTGAGGCCAAGGACTGCACCGCCCACCGCCGCTGTCAGCATGTGAGCCACGAGGCGGCCCCGTCTCTTTCTGGTACCGCCTACGTCCCGGACAACCGACCTAGCGAATCGCCTCGTCATGCGGGCATCATCGCATCGCTACTCCCGATGGGTCAATAGCTACCTTGGGTACCCATGATCTCTACAGGGCTAGAAGTCTGCGCATACGGCCACTAGGCCGTGTTGCTAAACGCCTTCGGGCTACCCGTGGGCGAGTCTTGGACGCGTGTCGCGTGATGTGATCTCGGATGAGGCGTGGGCTGTGATCGGCTCGTTGTTCCCGATTGCGAAGTCGACGGGGCGGCCGCCGGTGGATCGGCGCGCGGTGGTCGAGGCGACGGCGTGGCGGTTCCGGACTGGTGCGCCGTGGCGGGACGTGCCGGAGCGGTTCGGGAACTGGAACACGATCTATAAGAACTTCAACCGGTGGTCCGAGCAGGGCGTGTGGGCGCGGGTGCTAGAGAAGACGCAATCGTTTGCGCAGCAGTCCGGCGATCTGGACTGGGTCGCGTCGATCGACTCCACGATCGTGCGCGTGCATCAGCATGGCGCAACCCTTCCCCGCGTCACAAGGGGACCTGTCGAACTACAAGAAGTTTGGTGACGAACCGGCGGATCATGCGATCGGCCGTTCTCGCGGCGGGTTGACGACGAAGAGTCATCTGGTCTGCGACGGGAAGGGACGAGCTCTCGCGTTCATCCTCACGCCCGGGCAAGCGGCGGACACCAGCATGCTGACCGCGACACTGAGCGAGATCCGCGTGCCAGGCGCCCGGGGAAGGCCGAGGTCGAGGCCGGAGCGGGTGCTCGCGGACAAGGGCTACCCGTCGAAGGCGAATCGCGCCTGGCTGCGCGAGCGCGGGATTGCCGCGACGATCCCCGAACGCGACGATCAGATCGCCCACCGACGCAAGCGCCGCGGGCGGCCGATCGACTTCGGCGACCAGCAGCGGGCCCGATACCGCGGCCGCAACGTCGTCGAACGGTGTTTCAACAAGCTCAAGCAGTGGCGTGGGATCGCGATTCGCTCAGACAAGCTCGCTCGCAACTACCACGCCGGCCTTTGCCTCGCCGCGACGCTCCATTGGCTCAGCAGTGGTGTCGTCGCTCATTCCGCGATCGGCAGCGCGAGATTCGTCGTAGGGGCGGGGTCGGTCACCAGTCGCGCGTGCGTTTCAACGTCGTAGCGAACATTGCCGTAGCGGAGCTTCTCCCGCTCGATCCCTTCGGCGAGAAATCCCGCCGCGGTCGCCACTCGACATGACGCGGGGTTGTTCACCCGGTGCCCGAGCTCGAGCCGATGCAGCCCGTTCTCAAAGGCCCAGTCACTCACCACGATGAGCGCACCCGTCACGTATCCCTTCCCGCGCGCTTCGGCTGCGAGCCAGTAATACATCCACGCGGTCTCGTGCCGAAACTCGATCGCGGACGCTCCGACGTTGCCGATCGCAACACCGTCCTCGACGACGGCCCAGTTCTTCACGTGCTCGTCGAAGCGCAAGGACTGGTCGATGAACGCCTCAGCAGCTGCCCGGGTTGACAGATCGGCGCCGCCGAACTGAGTCGCCAGATCGGAAGTGCTCTGAAATGCCTCGCTCAGCGCCGACGCATCGCGACTGTTCCACGGGCGAAGCGAGACACTCACGCCCCCAATCCTGCCTCACTTGGCAGCCGTGAGTCGGACGCAGCCTTTAGCAACACGCCCTAGGTGTACTTCCCCGTGACGTTGTGAACGCGGGCTGAGGGGGTCTGGCCTCCGATCCCGGTGTGGGGTCTGTGGTGATTGTAGTGATGCAGCCAGGTCTCGTATGCCGCGGCTCGCTCTGCTTCGCTGGCGTAGGGCTTGGCGTAGGCCCATTCGGCGGCGAGGGTGCGGTTGAAGCGTTCGACCTTCCCGTTGGTCTGCGGCCGATACGGCTTTGTCCACTTGTGCTTCACCCCGTCGCCGAGCGCGTCCGCGAACGCGTGTGACCGGTAGCACGCGCCGTTGTCTGTCATCACGGCGGTGACCGTGACTCCGAGGCTCGCGAAGAACGCGTTCGCGCGGGTCCAGAACCCTGCCGCGGTCTCCTTGCGTTCGTCGTCGAGGATCTCCGAGTACGCGACTCTCGAGTTGTCGTCGACGGCGTGGTGCAGATACCGGTAGCCGCGGGAGCCGGCCGCTCCTGACCGTGCGGCCTTGTCACGGACGGATCCCGCGGCACGGTCCTGCGCCGATCCGCGGCCGAAGACGCGCCAGCCGCCGCCATCAGGGATCCGGCCCTGCTTCTTGATGTCGACGTGGATCAGCTGGCCCGGTCTTGCGACCTCGTACCGCTTCGGCGTCGGCTTGCGGACTGGCAGCCCGGTGGCCTGATCGATGTTCACGAGCTTCGGCATCCCATACCTGGCCAGCACCCGGCCGACCGTCGAGCGGGCAAGGCCCAGGTGATACGCGATCCGGTGCGGACCCCACCGGCGGGTGAACCGCAACGACACGATCCTCCGCTCCGTCTTCCGCGGGAGCCGGTTCGGCGAGGTCTGCGGCCTGAAGCTGCGGTCCGTCAACGGCAGCCCGGCCCGATACCGGTCGACCCACCGTTTCGCCGTCGCGGGCGAGCACTGGAACCGTTCCGCTGCCCGCCGCAACGACCAGCCCCGATCCACGACGAGGACAGCAAGACGACGACGCCCTTCCGGCGTCAAAGGCGCGTTAGCGTGAGACACGAAGACCTCCGTGGTCAGGATGCGAGTGTGGTAACCCACATCCTGCCCGGAGGTCTTCGCCTACCTCACCCGTTCACAACCTCCCGGGGAAGTACACCTAGGGCGTGTTGCTAAACCGTTCTGGCTGGCTGTTCGGCGAGTCTTGAACGCGTGTCGCGTGATGTGATCTCGGATGAGGCCTGGGCTGTGATCGGCCCGTTGTTCCCGAAGGTGAAGTCGACGGGTCGGCCGCCGTTGGATCGGCGCACGGTGGTCGAGGCGACGGCGTGGCGGTTCCGCACGGGCGCGCCGTGGCGGGACGTGCCGGAGCGGTTCGGGAACTGGAACACGATCTACAAGAACTTCAACCGGTGGGCCGAGCAGGGCGTCTGGGCGCGACTGCTGGAGCAGGTGCAGTCCCTCGCACAGCGGTCTGGGGACTTGGACTGGGTCACATCCATCGACTCCACGATCGTGCGCGTGCATCAGCACGGCGCGACCCTCCCGCGCACCACAGGGGGCTTCATCGAACTACAGGAAGTTCGGTGATGAGCCACCCGATCATGCGATCGGCCGCTCCCGCGGCGGGCTGACGACGAAGAATCACCTGGTCTGTGACGGGAAGGGACGTGCACTCGCGTTCATCCTTACGCCTGGGCAGGCGGCGGATACCAGCATGCTGACAGCGACGTTGGGCGAGATCCGCGTCCCCGGTGCCCGGGGCAGGCCAAGGGTGAGGCCGGACCGGGTGCTCGCGGACAAGGGTTACCCGTCGAAGGCGAATCGGGCTTGGCTGCGCGAGCGCGGGATCGCGGCGACGATCCCCGAGCGTGACGATCAGATCGCGCACCGACGCAAGCGCCGCGGCAGACCGATCGACTTCGGTTATGAGCAGCGTGTCCGCTACCGCGGTCGCAACGTCGTGGAGCGGTGCTTTAACAGGCTCAAGCAATGGCGCGGGATTGCGATGCGCTCAGATAAGACCGCCCGCAACTACCACGCTGGGCTCTGCCTCGCCGCGACACTCCACTGGCTCACCGGCGCCATCAGCAACACTGCTCAATGAGGCGCCCGCACCATGAAGCGGGTGGAAGGCTTGAGCCATGGCACCTTCCCGTGATCGCTACCGCAAGTTGCGGCAGACGTACACGAGCCTCGGACTGGGCGAACTGACCGCGGCGACAGTATTCGCCGGCATCGCCGCCAGCGGCCTGATTCCCGTCACGTCGACCCGCCCCGGCGCACTGGCGTTGTGGTCCGCGCTTGCCCCCCTGCTCCTGATCCTCGCCCAGGCGGGCGTCTACTGGCTCATGGCGCGCGAATGGGCCGGGCGAGCACGAATGCCCACCTGCGTCGCCGGAGCGTACCGAGCTGCCCGTCTCCTCGATCCGCTCGTTCTGGCTTTGGGACTCATCGGAATCGTCGCTTGGTTCCCCTCCGGCGCAGACGCGGCCCTCGTCCTAGGCGTCTGGGTGTTCGCTGCCGCCGAGTATGCGAACTACTTTGTCGTGCGGCTTGCCTACCCAGTCCATCGATGGGCCGCGCATGTAACGCAGTGGCGTACGCCTCGATTGATCAAAGACCTCGATCGGGCCCGATAGCACGCCGCCTCCGGATCGCATGGGCCCTCCACTGGGTCACCGTGGGCTTTAGCAACACTGCCTAGGCGCGTGCCTGCTTCGGGTTGTTCAGGATCGACAGGTGCGCGCAACTGCCAGCGCCACCGCTGCCCACTCTTCGTTGGGTAGGGCGTGATCGAGCCGACGCCGCGACGCCTAGACACGGGACTCACGAAGGATCGCAACGCCGCCGGATGCGGATGGCACGTGTTGCACACCCAGCCGATTGAGAGCTTTGCTAAGTTGGTCTATGTACCGCTCCTGCGCAGAGAGACCTTCGATCGCGATCTCCCTCGCGGAGCCTTCCGCTGTCTCGGCTCGATGGAATGCGTCGACGTACTGCAACATCGCGACGCGGAAGCGGAAGCGCAGCTCGTAGGCGTCGGTGATCTGGTTATCGGCGGTCTCGATGCCGACCGTGAGGTCGCCGGCAAGCCAGTCGACCGCATCCCACTCGCTGAGCATTTGGCCAGGCAGAACCTCGACCCGGCTACTAGTAACCAATGGGGCGAGCAGCGCGAAGGGTGGCACCTCCAGCGCGGCAGCGAGGACGAAGAGGTCGCCCAGAGTCACCGACGCCCGCTCCCCGTTCTCAAGCTTCGCGATTACAGATCGGTGCACCTTGTGCCCTAGATCGGCGGTGCGGTTTGAGAGCGCCTGGGCACTCAGCGGAGTGGAACGATCCTGCCGAAGTTGTCGGACGTTCCGGCCCACGGCGGCAGCAAGCCGCGCATCCCACGACTGTTGATCTACTGCCATGGATCAGAACACTACTTGACGGACTTGCGCTAATCAACGCCAGTACATAATCTGTCACTCATCGGAACTGGTGTCGCATTGTTTGATCCGATTTAAGACAGGAGGAACCACGCATGGCGGTTGCGCAGCGGGCTCTCAGCACTGACGGTGCGGCGGCGTATCTGGATATGCCGCCGGCCACACTCGCTTATTGGCGGAGCATCGGCGTTGGCCCGAAGTGGTTCAAGCTCGGACGACGCGTCAGATACGACCGAGCCGACCTCGACAGCTATATCGATGTTCAGAGGGAAGCCTCGCAGCATGGGCGGCAACTGTGACCGCCGATCCGGAGCGGATGACGATCACGGTCAAGGAAGCCGCTCAGATGCTCGGGGTCGACCCGCGTACGGTCACATCTGCTCTGAGTACGCGTGGTGGCAACATCCCCGCCCGCGCCGTCGGGCGAAGAGTCGTGATCCCTCGCGCGTCGTTCCTGGCATGGCTATCGGGTGATACCAAGGACGCCGAGTCGCCGCATGGTGAGAGTCGCGAGAGCGAAGTCGCTGCCATTGTACGGACGAAGCTCATTGAGTTGCTGGGCACGCTCGGTGCGAGCGAGAGTCCGAGGGCGCCGCAGTGAGTACTTCGGACAAGCGACTATTCGCGAAGTTCACGCTGGACTTCCCGACCAATCCCAAGATCGCGGGCCTTTCCGATGCGGCGTTCCGCGCGCTCGTGGAGGCGGTCTGCTACAGCCGGCAGCACTTGACGGACGGGTTCATTCCGTCTGCTGTAGCCCGCAAGATGTGGGGCGATGCCGTGCTCGCAGAGTTGCGGACCAACCATCCCGATCGGCCGAGCCTTACCGAGGACGACGGCGGCTTTCGCATCCACGACTATGCGTCGCACCAGCTCACCGCCGCCGACATTCGGTCTCTCCAGGAACGTGGTCGGAAGGGCGGGCAAGCGAAGGCTGAGGCACGGCGGCTAGCACCGGCTAGCGATCGGCCAGAGCTACGCGTTGGCAACGGCACAGCGTCGGCTCTACAGAGTCAAGAGTCAGAGATGACTATGGCGAGCTTTCCTGAGTCCAGTCACTACCCGACCGCGCGCGATGCGACTGACGGCATCGATGCAATGACGGCGAGATTGGCCGGTCAGCAGGGAATCACCGATCTCGGCGCGGTGATCTCAGCCGCCGACAGTCACGTCGATCGGCGGCTCGATGCCAGCGGCGCTCTCCGCCTGAGTCTGCACATTCTCGGCAAGGCGGCATCGACGCCGACGAACGCTTTGCCCTACGTGCTCCGCTCTATCGAGCGGTCGCCCGCAGAGGTCCAGCAGTTCATCGACAAGGAGTTGATCGCTCTATGACGTAGCCAACGCTTAGCCGGTGCTAGCGAGCGGCCACGGCTTTTTTTCTAGCACCCGCTGATACCCCCGCCTTCCGGCAGCCTTCTTTCCCCCCGAGAACAGAACCAATCCCCTGAAAGACGAACATCAATCATGAAGTTCAGAACGCATCCCACAACCAAGGAAGCCGCACCCGTCGCATCGCTCGTCGAGCGGCCCGAGCTGTGGACACCGCCACACCTCACGACGATCTACGACGAGGTCGCGGCTGGCGTGCGCGAGCGCGTCACTGTCGCGACCGCCGTGAGCTGGTACGCAGACCTGTCGGGCGGGAACAACCCGCTCGCGGGTATCGGTCAAACGCGCGACGCGGTCGCACGGCGGGGCGCGCTCGCTGATCACCTCCGCGAAGCAATCGCACATCTGTGCTACAACGGAGTGCGACCCGGCAGCGTGGGGTACCCGACGACCGTGACTCCTTACGTCCCGCCGCGCACTCTGGATGGTGAGCTGCGCGGAGTCCTGGTGCCCGGTGAACCGGAGCTCGTGGGCCTCGCCGCTCGTAAGTGGAGCGAGGACACGGCCGCCGAATTCGAGGAAGCCGTGATGACGGCAGTTCGGGCCGTGCTCGACGATCATCCCCGCGCCTGGCAAGCGTTCCTCCACCTCGTCACGATCAGGGAGGCGAACGCCGAGATTGCTCGCCGCACGGAGGCAGCACAGCGCGACGAGCAATTCCGGGCGGCACGGGAATGCCCGGTGTGCGCCTCCACGGACTGGGACCGACACGGCGAGGTCACGCAGCGCGCGCTACTCCAGTCCTGGCGAAACGGCGTCCCGGACAACCCCCGCATCCTCGCGGTTCGTTCGTGCGAAGCGTGCTGGCACATCATGTCGGACGCGCTCCACGCACAACTCGCGAACGAGCACGTTGGCAACGGAACCCAGACACGCGCCGATGCGGCAATGCAGACTCTCCGATCGCTGAGCGAAGGCCATGAGCGCGCCTGACCAGTGCGGATGCGGCTCGCCCGTCTTCATCAAGAAGACGGGCGAGTGCGCCCCCTGCTACCACCGCCGACGCAACGCCGAGAAGCGGGCCCACGCGCTCGCTCAGCCCTGCAAACGCTGCCGTCGACGCCCCGCCTCTGTAGCAAGCACCGGACTATGCACCGGCTGCACCACCGCACGTCGGCTCGCAAGACACTCCCGCGTTGTGAGCTACGACGCGGCTCACGCGCGCGTCAGAGCGCTCCGGGGGTCGGCATCCTCCTGGCGGTGCGTTCGATGCGGCGAGCCCGCCCAGGAGTGGGCCTACCGCGGCGGCTCGCCTCGCGAGCGTCGCGGGGCTGTCGCGGACGGGCGGCGCGTGCGCGGCATGGCGTGGTCGCCCGACCCGAGCGACTACGACCCGATGTGCCGCTCCTGCCACGGCTCATCCGAGCGGGCCGACTACGGCAAGGGATACCGCAACGACGCCGACCGCGCCCGCGAACTCAGACGCGAATGGAAACGCCGGCAGTACGCCCGCCAGGTCGCCGCTGAAGCCGGCAGAGCCGCCTACCGGGCACGGAAGCGTGCCGAGCGAGCCCGGCGCGTCGAGCGTCAGGCGAACCCTGACAACCAAACCGAGAACTGACAACACACCTAAAGGAGCCATCACCATGTCACGCAGCCCCATCGAGATCGCAATCGCGAGCGAAACCAAAGCCTTCAAGCAGGGCATCGAGACCGGCGTCGTCAAGCCGCTGGAAGATGCCATCAAGTCACTCCGGGAACTCGGCGACGCCGAAGGTGCCGACCGGCTGGAGCGGTCGCTCCGCGACGCGCAGAAGGCCACCGAGCAGCTCGAAGACAAGACCCGCGACGCTGCCCAGGCGATCGAGCGCGAGTACAAGAACGCCTACCGCGAGGCGCGCCGAGCCGCCGACGACGGCACCGGGCGCATGAAGGCCGGTGCGGAGGAAGTCACCCAGGAACTCGGCCAGAACATCGGCGAGGCCGTGTCGTCGGTGCGGGGCGACCTCTCCGACCTCGGCCAAGTCGGGCAAGACACGCTCGGCGGTCTCGCGGCCACGCTGGCCGGCGCGGGCCCGGCTGGCCTCGTCGGCGCAGCAGCACTGGCCGCAGCGGCCGTCGGCGCCGGCGGGCTCACTGCGGCTCTGGAGGATGCCGCCGCGAAGCAGGAACGGCTGAAGGAGCAAGCGGCCGAGTGGGCGCAGGCGTACATGGAGGCTGGCAGTAGCATCCTCAACACCTCGCAGATCATCGCCAAGGGAGAGCAGATCTTCGGCGACCCCGAGAAGCTCGCCGAGGCGCAAGAGAACATGCACGCCTGGGGCGTCGAGCTGGACGTCGCAGTCGCAGCGATGGCCGGCTCCCAGTCCGCGATCGACGACGTTTCGGCATCCATCGACCGCCAGGCCGCCGCGCTCGAGGCGAACGCGAGGGGAGCGGACAACTATGCCCAGAACATCGAGCAGGCGACCACCGGGCAGTCCTCAGCGAACGATGAGTTCCTCAAGGGCAAGGCGGCGTTCGATGAACTGACCGGCGCTATGGACATCGGACAGCAGACGGCTGGCTACTACTCGCGCATGCTCCGAGACCTCGCGGCCAACACAGACGGCGCGAAGAGCATCGTCGACGAGTTCGGTGACAGCATCACCAGCCTCCCCGACGGCACCACGATCTACATCGATGCGGAGACGGGGCGCGCCACGACCAAAGTCGACGACATCAAACAGAAGATCTACAGCATCCCCGACAAGACAGCCGTCGTCCGCGTCGAGGTCGACTCGTCGGCATGGGATCGGTGGAAGCCGTCCCTAAAGGTGGGCGCGGTGGCTACGGCGCGCACGGGCAACCAGGTGTGGGAGTGAGCGTCATGTCGCAGCGAGACGACATGCGGCACCGGCTCCTTGCCGCCGCCGCACACGACGAGGAAGTTGCGATCGAACTAGACGAGGACTCGGCACGATCCTTGATCGGCGCAGCTCTCGATGTCATCGGGATGCTCCTTGGCCGATGCCGTGCCCTCGAACACCGGACCATGGACGATCTGGTGACCGAGATTCGTGCAGATCTGCTCATCCTGGGGGCCTCCGCGCAAAGCTGAGTTCGGCGGCGGCCTCATATCGCGCGGACACGGGGACGGTGCGGCTCCGTCACAATCGTTTGCATGTTCCTACTCGTTGTTACGCTGACCGTTGTTGCAGGGCTTGCCCAGATGATCGGCGTGCTTTTGCTCGTGTCACGTGCGATCGCTGCCCGCAAGTTGATGAGGTCTGGTGCGCACCTACTCATCAGCGGAGGGGGGCGTGGGGAACGATTCGGTGACAGGTTTGGTTTAGGCCGCGAGTGTGAGCGGCTCGGCTAGCTTGGCTTCGAACTCGATGGGCGTCAACCCGCCGAGGGCGTCCTGTGCTCGTTGCCGGTGATACTTCCGCTCGATCCAGACGACGATCGCGAGCCGTAGTTCCTGCCGTGTTGTCCACCGCTGCTGGTTGAGCACGTTCGTTTGCAGCAGCGACCAGAACGACTCCATGGCCGCGTTGTCCCCCGCGGCGCCGACACGGCCCATCGATCCGACCATGTCGTGACGGCGCAACTCGCGAGCCATCGCCCTACTCCGAAACTGGCTGCCCCTATCGGCATGCAGGATGCAGCCCGCGACCTCACCGCGGCGGGCGACGGCGTTTCGGACGGCGTCGACGGCGAGCTTCGCGGTCATCCGATCCGCGATCGAGTAGCCGACGATCCGGTTGGAGAACACGTCCTTGATCGCGCAGCAGTAGAGCTTGCCTTCGCTCGTCCAATGCTCCGTGATGTCCGTGAGCCAGACCCTGTTGGGCGCGTCGGCGCGGAACACACGGCGGACGTGGTCGTCGAACACGGGCGGGCCGGCCTTCTTGCCCTTCCCGCGCCGCCGACGCTGCGCGGACGAGAGGATCCCTGCCTGCGAGCACAGTTTCCACGCCGTCCGCCGACTCATCCGCCACCCCGCCCGGCGGGCTTCGTCGGCAAGGTACCGGTATCCGAACGTCGGGTCGTCGTGATGCGCGTCATGCAACGCGTTGATCCGATACGCGCGGACCACATCCGCCTCCCTGATCGGGTCGTTCCGCCACCGGTAGTAGGGCTGGCGGGCGAGCTTCAAAACCCGGCACGACACCGTCACGGGAATCCCCGATTCGGCGAGCTCAGATACGAGCGGGTATGTCATTTTGGGGAGCCACCGAGCCGCAGATTCGCCTGTGACAGATACGCCGTCGCACGGCGGAGGACCTCGTTCTCCTGCTCGAGCAGGCGGATCCGCTTCTTCAACTCCCGCGCCTCGGCCGCATCGGCAGCGGTCTGGCCGGGACGGTTGCCGTCTTCGACATCCGCTTGGCGGAGCCAGTTCTGCAGCGTTGGTTCGCTGATGCCGAAGTCAGTGGCGATCTGTTTGATGGTGACGCCGCTCTCACGGCTGCGAGCGACCGCGACAACGGCTTCGCGGAACTCTCTGGGATAGGGACCGGGCATGATGACATCCTCCCCGCCAGCACCTCCCGGCACTAACGATCAGTTGTCACCGATTCGTTCCTCACGCCCCCTTCATCTCGAAGGCGATGACCTCTGAGAGCTTCGTCTCCTCACGATTCAGGATCGGATTGAACTGCTTCTTGAGTTGGAGGAAGTCCCAGACGAGGGCCTGAGCCCTTGAGGAGTCAACGATTAGCCCGCCGATGACGAGCACCGGCGGGTCGGTACGTGTGCGCAGCGGCTGTTCGTCCCCTGACTCATCGAGATAGCACAGCAGCACGTAGACTCCCGGATACAACTACGGCCATCGCTGGAGAGCGATGGCCGTAGGACTTGCTGCACCAGGTGCAGCGAACGCTTAATGCGTTCCCGATTATCTCAACGCTTGAGTGGAACCGCAAATTCCTCACTCTATCGGCGTGTCTAGTGTCACGATCAGCTTCGGCTCATCTCTTCGAACTTCATCGCTTCGACCGCGCCCGCGATGTCCCGCAGCTTCTCAGCGAGGACGGCCAGATCTGCACCTGCGGCGACTACCCGCCCGCCAACGACCATCTCCCAACGGACCGGGGCGCTTCCCTTCTGAGTCCGATAAATCGCGGCACCATGCACGATGTCGCGACCGTGATCGACATGTAGCCATTCGCTCGGCTCTTGTCCGACGCCGCCGTGGTTGTCGATGTCTCCGTTGCACCAGGCGATCGGGCACTCCATTCGGTCGGTCATAGGTCCGTCATCGCCTCAACAAGAGTGCGCATGTGCGCGTCCGAGACCTGCACATAGCGTTGAGTCGTCGCCGCACTGGCATGGCCCAACAGCTTCTGCAGTGTGAAGACGTCTCTGTTGTGGTGATACGCGCGCGTTGCGAATCGGTGCCGCAGGGCGTGCATGGTCACACCTTCAGGGAGCAGCCCGCCGATCTGCTTGCCGAGGTAGCGTGCCGACAGGTGTCCCGATCCCTTGTGCCGTTGCTTCTCCACAATCCGGCCCGGGAAGAGATAGCCCTCGGGACGGCGGAGGATCACGCTTGCCAGATCCGGGGGGACGGGAAGCACACGGGTCTTCGATCCTTTGCCATGTACGGTCAACCAAGTTCCGTCAGTTCGCCGGATGAGGTCCGCCGAGTGGATGCGAGAGACCTCTTCTCGGCGCAAACCGAGTTCCGCCGCGCATCGCAGCGCGAGTGCCCACCGTTCATCCGCCCTTTGCAACGCGAGCGCGTACTCCTGGTCGGCAGCGGGTCGCGGCGTGGGCTCGTTGGTGCGGACCTTGGGCAGTTTCTCGGTCGGATCGACGTCAAGCATCCCCTCATCCACGGCCCACTTGAAGAAGCCATGAAGGGTCACTTTGCGGTGCCGCCGGGTTTCCTTCGCCCACACCTTCGCCGCCTGCCACTCTCTGATGTCTTGCGTGGTGACTTCGAACGGGGCAAGCCAGTCGTTATCCCGTGCGAAGGTGCGCAGTTGCTCCATGCGTGCGCGGATCGTTTGTGGAGCGTCACCCTTCGAGCTCAGGAAGCGCTCGTACTCGACGAGAGGCTGTACCCAACGGTCTGGGATGGCTAACCGTGTCGCACGGTACCCCGGCTCCGCCGTTGGGTTGCTGCTGACGCGTTCAGACTCATAGGCCCATCGGTAGAATGCCCGCAGACTGTCCCGCATGGAGGCCTTTGTCGCGTCCGAGACCTCTAGCGATTGCAGCCATCCCGCGTAGTCCTCGAAGCGGACGTGCCAAGGGGAGCCCTCGAAGTAGAGCGCGAATCGCCGCACGTGCTTAACCCGGCGAGTGATCGTTGCGGGTTGGCATCGGTTCGCCAGCTGGGCAACTTCAAAAGCTCGAAGCGCGCTGAGCCAGCGGTCGCGCTCCCCAGCAGCGAGGTTGGCACCCTGGTGCCACATGCCAGTTGTGTCAGGGCGCGTGGGCTTTTCCATCTTTCTTCTCCTTACGAATTTTGCAACGTTGTATGCAACTCCCTGGTTGCATCTTCGTGACGCTGGGGGTTGGTAGGCACGTGGCGGATCGGTTCACTTCGCCGCTATCTGGCGAGCTGGAGGGGGTCTGGGTGGTTGGATGCGCTCACAGGCGGAAGAGTTCAACTCCCCCCTCGCGCACAGGACGTGCGAACGAAGAGGCCGGGCCGGACATCAGATCCGGGCCCGGCCTCTTCGTCGATGTACCCCCGGCCGAACGGGCCTCACGGGTGCGCGGGCCGTGCGGCGCCGGGCGTGACGCCGTACAGCCGCCGGATGGTCTCTTCGGCGCCGGCCGCATCGCGCGCCGAGATCCGGTCACGCAGCAGCTGCCAGTTCTCGCGGCGCGGCGCGGCCTCGGCCCGGACCCCCGACCATCCGCGCAGATTGCGTTCGACGACGATCGAGGTCTCATGGATGATCGTGTCGAACACACTGTTGCCGGTCGCCCGCGCAGCGACGATGCCCAGGCGGGATGCCGCGGAGAACACCGCGGCCGCGTTGCCGGTGTCGATGCCCGCCAGCGCGGCATCCACCGTGGCGACCAGGTCGGCCAGGTCGTCGTCCGAGCACCGTGACAGCGAAAGGCTGAGCGCATTGCCCAGGAAGTAGGCGGCGAACTCGCCGGTGTCGCGGCGCAATGCGTCGCTGGGAGCGGTGACACGCGTGTAGCGGCCGACCGCGATCTCGACGAGCCCGAAGCGCTCCAGTCGTTGCAGTGCTTCTCGGACGGGTGTTCGCGACACGCCCAGCTGCTGGGCGAGCTCGACATCGCGGAGGCGATGTCCGGGAGGGAAAGTGCCGTCGGCGATCGCCGCGCCGATGCGCGCGTAGATCTCGTCACTCAGGATCATCCCGCTGACGAGCTCGATCGGGGCGAGGGTGGCACTCATTTGGAACGAATGGTACGTCGCCGCACCCGGCCGCGACAGGGGACGCCGCTGCGGGCCCACGCTCAGACGCGCGGCCGGACCAATGGTGCACCCGCGGCGAACGCGTGCACTGCGAATCGAACGCCCATCCGCTCGTAGGCGGCGGCGTTCGGGTGAAGCCCGTCATCGAGGTCGGCCATCTCGGCATCCGGGAGCAGACTCCGGCGTCGAGGAAGATGAGGCGCGGATCATCCGCACGCGCGGCGAGCACCCTCGAGACGGCGTCGCGCACGACACGGAGATTCATCGCGCGACGACGAGCTGGGAGCGCTGGGACTCCCTCCTCCCCGATGGCAGCGTGAACCCCGGAGAGAGCTCTGCGCGCCGCGTACGAGGCTCCGGACGGCATCGAGGTGGACATCGCGCCGACGCTGAGCGGGCGGGCGGGCGGAGCGCGTCGGCGTCGTCGGAACCATGGCACCGCCCACCGTCGGAAGGTGACCCGGCGGCGAGACCTCAGCCCGCCGTTGCCGACTCCACGATCGACAGACCTCGCCCGCGCAGCCGCAGACGCTCCTCCGAGAGCGATGCGAGCAGGCGGTCGCGCGTGCCGCGGCCGTGTGCGACGACGAGCTCGTGCGCGCGCTCGGCATCCCGGGCAGCGACCGCGGCCACGATCTCCCGGTGCTCGGCGGCGGCGTGGGCGCGGGAGGCGGCGCTGCGCACCTCGAGCCAGCGCGTGCGGCTGAGGCGCACGAGCGTGCCGGCGATCGCGTCGACCAGGAACGGATTGCGCGACAGTCGTGCCAGGGCGACGTGGAAGTCGCTGCCGTCGCGCAGTACGGCGTCGGCGTCGTCGTGCTCCCTGCCGGCACGGGCGATCGCGCCGAGGCTTTCCAGTTCGGCGTCGTCGGCGCGGTCCACCGCGAGTGCGACGACGGCGGTCTCGAGCGCCTCGCGGTACTCCATGAGCGCGCCGATCTCGCTGAGGTCGATCGGCGTCACGCGCCAGGTGCGGTCATCGCGCCGTGTCAGTCCCTCGTTCTCGAGGCGCATGAGGGCGGCGCGGATGGGGGTGCGCGACGCGCCGAGCATCGACTCGAGTCCGCGTTCGCTCAGCCGCTCACCCGGCAACAGGTCGAGGGACAGGATGGCGGCGCGCAGGCGCTCGTACGGACTGCCGGTCTCGGGGGAAGTGGTCACGTTGCTCCTCTGGTGTACCAGGGTGGTATACCAGAGTGTACCCGACGGAGGATCAGACGATGCCGAGCACGAACACGACGACAGCGACGCCCACGCGGGCGTGGGTGATGCTGGCGCTGGGGGTGTTGGCGCAAGCCGCCGGAACCCTCCTCGTCTCGGCGCCGGCCTACCTGATCCCGCTCCTGCACACTCAGCGCGCCATGCCCCTCGCTCAGGCGGGGCTGCTCGCATCGGCGCCCACTCTCGGCATGGTGTGCACGCTCGTCGTGTGGGGCGTGCTCACCGACAGGTACGGCGAACGGCAGATCATCGCCGGCGGGCTCGTCCTCACCGCCGTGTTCTCGCTCGCTGCCGCCGCAGCGAGCGGCGACGGATATCTCGTTCTCGGTGTGCTCCTCGCGTGCGGGGGTGCCGCGTCGGCCAGCACGAACGCCGCGAGCGGCCGCGTCGTGATCGGCTGGTTCCCCGTGGAGCGCCGCGGACTCGCGATGGGCATCCGCCAGATGTCCCAGCCGCTCGGTGTCGCCACCGCTGCGCTGACGGTTCCACCGCTGGCCGAGGGCGGGCTCGCCGCGCCCTTCGTCGTCGCCGCGGGGGTGACCGGCGCGCTCGCCGTGCTCTGCGCGTGGGGCATCCGCAATCCACCGCGCCCCGCGCGCCGCATCGGCCCGGCGGATGCCGCGACCAACCCCTATCGCGCCAGCGCGTTCCTCGTCCGCATCCACGTGGCCTCGGCTCTGCTCGTCGTCCCGCAGTTCGCGCTCTCGATCTTCGGCCTGGTGTGGCTGGTGACAGCGATGGGATGGAGTGCGGCGGCGGCCGGCGCGCTCGTGGCGGCGTCGCAGTTCGTGGGCGCGCTGGGCCGGATCGTCGTCGGCCACCTCAGCGACCGCGTCGGCACGCGCGTCGGCGTGCTGCGGTGGGTGGCCGGCGCCGGTGTCGTGGCGATGGCGGCGCTCGCGGTCGCCGGCGCCGTGCACGCCGACGCGCTCGTCGGCGTGCTGTATCTCGTCGCGTCCACGATCGCGGTCGCCGACAACGGCCTCGCGTACACGTCGGTGGCCGAAGCGGCCGGACCCTTCTGGTCGGGTCGCGCCCTCGGCATCCAGAACACCGGGCAGTTCGTCGCGGCGTCGGCGGTCGGCCCGCTGGTCGGGTCGCTCGTCACCCTGGTCGGCTACCCCCTCGCCTTCGCGCTGGTCGGCGCGACGCCGCTCGCCGCGCTCGCGATCACTCCGCGCCGAGACCGCGGCATGCACGGTTAGCGTGGTGTCATGAACGACCCGCATCGCTCCACCGTCGTCGTCTCCGGTGCCGGCACCGGTATCGGCCGTGCCGCCGCCCTCCGCCTCGCCGCATCCGGTCGCCACGTCACCCTCGTCGGCCGCCGGCGGGCACCGCTCGAGGAGGTCGCCGCCCACGATCCGTCGTCGTTCCTGGTCGCGGATGCCGATGTCAGCAGCCCCGACGGTGCACGCCGCGTGGCCGGTGCCGTGCGAGAGGCGGGACTCGGCTGCGCGGGCGTCGTCGCCTCCGCCGGGGGCAACGCCCCCGCGGCGTCCGACGACAGCCTCGAAGCAGTCCGCGATCACTGGCGTGCGGGATTCGACCTCAACGTGATGACCGCGGTCCTGCTGGTCGAAGCGCTGCGACCCGCGCTGGAAGCCGACGGGGGACGCGTCGTGCTGCTGTCGTCGGTCTCGGCCCTGCGTGGCTCGCGGACCGGTTCGTACGGTGCGTCCAAGGCAGCCCTGCACGCGTGGATGTTCGATCTCGCCGCGCAGCTGGGCCGCTTCGGCGGCACCGCCAACGTCGTCGCACCGGGATTCGTGCCCGGGACCGAGTTCTGGGCGGGGGTCTCGGACGACGTCGTGCAGAACCGCATCGCGCAGACCCTCGTCGGCCGGGTGGGCACGGCCGAGGAGATCGGCGGGATCATCGCCTGGCTGCTCGGTCCGGATGCCGGGTGGGTGACCGGCCAGATCGTCTCTGCGAACGGCGGCATGGTGCTCGGACGCTGAACGCCGCCGGTCACTCGGCATCCGCCGACTCGCATCGGCGCGGGATCAGTGCAGATCGTGGAGCCGTCGCAGCGTCTCCTCGGCGCCGCGACCGTCGCGCTCGGCGAGCTGGCGTCGCAGCGCGTCGAAAAGGTCGACGCGACCGGCCGCTGCCGTGAGGAACGGGTCCCAACCGCGCAGATTCCGCTCGATCGTCAGCGCCACCTCGCGAACGACGCCGATGAACACCGTGTTGTGGGTGGCGCGGGTCATGAGCTCGAACATCTGCGTACAGCGGGAGAACAGCGACGCGATGTCGCGGTGCGCCGCGCTGTCGACGACGGTGCCGGCCACCGCGACGATGCCGTCGAGCTCGTCGTCGGTGGCGTTGGCGAGCGCGAGATGGATCGCGTTGCCCATGAGGTAGGCGGTGAACACTCCGGTTTCGCGTCGCACGCGCTCGTCGGGCACGGACACGCGGGTGTAGCGCCCGACGGCGATCTCGACGAGGCCGAAACGCTCCAGGCGCTGCAGAGCCTCCCGCACGGGAGTGCGCGAGATGCCCAGCTGCGCCGCGATGTCGCCGTCGCGCAGACGTTCTCCGGGCGCGAGGGAGCCATCGACGATGGCCGCGCCGATGCGCGCGTAGACCTCGTCGCTCAGGCTTACGCCAGTGGTCAGATCGTTGTGATCGATCGGTCGAAGAAAAGTAGACATCTTGCTGAGACGGTTCGGGTCATCTCAGTGATGAGTGTACGGCTGTCAGCCGCTGGCGGGCGAGCGTGTCGGGGTTGCCACCTTTGGCTGTGTTCTTGCAACGTTTGTGTCACCTTGTCTCATCTCATACTGCGCGAGGCCATGCCGACCGTTAGCGTGGAGCCCGTCGGCGCACTCGCGTCGTCATCGCACGTCAGTAAGGCAGTTCATGAGCACCAGCGGTACCGTCAAGTGGTTCAACTCGGAGAAGGGCTTCGGGTTCATCGCTCCCGATGAGGGCGGCGCTGACGTCTTCGCCCACTACTCCGCCATTCAGTCGGGCGGCTACCGCTCGCTCGAGGAGAACCAGCGCGTCGAGTTCGAGATCGCCCAGGGCCCCAAGGGCCTGCAGGCGGAGAACATCCGACCCCTGTGAGTTCGACGGCCCGCTTTCGAGCGGGCCGTTTTCACGTCGGAGCGAGCCGTCGTCCACACCTTGTGTGACGACGGCTCGTTCGTCGTGAGCGAGGATCACTCCAGATCGAGTCGCACGATCTTCTCGGCGCTCACGGCTGCAGCGGCGATCGCCGCGCAGCGCCCCTCTTTCTCGGCCGATCTCAGTCGGCGTGAGACGCGGACTCTTCGTCGATGAGCAGCAGTGCCCGCAGCTGCGCCGCATCTTCCACGGCGGCGGACGCGCCATCGGCCTCGTGTGGCCAGCTGAAACCCCAGCGGACGAAGATCACCGGCACCCCCTGCGCGGCGCCGCCCTCGACGTCGTGGTGACGGTCGCCGATGAGGACCGGACGGCTCGTGTCGACTCCGGCCGCGTGTAGGCGGCGGAGGGCTTCGGCGACGATGTCGGACTTCGACGCGAGCGTCTTCTCATCGGAGGTCGAGCCCACCATCGCCGTCATGTGCGGCGCCAGGTCGAAGTGCTCCATGAGGGCGACGACCTGCACCTCCGGCTTCGAACTCGCGGTCGCCTGAGCGATGCGTGCGGTGTCGAGGTCGGCGATGATCTCGGCCACTCCCGGGTAGAGCCGCGCTCCCGTGGTGTACCCGTCGGCCTTGCCGAGGGTGCGGTAGTACGCGACGGCCTCGGTGGCCTGTTCCGGCGTCATGCCGACGTTGTCCTGGAACGAGTTGAACATCGGCGGACCGATCCAATGCACGAGCTCGTCACGCGTCGGCGCGGGCTTGCCGAAGTGCTCGAGGGCGGTCGTGAGACGGCGGAGAATGCCGTCGGAAGCATCGACGAGGGTCCCGTCGACGTCCCAGAGCACGCACGTGAAAGGGGATCGCATCGTCATGGGTCCAGCCTAGGGTGCTGTCAGAACAGTCGCGGCGCGCCCGATTCGACGCCCTTCATACCCTCGTAGTCGAGTGTCACGCAGCGGATGCCGCGGTCGCCGGCGAGCGTCTTGGCTTGCGGTTTGATCTCCTGGGCGGCGAACACTCCTGCCACCGGCGCGAGGTGGGGGTCGCGGTTGAGCAGCTCGAGGTACCGGGTGAGCTGCTCGACACCGTCGATGTCACCGCGGCGTTTGACCTCGACCGCGATCGTGCCGCCGTTCGGATTGCGCAGCAGCAGATCGACGGGGCCGATCGCCGTCGGGAACTCCCGGCGCACGAGAGTGAGACCCTCCCCGATCACGTCGACCTGCTCGGCGAGCAGCCGCTGCAGGTCGGCCTCGACACCGTCCTTCTGCAGGCCGGGATCGACGCCGAGCTCGTGCGACGAGTCGTGCAGCACCTCGTAGATCCGCACGAGAAGAGCATCGCCGGTCTTCGCGTGGGTGACCCGCCAGTGTTCGATCACGCCGGCCGACGCCGACTCGGCATCCGGTGCCTCGACGGTCAGGGTGCACGGCGGGCTCATCCAGTTGAGCGGGGCGTGCTGAATGTCTCGATGGAACGCGACGGTGCCATCGGCCTTGATCATGATCAGACGGGTCGCGAGGGGAAGGTGGGTGTTCAGCCGTCCGGAGTAGTCGACGGAGCAGCGGGCGATGATGAGACGCACCCGTCCAGTCTCGCAGGGCGCGCGGGGAGAACCCGCGCGGTCGCTCAGAAGGGTGGCACGGATTCCGCTGGTGGATGCGGTGGTGGGTCGACCGTGAACGCCACGAGCGGGACGGGGGCGTCTTCGCGGTAGACCCGTCCGGTGGGTGAGGTCCATTCGAGGATGCCGCCGGGGTGTTGTCGCACTCTCCAGGAGGTGAACTGCTTCATCGAGTGGTGCCGCTGACACAGGTGGGCGAGGTTCCAGAGCGCGGTGGGGCCGCCCTGCGCGTGGTCGACGGTGTGGTCGATCTCGCAGCGGATCGCGGCCCGTCGGCATCCGGGGAACCGGCAGTGCTGGTCGCGGGCGCGGAGAAATCGGCGCTGCGACTGTGCGGTGCGGTACCGATCGACGGCGATCACGGTCCCGTCGACGGGGTCGGTGAGGATCCGGGTGAGCGTGGGCGCGTTTGCGGCGAGAGCGCGGGCGGTGTCGGCGTCGACCGGGGTACGTCCGACGAGGTCGGCGGGTCCGTCGTCGGCGTCGAGCAGGGTGAGTGCGGGGACGATGACCTGAACCTGCGCACGGATCGCGCCCAGGGCCCCGGGCCGGTCGCCGACCGCGCTGGGGTCGACGGTCGGGCTGCCGGTGAGCAGCATGTCGCTGAGCACGTCGGCGCGAATCTGAGCCATCGTCCGCGTATCGCCATCGCCAACGCCGTCGCCTTCGTGATGGCGGCTGTCGGCGATCACCATCGCCTGCTGCGTAAGACGGTCGAGGATGCCGTGGGCGATGACCGTCGGCACTGTCGCGACGAGGTCGGACATGCCATCAGCCCCGGGGATCACCCGGACCCGGCGGCACGCGCTCGCCGTGCGGTGGCGCTCGGTGAAGGAACGCTCCGCGGTGCGTTCGGCGAGAATCTCCACCGCCGCCCGCACCCGGTTGGGCGTATCCCCCTCACAGAGCCGGATCGCCTCCGCTTCGAACTCCGCCCGCCGCTCGGCGGGAACGAGCCCGCCGGCATCCACGATCACCCGCACATGACCACGCGTGATCCGCTCCGCCTCCCACGCGTCGAGGGTCGCGGGGTAGCTTTCGACGAGTTCACGCGCCTCACCGATCCGCTGCTGCACCGTCCGATCGGTCACCCGCAGCACCCCACCCAGCTCCGCCGCGATCGAGCGCAACACCATGTCGTGCTCCCGCACCGACCCCCGCTGTGCCGCCGCCTCCCGCTCCGCGAGCTGACCTGCCCGCGCCAGCACCCGCACCTCCGCGACCTGGGCCGCCGTCACAGCGCGAGCCACCGCCTCAGTGTCCGCAACGAGACCCGACAGCACAGCCACGAACCGGCCGCCGCTGTCGGTCTCGATGACGCCCCCCGGCGCGATCTCCGTCATACCCCGAGTGTACGGCGACCTTCGGACATTTGTTCGATTCATCCACAGATGACCGTCGCGGCATCCCGGGGAGAGCGACCGCCTCAGTGGTGTCCCGCGCCCACCTTCGACCCCGCGATCGGCTTCGCGGCCCCCGAGGCCAACCCGCTCATCGCGATGAGGCCGACGATGATCCAGAGGGTGTTCAGGATGCCGATCTGGTGGCTGACCCAGCCGAGCACCGGCGGTCCGCAGAGGAAGGCGACGTAGCCGATGGTCGCCGCTGCGGAGACGGACGCCGCGGCCTTGCGAGGATCGTCGGCCGCAGCCGACATGCCGAGGGGGAAGCCCAGCGACGCGCCGGCGCCCCACAGGGCGACGCCGATGAAGGCGATCGGAAGGTTCGGCGCGAGGATGAAGACGACCAGGCCCACCCCGGCGGCCACCGACAGGGCGCGCAGGGTCCACACGCGACCGATGCGGTCGACGAGCGGGCCGCCCACCGCGCGGAACACCGTCATCGCGACGGAGAAGACCGTGAGGAAGACCGCTCCGGTGGCCTCCGACCCGTTGTGACCGTCGACGACCGCGATCGTCAGCCAGTCGTTCGCGCTGCCCTCGGCGAAGGCCATGCCGAGGATGATCGCGCCGATCGCATAGGTGCGGGGGTCGCGCCAGACCTCGAGCGCGGCATGCAGGCGCTCCCGGCGCCCCGGAGACGCGGCGTCGGGGTCGACCGTGACCTGCGCCTGCAGGGGGATGGATCGCAGCGCGTTGGCCGTGATCACGAGCCAGACGACGGCCACGGTGCCGAGGTGCCACGATGCACCGACGCCCCAGGCCGTCATCGCGACGCCGATACCGGCGCCCGCGACGGTGCCGAGGCTGAAGAACGCGTGGAAAAGCGGCATGAGAGTGCGCTCGAACGCCTGCTCGACCTCGGCCGCCTCGACGTTCATCATGACGTCCGTGGCGCCGAAGCACAGGCCGAGGGTCGCCAATCCGATCACCGTCAGGAGATAGGACGACAGCGCGTCCACTCCCAGCGCGGCCAGGAACAGGCCGATGGCGATGCCCACGATCGTGACGGACAGTCCGCGCTTGGCGCCCCAGCGAACGACCACGACGTTGGCCGACATCACGCCGATGAGCGAGCCGGCACCCATGGCGAACAGCAGGATGCCGACCTCGAAGTCGTCGATCGCGAGGTTCTGCTTGACGGCCGGCAGCCGCGACGCCCAGGACGCGAAGGTCACGCCGCACAGGAGGAACAGCGTGAAGATCGAGGTCCGCCAGCGGACGAGCTGGCTGCGGTCGAGGCGGGAGCGGGAGATCACCCCCTCACTGTATCCACTTTTCTCGAATCGATTCGATGCCTCGACGACGAGCGCGCCACATCCCCGATCCCCGGCCCGAAACGATTCGACGCGGGTTAGCATCGGGGAGTGACGAACCGCCGGGCCACCATCGCCGACGTCGCCCGCGTCGCGGGCGTCTCGCCGTCGACGGCGTCCGTCGTCTTCAGCGGCAAGACCCCGGTCTCGGACACCACGCGACTGCGGGTCATCGAGGCCGCCGACTCCCTCGGCTACACCGGGCCCGACCCCCGCGCCGCCTCGCTGCGTCTGGGCCGCAGCGGCATCGTCGCCGTCGTCGTCGGTTCATCCTTGAACTTCATGTTCGTCGACCCCGTCCAGCGTCTCCTGATGGACGGGCTCGCCGAAGCCGTCGCCCCCCTCGGTGCGGGCCTCCTCCTCCTTCGCCGCGACGCCGAGCTCGACATCGAGAACGCCCCCACCCTGACGACGGCGTCCATCGACGCCGCGGTGCTCATCGGCTGCGATGGGTCGCTCCGCGCGTCGCTGCCGATCGTCCAGGCCCGCGGCATCCCCGTCGTGGTGGTCGAAGGAGACGCCGGCGAGGGCATTCCCCGCATCGCTCTGGACAACCGTGACGCGCAGCGGCGGGCGGCGCAGCACGTCCGCGATCTCGGCCACACCCGCGTCGCGATCGTCACGCTGTGGCAGGACGCCGCCGGCACGGTCGGGTGGATCGCGCCGGATGCCGAGATCGCGGTCGACGTGACGCGCGATCGCCTTCAGGGAGCTCGTGACGTCTTCCCCGACGCGCCGGCCTTCGCGTGCGCGGGCAGCTCCATCGACGACGGATTCGCCGCGGGCCGCGTGCTGTTCGCCGACCCGCGCACCCGGCCCACCGCCGTCATCTCGCAGAGCGACCTTCTGGCCGCCGGTGTCATCCGCGCCGCCGAGGATGCCGGTCTGCGCGTGCCCCAGGACGTCAGCGTCACCGGGTTCGACGGCGTTCCCGTCGACGGGCTCGCCCCCTACGAGCTGACCACGCTCGTCCAGCCCGCGACGGCCAAGGGCCGGGCGGCAGGCGCCGCGATCGCTGCGATGCTCGACGGGCGTGAACCGGAGTCGGTCGACCTCACTTCCACATTCCGCATCGGTAATACGACCTCGCGCGCCGGGTGACACCGGGCGCCCGGTAGACTGGCCTTCCGACCCCCGCGACCCGTCAGGAGGCCAGATTGCTCGTGCTCCTGGCTGCGTTCGCGGTGATTCCGCTGGCGCTGCCGTGGCTGGTCGGGCGCATCGGCTCGCGAGCATTCTTCGTCGCAGCGCTGCTGCCGGTCGTGGCCTTCGTCCACGCCGCCATCGCCACGCCCGAGGTCGTCGCCGGTCGGGTGCCGGCCGAGTCCCTTCGTTGGATTCCCCAACTCGGCATCGATCTCTCGATGCGCATGGACACCCTCAGCTGGGTCCTCACGCTCATCGTCACCGGGGTGGGAGCGCTCGTCCTGCTGTATTGCCGCTGGTACTTCGACGGCAAGACGCAGGGCGTCGGCCTGTTCGCCGCGGTGCTCCTCGGGTTCGCGGGGGCGATGTACGGACTCGTCCTGACGGACGACATCATCGTGCTCGTGATGTTCTGGGAGATCACCAGCATCCTGTCCTACCTGCTCATCGGCTTCTACCACGCGCGCGGCGCGAGCCGACGAGCCGCCCTCCAGGCGCTGCTCGTCACGACGCTCGGCGGACTCGTGATGTTCGTCGGCGCGGTCATGCTCTCGGTGATCTACGGCACGAACAGCATCACCGCGATCGTGAGCGGTGCGGCGGCCCTGCGGCCGGGAAGTGACGGACTGCTCGCCACCGCGATCGTTCTGCTGCTGGTCGGTGCGCTCAGCAAGTCGGCCATCTTCCCCTTCCACTTCTGGCTCCCCGGTGCGATGGCCGCGCCCACGCCCGTGAGCGCGTATCTGCATGCGGCCGCGATGGTCAAGGCCGGCATCTATCTGATCGCCCGGCTCGCGCCGGCGTTCGCCGAGAACGAGCTGTGGCGACCGATCGTCATCGGTCTGGGAATCTTCACGATGCTGCTGGGCGGCTTCCAGGCGTTGCGCGAATCCGATCTCAAGCGCATCCTCGCGTTCGGCACGGTGAGCCAGCTCGGCATGCTGACGGTCGTGCTGGGCTACGGAGAGCGTAACTCCGCGCTCGCGGGCCTCGCGCTGCTGATCGGCCACGCGCTCTTCAAATCGGCGCTCTTCCTCGTGGTCGGCGTCATCGACCGTCAGCTGTCGACCCGTGACATCGGTGAACTGTCCGGCGTGGGGCGCCAGGCACCCACGCTCGCGGTGGTCTCGATCATCGCTGTCGCATCGATGGTGGGATTCGCCCCCACCGTCGGTTTCGTTGCGAAAGAGGCGGTGCTCAGCTCGCTGCTCGAAGGCGGCACGCGCCCTGATGCGCTCATCCCTCTGCTCGGCATCCTTCTCGGCTCGATCCTCACGACCGCGTACGGTCTGCGTTTCGTGTGGGGCGCCTTCTGGACGAAGAAGGATGCCGACGGCGCGGCCCGCCCTGCCACGCAATGGCCCGATCCGCCGCTGGGCTTCCTCGCGGCGCCGATCCTGTTGGCCGTCCTGACTCTCGCCGCCGGCTTCACGGCACCGCTGCTCGATCACGCCTTCTCCGGCTACGCCGACACGCTCCCCACCGCCGGCGGATATCCGTACCACCTGGCGCTCTGGCACGGATGGGAGCCGGCCCTGTTCCTGTCGCTGGGCAGCATCGCCCTGGGCGCGCTGGTATTCACGATCGCACAGCGCACGGGGCGTATGCCGCGTCGCCTGATGCCGTTCACGGCCGCCGACGTCTACAACCTGGTGCTGCGCATGATCGCGCGCATCGCCGTGTGGACCACGACCTTCACCCAGCGGGGTTCGCTTCCGCTGTACGTCGGCACGATCTTCGTCGTCTTCGTGGCGGCCGAGGGCACGGCGCTGTTCGCGGGCCGCGACTGGCAGATCTCGCTCGACGCCTGGCAGACGCCCATGCAGCTGGTGGTCGCTCCGATCATGATCATCGCGGGGATCTTCGCGGTGCGGGCCCGAAAGCGCTACACCGGCGTCGTGCTGGTCTCGGCGACGGGACTCGGCATGATCGCCCTGTTCGCGACGAGCGGGGCGCCCGACCTCGCCCTGACGCAGATCCTCGTCGAGACCGTCACCCTCGTGGCGTTCGCTCTGGTGCTGCGTCGGATCCCCGCGCGCCTGGGGGAGCACAACGCCTCCGTCAAGCCGATCCTCCGGGCGATCCTCGCCATTGCGGTCGGCGCGACGATGGCGATGGTCGCGATGGTCGCGACCGGTGCGCGCGTCGCGACGCCGATCTCCGATCGCTTCCCCGACCTCGCCTACCAGCTCGGGCACGGCAAGAACGTCGTGAACGTCGCCCTCGTCGACCTGCGCGGCTGGGACACGATGGGAGAGCTGTCGGTCCTGATCCTCGCCGCGACTGGGGTGGCCTCGCTGGTTTTCGTCACCCACCGCTCCGATCTCATCTCGCGATCGATCTCGGCGCTGCCGACGGGGGTCACCCGCACGCGGCGGCCCCTCATCGAGACCGCGGAGGGGCCGCGTCCCCGCGGAAGCGATCCCGACAGCACGCGTCAGACATGGCTCGTGGGTGGACAGAAGGTTCGCCCGGAGAATCGGTCGCTCTTGCTCGAAGTCATCGTTCGGATCCTCTTCCACACGATCATCGTCGTGTCGATCTACCTGCTCTTCGCCGGTCACAACCTTCCCGGCGGCGGCTTTGCGGGTGGCCTGGTCGCCGGTATGGCGCTGGTCATGCGCTACGTCGCCGGTGGTCGGTACGAGCTCGGGGCGGCCGCCCCCACGGATGCCGGGCGCCTTCTCGGTGCGGGGATGGCGCTCGCCGTGGCCTCCGCGGTGGTGCCGCTGCTGTTCGGCCTGCCGCCCCTGAAGAGCGTGCTCTGGGAGGCGGAGATCCCGGTGGTCGGTCACATCGAGTTCGTGACGTCGACGCTCTTCGACATCGGTGTCTACCTCGTCGTGATCGGTCTCGTGCTCGACGTGCTGCGTTCGCTCGGTGGCGAGGTCGACCGGCAGACTCAGGAGCTTCGCGAGAGGGGGGTGATGGTCTCGTGACCGTCTCGGCCGTTCTCATCGTCATCATGGCCGCCCTCTTCGCGTGCGGCGTCTACGCCATGCTCGAGCGTAGCCTCACCCGCGTGCTCATCGGCTTCCTGCTGCTGGGCAACGCCACCAACCTGTTCCTGCTCGTCGTCATGGGCCGCCCCGGCATCGCCCCGTTCTTCGGTGCGGGCGGCGTCGACGAGATGAGTGACCCGCTGCCGCAGGCGCTGACGTTGACGGCGATCGTCATCACCTTCGCCGTCTCGGCCTTCCTGCTCGCGCTCATCTACCGCTCGTGGCAGCTCGGCCGGGCCGACACGGTGGTCGACGACGAGGAAGACATCGCCGTGCGTGATCGCGGTGCCGTCGAAGAGGACGAGATGGACGACGAGACGTCCATTGAAGACGAGGACGAGGACGCGACGACCGACTTCATCGGCACCGAGACCGCCCCGATCACGGTGCTGCACCATCGCGATCTCGACGGCATCCGCGACGACGCCCCCGTCGACCGTCCGGGTCGAGACGGCCGAGAGGGCGGTGATGCGCGATGAGCGCTCTGGTTCCCCTTCTCGTCGCCCTGCCGTTGCTCGGCGCCGGCATCGCGCTCGTCTTCGGTCGCCAGCGCCGCGTTCAGGTCGGTGTGTCGGTCGTCACGCTCACCCTCGTGCTGGCGATCGCCGCCGTGCTCCTGTACACCGTCGACTCGTCGGGGCAGGCGATCGCCGTGTCGGTGGGCGGCTGGCCGATTCCGTTCGGGATCGTGCTGTACGTCGATCGTCTCGCGGCGCTGCTCGTCGTGATCTCCAGCATCGTGCTGCTTGCCGTTCTGCTCTTCTCCGTCGGGCAGGGCGCCGCCGACGGCGACGACGACACCCCCGTGACGATCTTCCACCCCTCGTATCTCATCCTGTCGGCGGGCATCTTCAACGCGTTCATCGCGGGCGACCTCTTCAACCTGTACGTCGGCTTCGAGATCCTGCTGGTCGCCTCGTACGTGCTCATCACCCTCGGTTCCACGGAGTCGCGTATCCGCGCCGGGGTCGTCTACATCGTCGTCTCGCTCGTCTCCTCGATCCTCTTCCTCGCCGCCATCGCTGCCATCTACGGTGCCCTGGGCACCGTGAACATCGCGCAGCTGGCCGAGAGGATGACAGAGCTTCCCGATTCGACGCAGCTCGTCCTGCATCTGATGCTCCTGCTCGCCTTCAGCATCAAGGCGGCGGTGTTCCCGCTGTCGTTCTGGCTGCCCGACTCGTACCCGACCGCGCCGGCACCCGTCACCGCGGTCTTCGCAGGCCTGCTGACGAAGGTCGGCGTCTACGCGATGATCCGCACCGAGACGCAGATCTTTCGGGACAACGACGTCAACACGCTGCTGCTGATCGTCGCGCTGGCGACCATGATCGTCGGCGTCCTCGGCGCGCTGGCCCAAGCCGAGCTCAAGCGCATCCTGTCGTTCACACTCGTCAGCCACGTCGGCTACCTCGTGTTCGGGCTCGCGATCGCGACGCCTCTCGCCCTCGGCGCGACCACCTATTACATGGTCCACCACATCATCGTGCAGACCACGCTCTTCCTCGCGGTCGGGCTCGTCGAGCGTCGTGCCGGCTCGACATCGATCCTCAAGGTCAAGGGGCTGATGCGCGCTGCACCCCTGCTCGCGGTGCTGTTCTTCATCCCGGCGATCAACCTCGGCGGGCTGCCGCCGTTCTCGGGATTCATCGGCAAGCTCGCGCTGTTCGACGCGGCGGCCGAGGTCGGCACGCCACTCATGTACCTCCTGATCGTCGGCGGCATCGTCACGTCGCTGTTGACCCTCTACACCCTCATGCGCGCGTGGAACCTCGCCTTCTGGCGCGAGGACGACGACCATTCGGAGGAGACCGGCGTCGTCGAGCGCATCTCGTACCTCGGTGACGCCCCGGCAGCCGACGACGAGGGCGCGCGCCGCGTCATTCCGCGCATCATGACCGCGACGACGGCGGGGATGGTCGCGGTTACGGTCGCCCTCACGGTCTTCGCCGGTCCCCTCTACGCGCTGTGCGCGAGCATCGGCGACGCGCTGCTCACGCCCGTGACGCTGGTGCAGCTCGACGACGGGGGCGGATCATGAGTCCGACGTCGTCGGTGGCGGCTGCCGTCTGGCGCCAGCTTCCCTTCTTCGTGTGGCTGGTCGCCCTGTGGATGCTGCTGTGGGGTCAGTTCACGGTGCTCGCCGCCGTGACCGGCGTCGTCGTGGCGCTCGTGGTCACCCGCGTGTTCCGACTGCCGGCGGTCGAGCTGTCGGGACGGGTGAACTTCTGGTACGGCCTCGTCTTCGTGGTGATGTTCTTCCTCGCTCTGATCCGTGGATCCTTGCTCGTCGCGTGGCAGACCCTCAATCCGCGACGCTATCCGGGCACCGCGGTGATCGCGGTGCCGCTGCGCACCGACGACGACCTGATCATGGCCCACGTCGGCGTGACGGCGTCACTCATCCCGGGCTCGCTGATCGTCGACGTCGACCGTGACCGGCGCATTCTCTTCCTGCACGTCATCGGCGTCTCCTCCGCCGAGGATGTGGAGAAGCAGCGCCGCGCCGTGCAGGGCTGGGAGGCGCGCATCGTGCGCGCGGTGGGATCGCGCGCCCAGCTGCGGGCCATTCAGCAGATCGGTGCGCGCTCGCCGCGGGAAGGCGGCGCACCTCGATGACCGTTCTCATCATCGCCATCTACGTCGTCTTCGCGGCGGCGGGGCTTCTCACGCTGTGGCGCATCATCGTGGGGCCGTCGATCCTCGACCGCGCCGTGGCATCGGACGTGCTGCTGACGCTCGTCATGTGCGCCCTGGGCGCGGACATGGTGATCAACCACCACACCCGGTCGCTGCCGGCGCTGCTCATCATCGCCGCCGTCGGTGTCTTCGGCTCCATCGCGGTGGCGCGCTTCGTCGCACGAAGGGACAACACCGACCGATGAACGATCTCCTCGACATCGCGGCCCTCGTGCTCGTGCTCATCGGCGGTTTGCTGTGCGTCACGGCGGCGATCGGGCTGCTGCGCTTTCGCGATGTGCCGACGCGGCTGCATGCCGCGACGAAGCCGCAGGTGCTCGGGCTCATTCTCATCTGCCTCGCGATCGCGCTGTCGCTGCGGAGCTGGCCGGTGGTCGCCTTCCTCGTCCCCGTGGTGATGATGCAGCTGGCCACCGCGCCGCTGTCGGCGCACATGGTCGGACGCCAGGCCTATCGCAACGGCACGATCGACGAACGCTCGCTGTACGTCGACGAGCTCGACGAGGCCCGTCGCACGCCCCCCGCCGCGGGCGGCTGAGCGCGAGAACTCCTCCCCATCGGCGGATGCGCGGGCGCTGCCGGCGACGCTTGTGGACAACGGCGCACACGTCCGGCATCGCCGCCACACTGGACGAGTCGGGGACCGGACCGTCAACTGGGGGGTCACAGGTCCGGCCCCGGCATCCCTCCCCTCGGCGATCGTGAGCTCGCAGAGTCGTTCGATGCTCCCGATGCCGAGGTGCTGCACCTGCTCGAGAATGGCGAACGCGTCGGAGGGGCCGTCGTCGTTCCGGGCCGCGAGGCGGGCCGCCGGTCGCTGGAGCCGTTCTTCATCGATGCCGGCCGCGAGGGCAAGGGACTCGGTCGGCGGGCGTGGCGGGCGATCGAGGAGCACTATCCCGACACGAGGGTCTGGGAGACCTTCACCCCACACTTCGAAGTGCGCAACATCCACTTCTACATCAACGTCTGCGGCTTTCACGCGGTGGAGTTCTTCCACGAGGGGCATCCTCACCCGGAGCCGCCCGGCGGTCCGACCCCTCCGGAGGGGTCGGCGGAGAGCTTCGACGGTGAGGACCGGGGCTTCCGCTTCGAGAAGGTGATGCCGACGCGCTGACGCGGTCGGAGCAGGGATCTCAGGGCGCGAGCGAGGGCGTGTGCGCCATCCCGAACTCGTGCCGTAACACGCTGCGTGCCGCGAACCATCCCGACTGCCCGTGGACCCCCGGACCGGGACTCGTCGCGGCCCCACAGAGGTAGACGCCCGGCAGAGGCGTACGCCACGGCTCGGTGCTGAGGACGGGGCGCGCGAGCAGCTGACGCAGTGTCGCGGCGCCGGCCGCGATGTCGCCGCCGATGTAGTTCGGGTTGTCGGCTTCGAGCTGCGCGGCGGTCGTACTGTGCGACGCGATGATCACATCGCGAAACCCGGGTGCGACGTTCTCGATTGCCCGGATCACGGCCTCGGTCTGGTCCACCGTCGAACCGGCCGGCACGTGCGTGTACGCCCAGAGGGCGTGGTGGCCTTCGGGTGCGCGGGTGGAGTCGAAGACCGACGGCTGCGAGACGAGCACATAGGGGGATGCCGCGTGTCGCCCGGCGAGCACGTCGCGCTCGGCCGCGGCGATCCGGGCACGCGTGCCGCCGATGTGCACGGTGCCGGCTCCGGCGATCCGTTCGTCGGCCCAGGGGACCGGCCCCGACAGCACGAACTGCACTTTCGCGGAGCCGCTGCCGTAGCGGAATCGCTCCAGGCGTCGCCGATAGGGTCCCGGCATCCGCTCTCCCGCCAGTCGCACGAGTGCGCGGGGCGTGACATCGAGCACCACCGCTCTGGCGCTCAGCTCGTCGAGCGAGGTGATCTCATGGTCGAGAACGATCTCGCCGCCGTGTGCGCGAAGGTCGTCGGCGAGAGCGTCCGAGATCGCCTGCGAGCCGCCGATGGGGATCGGCCATCCGGCCGCGTGCGCGTGCGTCTGCAGGGCGAGCCCGGCGGCCGCGGCGACCAGGCTCGGCTGCGGCGCGATCGCATGGGCGGCGACACCGGTGATCATGGCCGGTGCGACGGCGCCGGTGAAGGGCGCATCCCACGCGGCGCTGCCCTGGACGAGCGCGCGCACACCGAAACGGGCGGTGACGAGCGGATGCGGCGGCACGCGCAGCAGCGGGGACCCCGTGAACCGGGCGACCTCCCGCGCGCGGCTGGCGAGAGGGGCGATCAACCGTCGGTAGGCGGCACCGTCGCGGCCGAGGCCGTCGACGGTGCGCTCCAGGTCGCGGTACGCGATGCCGGAGCCGCCGTCGGCGGGGCTCAAAGGATGCGCGAACGAGATCTCCGGCGTGACGAACTCCACGCGCCGCGCGAGCCCGAATGCGCGGAAGAAGGGCGAGGCGAGCGCGAGCGGATGCACGGCTGAGCAGGTGTCGTGGCGGAACCCGGGTGCCACCGTCTCGGTGGTGCGGGCTCCGCCGCCGAGCTGTGCCATCCGTTCGAAGACGCGCACCGACAGGCCCGCCCGCGCGAGCGTGACCGCGGCGGCCAGGGCGTTGGGGCCCGATCCCACCACCTCGACGTCGGTCATGCCCGCCCCGCCCCCTCGTCGTGTCGCGGACGGCGATTCCGCCGCGAGTCGCCGAAAGTGGCGGATGATCGCTCGTCGTCGAACTGCCGAGCGCTGGTCGCCATTGAGTCTCCTCCGGGTCCCTTCCGATCGTAGAGGCCTGCGGGTCGGCGCCGGTGGGGGTGACGCGCGGATGCGCCTGCCTGCCCCCGCCTCTCCGCCTCTCCGTGTTCCGTCTTCAGTCTCTGCCGGCTCACGCTCGGCCGGCCGACCCGGAATCCCGCGGGTGGGGCTGGTCGCCGTGCTCTCGCGGACTGAATACGGAACGTGGCGCGGGAGGGCGGGCGGAGTCCGCGCCGCGCCCTACCCGATGAGACTCGGCTGCAGGTCGCGGAGCGTTCGGCGGTGGGTCATCCGTGTCACCCCCACCGCCGCCAGCGCCAGCG